>NZ_CP107904.1:7308000-8011000 GCF_036013975.1 Kitasatospora sp. NBC_00458
GGCTGGAGGGTTTGGCAGGGCAGAATGGGAACTGTCGTCTCAGCCATGCCGACGGACTCTACGCGGCCCTGCCCCCGGGCGCACATGGCATTCGGTGCCGGTGCCCGTTCCGGTTCCGGTTCCGGCGGGAGCAACGGGCCTTGCCCACCGGGTTGTTGTACGGGTGGCGGCAGGCGGAGGGCGCGTCACGCGGGCGGGAGCCGTTTCGTCATCACGTACTCCGTGGTGGCACCGCCGGGGAGCGGGGCGCCGGGCTCGCCGGTGGCGGCGAACCCGTTGCGCCGGTAGAGGGCGACGGCGGCCTCGTTGCCCGGGACCACGGCGAGGCGCAGCGAGGTGGACCCGGCGTGTTGGGCCCACGCCTCGACCGCCGCGATCAGACGGTCCCCGAGCCCCCGTCCCCGCGCCCCGGGGCCGACCCAGACCGACCGCAGCTCGCTCACCCCGCCGGCCCCGCCGTCCGGCCCGGGCATGCCGCAGGCCAGTCCGACCGGTCGGCCGTCGCCCAGGACGGCCACCACGTGGACGGCGTCCGGCCGCGCGAACCGGGCCCGCCACCGCTCCTCCTCGCCGAGGTGCCAGTCCGACGCCCGGATGCGGAAGGCGTGCGGCGCGTCGGTGAGTGCGGCGAGCCGGGCGTCCCGCCAGAGCGGCCAGTCGGCGGGGTCGGCGGGGGTGAGGACGCGGAGGTCGGCCATGGCGGCAGTCTGCCCGGGGAGCGGCCGGTGGTCCACCGGGCCAGGCCGGAGGTCCACCCGGCCGGTCGGCCCCGCGGCTCGGCGACCCGGCGCGGGTCGGGTCGGGCCGGGTCCGTCCCGCGCCGCCGCGGCACCGGCGGGAGCGGTCCGGGCCGGCCGTGTCGACCGCCCGTATCCGACTGTCGCCGCCGACCGCTAGGTTGGGGAGGAGGGGTGGCCGGGCACGGTGAGGCGCAGCGGGGGGAGACCGGGGTGGAGCGTGCACGGCGCAGGCGGGGGGTCCGGGTTGCCGCGTCCCTCGGCGGGCTGGTCTGTCTCGGGGCGACCCTGTTCGTGGTCTGGCTGCTGCCCGGCCAGCGGATGGCGGCCACCCTCGGCATCGGTGCCGTCGACGGCCGGGTGGTCGTCGACGAGTGCTTCCGTACCTCGGACTTCGAGGGTGGCGGCGACGGCGTGGAGTGCGACGGCCGGTTCGTACCGGCGGGCGGCTCCGAGGTAGGGCGGCGTGTCCGGCTGAGGGAGGCCGGCGGTCTCCACCCCGCGGGCAGCCGGGTGGAGGTGCGGCTGGCCGGCGGCGACGCGTTCGAGGAGTCGATCGGGGCGTCCGTCGAGTTCGCCGGGCTCGCGGGCATCCTCCTCGCGCTGGGCGGCGCGGGGGTGGGCTGGTGCTTCGACACGGCCCGGCGGGGCGAAGCGGGTTCGGACGGCTGGATGATCGTCTTCTGCTTCGGCCCGATCGCCGCCGCCGTCCTGGGGGTCCCCCTCGTGCTCGTGCTCGCCCTGCTGGTCAAGCTGTTCTGACGGGGAGCGGCCGCCTGTCGCGCCACCCGTGCTCCGGGCGCCCCGCCTGCCTCGGGCGGCCCCCGCCTCACGACGGCGTCCCCGGACTACCCTCCGTCGGAGGTGTCCTGACGGCGCCGCTCCTCCCACTCGGACCGGAGCATGCCGAACAGCACCCGGTCGTAGCGGGCGCCGTCGAGCAGCACCGCGTCCCGGCGCCGCCCCTCCTCCCGGAAGCCGAGGCGGGTGAACGCGCGGGCGGCGCGCTCGTTGCCGCTCCAGGTGTCCAGCTCCATCCGGTGCAGCGGGAACGCGCCGAACAGGTGGTCCACCAGCAGCCCGAGCGCTTCCGACCCGTACCCGCCGCCCCAGAACTCCTTCTCGCCGATGGCGATCCCGACCTCGACGACCCCCTCGTACGGGTCGAGGCCCCGGTAGTCGACCAGGCCGATGGTGCGACCGCCGGCCGTCTCCTCGACGGTGAACACGGCGGTCTCGCGCGGGTCGAGCCGCAGGATCCGGCCGAAGCGCTCTGCCAGCGCCTCGGCGGTGGTCGGGCCGAAGCGCGGGTCGCCGGCCGCCGCCCAGCGCACCACCTCCGGGTCGTTGCGCCACCGGAGCTGGTGCTCCGCGTCCTCCGCGCGCGGCGCGCGCAGCCTCACTGCTCTGCCTTCGATCATGGACGGATGGTAGATCCGCCGCCCGCCCCGGTCACGCGGTTCGGGCACCGGCGGCCGACGGAGGGCCGGGGGAGGGGGCTCGGCGGTGCCGGTGGCGGTGCCGGGTGGCGGCGGGCGGTCAGCCGACGAGGTGCCGCCGGATCTGGTCGAGGACCTGACCCGCGCCGCCGTAGCCGATGCCGAGCATCCAGAGGTTGTCGTCCACCTCGTAGACCTTCCCGTCGCGCACCGCGTCGAGGCTGCTCCAGAGCGAGCCCGTGACGATCCTCGTGTGGTCGGACTCGGCCGGATCCCCGTAGACGGAGTAGAAGATGACGTCGGCCGCGGCCTGGTCGACCTGTTCGGGGCTGATCTCGATCGAGAAGCCGGGCTTGTCCTGGTTGGCGGGGCGGCCGACGCCGAGGTCCTTGAACAGCGAGCCCACGAAGGTGTCGTTGAGGTAGAGGCGGGTGGGCGCGCCGGCCAGGAAGCGGGCCATCTCGACCTTGAGCGCGGCCGCCTTCGCCGGGCCGCCGAGGGCGGTGACCAGCTCGCGCACCTTCGTCCGGTACGCCTCCTCCGCGGCGGCGGCCTCCGACTGCCTGCCCAGTGCCTCGGCGTGCAGCCGGACGTTCTCCTTCCAGGCAGGGCCGGTGGTCCTGCTCAGGACGGTCGGTGCGATCCTGGACAGCTCGTCGTAGCGCTTGTCGTCGCGGACCTGGTTGCTCAGGATGAGGTCGGGCCGCAGCGCGACGATCGCTTCCAGGTTGGGCGCGCCGATGGTGCCGACGGCCTTGACCCCGGCCAGGCGGTCGGCGGGCAGGTAGGCGGGGAACGGCGCACCGGCGGCCACCGTGGTGGCGCCGACCGGGGTGAGGCCGAGGGTGACCGCCGAGTCGAGGGCGTCGGTGTCGAGGACGACCACGCGGGCGGCGCGGGCCGGGACGGTGCTCTCGCCGCGCGCGTGCCGGACGACCCGGGGGCCGCCGGAGGACGCGCCCGGTGTGCTCGACCCGTCGGACCCGTCGGACCCGTCGGACCCGGTCACCCCGCCGGTCCCGCCGGAGCCGCAGGCGGCGAGCGCGAGGCCGGAGGCGAGGGCGAACAGTGTGCGGCGGGTGAGGGCGCGGGCGGCGGCATCGGGCATCGGGCGACTCCGTTCCGGCGGGCGGCGGGGCGCCCGATCCCTGCCCGGGGGAACGGATCGTTACGCCTCGGTGGCGGCCGGGGTGACGGTGGAGGCGGACGTGGCGGTGGAGGCCACGTCCGCGGGGGCGGGGCGGGGGCGGGGGCGGTGGCGGCCGCCGTCCGTCACTCCTCGCCCGGCTGCTCCATCCGCAGCCGCAGCAGCTCGTCGTACTCGGCGTGCACCCGCCGGTCCATCGCGAGCGCGAACTGGGCGTCGGTGACCGTGCGGGCGAGCGGGCGGACCCGCAGTATCTGCTCGGTCAGCCGGGCCGCCTCGCCCGGCGGCAGCGGGGCCTCGCCGGTGAGCGCGCCCAGGAACTGCTCGCGGACCAGCGCGGTGAAGATCTCGGCGATCGCGGTCACGTGCTCCTGGGTCCGCCGGCTGGCCTCCAGGACGACGGCGAGCGGCACGCCCTCCGCGACCAGTGCCGTCGTGGCGTCCATCAGCCGTCGGCTGACGTGGGTGATCCCGTCCTCCTCAAGGGTGACGAACCCCTGGGCGACGGACTCGGCGGTGTTCTCCCCGGTGAGCTGGTCGCCGAAGGCCGCCTTCAGCTCCTCCCAGTCGAGGTGCACCGGCACCTCGTCCGACCAGGGTGCGACGATCGCCGCTCCCAGGCCGATCAGCTCGGCGACGTCCCGGCCGCTCTCCCCGGCGCCGATCAGTTCGGCGATGCCGCCCAGGGTGTGGCCGCGTTCCAGGAGCTCGGCGATCATGCGCAGCCGGGCCAGGTGGGCCTCGCCGTACCAGGCGATCCGCCCCTCCCGGCGCGGCGGCTGGAGGAGCTTCCGCTCGCGGTAGAAGCGCAGGGTGCGGGTGGTGATGCCGGCGGCGTCGGCCAGTTCCTCCACCCGGTACTCGCGTCGTCTGTCCTCGGCGGCTGCGCTGACCTTGTCCACGGCGATCAGCATAGGACGGGTGGTCGCCGAACCGGGGTGGTCGTGCTTCTTCCATCGACTGTCAGCAAGGGCTACCCTGCCAATCGTGCCAGTGATTGCTGGCACGGTTGGGCTCGATCGGCGTTCAAGGTCCGCATGGCACGATCGGCGTGACCGGCGCCCCGCCGAGCAGTGGCAGCACGCACCCTCACGGCCCCATCCCAGGAGGACGCCGCATGGCATCCAGCAGCAAGCGCCCCCGCCCCGGAGCGACCGGTGCGACCGACGAGGCCGGTGCGACCGACGAAGCCGCGCCGGTCGCAGCGGTCGCACCGGTCACTCCGGCAGCCCCGGCCGCCCCGGGCGAGGAGTCCCGCGTCCCCCACGTCCGGGTCGCCGTCATCGGCTCCGGCTTCGGCGGGCTCGGCGCCGGCGTCCGGCTGCGCCGCGCCGGCATCACGGACTTCGTCATCCTGGAGCGCGCCGACTCGGTCGGCGGCACCTGGCGCGACAACAGCTACCCCGGCTGCGCCTGCGACGTCCCCTCCCACCTCTACTCCTTCTCCTTCGCCCCCAACCCCGAGTGGCCGCGCAGCTTCTCCGGCCAGCCGGACATCCGCGCGTACCTGGAGAAGGTCACCGACGTCTTCGGCATCCGCCCGCACCTGCGGTTCAACACCGAGGTCACCGAGGCCCGTTGGGACGCCGAGCGGGCCCACTGGCGGATCGCCACCACGGCCGGCCGGTGGACCGCCGACGCCGTCGTGGCCGCCGCCGGACCGCTCGCCGACCCGCAGATCCCGGACCTGCCCGGCCTGGACACCTTCCCCGGCAAGGTCTTCCACTCCTCCCGCTGGGACCACGACTACCGGCTCTCCGGCCAGCGGGTCGCGATGGTCGGCACCGGCGCCTCCGCCGCCCAGATCATTCCCGCGATCCAGCCGCAGGTCGGCAGCCTGACGGTCTTCCAGCGCACCCCGGCCTGGGTCCTGCCCAGGCGCGACCGCGAGATCACCGAACTGGAGAAGTGGCTGCACGGCCGGGTGCCGCTCACCGCGAAGCTCCGGCGCGGCGCGCTCTTCGCCCTCCGCGAGATCCAGGTCGACGCCTTCGTCCGACGGCCCGGCCTGCTCAAGGTGGTCCAGCGGCTCGCCGAACGCCACATCGCCGACGGCGTCGCCGACCCGGCCCTGCGCGCCAGGCTCACCCCCGACTACCGGATCGGCTGCAAGCGGATCCTGCTCAGCAACACCTACTACCCGGCGCTCGCCGCCGCCAACACCGAGGTGGTCTCCTCGGGCCTGAGCGAGGTGCGCGGTTCGACGCTGGTCGCGGCGGACGGCAGCGAGCACGAGGCGGACGCGATCGTCTTCGGGACCGGCTTCCACGTCACCGACATCCCCGTCGCCGCCCGGGTGTTCGGGGCCAACGGCACCAGCCTGGCCGAGGAGTGGAAGGACGGGGCGCAGGCGCTGCGCGGCTCCACCGTCCACGGCTTCCCGAACCTGTTCTTCGTCATCGGCCCCAACACCGGCCTCGGCAACAGCTCGATGATCCTGATGATCGAGTCCCAGCTCAACTACCTGGTCGACGCGCTGACCACGCTCGGCTCGGTCGGCGCCGCCGCCATGCAGCCCACCGCCCGGGCGCAGCGCCGCTGGAACCTCGAACTCCAGCACCGGATGGACCGCACCGTCTGGACCACCGGCGGCTGCCGCAGCTGGTACCTGGACAAGAACGGCACGAACACCGTGCTCTGGCCCGGATCCACCAGCTCCTTCCGCCGCGCCACCCGCCGGGTCGACCTGACCGAGTACGAGCTGATCCTCCGCGGGACCGGTGCCGCGGGCACGACCGCCACCGAGGCCGAGGAGGTCCTGGTATGAGCCGCCCTTCGATTCCCGCCGACTGCCTGCCGCCCGTCCCCACCGAGGAGTCGGAGGTCCGCTCCGCCGACGGCACCCGGCTGCACGTCGAGGTGTACGGGCAGCCCGGCGCGCCGACGGTCGTGCTCGCGCACGGCTGGACCTGCTCGACCCGCTTCTGGGCACCGGTGATCCACCGGCTCGCCGACCGCTACCGGGTGGTCGCCTACGACCAGCGCGGCCACGGGCGCAGCGAGGTCCCGCCCAGCCGGGTCCGCTACTCCACCCGCGCGCTCGCCGAGGACCTCTCCGCCGTGCTCGCCGGGACCGTCCCGGCGGGGGAGCGGGCCGTGCTGGCTGGCCACAGCATGGGCGGCATGACCATCATGGCCGCCGCGGGCCGGCCCGGGGTCGCCGACCGGACGGCCGCCGCCGTCCTGATCTCCACCGGCCCGTCCGACCTGGTCGCCGAACTGCGCGTGGTGCCGGGTGCGGTGCGCTCCCCGGGGCTGCGGCGCTTCCTGCACCGCCGGATCCTCCGCTCCCGGCTGCCGCTCGGCCCGATCGGGCCGGTCACCCGGGCGGCTCTCAAGTACGGGACGATGGGCGCCGGTTCGCCGGTCGAGCGGGCCGAGGTGACCGCCCGGATCGTGCACGCCTGCCCGACCGCGGTCCGGGCCAACTGGGCCCTGGTGCTGGACCGGCTGGACGTCCGCGCCGGACTGGCCCGGCTCACCGTGCCGACGGCGGTCGTCGTGGGCACCGACGACCGGCTCACCCCGCCGGTGCACGCGCACCGGATGGTCGCCGCGCTGGCCGACCCGCAGGGGCTGCTCCTGCTGCCCGGAGTCGGGCACATGGCGCCACTGGAGCGGCCGGCCGAGGTGGCCGCCGAGATCGACCGGCTCGCCGCCGCCCACCTGCCCGGTACGGCGGCCGCCGCCGCAGGGTCCGCGCCCGCCGCCGCGCCCGCCACCGGAACCGCCAGCTCCGAGAGGACCGCCGCCGCATGACCACCACCCCGCCGCTCTCCGCCCAGGTCGCCGTCGTCACCGGAGCCGCCCGGGGCGTCGGCGCGGCCCTCGCCCGCACCCTCGCCCGGCGCGGCGCGGAGGTCGCGCTGGTCGGCCTGGAACCGGACGAGCTCAAGGCCGTCGCCGCGCAGTGCGGTCCCGCCGCCACCGCCTGGGAGGTGGACGTCACCGACGTGGAGGCGCTCACCGGGGTCGCCGGCCGGATCAGGGAGCACTACGGCCGGATTGACACGGTCGTCGCCAACGCCGGCATCGCCATCGGCGGTCCGCTGCTGGACAGCGACCACCGGGCGTTCAGCCGGGTCATCGAGGTCAACCTGCTCGGCAGCGTGGCCACCGCCCGGGCCTTCCTCCCCGCCCTCGCCGACAGCCGCGGGTACCTGCTGCAGATCGCCTCGCTGGCCGCGCTCACCCCGGCGCCGCTGATGAGCGCGTACTGCGCGAGCAAGTCGGGAGTCGAGGCCTTCGCGCACGCGATCCGCGCCGAGGTCGCCCACCAGGGCGTCAAGGTCGGCGTCGGCTACCTGAGCTGGACCGACACGGACATGGTGCGCGGCGCCGACGAGGACACCGTCCTCAAGCAGATGCGGGACCGCCTGCCGTGGCCGGCCAACAAGACCTACCCCCTCGACCCGGCCGTGGACCGCCTGGTCGCCGGCATCGCCCGCCGCTCCGCCCACGTCTACGCGCAGGCGTGGCTGCGCGGCATGCAGCCGGTCCGCTGGATGCTGCCGTCCCTGATCGCGGCGGTCGGCTCCCGTGACGTCGCCCGGCTCGCCCCGCAGCTCGCGGCCACCGCCGCCTCCCGCCTGCGCCCCGTCGGCGCCGGCGGCGAGGCCGACACGGCGGCCGGCTCCGGGCGGCACTGACCCCGCCCCGGCCGGTCCCGCCTCGCGGGGCCGGCCGGGCTACGGGCCCCTCCGGCGTCCGGCGTCCGGCGCCTGAACGGGCGGACGTGGAACGGCCGTTGCCCGCCGTCCGGCGGCCCGCGCCTGCCGGGTGCTGACTGCCGGAGCTGCCCGCCGGGGCCTGCGTGCGAACCCTCGCCGGGACGGTCAACCCGTGGGCTCGGCCAGCAGCTTGAAGATGTCGTAGGCCGACTGGACGAAGCGCCCGTCGAGTGACGGGCCGGTGTTGGTGAGGGCGGCCACCGCGGTCGCGGTCTGCGGACAGAAGCCGACGAGGGCGGTGAATCCGCGGGTGGCCCCGGAGTGGAAGAGGAGGTCGCGGCCGTCCGCGGTCCTGCGCAGGTTCCAGACCAGGCCGAGCAGGTCGGCCGAGTGCGGAAGCCGCAGCCGCGGGCGGCCGACGTCGCGCAGGGCGCGTCCCAACCCGCTGTCGTCCGGCTCCAGATGGGCGGTCAGGTAGCGCAGGAGGTCGGCGCCGCCGGCCCGGACCGCGCCGGCGCCCGGGAGGCCGGGGATGCGCCAGGGCGGGAGCGGGTGGCGGCGCCGGTGGCCGGTGGCGCGGTGCGGGGAGTCGGGGGAGCAGGTGGTGGCGTGCAGGCCGAGGGGGCGGAACAGGCGGTCGGCGAGCAGCTCGGGGTAGCCGGTTCCGCCGGCCCCGGCGAGCAGCCGGCCGAGCAGGCCGACCCCGTAGTTCGAGTAGCCGAACCTCTCACCGGGCCGGTGGCGCACGGTGGTTCGGGCCAGGCCCGCGCGGAGTCGCCGTTCGTCGTAGCCGGCGTACGGGTTGGCGGTCCAGGCGGGGAGGGCGGTCGCCAGCAGGCCGGGCGGGAGCCTGGGCAGGCCGGAGGTGTGGGTGGCGAGGTGCAGCAGCCGGACCGGCCCGCCGTGCCGGACGTCGGGCGGCTGCCAGTCCGGCGGGAGGTGGCGCTCCAGCGGGTCGTCGAGGGCGAGTTCGCCGCGCTCGGCCATCACGGCGAGCAGCAGCGCGGTGTACGTCTTGGTGACGGAGCCGAGTTCGAAGACGGTGTCGGGTGTGCAGGGTTCCCCGTCGAGCGCGGTCCGGCCGTGGCAGTGGACGGCGGTCCGGCCGCCGCGTGCCACGGCCAGGGTCACGGCGGTGGCGTACGGCGCCGCGGCCCGGACGAGCCGGGCCAGCTGCTCCGCGCCCGGGCCGTCGGGGGCGGCCGGGGTGGTCCGGGCGGCCGGGGAGTCCCGCCCGTCGGAGGCCGCCCCGGCGGGCGGGAGGGGCCCGCTCGGCGCGGCCTCCGGGCCGGTGCGTGCCACGTCCGGGCCGGTCATCGCGTTCAGGCCGCGACGGCGGCGCCGCCGAGGGCGCGCGACATCGTGACGGTCCCGGCGACCACCGCGACGACGGCGGTGTGCTCGTGGTCGCGGAAGGCCTGCTCGGGATCGTCCGAGACGGGTTCGGAGTTGTCGCGCGGGATCAGGCCGTCCTCGCGCTGGACGGTGGCGAGCGCCTCCCAGCCCTGTGCCCCGGTGACCGGTTCGCCGATGCAGGAGTCGACGACCAGCAGCTCCCCGACGAGGTCCCACTGGCCGACCTCCAGCCAGATGTCGACCCAGACGGGCAGCCAGGCGCGGACGTAGTCGCGCATCGGCTCGGGCAGGTTCTCGGGCCTGGCGCCCCAGTCGGTGATGTGGAAGACGGTGTGGGTGATGTCGTAGCCGGTCATCCAGTCGACCGCCCACGGTTCGGGGGTGGCGCCGAGCCAGGTCCCGGCGGCGAGCGCGGCCCAGTCGTCGGGCTGGTTGCGCAGGCCCACCACCCGGCGCGCGTTGGCGACGGCGAGCCGGCGGCTGGGCAGGATCTCGGCGACCTGGACGGCCCGCAGCTTGGCGAGCGACTCCAGCAGCTCGTCCATCGGGCGGTGCCGGTAGCCGGCCCGGGCGAAGTGGACGTACGTCTCCAGCGGGTCGGTCATCACCAGGTGCCGCAACTGCCGTTCGTACAGCAGGTTGCCGTCCCGGAGCTGGGTCCAGCCGAAGTCCAGCAGCTCGCGGGCGATCCGGGCGTCGTGCGGGCCGGTGACGCCGTCGCGCAGGACGAGCGAGGCGGCCAGCGCGCATTCGCCGAGCGGCTTGTAGGCGTTGTTGGGGTCGGCGAGGTCGATGGTGATGTTGTCCGAGAGCTTGCCGAACCCGATCTCGTGGGAGGCGTGCAGCCAGCCCATCGCGCGCGAGCCGATCTGCTGCGCGGTGGCCAGGATCCGGTGGTCGGTCATGAGACGGCTCCGCTCAGCATGGCGTCCGCGATGGCGAGTTCGAGGGCGGTGCGGGCGCTGCCGTCGCCGACGACCTGGATCCGTTCCAGCACGGGGGCGATCTCCAGCGGTACCGGTCGGCCGTCGGCGGCCGCCCAGGCGAGCCAGCGGGCCAGTCGGGCGGCGACCCGGTGGTCGCGGCGGAGCATCGAGCGGACGGCGCCCCGGGCGAGCGCGAGGGTGTTCTCGCGGGCCGCGTCGTGGACGGGGCCGTCGAGCTCCGGGAGGGCCAGCGCCGAGAGTTGGGCCATCCGGACCGACCAGGCCTGCCAGGCGTGGGGTTCGAGCCGCGGGACGCGGTCGGGGCGCGGCGCGGCCAGGTCCGCTCCGGCGCCGGGGAGCCGGTCGAGGTCGCCGGTGGACGCGAGCGCCCGGGTCAGCAGGGCGCCGGCCGCCCAGTCCCGCCAGGCCGTGACGACGGCGGTGCCGTCGGGGCCGAGCCCGTCGGGGCCGAGCCGGTCCGGACCGGACCCGCCGGAGGTGCCGGAAGCGCCGCCCGGCGCGGAGCCCGGGGGGAGTGCGGCGGGCGGGAAGGCGAGGAGGGCCTCGGCCAGGAGCAGCACGGCCTGTTCGTCGGGGGCGGCCGCGCCGAGCGACTGCGGGGCGAGCAGGTCGGGTCCGAGCACCCGGGCGGCTGCGAGGACCGGGCGCGGCGCGCTGCCGGCGGTGGGGGCGGGGCCGGGATCGGCGAGCGCGGCCGCACCCCCGACACCCCGGAGGGCGTCGAGGGTGCGGCCCGCCAGCCGCTCGACCGCTGCGGCATACTCGTCGCGGAGCGAGAGATCGGCGGTTGGCATGGTTGCGTGATTCTCCTTGAGGGGGTGTCGCGGTGTCTCAGGGCGGTGGCGGGCCCGCACGACGGCGGTGCGTCCCCGTGTCGGTGGCGCCTCCGCGTGCCGGCGGTTCCGCCGGGCCCGGGCTCATGGCCTGCGGCCCCGGCCCGTCGAATCGCGGCGCCGGCCGGGCCGGTGGGCCGTTGGGCCGCGAGACTCCGCGCGTGGCCCGAACCGGAGGGTTCCGGCTACCGGGTCTTCTCCTTGGGCTGCTTCGGGGACAGCAGCAGCGCGAGTCCCACCAGCAGCAGCGCGGCGGCTTCCGGACGGTACGTGGGCGCGTCGCTGACGACGGCCTCGTCCTCCACCATCAGCGCACCGAGTGCGTCGAGTTCGGCCCGGGTCGCGAGCGGCGCCGTGGCCCTTCCGGTCAGGTGCTGAGCAAGCATCGGACGTGCCTCCTCATCGGATCTTCACCGCCTGGTCCGGCGATGCCCCCTCGACAGACGATACGAGTGCGAACCATCGGCCGCCACCGCAGTACGCTCCGTGACGGCCGCCCGGACGGGGCCACCCCCGCGCGCCGCCGAAGTACCGCCGGGTACCCGCGAGTAGGTACGGTCGGGTGCATGACCACCACTGCCTTGATCACCGGCGCGACCGCCGGCATCGGAGCCGCGTTCGCCCGCCGGCTCGCCCGGAACGGCCATCAACTCGTCCTGGTGGCCCGGGACACCGAGCGGCTGGAGCGTTCCGCCGCCGACCTGACGGGGAGGTTCGGGGTCGAGGTGGAGGTGCTCACCGCCGACCTCGCCACCGACGACGGCATCGCGGCCGTCGAGGCCCGGCTCGCCGACGCCGCCCGCCCGGTGGACCTCCTGGTGAACAACGCCGGCTTCGGCAACAGGGGCGCGTTCTCGACCGTGCCGCTCCAGGACGAGCTGGACATGCTGAAGGTGCACATCGAGGCGGTCCTGCGGCTGACCACGGCCGCGCTGCCCGGGATGCGCGAGCGCGGGCGCGGCGCCGTCGTCAACGTCGCCTCGGTGGCGGCCTTCCTCCCGCGCGGCACGTACGGGGCGAGCAAGGCGTGGGTGGTCAGCTTCACCCAGGGGGTGATGCGCGACCTCGGCGGCACCGGTGTGCGGCTGATGGCGCTCTGCCCGGGCTTCACCCGGACCGAGTTCCACGAGCGGGCGGGCATGGGCACCGGGAACATCCCGGCCTGGGGCTGGCTCTCCGCGGACCGGGTCGTCGACGAGGCCCTGCGCGACCTGGCGCGCGGGCGGGCGCTCTCGGTGCCGAGCAAGCGGTACAAGCTCGCCGTCGCGATCGCCCGGGTGCTGCCGTCCGGCAGGCTCGGCGGGGTCTCCTCCAAGGCGGCGCGCACGTACCGCACCACCTGAGCGCGGCCGGCGGGGCGGGCCGGGTCCGCCCGGCCCTGCCGGGTGTCCGGTGGGGCCGGGCGGGGCGGTTCCGGTGGGCACGGCGGCCTCGGGCGGCAGAGCGGAGATACTCTCACTATTAGCTTTGCTAACTATGAGCCTCTCTCGTTATGCTGGCGACCGACCGCCCGCCCACCCCGCCGTCGGCGCGCGCCCCGTGCGCCGCGCCCGCGCCGCGGCCGACCGAGGGAGGAGCGCCCGTGCGCCCCGAAGGCACCCAGTGGACCCCGCCCGCCCGGGACGAGGGCGAACCGCGCCCGCCGACCCAGTGGCGCCGCATCCTCGCCCTGTTCCGCCCCTACTCCGGCCGCCTCGCCGTCGTCGGCCTGCTGGTGGCGGCCTCCGCCGTGGTCTCGGTGACCACGCCGTTCCTGCTCCGCGCTGTCCTGGACACCGCCATCCCGCAGGGGCGGACCGGCCTGCTGACCCTGCTCGCACTCGGGATGGTCGCGACCGCCGTCGTCACCAGCATCTTCAACGTGCTGCAGACGCTCATCTCCACCACCGTCGGCCAGCGCGTCATGCACGACCTGCGGACCACCGTCTACAGCCACCTCCAGCGGATGTCGCTGGCCTTCTTCACCCGGACCCGCACCGGTGAGGTGCAGTCCCGGATCGCCAACGACATCGGCGGCATGCAGTCCACGGTGACCTCCACCGCCACCTCCCTGGTCTCCAACTTCACCGCCGTGATCGCCTCGGTGGTCGCCATGGTGGCGCTGGACTGGCGGCTCACCCTGGTCTCCCTGGTGCTGCTGCCGGTGTTCGTCTGGATCAGCCGCCGGGTCGGCCAGGAGCGCAAGAAGATCACCGGTGACCGGCAGAAGCAGCTGGCCGCGATGAGTTCGGCGGTCCAGGAGTCGCTCTCGGTCAGCGGGATCCTGCTCGGCCGCACCATGGGCCGCTCCGACTCGCTCTCCCGCGAGTTCACCGCCCAGTCCGACCGGCTGGCCGACCTTGAGGTCCGCGCCTCCATGGCGGGACGCTGGCGGATGAACACCATCCAGATCGTGATGGCGGCCATGCCCGCGCTGATCTACTGGGCGGCCGGACTGGCGGCGGCCGGCGGCGCGCCGATCGTCTCGGTCGGCACCCTGGTCGCCTTCGTCTCGCTCCAGCAGGGCCTGTTCCGGCCGACCGTCAGCCTCCTCTCCACCGGCGTCCAGGTGCAGACCTCGCTCGCGCTGTTCCAGCGGATCTTCGAGTACCTCGACCTGCCGGTGGAGATCGCCGACCCCGAGCGGCCCGTCGCCCTGGGGACGATCCGCGGCGAGGTCCGCTTCGAGGGCGTCGACTTCCGCTACGACCCGGAACAGGGGCGGCCCACGCTTGCCGGCATCGAGCTGAAGGTCCCGGCCGGCGGCTCGCTCGCCGTGGTCGGCGAGACCGGCTCGGGGAAGACCACCCTCAGCTACCTCGTGCCCCGGCTCTACGACGTCACCGGCGGCCGGGTCACCATCGACGGCGTCGACGTCCGCGAGCTCTCCTTCGACACCCTGGCCCGCGCGGTCGGCGTGGTGTCCCAGGAGACCTACCTCTTCCACGCCTCGGTCGCCGACAACCTGCGCTTCGCCAAACCGGACGCCACCGACGGGGAGCTCGTCGAGGCGGCGAAGGCCGCGCAGATCCACGACACCATCGCCGCCCTGCCGGACGGCTTCGAGACCCTCGTCGGCGAGCGCGGCTACCGCTTCTCGGGCGGCGAGAAGCAGCGGCTCGCCCTGGCCCGCACCATCCTGCGCAACCCACCCGTGCTGATCCTCGACGAGGCCACCAGCGCCCTCGACAACAGCACCGAACGGGCCGTCCAGCAGGCCGTCGACACCCTGGCGGCCGGCCGCACCACCATCACCATCGCCCACCGGCTCTCCACCGTGCGCGCGGCCGACCAGATCGCCGTGCTCGACCACGGGGAGGTCGTCGAGCTGGGCACCCACGACGAGCTCCTGGAGGCGGACGGCCGTTACGCCGCGCTGCTGCGCCGCGAGGCCCCGGCGGCCGTCGCGGTGGAGGCCGCAGTGGTGGAGGCCGTCGGGGTGGAGGCGCCGGCGGCGGAGGCCGCTGCGGCGCAGGCTCCGGTGGCCGGGCGGGACCGGGCTCCGGCCGCGGCCCTCGGGCGGGCCTGACCCGTCCGCCGTTCCGCGGGGGGCGGCCCGCCCGGGCGCTCGGCCCCCGGGGGCTCGCGGCGGACGTGCGTGGGACGTCCGGGACGTCCCGGACGTCCGACGGGCGCGCGGCAGGGCGGCGTCCTGCGGTTCGGTGCCCTGCGCGCCTCGGCATCCGGTGCGGCCGGTGCGGCCGGTGAGGCCGGGGCGGTCCGAGGCCGCTTCGGGGCCGGGTTCCTTCGGGCCGGGGCCCGGGGCTCGGCTCAGGCCGCCTTGGGGATCTCGTTGTAGCTCTCCACGAATTCCTGGCCGGAGAGCCGCTGGATCGCCGCCATCACGTCGTCGGTGACCTGCCGGCGGGCCTTGAGCGAGCGGGCCTGGCCGTGCAGCTCGTCGAAGTGCAGCGGCTCGCCGAAGCGGACCGTCACCTTCCGGATCCTCGGGACCCGCTTGCCGATCGGCAGGATCTGGTCCGGGCCCTCCAGCGCCACCGGTACCACCGGGACGCCGGCGGTGAGGGCCAGCCAGGCGACTCCCGTCTTCCCGCGGTAGAGGCGGCCGTCCAGCGAGCGGGTGCCCTCCGGGTAGATGCCGAAGGCCTTGCCGTCCTCCAGGATCTGCAGCGCCGACTCCAGCGAGGCCTGGGCCGACCGGTAGGTGCCGCGCTCGACGGGCACCGCGCCGATCGCCTCGAAGAAGCCCTTGGACAGCGCGCCCTTGAGCCCGGTGCCGGTGAAGTACTCGGCCTTGGCCAGGAAGTGCACCCGGCGCGGCGCGGTCAGCGGGATCACCACGCTGTCGATGAAGGAGAGGTGATTGCTGGCCAGGATCACGCCGCCCTTGCGCGGCACGTTCTCGATCCCCTCGATGGTGGGCCGCCAGATCCCCCGGGCGAGCGGTTTCAGCACCAGCCTGGTGGCGAGATCGAGCATGGTCCCTCCCTGGACGAGCACGCCCGAGAGGTGCCCGGGCCTGAGGTACGACGAGCGGCGGTCGGTCCCCGGCCGGGCCGGGATCAGACCCGCAGACTACGACACCCACCCCCGAGCCCGTCCACTCCCGCCGACCGTGGCGCTCACCACGGCCGGGTAGGGTACGGCCGTCGGAAACGCACATCAGCAGGTCTTCTGGATCGGCGGATCGGCTGATCAATGGATCAGCGGATCGGCAGCTCGGGGGATCGGCAGTTCATCAGTCCTCAGGAGGGGCCACCCATGGCAGACGTCGACACCATCCGCGCGGCGTTCGACAAGTTCGACGTGAACGGCAACGGCCGGATCACCGCCACCGAGTACGCCAAGGTCGCGCGCGAGCTCGGCGACCTGACCACCTCGATCGCCGTGGCCGAGGCCGTCATCAAGCAGATGGACACCAACCACGACGGCGAGCTGACCTTCGACGAGTTCCTGGCCGCGCGCCAGGGCTGAGTGAGGCCGCTCGGGCGGGGCTCCGGATCCTTCCGGGCCCCGCCTGCCGCTTTCCGGCGCCGACGGGTGACGGATCACCCGCGACGGGTGGCGGGCCGCCGGTGACGGGCCACGGGCCGCCGCACCGCCGCCGGTCCCGCTCAGCCGGTCGTCGGGAACACCCGCCGGACCACCCGCTCCGCTGCCCCGCCGTCGTCCCAGGGGCAGAACCGCTTCCGGAACGCCGCCCGCGCCTCCGGCTCGGGGTCCCCGGCCAGCAGCGCCGCCGCCAGCCCGTCCGCGTCCGTGGTCAGCGCGCCCGGGGGCTGCTCGAACAGGTCGAAGTAGACGCCGCGGTCCCGCTTGTACTCCTCCCAGTCCGGCGCGAAGACCACGACCGGCCGGTCCAGCACGGCGTAGTCGAACATCATCGACGAGTAGTCCGTCACCAGGACGTCCGCCGCCAGGTACAGGTCCTCCACGGTCGGGTGCGCCGACACGTCGAGGATCTCCGCCGCGCCCTCCTCCGCCGCCAGGTCGCCCGGGCCGCCGGTGTGGAAGTAGTGGGTGCGCACCAGCAGCGTGAACCCGGGCCCGAGCCGCCGTGCCAGCTCGCGCACGTCCAGCAGCGGCACGTACCCGCCGCGTGCCTCGCGGTGGGTCGGCGCGTACAGCACGGCGGTCCGCCCCGGCGTGAGCCCGAACCGCTCGCGCATCGCCGCCACCTCGGCCGGCGCGGCGACGGCGAGCCGGTCGTTGCGCGGGTAGCCGGTGTCGAGCATCTCGTACCGGCCGGGGAAGGCCCGGGCGAAGTGCTCGCTGGTGTGCGGGTTGGAGGAGACCAGGAAGTCCCAGCGGTCGACGGCCTCCTGGAGCCGGTCGAAGTCCATCCCGTCGGCGGCCACCGGGTGGTCCCTGAGGTCCATGCCCATCGCCTTCAGGGGCGTGCCGTGCTGGGTCTGCACGTGCACCGTCCCGGGCCGCTTCGCCATCGTGCGCGGGAAGTTGACGTTGTTCACGAAGTACTTGGCCGTTGCCATCGCCTTCAGGTAGGCGGGGGTGTTGACGATCACGTACGGCACGCCGGCCGGCAGGGTCGCCGCCTGCGTGCGGTTCTCCACCACCCAGACCCCGCGGACCCCCGGCGCCAGTTCCTTCGCCTTCTCGTAGATGGCGGCCGGGCTGCACGCGTACCCCCGGTGCCAGTACGCCGCGTACACCGCCAGGTGCTGGTCCAGCGGCAGCCGGCGGAACGCGTTGTAGGCGGTGAACCGGGCGCCGCTGCGCACCCCCTTCTTCAGGGCGGGCGCCACCGCGCGCGCCCCGCGGCCGAGTTCGCGCGGCAGCCGGCCGGTGCGGCGCAGTTCGCCGTACGCGCGCCGGGCGCCGCGCGCCGCGAGCCGGTACTGCACGCCGCGCACGCCGCCGGGGAACCGGTAGCCGGCCGGGCGGTGGCGGGCGAAGTGCCCGGCGATCCGGCGGAAGAACTCGGGGCGCGCCCCGACCGGCACCAGCCCCGGGGTGTCGTACACGGTGAGCGCCTGCTGGACGGTCCGCTCGAAGACCAGGGTGCGCAGCGAATCCGGGACGGGCGGGCCCGGCCGGGCCCCGGGGGCCCGGTCCAGGAAGTCGAAGATCGCGTCGTACTGGGCGAACGCGTCGGCGTGCCGGGGGGAGGCGGTGCTGGTGATCGCGCCGGCGCGGCCGCGCCGGTAGAAGTAGCAGGGGCGGTCGAGGTAGCGCAGCCGCCCGGCGGCGAGCAGCGCCGGGTAGGTGACCGAGATGTCCTCGTAGTAGCCGCGGCCGAAGGAGACCCCGAGGCCGAGCAGGAACTCGCGCCGGAACACCTTGTTCCAGACCGACATCACGGTCCTGAACAGCGCCGGGTGCTCGGCCAGCGTGCACCCGGCCACCAGGGGCGAGCCGGTCAGCACGTGCCGCCAGGGGTTGGGCTCCGTCCCGCCGTCGGGGTAGACGTGGGTGAAGTCGGTCAGCAGGACGTCGGCGGGGGCCTCGCCCCGGCGCTCGCGGTCGAGTTCGTCCGTGAGCTCGTCGAGGAGGGCGGTGACGGTGCCCTCGGGCACCCAGTCGTCGCTGTCGACGAACCAGACGTACGTGCCGCGGACCTCGGGGAGGGCGGCGGTGCGGGCGCCGCCGAGGCCCTGGTTCTCGGCGAGGTGGAGCACACGCAGCCGGGGGTCGCGGGCCGCGCGGTCGTCGAGGATCGCGCCGCAGCCGTCGGGCGAGCGGTCGTCGACCGCGATCACCTCGAAGCGGGACTCGGAGGAGGGGGTGTCCGCCAGGAGGGAGTCGAGGCAGCGCGGCAGGAACCGCTCCACCCCGTGGACCGGAAGCACGATGCTGAGGAGAACTGGCACGCTGGCCGAGTCTACCGAGCGCCGGGCGCGCACCTGTCCCACGGGGGCGGGCGGGGGCGGGCGGGGAGCGCCTGGGGCGGGTCGGGGCGGGCGGGGAGGGTGATCGCCGGGCCCGCGGGGCTCCCGGAGCCAGGGGGTTCCCGGGGCCACCGGTGCCGGACCCCGTACGGGGTGGCACCGGCGGCCTGGTGGCGGCCCGGCCGACCCTCTACGGCCGGCCGCCGGTCCGGGCATCACCCGAGCCTGGCCGCCGCAGCGTCGAGGCGGCCAGGCAGTGGCTCGGGGAAGCCGGAATCTTCATCAGTCGAACGGCCGGTGGGAGTGGCTCCCGCCCGCGCGGTCACTGAGAGATATTGCTTGGAGCCAACCTCCACGTCAATCCCTCGTCTGTGTTCACTTCTTAAACGGATAGTCTCACTGCGGTCGGCGGCCGCAAGAGGCCCTCCCGGGGATCCGCCCGCGCATCCTCCGGCCCGCGCATCCTCCCGCCCTCCTGCTCGTCCGCCGGCCCGCCCGCCCGGCGGCTACGAGGGGCGAGAGGCCGGTGACTCCGCGCGCCCGGCGTGCACGTTCGGGGCGGGCGCCGGGCGCGTGACCCCGACGCCCTGATGACGTACGGCCGGTCGTGCACCATCATTGATGCCTAGTCGTGACCGGACGAGCGGCCCCTGGTGCAGTGTCAGTTGACGCCGCACGATACGGTGGCAGCACACTAGGACGGTTGCGCGAAGGCCGTCCCTCACGGATAGTCTTCGCCTCACGGCCCTGGCGCCTCGTAGGGGTGGGAAACTGATGGAACAGATGCAAGTCCGGACTCGGCCCCGCGTGCCGGCGATCCAGTGCGGTGTCGGCGCGACCGGCCGCCGGATCGAGCGTCACCTGGCTGTGCTCGGCGCGCCCGCACTCCCGGCGGTGGACACCGCCGAGGCGCTCGGGTTGATAAGGGAGCTGACGCCGCGCGGCGCCAGCGCCCCGACCGCGCCGCCGCGCCGCCACACACGGGTCAAGCTGCTGGCGCCACTGCGCCGGCTGCGGCGGGGCCTCTTCGGCGGGCGCGGCTGAGGGCCTGAGGCCCCAGGGGTGTTCGCCACCCCTCGCACCCACCGGCTCCGGCCCGGCGGATCCCCACGGGACCGTCGGGTCTTCGGCGTGCCCTCCCGCCGACACCCGGCCGGGGCGGGGCCGACGCGTCAGAGGTCTGAACCTCTCAGCCTATGCCGACTTGCCACCCCGGTACGGGGAGTCGGCGAGGCTGGCCGCCGGGCCCCCGGGCGTGGGCCAGGATGACGGCATGGCGGACCACACCCACTCCACGACCTTCCGGACCACGACCTTCGAGATCACCACCGGCAGCCACGAGGTCGCACTCGACATCACCGACCGCTGCGCCCGGTTCCTCAACGACCAAGCCGCCGGACGCGACGGCCTGCTCAACGTCTTCGTCCCGCACGCCACGGCGGGCATCGCCGTGCTGGAGACCGGTTCGGGCAGCGACGACGACTTCCTGGCGACACTGCGCGAGCTGCTCCCGGCCGACGACCGCTGGCGCCACCGGCACGGCAGCCCCGGCCACGGCCGTGACCACGTCGTCCCCGGCCTGGTCGCTCCGCACGCCACCCTGCCGGTGCTGGACGGCCAACTGGCCCTGGGGGTGTGGCAGTCCGTGGTCCTGATCGACACCAACGGCGACAACCCCCGGCGGACGGTCCGGCTCTCCTTCCTCGGCTGAGGGAGCCGGGTCCGGCGGCTGCCCGGTCCGACGGCCGGCGGGGGCGGAGCCTCGGTCTCCTGACTCCCGCCTCGACTACGACTACGACTACGACCACGGGGACGGGTACGGGTACGGGGCGGGCTCACCCGGTCCGGGCGGGGGTCGCCGACCGGTCGACGGCGACGGCCACGGCGGCCACGGAGGCGAGGTACCGCTCTATCGCCAGGTACTGGCAGAGCACCGCGACGGGGCGGCCGAGGCGGGCGTACCAGGCGGCGAGCCGGGAGAAGGCGGTCACCTCGAACCAGACCTCGCCGGCCGCGTCCATGGACACCAGGAAGGACTCCTCGCCGCACTCCGGGTGGCCGGGCAGCGTCCCGTAGGCGAACCCGATCCGGTCCGGCTCGTCGACGGTCCACACCACCCGGCACGGGATCACCACCCGGGGGCGGCGGGTGCCGGGCAGGCTGAGGCGCAGCAGGACGGTCGCCCCCGGCTCGGCGGGTGCGTGCGGATAGACGGCGAAGCCGGTGCCCAGCTGGCTGCCCCAGCCCAGGACGTACCGCCCGGCCCGCTCCAGCACCCCGGGCCCGTGCCCGAGGTGGACGCGCCGCCGCAGGTGGGCGTAGCCGTCCGGCAGCCGGGCGTCCCGCGTCGCGCCGACCTCCGGGTAGCTGGGCGCGGCGGCGCGGGCTGCCAGCAGCCGTCGGTGCAGGGCGGAGGGCGCGGTGGCGTCGGGCATGCGGCCCACCGTATCGGCCGCGCCCCGGTGGGCTGACCGGCGGGCTGACCGGTGGGCGGACCGGCCCTCCCGGAGGCGGATCCGTCCGGCGCGGTCGTTCGGCGGGGTCGCTCCGCGCGGTGCGTCCGTGTCCGGGCTTCCTCGGCGGGGCGCTCCAGGTCCGTCCCTTCCGGGCTGCCCCTTCGGGCCGTCCTTCCGGGCGCCTTGCGGCGGGGCCGGGGTGCGGAGTAGGAAGGCGGCATGAGTGAAGCGGTCACGAACGACGGGGACGCCCGGGACGCCGAGGGCGTCGGGGACACCGGGGACGCCGGGGTCTGCGTCCTCGCCACGAGCGGTGCCGAGGCGGCGCTGGTGCACGATCCGGCGCTGACCGGACCGCGCGCGGACTGCGTCCTGTGCGGTGAGCCGACCGAGCTGCCCGCCGACCACCCGGGCGCCACGCTCTGTCCGGTCTGCACCTGGCAGCAGGCGCAGCGGATCGCCTGTTCGGGCTGACCGTCGGGCCTTCGGGTCCGTGGCGCCCGGTGCTCCTGGCCTCGCGGTCCGGGCTCCGGGGGGCCGGTCCCGTCCGGGCGGCTCAGGCGTCCTCCCTCCCCGCGAGGGCGAGCGTGGAGCCGTGTCGGCCCTTCCGGACCAGCAGCTGGGCCGGGATCCGGCTCCGCAGGTCGGCGACGTGGCTGACGATGCCGACGGCGCGGTCCCGCTCGCGCAGACCGTCGAGGACGTCCATCACCTCCTCCAGGGTGTGCTCGTCGAGGCTGCCGAAGCCCTCGTCGATGAAGAGGGTGTCCAGCGGCATCCCGCCGGCCTCGTCGGTGACGACGTCGGCCAGGCCGAGGGCCAGTGCGAGCGAGGCGAAGAAGCTCTCGCCGCCGGAGAGCGTCGCCGTGTCGCGCTCCGTGCCGGTCCAGGCGTCCACCACCCGCAGCGCCAGGCCCGAGCGCTTGTTGCCGGTGCCCCGGTCGTCGCTGTGCACCAGGGTGTAGCGGCCGCCGGACATCCGGACCAGTCGGTCGCTCGCCGCCGCGGCCACCTGCTCCAGCCGGGCCGCCAGGACGTACGACTCCAGCCGCATCCGCAGCCGGTTCTCGGTGGAGGTGCCGGCGGCGAGCGCGGCCAGCCGGTTGATCCGGCCGTACCCGGCCAGGGCCGGGGCGAGCGAGCGGGCCAGCTCGGTGAGCTGCCGCCCGATCGTGGCGAGCGCGTCACAGCGGGCGCGCGCCGCGTCCCGGGCGGCGTGCGCCCCGCGGAGCCGGTCGGTGGCGGCGTCGAGCCGCGCCCGGGTGCCGGGCAGGTCCGCCGGCGGGCGGGCCGCCGCCGAGGCCAGCTCGGGTTCGGCGAGCCGCCGCTCCGCCGCCGTCAGCTCCGCACGGTGCCGTTCGAGGCGCAGTTCCAGCCGCTCGCGCTCCTCCCGGCGCAGCAGGACGGCGGTGGCGTCCGCCGGGCCCGCGAACCCGGCGGCCAGCGCGGCCCTGGTCAGCTCGTCCTCGGCCTCCTTCAACCGGTACGCCGCCTCCGTGCCGGCCCGGGCCGAGCCCGCCAGCGCGGACACGGCGGAGGTGAGGCGGGTGAGCGCCGCCGCGCGGGCGGCGACCGACGGCGCGCCGCCCCGGGCCGCCGCCACCCGGCCGCCCAGCTCCTCCCGTTCGGTGCGGAGGGTGCCGATCCGGGCGGTGAGCGCGGCGCTCAGCTCGCGTGCGTCGCCGAGTGCGGCCAGCCGGGCGGCCTGTTCCCGGGTGGTCCGCTCGATCCGCTGGCCGACCGCGCCGAGCCCCTCCGCGATCCGGAGCGCCGCGCGGTGTTCCCGTTCCAGTTCGCCGAGTGCCTCGGCCAGGGCGTCGGTGCCCTCCTCCCCGGCGGCCCCGGAGGCGGCCGCATGGCGCACCCGGAGGCCGGCGAGCTCGCGTTCGGCGGCGTCGGCGGCCTGCTCGGCGGCGGCCTGGGCCGCCTGGGCGCGTTCCTCGTCCGCCGCGCCGACCTGTCCGCCGGACCGCCGGGCGGGTGCCGGGTGCTCGGGGGAGCCGCAGACCCGGCAGGGCTCGCCGGCCCGCAGCTGCTCGGCGAGTTCGGCGGCCATGCCGGTGAGCCGGAGCTCGCGGAGGTCCTGGCTGTGCCGGCGGGCGTCCAGCGCGTCGGAGCGCAGTGCGAGCGCCCGGGGCGCGGCCCGGTCGACCTCCTGCTGCAGTGCGTCCCGGCCGCGCGCGGCGGCCAGGCGGGTGGTGAGCTCACCGCGCCGGGCGTCCAGCCGCTCGACGCGGGCGGCGGCGTCCCGGGCGGCGGACTGCTCCTGCTGGAGGGCGGCGAACCGGGTGCCGAAGCCGGCCAGCCAGTCGGCCGCCTCCTCGGCGAGGTCCTCGGCGCGCTGCCGGTCGGCGGCCAGCGAGGCCTGCGCGGCGTCCAGCTCGGCGCAGCGCCGCTCGTCCGCCCCGGCGGCCTCCAGCCGGACCAGCTCGGCGCGCAGCCGTCGTTCGGCCCCGGCCAGCTCCTCGGCCTCGGCGTGCGCGAGCACGCGGCCCTCGCCGTCCGGCCCGTCGAGGCCGCCCAGCGACGCGCGGTGCCGGTGCTCCTCCTCGCGGGCCGCCCGGTGGGCGTTCGCGGCGGCGTCGCGCAGGTGCAGGACCGACTCGACCCCGACCGCGGCCAGTGCGGCGGTGAGCCTGCGCCGGTCGGCCGCCCGGGCCGGCTCGTCCTCGGCGAGGCGGGCGGCCTCGGCCGCCGCCCGCCGGTGGCGCTGTTGCCGGTCGGCCAGCTGCTCGGCGCCGGTCCGCGCCCGCTGGGCCTCCCGGTGGGCCTCCTCGGCGCCGGCCAGCGCGGCGTCGGCCACGGCGAGCTGCTCGGCCGCGCCGCCGCGCAGCACGGCGGCCCAGCCGAGCACGCCGGTGGTCGGTTCGGTGCCGGCCGGGACACCGGCGGACGCACCAGGATCGTCCTCGGCGGGCACCCAGCCCGCGGCGGGCTCGGCGCCCGGGCCGGCCGCCTGCTCGGCCTTGCTGGCGAGGTCGCGCAGCCGGCGGCGCCCGGCCTGGACGGCCGACTCCTGCGCCCGCCGCTGCTCGGCCAGCCAGGACTCCACGGACTGGAACCGCTCGGTGTCGAACAGCCGGCGCAGCAGCTTGCCGCGCTCCTCGGAGTCGGCCCGGAGGAAGCGTGCGAAGTCGCCCTGCGGCAGCAGCACCACCTGGCAGAACTGGTCCCGGCTCATCCCGATCAGCCGGTGGATCTCCTCGCCGGCCTCCTGGTGGGACTTGCTGACCGCCCGCCAGCCCGGTCCGCCACCGCCGTCGGCGCCCCCGGTGCCGCTGCCCGCGGCGCCGTCCCCGCCGTCGGTCGACCACTCGCGGAGCAGGGTCTGGGCGCGCTCGACCGTCGTGCCCTTGCCGACCTTCTTCGGCCGCAGCTGCTCGGGCAGGCGGGTGACCTCCAGCCGCCGCCCGCCGAGCGTCAGCTCCAGCCGGACCGAGGTCAGCCGCCCCGGGTCGGCGTGGTCGCTGCGCAGCCGGTTGGCCCGGCGGGTGCCCGGGACCTCGCCGTAGAGGGCGTAGCAGACGGCGTCGAGGACGCTGCTCTTGCCCGCGCCGGTGGCGCCGCGCAGCAGGAAGAGCCCGCCCGCGGCCAGCGCGTCGAAGTCGACCGTCTCGGTGCCCGCGAACGGGCCGAACGCGGTCACGGTCAGCCGGTGCAGTCTCATCGGGGCAGCTCCGCCTTCCGGTCGGAGGTCTCCCGGACGCGCTCGAAGCCCTCGCGCAGCCAGCCCAGCTCGTCGGCGTCCGGATCGGCGCCGGGGCGGACGTGCCGCAGGAAGCCCTCGGCGATCTCCAGGTCCGTCCGCCCGGTGACCCGGGCCGCGTACGAGGGGGAGGTGCCGGTCGCCGACTCCTCGGGATCGAAGAGCAGCTGGAGGGTGTGCGGGAAGCGCCGCCGCAGCCGCTCCATCGGTTCGGCCGGGCGGCTCGGGTCGGTGAGGGTCGCCTGCACCCAGGACCGCTCGGCCGGGGCGTGCCGTTCGTCGGTCAGCAGCTCCTCCAGCCGGCCGCGCAGCCGGGCCAGCGGCCGGGGCTGCGGGCAGTCGACCCGCTCGGCGCCGACCGAGCCGTCCGCCGCGAGGTCGACCAGCCACATCGTCTTGCGGTGGTCGGCCTCGGAGAAGGAGTAGGCGAGCGGGGAGCCGCTGTAGCGCAGGTGCGGGGCGAGCGTCTGGCAGCCGTGCAGGTGGCCGAGGGCGGCGTAGTGGACGCCGTCGAAGACGGACGCGGGCACGGCCGCGACGCCGCCCACCGCGATGTCCCGCTCGCTGTCGCTCGGCTCGCCGCCGGTCACGAAGGCGTGTGCCAGGACCACCGCCCGGGTGCCCGCCGGGCGCCCCGCGAGGTCGGCCCTGACCTGCTCCATCGCGGCGCCCAGCACCGCGGCGTGGCCGCCGCGCGCCAGACCGAACCGCTCGCGGACCAGCGTGGGCTCCAGGTACGGCAGCCCGTACACGGCGACCGGCCCGTGCTCGTCGGCGAGCAGCACGGGAGCGGCGCACTCGCCCGGGTCGGTCCGCAGGTGGACGCCGGCCCGGCCGATCAGGCCGGCGCCGACGCCGAGCCGGCGGGCCGAGTCGTGGTTGCCGCTGATGAACACCGTCGGCACGCCCAGGTCGGCCAGCCGGTGCAGCACGTCGTCGAACAGGGCGACCGCCTCCAGGCCGGGCAGCGCCCGGTCGTACACGTCGCCCGCGACCAGCACGGCGTCCACGCGTTCGGACCGGACCACCTCCACCAGGTGGTCCAGGAACGCGCGCTGGGCGTCGTGCAGGCTCTCCCGGTGGAACGAGCGCCCGAGGTGCCAGTCGGAGGTATGCAGCAGTCGCATGGTCCCCGACCATAACGGGCGTCACCGACAACGCGGTCCGGAACGGCCGCGGAGGCCGTCCGCCGGGACCCGTCCCGGGGCCGGTCCGGTCGCTCAGGGTCGATTGTCAGTGACGGTGTGTATGTTCCCGATCGCCGGCCGCCCCACGGGTTCGGGGCGGTCCGGTGCGGCGGGGCGGGCTCCGGCGCGCGCAAGGACGGGCACCTCCACGACCACGACCACGACCACACCCACGACCAAGACGTAGACCACGAGCACGAGCACGACCACGGGCACGACCGAACGGAAGGACACGACCATGACCGGGCAGTTCCGGTTCCTCGGACTCCTCGACCCCCTCCTCCTCGCGGACCTCCGCCACCGCGCCGACCCCGGGTCCGGCTCCGGTCCCGAGTCCGGCGCGCGCCGGACGGCGCAGCTGCGGGTGCCCGGCCCGGCCCGGCGGCGTCCCGGGCCGGGACGCCCGGCCGGCGCCGCCGCGGACGGCCCGCCCGGTGGTCGGCCCCCGGGCGGCGGGGCGGGCGGCCCCGGCTCGCCCGGGCGCTCCGGGCCCGGCGCCCGGGACCGGCGCAGGGGGCGTCCGCGCGGCGCGCCGCCGCCCCAGCCGGTCGCGCTCGCGCTGGTCGTCCGGGCCGCCGACTTCGCCGACCTGGCCCGGCTCGGCCTCTTCGGCGAGACGGCCTTCCGCGCCTACCTGCGGCGGACGGCGGTCCAGCTCCGCGCGCTGTACGGGCAGGGGCTGGAGGTCCACCTCCGGGCGCTCGACCCGGCCGACTACGAGGACTACTGCGAGGCGCTCGGCTTCGACCCGGCGGACGCGGCGGCGAGGGTCGCCTACGCGGCCGACCCCGAGCTGGCCGGGGAGCCGTTCGTCTACTCCGGGCAGCGGCTCGTCGCGCTGCTCCCCGAGCTGGCCGACGACCACCGGGCCAGGGTGCGGATCTCGCTCGCCATGGCCGCACTGCTGACGGCCGTCGGCGAGGGGCCGCCGGGGGAGCGGCGGCTGGTGGCGGTGATGCGGTACGCGGTCGGCGTCTGTCTCGCGCTGGCCGAGGGCGCGGGCGACGGCGTCCACCTGCTGACGCTCCGCTGCCACGGTCCCGAGGACGGCGAGCAGCTGGCCACGGCGGCGGACCTCCGGGTGGAGCGCGGGCGGCTCCTCGCCGGCGGGCGGGACACCGAGGCGTTCTGCGTGACGCTGGCGGCGGGCGTGGCCGCGGGCGGCGAGGGCGCCGTGGTCCTGCACGGTGATCCGGCGGTGCCCGGGGGCCAGACGGTGCGCGGCTGGGCGCTCGGCGGGGGGCGGCTGCGGCCGATGACCGTCCGGGAGGTGCTGGACTCGCTCGCCGACGACGTCGGACGGGGCATGCCCTTCCCGCCCGCTGCCGTCCCGCTGCCGGGCTTCCCGCTCCCGGAGGCGCCGTCGGGCGGTCCGGGGCCGTCCGCCGGGCACCCGCCGGGCGGCCCGGGTGCGCCCGGTGGAGGGGCGACCGGCGGGCGAGCCGGCGAGGGCGCCGGGGAGGGGGGTGAGCCCCTGGGGTGACCTGCCCGTTCGGCCCTGCGCGTCCACCAAGCGGCGCTGGGGACTGTTCATCGACCGCCTGTTCGGGGAAGATTTCGGGGAAGATCAACAGTGGGAACGGCCGGTGCCCCACGCCGCCGTTCCCGCCGCTCAGCCCCGAACCGCGCGCACTGCGGGTCCCCCCGCGCACCGTCGGTCCGGCGAGCCCGACACCGAAAGGGGGGACGCATGAGCCGGATCGAGTTCAGCGCGGAGATCGCCGAGCTGCTCGGAAGGGTGCGCCGGCGTCCCACCGCGGGCTGGCCGTGGCGGCCCGGCGAGGGGGTGCCCGAAGGGCTCCCGGTCAAGCAGTCGTGGGGGTGGCTGTTCACCCCCGACGGCCGGGTGCTGACCCTGGTCAACCCCAGGGACGGCATCGTCTCCCTGCCCGGCGGCTCGCTGGAGCCGGAGGACGCCGGGGATCCGGGCTCCGCGCTGGCCAGGGAGGCGGCCGAGGAGGCCCAGGCGCTGATCGGCACGCCGCACTACCTCGGCTACCTCTACGACCGGGTCGGTTCGGCCAACAACGGGCACGAGTGCGCCCGGGTCCGGATGGCCGCCGCGCTGCGGGCGGTGGGCCCCAGTACGCCGGACCCCGCCTCGGGGCGGCACTACCGGCGGCTCCTGGTCGCGCCCGGTCTCGCGGTCGAGCTGCTCGGCTGGGGCGCGCCCGGGCTGCGCCAGGCCCGCGCGGCGGTGGCGAGCGCCGTGCGGTGGCTGGGTGTGCCGGCGGCCGCCAACGAGGCCATCGAGGAGCTGCCGGTGGAGGGCTGCGAGGTGTTCCCCGGCGTGGCGCAGGCCGTCCCGGGGCACCCCGCGCCGACACCGGGTGCGCCGTCACCGGGTGCGCCGACACCGGGTGCGCCTCCACCGGGCTGCGCCGACGCCCGGCCGGACCGGCACCGGGCCGCACCGTAGGGTGGCGGACTGACCGTGCGCGGGAGCGGACGGGTGGCGTCGCAGCGGCCGGGGGCCGGGACGGGGGAGTGTGCAGGTGACGGTGCCGCACCCGGGTGGCTTGTTCCACCACGTGGAGCTCTGGACGGACGACCTCGCCGTCGCCGAGGCGCAGTGGGGTCCGGTGCTGCTCGCGCTGGGGTGCGAGCCGTTCCAGCACTGGCCGAGCGGGCGCAGCTGGCGGCTCGGTGACGCCTACCTGGTCATCGAGCAGTCGTCGGCCCTGCTGCCGGGCGGTCACGAGCGGCTGCGGGCCGGCCTCAACCACCTCGCCGTGCACGGGACGCGCGAGGCGGTGGCCGCCGCGCTCGCCGCGGGGTGGACGGTCCGGGTGGACACCGGCGAGGCGACGCACCTGATCGACCGCCAGGGGTTCGAACTGGAGATCGTCCACCGCGGCGCGGTGGACTGAGGGGCGTCCGCCCGTCCGGTCGCCCGCCCGCTCACCTGGTCGCGCGCGCCCGCCCGGTCATCCGCGCGCCCGCCCGCCGTCCCCCGAACGGGTACTCCGTCACCCCGGCGTGTGCGCCGTGCTTTCCGTCGTGGGCACGGCAGTTCACTCCACCGTTGTCAGACCGACTGTCAATTGCCTTGGCATGAGCGCTTCCCGTGGTACCTACCGCCTGGTATCAAATTGTGTGACGCACGTCACTCCCAGGAGGTGTCATGCTACGTCCTGCCCGTGCCATGTCCGTCGCCACCCTCGCGGCACTCCTCTCCCTGACCACCCTCTTCACGGCCGCCTCGGCCCATGCCGCCGGCGTCAACTACGTCGCGCTCGGCGACTCGTACGCTTCCGGCCTCGGGGCCGGCAGCTACACCGGCGAGAGCGGAAGCTGCAAGCGGAGCACCAACGCCTACCCGTACCTCTGGAAGAACGCGCACGCGCCGTCCTCCTTCGCCTTCGTCGCCTGCTCGGGCGCCAGAACCGGTGACGTGCTCAACAACCAGCTGTCGGCGCTCAACTCGGGCACCACCCTGGTGAGCATCAGCGTCGGCGGCAACGACGCGGGCTTCGCCAGCACCATGCAGACCTGCGTGCTGGACTCCGAGAGCGCCTGCCTCAACGCCGTCGCCACCGCGAAGAACTACGCCACCACCACGCTGCCCGGCAAGCTCGACCAGGTGTACGCGGCCATCCACGCCAAGGCGCCCAACGCCCGGGTGGTGGTGCTGGGCTACCCGCACCTCTACAAGGTGGGCGGCAGCTGCATCTTCGGCATCGGTGACACCAAGCGGGCCGCCATCAACGGCGCCGCCGACGTGCTCGACGACGTGCTCGCCAAGCGCGCCGCCAACGCGGGCTTCGCCTTCGGTGACGTCCGTTCCGTCTTCCGGGAGCACGAGATCTGCGGTTCCGCCACCACCTGGCTGAACAGCACCACCCTGCCGGTCGAGGAGAGCTACCACCCGAAGGCCTCCGGCCACTCGGGCGGCTTCCTGCCGGTCTTCTCCGCCCAGGCCTGAGCGGCGAGCCGGCCGCCCGGCCGGCCGTCGCCCCCGTGGGCGGAGCCCGCATGGGCTGAGCCCGTCTGAGTCGCGCCCGCCTGAGCCGCGCCCGCCGTCCCCGCTCCGATGAGCGGGGGCGGCGGGCGCACGGTTCACCGCCCCGGCGGGAACGGGATCTCCGCGAGGACCGGCAGCAGCTCGCGTTCCTCGTAGTCGAGGTGGGACTCCAGCTCGGCGGACATCCGGGCCAGCTCGGCCCGGAAGCGCTCCGGTTCGGCCGAGCCGACGTCCGACACCAGGGCCACCAGCTCGTCCTTGAGCCGGGCCACCACCCGGTGCTCCTCGGCCAGCCGGTCCAGCACCTCCCGCAGGTGCGGGTGGCTGCGGGCCAAGGCCGGGAAGACACCGCGGTCCTCACCGGTGTGGTGGACGGTCAGCCCCTGGCAGAACGCCAGGCAGTGCTGGCGGATCTGCAGGCCGAGCGCCGGGGCGCGCCCGCCGTCCGCCGCCGGCCCGCCCGCGAGGTACGCGTCGGTCTCGGCCCGTACGTGCCGAAGCTGGGCGCGCAGCCAGGTGTGCACCTCCAGCAGCTTGTCGGCGAGGTTGGCCACTTCGCGGGGGGCGGCCCCGTCCGGCTCCTCCGCGGGCCGTTCCAGGACGACGACCGGGAGCGTCCGGTCGGTGTGCGCCTGGTAGTCCCCGTACCCGGGGGCCGCCCGCACGACGGCCTCGAACAGCCGGTCCCGCCGGGCGCCCTCGCTGGGGACGGCGACCGCGTCGAACTCCTCGGCGCCGAGCTCCACCCCGACGACCGGGTTGGCGAGCAGGTTGCGGTACCACTGCGGGTGCTCGGGCGCCCCGGCCGCCGAGGCGATGACCAGGAGCAGGCCCTCGGCCCGGACGTACCCGAGCGGCACGGTGTGCGGACGGCCGGTGACGGCCCCGGTGGTGGTCAGCAGGAGCAGGTCGCCGCCCTCGAAGGGGCCGCCGACCCGGCCGGCGTTGGCACGGAACTCCTCGACGACCGCTTGATTGAACGACAGGGGCTCGGACGGCGGCGGGTCGGAGGACGGCGGCCCGGACGGCGGCGCGCCGGAGGGGAGGGAGTCGGAGGGGAGGGAGTCGGAGGGCAGGGGGTTGGAAGACATGGGGTTGGAAGACATGGGCATACGCCTGTGGATTCTCCGGACATCGGGAGTGAAGGCCGCAGCGGCGCAGGTGCGATGGGCGCAGCAGGACGGAGCGAGCGCGCGGACACCGCCGCAGCCGCTTGCGTCAGATCAGGGGAGCGGAGTGAGAACTCATCGCGCATCGTCCCTCTGTGAAAGGTGCCCGCTCGGTCGCCGGCCGGCCCAGTTCTCTTTGGCCGGCACCGCGCTGCACACGATCATTAGAGCCACCGCCCCCGTGATCTGTCAACGAGCGTGATCCGCCCGGCGTGGAGGGTGGCCGGCCCGTGGCGCGGGAGGGCGCGCCGCCGGTCCCGGGTGGGGACCGGCGGCGCGCCCGGGTACTGCGGGAGGGGTCAGCGCAGGTAGTCGGTCAGGCCGGCGGGCTTGAGGCCGGCGGCCTCGGCGGCGGCCAGGGCGCGCGGCAGGTCGGTGGCGAGGGTGTCGGTCCAGTGCAGCAGCACGACGTCGCCGGGCGACAGCGTGCCCTCGTGCCAGACGTTGGAGGCGCCCCAGCTGAAGTCGGCGTCGGCGGTCAGCACGTGGCGGAAGCCGCAGTTGGCGGCGGCCTGCAGGGTGACCGCGTTCCAGGCGAAGTACGGCGGGCGGAAGACGGTCGGCGCGGTGCCGAAGGTCCGGGTCAGGGCGTCACGGGCGTCGCAGATCTCCACCTGCTGCTCGGCGAGCGAGAGCGTGCTGAGGTCGGCGTGCGAGACGCTGTGGTTCTGGATGGACGAGCCGGGGGCGGCGGTGACCCGCTGGAAGAAGCCCGGGTCGGCGGCGGCCGGCATCGGCAGCGGGAAGGCGGTGATCGGCAGCTTGTGGTCGGTGATGAACTTCTCGGCCTCGGGGGTGCGCTGCCAGCCGTCGTCGACGGTGAAGAAGACCACCCGGTCGCTGGTCGGGACCGAGCCCGCGCCGGTCGCGGGGGCGGGCAGGGCGCCGTCCACCTGGACATCGTCGACGGCGAACGGGCCCTGCTGGTACCAGCCGTGGACGTAGAGGCGGACGGTGCTCGCGGTCGGCCCGGTGGTGAAGCGGGTGGTCAGCCGCTGCCACCCGCCGTTGGTGTTCTCCGTCCAGGAGGGGGCGGTCGGGCGGTCGGTGCCGGTGGCGCCGAGGAAGACGTACTTCCCGCGCACCCAGGCGGAGGCGGTGTACGTGCTGTTGGGCTGGACCGACACGGTCTGCACGCACTCGCCGGTGGAGCTGTCGCCGGCCGGGGTGACCCCGAGGGCGGAGGTCCCCGAGTGCGGGGCGGCGGTGGTGAGGGCGGCTTCGGCCGGGCCCCCGCTGCAGCGCCAGCCGGGCACGCTGCCCCACTCGGCGAGCGAGGAGGCGGGGATCTCGAACCCGGGGTTGGTGGCGAGGTTGATGCCGCCGGAGGGGGTGTTCGGGGCGTCCGCCGAGGCGGGCACGGCGAAGCCGGCGACCAGCAGCGCCGCCGAGGCGGCCAGCGCGGAGAGCCGCGCGGACAGGCGGGGCGTCAGGCGGGGCGACCGGCGCGGCGACGAGGGCGTCGACGGGCGCGGTGAGAGCCGCGGTGACAGGTGCGCGGACAGGCGCGAGGACAGGGACACGTGGCGACTCCTGCGTGGGGGACGCGCCCGTGGGGAGGGCGCGAGGAGAACGGGATGGGGCGCTCCCCGAGGGGCGGGAGCCGTTGGCGTGCCGCACTCAGACCGAGGCAAAACAATGGACTGGACCACTCGGATCGTCAAGGGATCGTCCGGTGGAACACGCGCCGTCCGCCGTGCGGCAAAAGGGACGAGACGATCCGTCAGGGGACGTATAGCTCTTCGATGTCCTGCGCGTAGTACTCCGTGATCGCCGCCCGCCGGAGCTTCAGCGAGGGCGTCATCAGCCCCTGCTCCTGCCCGAACTCGCGCGGCAGCAGCCGGAACGCGCGGATCGACTCGGCCCGCGAGACCGCCGTGTTGGCCGCCGCCACCGCCCGCTGGATCTCGGCGTGCAGATCGGCGTCCGAGAGCACCGCCCACGGGTCCAGCTGTTCGCGCCCGCGCGACTTCAGCCAGTGCGCCAGCGCCGCCGGGTCGAGCGTGATCAGTGCGGCCACGTACGGGCGATCGTCCCCGACCACCAGGCACTGGGAGACCAGCGGGTGCGCCTGCACCCGGTTCTCCAGGGCGGCGGGGGCGAGGTTCTTGCCGCTGCTGGTGACGATCAGGTCCTTCTTGCGGCCGGTGATGGTCAGGTAGCCGTCCGCGTCCAGGCTGCCGAGGTCGCCGGTGCCGAACCAGCCGTCGTACAGCGACTCGGCCGTGCAGCGCGGATGGTTGAGGTAGCCGCCGAAGACGCCGGGGCCGCGCACCCACACCTCGCCGTCGTCGGCGATGGCCACGGTGGCGCCGGGGACCGGACGGCCGACCGTGCCCGTCTTCTGGCGTCCGGCCGGGTTGGCGGTGATCGCGGCGGAGGTCTCGGTCAGCCCGTAGCCCTCGTACAGCTGCAGGCCGATCCCGGTGAAGAAGAGGCCGACCTCGCGGTCGAGCGTCGAACCGCCGCACATCACCCCGCGGACCCGGCCGCCGAGCACCGCGCGCAGCCGCTGGTAGGCCGTCCGCTCGTAGGCCAGGTGGCGCAGCCGCAGACCGGCCCCGGGGCCGGGCCCGCGGCCGAACACGCGCTGCTCCCGGGCGGTCGCCCAGTCGACCGCCACCTGGCGGGCCTGCTCGAAGAGCTCCCCGCGCCCGGCCTCCTCGGCCGCCCGGCGCGCCTGCTGGAACACCTTGTCGAGGACGTACGGGACGACGTGCAGGAAGGTCGGGCGGAACGAGGCGAGCGCGGGCAGCAGGAAGTCGGTCGAGACCTCGGGGACGTGGCCGATCCGGAACCCGCCGCGCACCGCCGCGATCTGCACCATCCGCCCGTACACGTGTGCCAGCGGCAGGAACAGCAGGGTGGACGCCTGGCCGCCGCCGGTGTCCGCGAAGACCTCGCCCCAGCCGTCGAGCAGGGCGTCGGCCGCCGAGGCCAGGCCGGCGTGCGTGATCAGGCACCCCTTGGGGCGCCCGGTGGTGCCCGAGGTGTAGACGACGGTCGCGACGTTCTCCGCCGCGACGCCGAGCCGCTGGCGGTGGACCAGCGAGTCCGGCACGCCGCGACCGTCCTCGACGATCGAGGCGACGCAGTCCCGGTCGAGCTGCCAGATGCCGGTCAGCTCGGGTAACGCGTCGCAGACCGCGCCCACGGTCATCGCGTGGTCCTCGTTCTCGACCAGGCAGGCGACCGCCTGGGTCTCGGCGAGGATCCAGCGGACCTGCTCCGGGGCGGCGCTCGGGTAGATCGGGACGGGGATCGCGCCGATCGACCAGAGCGCGTAGTCGAACAGCGTCCACTCGTAGCGGGTGCGGGACATCAGGGCGACCCGGTCGCCGTAGCGCACGCCCCGGGTGAGCAGGCCCTTGGCGAGGGCCAGCACCTCGTCCCGGAAGGCAGCGGCGGTCACCTCCTGCCACTCGCCCGCGGGGCCGCCGCGCGCGCCGTCCGGGCGGCGGGCCAGCTGGACCAGGCCGGGCGAGCGTTCGGCGGTGTCGTACAGCGAGTCGGCCAGCCCGCCGGTGACCGGAGGTCCCTCCGGGGCGGGGGTGGTGAACTCGCGCACGATCCCCCCGATCACCCCGATCCCGCCTGTAGGTGGAGCGAAACTATCGGATTGCTCCCCGACTGCCCAGGGTTGTGACCGTGACGCGACGAGATCGGCACCGGCCCACGGGGGGAGTGCCGGGGAGGGGCGGCCGGGGCGCCCCGGCAATGCGGCGGGATACGGGATCTTGGGAACGATCCGGACACGATCCGGGCGGGTGCGGGAAGAGGACGGGTTCGACCCTCGAACGAGTGGTCAGAGCGTAGTAGGCTCTCGCAGACTTCGGGCCGGGCCTCCCCGTCCGGGTCCGTGTCGGCATCGATCCGTACCCGATCCACACTTGGTCCGTACCACTGATCGTCAGCACCCCGTTCGTCCCCGTCCCCACCCCGCTCCACCCGGCTCCCGCTCCACCCGGTATCACCCGCCCCACCCCGCTCCCGCCCAGCCCGGCTCCCAAGCCCGGAGCCCAGGCCCGGACCCCGCCCGGACACCCGTCCGGGCAACCCGCCCCCGCACCCCGTCCGCGCCTGGCACTTCCCGACCGAGGACTCCATGCGTCTGCGCAGCAGCTCGATCCGCGCGAAGATCATCGCGCTGCTCCTGGTGCCCATCGTGGCCCTCACCGCCCTCTGGGTGTACGCGACGCTCGCCACCACCGGGGACGTCTGGAGCAGGCTGGAGACCAGCAGTACGTACGAGCGGTTCGGCGCCCCGGTCGACCGGTACGCGCACGACCTCCAGACCGAGCGCCGGGCCGCCGTCCAGCGGCTGGCCGACCCCGCCTCGCGGGCCGCCCGGGACGCCTTCGAGCACGCCCAGGCCACCACCGACCGCAGCCTGACCGTGCTGCGGCAGCTGAAGGACGGCAGCGACGGCGGCCGGCTCGACGAGGCCCAGCGCGGCCGCTTCCTCCAGGTCCTCGCCGCCGCGGACCAACTCGCCCCGCTCCGCTCGCAGATCAACCGCGCCGCACTCAACTGGGAGTTCACGCTCGGCCAGTACAGCGACCTGGTCAAGCCGACCTTCGGCTTCCGGTCCGCCTTCGTCGCCCGGCAGAGCGGACAACTCCCGCGCCAGGGGACCATCCTGATCGAGCTGGTCCGGGCCCGCGAGTACCTCGCCCAGGAGGACGCGGCGATGGAGGGGCTGCGCACCTCGACCGGCCGGCCCACCGCCGAGCAGTACCAGGTGGCCCTCGACGCCCTGCACAACCAGCAGGCGCTGTTCACCGTCTACATCGCCGAACTCGACCCGGCCGACCAGGCCGACTACATCGCCCTGCGCGGCGGCGAGGCCTGGGCCGCGCTGGCCCGGGCCGAGGCCGACTTCGTCGGCGCGGGCGGCCCGGACCGGGTGGTCCAGGCGATCAACGGCGACGACTGGCGGGAGACCGCCGACCGCGCGCTGGGCGACCTCGCGGCGATCAACACCAGGCTCGCCGGCACGATCGACGACCGCGAGCACTCCTACGCCATCGGACTCCTCTGGCGCGGCGGCATCGCCGGTCTGATCGGCCTGGTCGCGGTGGTGCTGTCGGTCGTCATCTCCTACCGGATCGGCCGCGGCCTGGCCCGCGAGCTGATCGGCCTGCGGAACGCGGCCAACGAACTGGCCGGCACCCGGCTGCCCTCCGTCATGCTGCGGCTGCGCAAGGGCGAGGCCGTGGACGTCGCGGCCGAGGCGCCCGAGCTGCAGTTCGGCCCCGCCGAGATCGGCCAGGTCGGGCGGGCGATCAACGCCGTGCAGCGGGCCGCCGTCGAGGCCGCCGTCGAACAGGCCGAGCTGCGCCGCGGGGTCTCGGCGGTCTTCGTCAACCTGGCCCGCCGCAGCCAGGTGCTGCTGCACCGCCAGCTGACGCTGCTGGACACCATGGAGCGGCGCACCGAGGACCCGGCGGAGCTGGAGGACCTGTTCAAGGTCGACCACCTCACCACCCGCATGCGCCGGCACGCCGAGGGCCTGATCATCCTGGCCGGCGGCTCGCCCGGCCGGGCCTGGCGCAAGCCGGTGCGGATGGTGGACGTGGTCCGCGCCGCGGTCGGCGAGGTCGAGGACTACGCGCGGGTGATCGTCCGGCCGTTCCCGGGGACCGGACTGCTCGGCAGCGCGGTCGCGGACGTCACCCACCTGATCGCCGAGCTGGTCGAGAACGCGGCGGTGTTCTCCCCGCCGAGCACCCAGGTCACCGTCCAGGGCGAGGTGGTGGCGCACGGCTTCGCGCTGGAGATCGACGACCGCGGGCTCGGCCTGAGCGAGGTGGCGCTCGCCGAGATCAACGAACGCCTCGCGGTGGAGCAGGAGTTCGACCTCGCGGACACCGACCGGCTGGGCCTGTTCGTGGTCAGCCGGCTGGCCCGGCGGCACGGCATCCGGGTCCACCTGCGGCCCTCGCCCTACGGCGGGACCACGGCGGTGGTGCTGATCCCGCGCGAGCTGCTGGCCGAGGCGCCGGACGGACTGTCCGAGCGGCCGCCGGCCGCGACCCCGGCCGCCGCGGTGGCCCCGTCGGCCGCACCGTCCGCCGGGCGGCGTCCCGCGGCGGGGCGGCGCGGCCAGCGGGACCTCGTCGCGGTGCCCGCGCTCGACGCGGACGGCACCGACCGGGACGGCTCCGGCGGTCCGGTCCTCGACGACGGTGCCGCGGGGACGGCCGGTGCCGACGGCCGGAGCGGACGGCACCGGGGCGCCGGTGGACCGCGCCCCTCGGCACCCGAACCGGCCCGCACACCGGGCGGCCTGCCGCGCCGCGCCCGGGGAGGCGGCGGGCCCGCCCTGGTCCCGGCCCCGGCCGGTGAGCCCGGCGGGGCGGGTACCGGGCGCCACCGCCGGGAGCAGGCGTCCGCACCCGCGGCGGTGCGGACCGACGCTTCCCCGGTCGGTGCTTCCCCGGTCGGCGGCGCCCCGCTCGACGGGAGGCCGGTCCACGTGGCGTCCGCCGGTGCGGCAGCCTTCGCCGGGAGGCCCTTCGACGGTGCGGCGGCCACGGCGGCCACGACCCCGGCGGAGGCCGCGACCCCACGGGGTGTCACGGCCACGCCCACCGCTGGAGCGGCCGGAGCCGCCGAAGCCGCCGGAGTCGGCGGGCCCGCGGCGCAGGGCGCGCTGCCGCGCCGCGTCCGGCAGGCCAACCTCGCCCCGCAGCTGCGGGAGCGCGCCGCCGCCCAGCAGGGCGCGCGCCCCGACGCCGGGGAGGCCGACCCGGCGCGCGAGCGCTCGCCCGAGGAGGCCCGGGCCACCTTCGCCTCCTTCCAGCGGGGGTTCACCCGGGGCCGGCGCGCCGACACCCCGCCGACGGCGGCACACCCGTCGGCGACCGGCGGATCCCGGTCCGGCGCCGCGTCCGGCGCCCCGTCCAGGCCCGGCGCCGCGTCCGCGTTCCCCTGGCAGCCGCCGAACCCGGACCGCCGCGCGATCTCCCCGGCGCCCGCTCCGGCGGCGCTCCCCGGACCCGCCGCGGGCGAACCGGCGCCGCTGGCCCGCCGCGCGCCGGTCCCGCCGCCGACCCGGATCACCCCCGCCCCGGTGCCGCTCGCGGAACCGAGCGCACCCACCGGTCCGTTGTCCGACGGACCGGCCGAACGCACCGCACCACCCTCTGCACCCGCAGGACCCGCCTGATCCGCACCATCGGTACGACCCGCACCACCCGCACCACCCGCTCCAGCGGAAGGAACAGATTCATGACCATGTCGACGCAGTCGTCCGGAGACCTCAACTGGCTCCTGGACGATCTGGTGGGACGCGTCGCGGCCCTGCGCCACGCGGTGATCCTCTCCAGCGACGGGCTGGCCACCGGCGCCTCCCGCGATCTCGACCGGGAGGACGCCGAGCACCTGGCCGCCGTCGCGGCCGGCTTCCACAGCCTGGCGAAGGGCGCCGGCGGCCACTTCAAGGTCGGTGGCGTCCGCCAGACGATGGTCGAGCTGGACGAGGCCTTCCTGTTCATCACCGCGGCCGGCGACGGCAGCTGCCTTGCGGTGCTGAGCGAGGCCGAGGCGGACATCGGCCAGATCGCCTACGAGATGGCCCTGCTGGTCAAGCGGGTCGGTGAGCACCTGGCCGCCGAGCCGCGCGCCGACGTGGCCCCGCCGGTGAGATGAGCGGCCCGATGGCGGAGGAGGAGCCGAAGCGGGTGCCGGACGGTCCGGGTGCGGACGGTCGGAGCACGGGTGACCGGGGCGAGGGCGGCCGGGGCGAGGGCGGCCGGGACGCCGTTCTCCGGGCCGTGAAGGCCCGTGCCGAAGACACCCGTGCCGAAGACACCCGCGCCGAAGACATCCGCGCCGCGGACGGGCCGGACCGGGCCGGTCCTGACGGATCCGGTTCCGGCGGGTCCGGCCCGGATCCGGCCGGTCCGGACGCGGACGGTTCCGGGCTCGACCTGTTCAGGCCGCGCACCCCGGTCGACGACCGCTGGTTCGACGACGACGCCGGCCCGGTGGTGCGGCTGTACTCGATGACCCGCGGCCGGACCAGGCCGGTCGAGGACGGCCTGTTCGACCTGATCTCGCTGATCACCGCCGCCGACCCCGCGCCGGCCGCGGGGGCCGTGCCCGCGCACGTGCTCGACCCGGAGCACCAGACCATCCTGGCCTGGTGCCGCCGGGAACCGCTCTCCGTGGCCGAGCTGGGCTCCTACACCGATCTGCCGGTCAGTGTGGTGCGCGTGCTGCTCGGCGACCTCTACGACGCCGAACTGATCAGCGTCACCCGACCCGTTCCGCTCGCCGAGCTGCCGGACGAGCGCCTGTTGCGAGACGTGATCAATGGACTCCGTGCGCTCTGACCCCACCGCGACCGCCGCCCCCGCCACCGCCTCCGGCTCCGCCGCCGACCCGCGCTGGCGGGGCGGTCCGGCGGCCGCGGTGAAGATCCTCGTCGCGGGCGGATTCGGCGCGGGCAAGACCACCCTCGTCGGCTCGGTGAGCGAGATCCGCCCGCTGCGGACCGAGGAGGAACTGAGCGAACTGGGCCGCCCGGTGGACGACACCGCCGGGGTGGAGACCAAGCGCACCACGACGGTGGCGATGGATTTCGGCCGGATCGACCTGCGGCCCGGGCTCGCGCTCTACCTGTTCGGCACGCCCGGCCAGGACCGGTTCTGGTTCGTCTGGGACGAGCTGGCGCGCGGTGCGCTCGGCGCGGTCGTGCTCGCCGACACCCGCCGGCTGGCCGACTGCTTCCCGTCGGTGGACTTCTTCGAGCAGCGCGGGATCCCGTTCCTGGTCGCGGTGAACTGCTTCGAGGGCAGTCGGGTGTTCGCCCCCGAGGAGGTCCGGGACGCGCTCGACCTGGACCCGGACATCCCGGTCGTGCTCTGCGACGCCCGTCTCCGGGAGGACGGCAAGGAGATCCTGGTCGCGCTGGTCGAGCACGCCGCGACCCGACGCCGGGTCGCCCCGATCCGGGGCTGAACCGCCCGGCGGGGGTCGGTCCGACCGCCCCGCGGCGGCCCCGTCTCATTCCGGCGTCCACATGTCGGACGATCGTGGCTCAGTAGGTTGCCTTGACCGGCCCGGCATGGAAGGCTCTGTCGACGAAGGCCGTCCGGCCCCTTGCCGGGATGCCTCGACATGCGGTGAACGCATCGCGTACAGCGCAGCGCAGCACGGGTCGTGCGGCGCGCCGTGACCAGAGGGGGAGGGCAGTGTCGTGAACGTCGAGCAGCGATGCGCCGCAGCCGCGCCCGCCCCGGCCCCGGTCACCCCGGCGCTGACCGTCCGGCGGTACATCGACCACGCATTGATCTGCAGCGCCTGCTGTCGGTGACCCGGTCACACCCCGCCGAACCCGTCACCGTCCTCCCGAGGAACCTCCCGGCCCGCGCGCCCCGTCAGGGCGTGCCCCGGCGGCGCCCTTCCGACAGGGACTGACGGTCCATCAAATCGTCGACCCGGCAGCACCGGACAACCCTCCGGTGGGCCGCCGTCAACCTGCCGCTTCGCGGAGAGCACCAGTGAACCTCGCCTGCCCCACCTCCCCTCCGGCCGCCACCACCACGACCGCCCGTGCGGGCGGGGCGGCCCGGACGGCACGGTGCAACGGTCCGTTCACATGGTTGAATGGGCGCATGAATCACGTCGTGGACAGCAGCAGGGGTCGTCACCTCGACCTTGAGCCGTTCTGGCCGTCCCGGCAGCCGCACCTGTTCGACCAGACGTGTCCGGGGTCGCCCAGCGCGTCCCGGCTCTCCCTCCGCTGACCCAAGGTCAGTTCTCGGCAGCACGCCCGGTCGACGCGCAGACGACTCCACCCCGTCCGTCACGCGCGAAATGAGCGGCATCATGTCTTCTTCCTCTACGGCCACCCTTCCCCTTCCCGCCGCGACCCCGCACCTGCGCGCGGTCCGCTCCGTCCCCTCGACCGGCGAACGATGGCACGGCGGGCCGGTCCCGCCGCGTCCGACGGCCGCTCAGCCCGCGCCTCCGGTGCCTTCGCAGGCTCCGCTCCCGCCGTACGGGGCGGGCGTCCCGCAGCCCGGCCAGCTCCCGGCGGCGCCGCAGGCGCTGCTCGCGGCGCTGCCCGAGGGCGCGGCGGTCGTCGCGGCACTCCCGCACGGCACGCTGCCGCAGGCGCTGCTGGCCCAGTACGGCGCGCAGTTCGGCGCCGCCGGGCACCCGATGGTCGGGTACCTCGTGCTGGTGCCGGCCGAGAACGCGTCCGCCACCGGTGCGGTCCCGGGTGTGCTCCCCGTCGCGACCGTCCCCGCGCCCGCCTCCCCGGCGGTCGCCCCCGCGGTCGCCGGCATCGGACCCGTCGGTCCGGCGCCGACCGGCACCGCGACCGCCTCCGTCCGCCCGGTCCGCCCCGCCGGGCGCGGCATCAGCGTGGACGTGGAGCGGCGCAACGCCTACGTCGACGGGCAGTTGCTCGACCTCACCTACCTGGAGTTCGAGCTGCTGGCCCACCTGACCGAGCACCCGCAGCGCGTCCACACCCGCGACCACCTGGTCTCCGCCGTCTGGGGCTACGGCCACGTCGGTGACGGCCGGACGGTCGACGTGCACGTCGCCCGGCTCCGCCGCAAGCTCGGTGTGGCCTACCGCGACAGCATCGTGACGGTCCGTCGGGTCGGGTACAAGTACACCCCGGTGGCGTGAACCGCCGCTGAGCTCCACCGACTTCCGCCGAGTACCGCTGAGCTCCACCGACTTCCGCCGAGCAGCACCGAGTACCGCCGAGCATCGCCGTACGGGCCGGGCGTTCATCCGAACGCCCGGCCCTCGGGCATGGGCTGACGATGCGTCAGGCGCGCTGGTCCGGCGGCAGCAGCAGGACGGCCAGGGCGGCGGCGCAGGACCGCGCGTGCCCGAGGAACCAGTCCAGCCGGTCGTCGGTGAGGTGCGCGGGCGTCGAGCGGACGGCCAGCGCGAACCGGGCCTGGCCGGCGCCGTCCAGCACCGGTACGGCCACCGTGCGGATCCCGGTCGCCGACTCGCCGTCGTTGAGCGCGTGGCCGGCGGACCGGACCTTCGCCAACTCCTCGTCCAGCCGCTCCGGTTCGGTGATGGTCCGGTCGGTGAACGGCGGCAGCGGGCCGAGTGCGGCCGCCCCCGCCTCGCCGGGCCGCGGCCAGGCCAGCAGCACCTTTCCCAGGGCCGTCGAGTGGAGCGGGCGGCGCAGTCCCAGCCCGGTGTCGGGGCGGACGGACGCGCCGACCAGGATCACCGCGTGCGGGCCGCTGCGGATCGCCAGGTCGGCGGTGGCCCCGGTGCGCCGGGAGAGCAGTTCCAGTTCGGGTGCGGCCAGGTGCAGGCCCCGCTGGTGGAAGGAGAGCTGGCCGAGCTCGGCGACGGCCGGGCCGAGCCGGTAGCGGGCGGTCTGCTCGTCCTGCTCCAGGAACCCGGCGCTGACCAGGGTGCGGGCGAGCCGGTGTGAGGTCGAGACCGACAGGCCCATCCGGCGGGCCAGGTCCGAGGCGCTCAGGTCGGGGCCGTTGTCGTGGAAGCAGTGCAGCAGCCCGAGGGCTCGCTGGACGGCCTGGGCGCCGGCCGGCGGGCTCTGGACGGCGGTGGCGGCCTCGGCCATGGCACCTCTCGTTCTGTCCGGCGCTCCGGCCGGTTCACCGGAGTCGCTCCCAGACTATGGCAGCGTGTGCTGCGGATTTGTGTCAACGACGTTGCAATGGGATGCCGTTCATGAACAAGTGATCCCACCATGTGGCAAAGGCTTGCCTCGCGCTCCCTCGTCGTGGAACGCTCGGCGCAGCGCACCGGACGAGCCCCGTCCACCGCGCCGGACCGCAGGAAGGAGCAGCGCCGTGACGACCCACCGGTGCCCCGCCCCCTGCGTCTGTTGTCGCTGACGCGCCGTCCGCGCCGACCGCCCACACCCCCGCCGCCGCAAGGCCGGTGCGCGCCAGTACCGCGCCCCGCCGCACCCGTGCGCACCCAGCCGCAGAGGAACCGTCACCGTGCCCAGCCACGCCAGCAGTACCCCCGGCCCCGCCCCCGCGGCCGCCGCCGATGTCCCGCCGGACCTCTGGTTCACCCGCTGCCCCGTCCCCACCGCGACCGGCATCGCCGCCGACCAGGGATGGCTCGCCCGGGAGTTCGCCGCCGACGGGATCGCCGTCCGCTCGCTCCAGGACGCGCCGCCCGAGGTGGCCGCCGACCACCACTACACGCACGCCCTCACCGGCCTGTTCCGCGAGGGCGGGAACGTCCCGGCGCTGTGGGCCCGCTCGCGGGGCGAGCGGACCAGGCTGATCGGGCTCACCTGGATCGAGGAGCGGCAGGCCGTCCTGGTCCGGGCCGGCAGCGGGATCGACGCTCCGGAGCAGCTGCGGGGCCGTCGCCTGGCCGTCCCACGTCATGGGATCGGGATCGACTTCTGGCGGGCGATGGCCCTCGCCGGCCTGCACGGCGCCCTGTCGCTCGCCGGACTCACCCTGGACGACGCCGAGTTGGTGGACGTCCCGGCCGAGCCGGGCGGCGGGCAGTGGGCCGCGGAGCTCGCCGCCCTGCGGGACGGCACGGTGGACGCGGTGTACGTGAAGGGCGCGCTGGCCGTGGAGGCGGCCCGGCGGATCGGTGCGGAGGTGGCCGTCGAGCTGGACGCGGCCCCGGACCGCCGGGCCCGGGTCAACAACGGCACGCCCCGGCCGATCACCGTCCACCAGAGCCTGCTCGACGAGCATCCGGAGCTGGTCGCCCGGTTCCTCGCGGTGCTGCTGGAGGCGGCCGACTGGGCCGCCGAGCACCCCGTCGAGGTGACCCGCATCCTCCAGGCGGAGACCGGCGCGGGGGAGGAGGGCGTCGCCGGGGCCTACGCGCCCGGCAGCCACCGCACGCTGCACCTGGACCTCTCCGAGGAGCGGCTCGGCCTGCTGGAGCAGCAGGAACGGTTCCTCCACCGGCACGGGTTCCTGGAGGCCCCCGTGGACGTCCGCGGCTGGGCCGACCCCGGACCGCTCCGCGCCGCCCGCGCCCTGCTCGCCGCCCGCCGCGAAGCGGGGGAGGCCGGACGGCAGCGGACGACCGAGGGCTGACCGGCCCTCCGTCCCTCTTTCCCCCCGGGCCGGCCGCCCGCGCCCGCCTCCGTCATCTCTTCCCCTCGCCCCGTCGCAGCCCCCGCCGGTACCCCCCTCCGAACGCCCGTCAGCCCCGCTCTCCTCAGGAGTCGACCCCCGTGAACCCCTCCCGCCTCGCGCTCGCCGCCACCGCACTGCTCGCCACCACCGCCCTGGCCGCCTGCGGCTCGTCCGCCGACGGGGCCAAGGCCTCCGCCGACGGCGGGGGCAGGTCCGAGGTGGTGCTCCGTGTCCCGGACCCCGGCAACAACGGCTTCCTCGCCCTCGGGAAGAAGGACGGCTCGCTGGAGAAGGCCCTCGCCGCCGTCCACACCAAGGTCGCCTGGACGGGGAGCGCCGGCCCGTTCGCCCCCGCGGCCCAGGCGCTCTCGGCCGACCAGCTCGACGTCGCCCAGGGATCGATCACCTCCGCCGTCGCCGCGCTCGCCCAGAAGCCGGGCTTCAAGCTGTTCGCGCAGACCGCCCCGGACGGGGTCGGCGAGGGCATCCTGGTGAAGAACGACTCCCCGATCAAGACCGTGCAGGACCTGGTGGGGAAGAAGGTCGCGGTCAGCCAGGGCGGCACCAGCGAGTACCTCCTGCTGAAGGCGCTGGAGAAGAACGGCGTCCCGGCCGACAAGGTCGAGCGGGTGTACCTGCGCGCCGACCAGACCTCGGGCGTCTTCAACTCCGGCCAGGTGGACGCCTGGGCCACCTGGAACACCTTCTCCACCCCGTCGATCGCCAACTCCGGTTCGCACTTCCTGGCCAGCGGCAAGGAGGTCGGATCCGACAACTACGCGGTCTGGGCCGTCCGCAACGGCTTCGCCGAGAAGCACCCCGAGGTCGTCAAGGCCTTCTACACCTACCTGCACGAGAACGGCCTCAAGGAGAAGGCCGACCCGGCCGCCTACCTCAACGTCTTCACCGACTCCGGCCCGACCGCCGTCACGCCCGCGGAGAAGGAGGTCGCGGTCAACGTCACCAGGCAGGGTGCCACCGCCGACGTCATCGGCGAGGCGGACATCACCCGGTTCGGCACCGTCGCGGCGTTCTTCGCCGACCAGAAGGTCACCAAGCAGCTGGTCGACGTCAAGCCCTACCTGATCGACGTCAGCAAGCTCGCGGACGGCGCCAAGTGACCGGCGGCACGGCCACCCGGACCGGCGCCGCTCCGGCCGGGGCCACCGCGCCCGCCACCGGGCCCGCCACCGCACCCGCCGCCGCGGCGGCCCCCGGTCCCGAGGACGGCGGCACCGCCGCCGCCCGGGCGGCCGGCCTGGTGGAGCCGCGCACCCGCCTCCAGTCGCCGCGCCCGCGGGCCCTCGCCCTCGTCCTGCGCACCCTGGGCCCGCTCGCGCTGCTCGGCGGCTGGGCCCTGGCCTCCGCCACCGGCGCCCTGACCCAGGACGTGCTCGCCTCGCCCGCCCAGGTCGCCGAGGCGGTCGGCGAGCTCTGGGGCAACGGCCAGCTCGCCGACGCGCTCACCGTCTCGCTCACCCGCGCCGGCCTCGGACTGCTCTTCGGCGCCTCCGTCGGCCTGGTGCTCGGCGTCGTCACCGGCTTCTTCCGGCTCGGCGAGGAGCTGCTGGACTCGGCCGTCCAGGTCCTGCGCACGGTGCCCTTCCTCGCCCTGGTGCCGCTGTTCATGGTGTGGTTCGGCATCACCGAGACCGCCAAGGTCGCACTGATCGGGGTCGCCACCAGCTTCCCGATGTACGTGTCGACCTCCGGCGGGGTGCGCAACTCGGACCGCAAGCTGATCGAGGCGATGCGCAGCTTCGGCCTGGGCCGGTGGGCGATCGTGCGCACCGTCGTCCTGCCCGGTGCGCTGCCCTCGCTCCTCTCCGGCCTGCGGCTCTCGATGACGCTCAGCGTGATCGCGCTGATCGCCGCCGAGGAGATCAACTCGACCGAGGGCATCGGCTACCTGATGGCCCAGGCGCAGAACTACTCCCGAACCGACATCCTCGCCGTCTGCATCCTGATCTACGGGCTGCTCGGCCTCACCGCCGACGGCGTCGTCCGTCTGCTGGAACGATTCCTGATGCCCTGGCGCAAGGCCACCCAAGGAGCCGGCCGATGACCACCCGGACCACCGAGACCACCCGGACCACCGGGACCACCGAGACCGCCGATTTCGCCCAGGCCACCGGGACCGGTCAGGTCGCCCAGGCCGCGCAGGAGCCCCGGAGCCGGCTCCCGGCCCCGGCCCCGGAGCCGTCCACCGGCCCCGGGTCCGGCGACGCCCCCGCCGTCCACCTCCGCGGCCTGCGCCGCGTGTTCGGCACCCGGGCGGTGCTGGACGGCGTCGACCTCGACATCGCCCGCGGCGAGTTCGTCGCCCTGCTCGGTGCCAGCGGCACCGGCAAGACCACGCTGCTGCGCATCCTCGGCGCGCTGGACCGGGCCGACGCCGGCACGGTGCTCGTCCCGACCGTCCGGACGGTGGTCTTCCAGGAGCCCCGGCTGGTCCCGTCCAAGCGGGTGCTGGCCAACGTCACCGTCGGCCTCCCGCGCGGCGCCGCCACCCGGGAGACCGGACTGAAGGCGCTCGCCGAGGTCGGCCTGGACGGGCACGCCGACGCCTGGCCGGCCACCCTCTCCGGCGGTGAGGCGCAGCGGGTCGCGCTCGCCCGGGCGCTGGTCCGCGAGCCCCGGCTCCTGCTGCTGGACGAGCCGTTCGCCGCCCTGGACGCGCTCACCCGGCTGCGGATGCAGGACCTGGTGGGCGATCTCGTCCGGCGCCACCGTCCGGCGGTCCTGCTGGTCACCCACGACGTGGACGAGGCCGTCCGGCTGGCCGACCGGGTCGCGGTGCTCCGCGACGGCAGGCTCGTCCGGGACGACCGGGTCGCCGTCGACCACCCGCGCGACCCGGCCGACCCGGCCTTCGCCGAGCTGCGGCGGGGCCTGCTCGCCGACCTCGGCGTGCACTGAGCAGCCCCGCAGCCCCGCAGCCCCGCAGCCCCGCCGTCACCCCGCCCCCGCCACCAACCGCCCTCCCCTCGCCCGCCCGCCCGAGCGAACCCCCGCCCGCACCACAGGAGTTGATCCCCATGGCCATCACCCTCGGCGTCCACGCCAGCAACCCGTCGCTCTACTACCTCTCCCGACTGGACTACCTGGACGAGGAGTTGGCCCCGCTCGGCGAGACCGGAGCGTTCCACCACTACGCCGACGGCACCCGCACCGGAGCCCTGCTCGCCGACGGCACCATCGACTTCGGCGGGACCGGCTCCACCCCGCCGGTCACCGCCCAGGCGGCCGGCCACGACCTGGTGTACGCGGCGGTCTCCGCGCCCCGCCCGGACCACGGCGCGCTGCTGGTGCGCGCCGACGGGCCGGTGCGCACCGTCGGGGACCTCCGGGGCGGCACCGTCGTCCTCGGCGTCGGCTCCTGGCAGACCCACCTGCTGGCCAAGGCCCTGCACGCCGAGGGCCTGTCCTACGCGACCGACGTCACCCCGGTCCGTCCGGCCGCCGGCGAGGACCAGGCGCGCCGGCTGCGCGACGGCGAGATCGCCGGCTGGATCGCCCAGGGGGCGGAACTGGCCGCCGCCCGCCGCACCGGGGAGTTCCGCGAGCTGATCCGCACCGGGGACGTCATCACCGACCGCTCGGTGTTCTTCACCCGCCGGGACTTCGCCACCGACCGCCCGGAGGTGGTCGCCGCGATCGGTGCCGCGCTGCTCCGCGCGGACGCCTGGGTGGCCGCCCACCTGCCGGAGGCCGCCGCCATCGCGGCCGAGGACCTCGGCGGCACCGCCGAGGACTGGGAGGCGGCGCTGGCGGTGCTGCCCTGGCGGCTGGAGCCCGCCACCGCGGGGTTCGTCGCCGAGCAGCAGGAGGCGGCCGACATCTTCCACGGGGTCGGCTTCATCGACCGCGCGGTGACCGTCGCCGACGCGCACCTCCCCGCCCTGGAGGCCCCGGTGGCCGCCGCACTCGCCAAGGCGGTCTGACCGATGGCCTCCGAAGTCCTCTGGTACATCATCCCGCGCGAGGGCCACTACCCGTGGGAGCCGGCCGGCCGCCGCCCGGTCGACCTCCGCTACCTCCAGCAACTCGCGGGCAGCGTCGAGCGGTTGGGCTACACCGGAGCCCTGCTGGCGACCGACCTCTACGACGTCTGGGACCTCGGCAACGCGCTGGCCGCCGCGACCACCCCCGCGTTCAAGCCGCTGCTGGCCGTCCACCCGGGCCTGGTCTCGCCGACCCTGCTGGCCAAGATGGCGCTCAGCTTCGACCACCTGCACGGCGGGCGGCTCCGGTTCAACGTGGTCAACGGCTCCACCGCGCAGCTGCGCGAGTACGGCCTGAACGTCGAGCACGACGACCGCTACCGGCTCAGCGCCGAGTACTGGTCGATCGTCAAGCGGCTCACCGCCGGTGAGGTCTTCGACCACAAGGGCGAGTTCTACGACCTCACGAACGCCGGTGCGAGCCTGCGCGAGCTCACCCCGGTCCAGCCGGGCGGCATCCCGCTCTGGTTCGGCGGCAGTTCGGCGGCCGGCATCGAGATGGCCGCCCAGCACGTGGACGTCTACCTGACCTGGGGCGAACCGCCGCACCTGCTCAAGGAGAAGCTCGACCTGGTCCGCGAACGCGCCGCCGCGCACGGGCGGACGCTGCGGATCGGGCTGCGGCTGCACCTGATCGTCCGCGACACCGAGGACGAGGCGTGGGCCGCCGCCGACCGGCTGCTCGACGTCACCAGCGAGGCCACCTACGCCCGCCAACTCGGCGGGGCCCGGGGTGAGGACGGGGTCGGCTGGCAGCGGCAGTTCCGCCAGCACGGCGGCAAGGTCCCGGCCCGGGCACGGGAGTTGGAGGCCTACCCGAACCTCTGGCCGGGCATGAGCCTGTTCCGTCCGGGCCCGGGGACGGCGGTCGTCGGCTCGACGGCCCAGGTGGTGGAGCGGCTCCAGGAGTTCGAGTCGCTCGGCGTGGACACCTTCATCCTCTCCGGCAACCCGCTGCTGGAGGAGGCCCACCGGGTCGCCGAGACGGTGCTACCGGCGCTGGGCGTCAACCGGCGGTAGCACCCCCGGCAGAAGCGGGAACGGCATCGGCGAGGTCAGTGCCAGCTGACGGGCGAAGCGGGCGATGGCCCTGAGCAGATAGGTCCGCACTGCGGCTCCCGGGGTTTCGACGGACGCGTACGGACGGTCCAACGACGGCGCCGCCCGGTCGGTCACGCACCAGTGGCCGACCGGGCGGCGCGCGCCGGGTACCGCCCGGCGCGCCACCTGCGAACCCGCCGCCCGCCCGTCCCGCGCGCCCGTCCGCGGGCCCGCAGGCCCGGGAGCCGGCGCACCCGGGAGCCCGCCGGACCGCGGACCGGTCAGCTGCTCAGCGCGTCGATCTCCGCGAGCTCCTCCGCCGTCAGCGGACCGCCCGCCAGCGCGTCGATGTTCTGGTCCAGCTGCTTCACGCTGCTGGCCCCGATGATCACCGACACCACCCGCGGGTCCCGCAGCACCCACGACAGCGCCAGCTGCGCCAGGGTCTGGCCGCGCCGCTCCGCGACCTTGTTCAGCGCCCGCAGCTGATCCAGCTTCCGGCCGGTCAGCGCCTCCTCCTTGAGGAAGTGGCCGACCGACATGCGCGAACCCGCCGGCACCTCGCCCGAGAGGTAGCGGTCGGTCAGCAGGCCCTGGGCGAGCGGCGAGTAGGCGATCAGGCTGGTCCGGGTGTCGCCGACCGCGTCCAGCACCCCGTCCTCGACGTACCGGTTGAGGATCGAGTAGGCGCACTGGTTCATCAGCACCGGCGTACCCAGCTCGCGCAGGATCGCCACCGCCTCCCGGTGCTGCTCCGCCGGGTAGTTGGAGATGCCGGCATACAGGGCCTTGCCCGCGCGGACCGCCGAGTCCAGCGCCCCCATGGTCTCTTCGAGCGGGGTGTCGGCGTCGTAGCGGTGCGAGTAGAAGACGTCCACGTAGTCCAGGCCCATCCGGCCCAGCGACTGGTCCAGGCTGGCCAGCAGGTACTTGCGGCCGCCGCCCTCGCCGTACGGGCCGGGCCACATGTCGTAGCCCGCCTTGGAGGCGATGAACAGCTCGTCCCGGTACGGGCGGAAGTCCTGCGCGAACAGGTGGCCGAAGTTGCGCTCGGCGCTGCCGTACGGCGGGCCGTAGTTGTTCGCCAGGTCGAAGTGGGTGATGCCCCGGTCGAACGCCCGGCGCAGGACCGCCCGCTGGACGTCGAGTGGCTGGGCGTCACCGAAGTTGTGCCACAGGCCCAGGGAGACGGCCGGCAGCAGCACGCCGCTGCGGCCGGCCCGGCGGTAGGTCATCGAGGCGTAGCGGTCATCCGCGGCGAGGTAGCTCATGCGGGACATCCTGCCAGGTCGGGCCCGTCCGGCCGAGGGACTTGCCGCGCCCGCGCCGCCGTCGGTCCGCCGACCCTTGCCGTGCTCCGGCGCCGGTGCCTATGCTCGCGGTGGATCGTGTGTGTGCGAGGCGAAGAGGGGGAGCCGGATGTCCGTCCGAACCACTCTCCTGCGCTGTTGTCGCCCCCGCAGCACTTCGCGCTGACCCGGCCCGAGTTCCGGCCTCCGCGCGATCCCGCCCCCGGTGCTGCCCTGGCGTGAGCGGCCGGTCCCGGGCGGCTCCGCCGGGCCGCCGCGCCGGCCACCCCGCCTCGTCGAGCCGCACCCGGCCACCGTCCGACGGCTGTTCGGCCCCCGCCCCGCCCCCGGCCCGCCTCCTTCCGGCCCCCTCCGGTCCCGTCGATCCCATCGGCGCCGACGCATCGGAGCGCCGGGCACCGGCTGCCGGAGCACCGGAGTGCCGACGCCCCGGGCCTCATGGGCCGAGGCCTCCCGGGCCGTCCCGACGAGCACCCACCGAGCGCCAACAAGGAGACCGCCGTGCGGTTCACCGTCTCGTCCCTCGTGTCCAACGGACCCGACCCCGTCACCGGCGTGCAGCGCACCCCGTACGAGAAGCTGCACAACGTCATCGACCAGGCCGTCACCGCCGAGCGGCTCGGCTACGACGGCTACGGGGTGGGGGAGCGGCACGGCGAGCCGTTCCTCTCCCCGGCGCCGCCCGTACTGCTGAGCGCCGTCGCCGCCCGCACCTCGACCATCCGGCTGTTCACCACCGTCACGGTGCTCTCCGTCCTCGACCCGGTCCGGGTCGCGGAGGACTACGCCCTGGTCGACCAGCTCTCCGGCGGGCGGCTCGAACTGATCATCGGCAAGGGCAACGACCCGCGCCACTTCGACCTGTTCGGCCTGCCGGAGGAGCGGCAGTGGGACGCGCTGGCCGAGAACTACGGGCTGCTGCGCCGGCTCTGGCGGGAGGAGAAGGTCAGCTGGGAGGGCACCACCCGGCCGGCGCTGACGGAGGTCACCACCTGGCCGCGGCCCCACCAGGACCCGATCCCGGTCTGGCACGGCAGTGCCACCAGCACCCAGTCCACCGACCTCGCCGCCCGCTACGGTGACCCGCTGTTCTCCGCCAACTCCTTCCATCCGCTGGCCAAGTACAAGGCGCTGGTCGACCACTACCGCGAGCGCTGGGAGCACTACGGCCACGCCCCGGAGGACGCCCGGGTCGGCACCGGCTTCGGCGGACTCTTCATCGCGCGGCGTTCGCAGGACGCGGTCGAGGGGTTCCGCCCGTACTGGGACGCGCTGTTCGCCTCGGCGGCGGGCAGGCACAACAACTCGCCGTTCGAGTCGCTGGAGGACGCGCTGGAGCGCGGATCGGCCCTGGTCGGCAGTCCGCAGCAGGTGATCGACAAGATCCACCGGTACCACGAGGCCTTCGGCAACGAGGTGGTCGGGATCGGCGTGGACGCGCTCACCGAGGAGGTCCAGCACGAGCAGCTGGAGCTGTTCGCGAGCGAGGTCGCCCCGGTGGTCCGGCGCGAGCTGCCGTCCGTCCGGCCGTGACGGCGGCCGCGCGCCGCCGGCCGGCGCCCCGTCACCGGCCCGCCGCCGGCCGCCGGTGACCGCCCCTCGGCTGTCCGTTCCCGCCCGTTCCCGCCCAGGTGATGGTGACGCAGTGTGACACCCGGTGGCCGTGCGAGGTGACGCGCGCCACCGTCCCGCGGTGAATGCCGCGTGGTGTTCCTGGGGACGACGATCAAGCAGGGCCGTGGACCGCCGGGGGGCGGCCCACGGCCCTCCTCGCGTCCGACGCCCGGCCGGGGCTCTGTACCTACCGGTATGTACATCTGTACCTATCGGTAGGTACAGTGATCCGCATGGCAACCCAGGACCGCCTCATCGAGAGCACCCAGGAACTCCTCTGGGAGCGCGGCTACGTCGGTACCAGCCCCAAGGCCATCCAGCAGCACGCCGGTGTCGGCCAGGGCAGCATGTACCACCACTTCGACGGCAAGCCCGACCTCGCCGCCGCCGCCCTGCGCCGCAGCGCCGAGCAGATGCGCGCCGTCGCCGAGGCCGACCTGGCCGGCCCCGGCACCGCGTACGAGCGGATCGCCGCCTACCTGCACCGCGAACGCGACGTGCTGCGCGGCTGCCGGATCGGGCGGATGGCCCAGGACCCGGAGGTGGTCGCCGATCCCCGGCTGCGCGCCCCCGTCGAGGAGACCTTCACCTGGCTGCGCGGCCGGATCGCCGAGGTGATCGCCGAAGGGCGGGAGGCCGGTGAGCTCCACTCCGCCGCCGACCCGGCCGACACCGCCGCCGCCGTGGTCGCCGTCGTCCAGGGCGGCTACGTGCTCGCCCGCGCCGCCGAGAGCGCCGAACCGTTCGAGCGGGCGGTGCGCGGCGCCCTCGCCCTGCTCGCCGCCCACCGGACCGGGTGACCGGAGCCCCCGCCCCGCCCCCGCCCCGCGACCGGCTGTCCCACCGCCCGCCGCCCGCCGCCCCAGGGAGTCCCCGTGCACGCCATGCAGTACGAGATCACCCTCCCCGCCGACTACGACATGGCGATCGTCCGCCGCCGGATCGCCGCCAAGGGCCACCTGCTCGACGACCACCCGGGCCTCGGGCTCAAGGCCTACCTGGTCCGCGAGCGAGGTCTGGACGGATCACCCGTCAACCAGTACGCGCCGTTCTACCTCTGGCGCACCCACGAGGGCATGAACGGCTTCCTCTGGGGCCCGGGATTCCGGGGCCTGAGCGCGGACTTCGGCCGCCCCGCCGTCCGGCACTGGCTCGGCGCGGGCCTGCGCCGCGGCACCGCGCCGGGAACCCCCGCCACCGCCACCCGGCAACTGGACCGCATCCCCGAGGGCGCCGATCCGGCCGAGGCCGTCGAACGGGCCCTCGCCGGACTGCCCGACCACCCCGGGCTGCACACGGCCGCCGTCGCCGTCGACCCGTCCCGCTGGGAACTGCTGCGCATCGCCCTCTGGCGCGGCGCGGCCCCCGAGGACGTGCCCGGCACCCGCTACCGGGTGCACCACCTGTCCGGCCCCGAACTCGACCGGCTGCCCGCCGGCCGCCACTGGTGAGAGGACCGCCCCGCCCGATGGCCACCGCCGACCACGCTCCCGCCGACCACCTGCCCGCCGACCACCCGCCCGCCGGCGACGCCCCCGCGGACCCCGGCCGCACCGGCCTCACACCCGCCGCGCTCGACCGGGCCGCCGGCTACGCCCTGCTCGACCGGCTCGCCGATCCGCGGACCAGGGCGGGCACCCTCGGCCCGCTCGACGAACTCGCACCCGGCTTCCCCGACTGGATCGTCACCGCCCTCTTCGGCGGCACCTACCAGCGGCCGGGGCTCACCCTGCGCGACCGTCAGGTGGCCAACCTGGCCGCCCTCACCGCGCTCGGCGGGGTCGAACCGCAGCTGGCCGACCACGTCCGCAACAGCCTGCGGATCGGCCTGACGAGGGAGGAGGTCACCGAGGTCCTCGTCCACCTCGCGCCCTACGTCGGTGTCCCCAAGGCCCTGGCCGGACTGCGCGTCGCGGCCGCGACCTTCGCCGAAGCGGGCGCCGAAGCGAGAACGGACACCGACGCGGGAACGGGCGCGGACACGGAGTCGGGCGCGGGCGCGGAGGCAGGGGCGGGTTCCCGCACCGGGGTCGGGGCGGCGTGAACACCGTCCGCCCCTCGGTCCGGACCGTCCTCGGCGACATCGACCCCGCCGACCTCGGCACCTGCGACGCGCACGACCACCTGTTCCTGCGCAGCCCCCGGCTGCCCGGCGAGGAACTCGACGACCCGGCCGCCGCCGGATCGGTGCTGCGGACCTTCGCGGCGGCCGGCGGCCGGGCGATGGTCCAGTGGACCCCGTACGGAATGGGGCGCCGGGCCGACGCGCTCGCCGACCTCTCCCGGGCCTCCGGCGTGCACCTGGTCGCGGCGACCGGGCTCCACCAGGCCGTCCACTACGACCCGGTGGAGCTGGAGCGGCGCTACGACGGGCTCGCCGAACTGTTCACGGCGGAGCTCACCACCGGACTGCGGGGCGCGCCCGCGGGGGTCCGGGCCGGACTGGTCAAGGTGGCGGGCGACTACCACGGCCTCGGCCCGCACACCCGCCGCGTCATGGCCGCCGCCGCCGAGGCGCACCACGCGACCGGTGCGCCGATCGCCGTGCACCACGAACTCGGCACCGCCGCGCCCGAGGTGCTCGACCTGCTCTGCGGCGGCCACGGCGTCGATCCGCGGCGGGTGATCCTCGGCCACCTCAACCGCCACCCCGACCTGCGGCTGCACCGGGACCTCGCCGCATCGGGCGCCTTCCTGGCCCTGGACGGTCCCTCCCGCGCCAACCACGCGACCGACCACCACCTGTTCGACACCGTCGCCGCGCTGGTGGAGGACGGCCGTGCGGACCAGGTGCTGCTCGGGGGTGACACCACCACCGGGTCCGCCCGTCACGCCCCCGGCCCGGCGCACCTCCTCACCGCCCTCGCGCCGCGGCTCTCCCGCGAGTTCGGCCGGGAGCTCCCGGAGCGGATCCTCGTCGACAACCCGGCCCGGGCCTTCGCCGCCGAGTGGCGGCTCCGGGGCGGGTGACGGGGGCACCCGCTCCGGAGCCGCGCCCCGGGGCGCGCCGTCTCACATGTGCGTGCCGCCGTCGATCCGGATCTCGGTCCCGGTGACGAAGGCGCCGTCCTCCGAGGCCAGCATGGCGATCACGCCGGCGACCGTCTCCGGGCCGGCGAAGCCCCGGCCGAGGGCGGGGGAGAGCTTGGCGAGCAGGCCGAGATCGGCGTCCGCGGGCAGGCCCGGGTCGTTGGTCATGCCGCTGTCGATGCTGCCCGGCGCGACGCAGACCGCGCGCAGGCCCCGCCCGGCGTACTCGGCGGCGATCGCGTGGGTGAAGGACTGGATGCCGCCCTTGGTCGCGGCGTACGCGGCCATGTAGGGGTGGGCGAAGGTCGCGGAGGTGGAGCTGAAGTTCACCACCACGCCCCGGCCGCCCGCGAGCAGGGCGGGCAGTGCCTCGCGGGTCATCAGGAACGTGCCGGTCAGGTTGACCGCGATCAGCCTGTTCCAGAAGTCCAGGCCGGTCTCGTGGGTGTGCGAGGAGCGCAGGATGCCGGCCGCGTTGACCAGGACGTCCAGCCCGCCGAGCCCGGCCACGGCCCCGGCGACCCCGGTGCGGACGGCGGCCTCGTCGGACACGTCGAGCGCGGCGGTGGTGAGGCGGCCGGCGGTGCCGTCCGAGGCCGCCCGCTCCAGGGTGCCCTTGAGCCCGTCCTCGTTGACGTCGACGGCGACGACCCGCCCGCCCTCGGCGAGGATCCGGTGCACGGTGGCCCGGCCGATGCCCGAGCCGCCGCCGGTGACCAGGACGTTCCGTCCGGTGAAGCGCTCCATGGTGGTACTCCGTTCCGTTCGTGGTCTCGCGACCTCATTGGCACCGTATGCCTATGTGGCACGTCATGCCAAAAAGGCCTGACGTGTCACTCATGCTGGATGTGCCGTGCCGACGCGACGTGCCAGAGGGATCGCCGCCCGCGTACCCTGACCCCGTGACCGGACGCCCCACCCTCAACCAGCGCCGCCGTGAGATCACCCGGCTGGAGATCGCCCGCGCGGCCGCCGCGCTCTTCGCCGCACGCGGGGCCGAGGCGACCACCGCCGAGGAGGTCGCCCACGCCTCGGGCATCTCGCTGCGCACCTTCTACCGCTACTTCTCGGAGAAGGAGGACGCCGTCGCGCCGCTGCTCGCGGCCGGCGGCGAGCGCTGGGTGCGGCTCTTCGCCGACGGCTCGGCGGGCCTGCCGGTCCGCGAGGCGCTGGAGCGCTCGGCGGCCGAGTCGCTGACCCCGCCCGACGCGGACGCCGTCGAGGCCATGCAGTGGACCCGCGACCTGCTCCGCGACCCCCGGCTCGCCTCGGTCTGGCAGCGGGTGCACGCCGACTCCGAGGAGCGGCTGCGCGCCGCGATCGCCGCCCGCTGCCCGCAGGGCACCGACGCGCTGGAGATCCGGCTCGCCGCCGCCGCGGCCACCACCGCCATCCGGGTCGCGCTGGAGCAGTGGGCCGCCTCCGGGGCCGCCCCCACCGGCCCCGGCTCACCCCGGGAGCTCGGCGCCCGCTGCATGCGGGAGCTCACCGCGGGCCTCGGCCTCTGGGCCCGCGTCAGCTGACGGACCCCCAGCCGCGGCGCGGCGGAGACCCTCCCCGCCGTCCGCGCCCTTCCCCGGTACGCGCCCCTCCCGCCGTCCGCGCTCCGGCGCCTGCCGGTCCGGCCGCGCCCCGTACCTCCCCGCGCGCATCCCCCGCTCCGCCGAAATCCCGTGCTCCGGCGGCCCCTCGTCGCCCGGTCCCTCCCCGGAGCCCCCCGCCCGCGGCGGCGCCCGGCGTGCGGACCCGCGTTCGGCCACCGTTCTCCGGCGCTTCGGCCACGGGTGGCCGACGCGTCGCCGGGTGCGCGCCTCCTACCGGAGACCGAGGCGATTACCGCTGGTCGGCGGGTCCGGAGCCCCGCCGCGGACCGCTAGGGTGGGTGGTCGCGCCCCGGCGACGGCCCCGTTGCGAACGGGGAACCAGGGCGGCCCTCCCGGGTGTCCTTCCCCCGGGGGCGGGGGAGTACGAGGCGTGGGAGCAAACAAGACATGGGTCTGACGAGCCACAAGGTGCTGGCACTGACCGTCCTGATCGCCGTCGCGGCGATGGCCGGGACGGTCTGGCTGTGGCCGAGACTGTCGAAGCGGACGTGGCAGGCGGTGCTCGGCCGGATCGGCGCGCTGTGCGCGACCCAGCTCACCGTGCTCGCCGCGCTGGGCCTGGTGGCCAACAACTACTTCGCCTTCTACAGCAGTTGGGACGACCTGCTGGGGACGGGCGACAGCGGCCCGGTGGTCATCCACAACAAGGCGGACGCGTCCGGCCGGCTGCGCGTCGAGACCATCGGGCACGCCGAGGTGAAGGGCGGCGGGGCGCTCGGCCGCGACCCCAGGCAGTCCGGCGAGATCCGCGAGGTCCGCATCGACGGTGCCACCACCCGGCTGTCGACCGAGGGCTACGTCTACCTGCCGCCGCAGTACTTCCAGCCGGAGTACGAGCAGACGCAGTTCCCCGCACTGGTCGTCAGCACCGGCTTCCCCGGCATCGCCAAGAACCTGGTGACCCGGCTGAACTACCCGGGCGCGGCGCTCAAGCTGCTCCAGGAGGGCCGGATGCAGCCGACCGTGCTGGTGCTGGTCCGCCCCTCGCCCGCACTGCCGCAGGACACCGAGTGCGAGGACATCCCGGGCGGCGCCCAGTCCGAGACGTACTTCACCAAGGACGTGCCCTCGGCGATCCAGGCGACCTACCGGGTCTCCGCCGACCCGCGGGCGTGGGCGTTCATGGGCAACTCGACCGGCGGCTACTGCGCGCTCAAGCTGGCCATGCGCCACCCGGAGGTCTACCCGACCGCCGTCTCGCTCTCCGGCTACTACCAGGCCGCGGAGGACCCGACCACCGGGGACCTCTTCAAGGGCAGCGAGCAGCGGCGCAACGAGGCGGACCTGATGTGGCGCCTCAAGAACCTCCCGCAGCCCGGGGTCGCCGTCCTGCTGGCCGGCACCAAGGAGGGCGACGGCAACTACCGGCGCGAGACGGAGGCGTTCGTGGCCGCCGTGCGCAGCCCGATGAAGGTCTCCTACAGCATGCTGGAGACCGGCGGCCACAACTTCGAGACCTGGAGCAAGCTGCTCCCGTCCTCGCTGGAGTGGATCTCCCAGCGCCTGGTGGTGCCGGGCCGGTCGTCCGACCAGCCGGTCTGACCGGTCCCGGCCGGCACCTCGGGGGACCGGCCCGCACCTCGGGGGACCGGCCCGACGGGCCTCAGGCCACGGACTGCAGCGTGCCGGTGTGCAGCTCGCCGACCCGGCCGCCCTCGCCCTCGTACGTCCAGAACGCGCGGACCGTCATCCGGCCGAGGTCCATGACGTGGCTGACGGTGATGCCGCTCTGCTCGGTCCAGCTGACGAAGTACACCTGCGGCCCGACCTCGGCGACGTGCAGGGCGACGTCCTCCCACTGACCGGCCGACTCGCCGAGGCCCTCCCAGCGCAGCCGCTTGCCGTCGGCCGAGTAGGCGTTGCGGAAGGCCGCGCCGTTGTCGACCTGGAACAGGAAGGTGCGGCCGGCGAAGCCGGGCAGGGGGGCGGTCATGGTGGGGCTGGTCCTCGTCTCTCATGCGGTACTCGGTGTGTCCGGACGGTTCCGGCACGGGTTGGATCTCCAACCTATCCGACTGCCCCGTCTTTCGCGGCGTACTCGGGCATCGGGCGACAGCCTGCGGACCGGTGCCCGCGCCGGACCCGCGGCGGCCCCACCCGGTCCGGCCCCACCCGGCTCCCCGTTCCGCCGGGCGCACCGGGCTCCCGGGCCCGCCGGACCCTCCGGGCCGCGCGAACGGGGCCCCGCCGGGGCCGGAACCCGCCCCGGCGGGGGTGCGGGCCGGAGCGGCCGCGCCAACTGATCAACTCCGCAGGCACGTTGATCATCCGCGCGGCCCGGCCTGTGACCTGCGCGACAACCGCCCGTACGGAGTTGTCCGGCCCCCGACGGCCTGCCTAGCCTGCAGGGGCGTCCGCTGTCAGCGGACTCCCGCCGTCGGGACGCCGAGTCCTGTCCACCCGCCGGCCGGCACCCGAGCACCACAGCGGACGGGAGCGGGGGACCCAAGGTCAGTGCCCCGGTCCGTGCGCCCCCGCGCCCCGGACCGAGGCTAGGGGTGAAGCCGCTCCACAGGCGGCCGGGCAACCTCAGCCCGAACCCGACAGCTCACCTCGCAGGCGTCGCAGAGGACCAAGCCATGCCCACTGCCCCGCAGCAGCAGCCTGCCCGGCGCCACGCGCCCCGCCACGCCCGCCCCTCCCACCGGGGCCGCACCGCCGCCCTGGCCGTCACCGGAGCGCTCGCCGTCACCGGCGCCGGCCTGCTCGGCGTCCCGGCCCTCACCGGTGCCCAGGCCGCCACCGCGCCCGCCGCGGCCGCGCCCACCGTCACCCAGGACGGCCTCACCCCGGCCGCGATGGTCGCCGGCAAGGCCTCGGCCGCGTCGCTGAGCGTCCACTCCTCGGCCTGCTTCACGGCCAAGACCGTCGGGGTCGGCATCCGTGACGCGGCCGGCCGCAACCTCGACTTCCCCGGCAGCGCGAGCAACGCGCAGATCTGCCCGAGCGGCCTGTCGATCACCACCGGCTCGCGCACCCTGGCGGCCGGCACCTACACCCAGTTCGGCTTCTGGCAGGACCTCGGCGGCGCCTGGCACAACCTGCCCTCCCGCCAGCTCGTGGTCTCCTCCGCCGTCACCCCGACGCCGACCCCCACCCCGACGCCGACCACGCCGCCCGCCACCGGCGCCCCCGTCGCGGGCAAGAAGCTGACCTGGTCGGACGAGTTCAGCGGCCCCGTCGCCTACGGTTCCCGCTGGACCGGCGACCGCAGCAGCGCCTACCACTACGGCAACCACAACCCGGACGACAACAAGCTCGACTGGCTGAACAAGAACAACGTCACCGTCTCGGGCGGCGCCGCCACCTTCACCGCCAAGCCGGGCGCCAACAAGCTGGAGAACGGCAAGCAGTCCTGGGACACCGGACTGCTCACCACCGAGTACTCCAGCGAGGGCTTCCAGGTGAAGACCGGCGACTACGCCGAGACCCGGGTCAAGCTCCCCGCCGGCACCGGCGCCTGGCCGGCGCTCTGGACCTGGAAGAACGGCAACGGGGAGATCGACACCTTCGAGTACCACCCCGACAACCCGAACCTGCTGGAGCTGACCAACCACGTCAAGCCCGGCCACCTGTACTACACGGACGCCAAGGCGATCTCGAAGGACGGCTGGGTCACCATCGGCACCCACTACGGCGCCACGTCCGTGGACTGGTACGTCAACGGGGTCAAGGTCTTCTCGGACGGCAAGGGCGTCGGCACCGACTGGTCCGCGTACCTGATCCTCAACCTGTCCCTGAGCGCGGGGCAGTACCACCCCGCGCCCCAGGGCACTGCGCCGATCACCTTCGCCGCGGACTACGTCCGGGTCTACCGCTAGGTCGTACCCGCGAGGACGTGCCCGCGAGGACGTGCCCGCGAGGACGTGCCCGCGAGGACGCCGACCCGGCGGACGGCACTTTGCAAAGTGACACTTTGCAAAGCCGTCCGGACGGGAACCCGGCGTCCGTGGAGACCGCCCGCCCCGGCCGGGGCGGGCGGTCTCAGGCGGTCTGCACGACCTGGATCGTGAACGGCTGCCGGTTGTTGGCCTCGTTGCGGTCGTCGTCGCTGCGCACCGCGACGTAGCCGCCGGACAGCTCGCCGAGGGGGACGGTGGGGGCGAGCCGGACCGGGATCAGGGCGGTCGCGCTGCGGAAGACGCCGAGTCCGGCCGGGAAGGTGCAGCGCACCCGGTGGCCGTTCTGGAACTCGTAGCAGTTCTCCGGGAAGAACGGCCCCTCGGCCGTCACCCCCTCCGGCAGGGTGACCACGACGGTGAACGCGGAGGCCGTCCGGTCCGGTCCGCCGTTGCCGATGAAGGCGTGCACCGTGGTGGTGCCGCCGGGGGCGGCGGCGTCCGGGTCCAGCCGGACCACCTCCAGGTCCGAGTCGGAGGGCGCCGGGGTCACCGCGGGCGCGGCCGCCGCGTTCTCCTTGCCCGGATCGGTGCCCGCCGCCGGGCCGTCGTCCGGACACGCCCACGCCGGTCCGGCGGCCAGCGCCACCAGCGCGGACCCCACCGTCAACGACCTGCCGAGGAAGCTTCGTACGGACCCTCTGCGCGACATCGCCGCTCACCCTGCCTCTGCGTTCGTGCGCCCCGCGCCGTCGCGGGCACGTCCCGACCCACAGTGACCGACCCTTCCCCCGCCGCCGGGGCAACCCGCCCTCGGGTCGCTCCACTGGGCGAACGCGGGCGCAGGAAGTCGACGGCGCCGACTTCCTGCGCGGGAGACCTCCGGCGGCGCCCGGTCAGGGGGCCAGGACCTGCCCCAGCCGGGCCGCGATCCCGTGCATCACCGGCACCAGCGAGGCGGTGCCGACCTGCTCCTCCAGCGCCCGGATCCGGGCCTCCGGACCGGACACCGACAGCGCCGTCGGGGTGGGCGAACCCGGCACCGCGAGCGCGATGCAGCGCACCCCGATCTCCTGCTCCTGGTCGTCGACCACGTAGCCGCGCTCGCGCGCCTCGGCGAGCTGGCGGAGCAGCTCCTGCGGGTCGGTCACGGTGTGCGGGGTGTGCGCGGGCAGCGGGTTGGGGCCCAGGACGGCGCGGGCCTCCTCCTCGGGCAGCTGCGCCAGCAGCGCCTTGCCGACGCCGGTGCAGTGCGGCTGCACCCGGCGGCCGACCTCGGTGAACATCCGCATTGAGCGCCGCGACTGCACCTGCCCGACGTAGACCACCTCGCCGCCCTCCAGCACGGCGAGGTTGGCGGTCTCGCCGGTGGCCTCCATCAGCTCGGCCAGGTAGGGGCGGGCCCAGCTGCCGAGCAGCCGCCCGGAGGTCTCGCCGAGCCGGATCAGCCGCGGGCCGAGGGTGTAGCGGCGCGCCGTGTCCTGGCGGACATAGCCCTGCTGCACGAGGGTACGAACCAGGCGGTGGATGGTGGGCATGGGCAGGCCGGAGGAGGAGGAGAGTTCGCTGAGCGTGGCCACGCCGCCCGCGTCGGCCAGCGCCTCCAGCAGCTGGAAGGCGCGTTCGACGGACTGCACGCCGCCGCCGGAGCGCTCCGGGGCCGGCGCCCGCTCGGGTGCCGGGTCGGGCGCGCCGTCCGGAGCTCTGTCGGGCACGGGGTCGGGCGCGGTGTCGGAGGCGCGGTCGGAGGTCGGGGCCACCGGCGTTCCCTTCGCTGTCGGGGGAGGAGTACAGTCCCAGCGATCTCCTCAACAAACCGTTGAAATTCTGTATCGCGGAAACTAGTCTCCACCTTACAGAATCAAGCCCTCCGTTTGCTGGGGTTCGGATCAACTGTCGGTCAACCGCCGCAAGGATCAACTGTCTTAGGAGTGTCCTGCTCATGGCTTCAGATCAGGGACCCGGCGCCCCCTCCGCCGCTCCGGTCGTCACTGTTGCCGGTCCGCGTGTCCACCGGGCCGAGGAGGTGCTCACTCCGGAGGCGGTCGCCTTCGTCGTCGGCCTGCACCGCGCGTTCGAGGGGCGCCGCCGCGAACTGCTCGCCCGCCGTCGCGCCCGCCGTGCCGAGATCGCCCGCACCGGCACCCTGGACTTCCTCCCGGAGACGGCCGCCGTCCGCGCCGGCGACTGGCGGGTCGCCGAGGCGCCGCGGGCCCTCCGGGACCGGCGGGTGGAGATCACCGGCCCCACCGACCGCAAGATGGTGATCAACGCCCTCAACTCCGGCGCCCGGGTCTGGCTCGCCGACTTCGAGGACGCCACCTCCCCGACCTGGGAGAACGTCGTCAGCGGCCAGATCAACCTGATCGACGCCTTCGAGGGCAGGATCGACTTCACCTCCCCGGCCGGCAAGGCCTACACGCTCCGGCCCGCCGCCGAACTGGCCACCGTCGTGGTCCGCCCGCGCGGCTGGCACCTGGACGAGAACCACCTGCTGGTCGACGGCGAACCGGTGGCCGGCGCCCTCCTCGACTTCGGCCTCTACTTCTTCCACAATGCCGGCCGGCTGCTCGCCCGCGGCGCGGAGGACCCGAACTCCGGCCCGTACTTCTACCTCCCGAAGACCGAGAGCCACCTGGAGGCGCGGCTCTGGAACGACGTCTTCACCCACGCGCAGGCCGAACTCGGGATCCCGCACGGCACCGTCCGGGCCACCGTCCTGATCGAGACGATCACCGCCGCGTTCGAGATGGACGAGATCCTCTACGAGCTGCGGGAGCACGCCGCCGGACTCAACGCGGGCCGCTGGGACTACCTCTTCTCCATCGTCAAGAACTTCCGCGACGCCGGCGCGCAGTACGTCCTGCCGGACCGCAACAGCGTGACCATGGCCTCACCGTTCATGGCCGCCTACACCCGGCTGCTCGTCCGGACCTGCCACCGGCGCGGCGCCCACGCGATCGGCGGGATGGCCGCGTTCATCCCCAGCCGCAGGGACCCGGAGGTCAACGCGGCCGCGCTGACGAAGGTCACGGCCGACAAGGAGCGCGAGGCGGGCAACGGCTTCGACGGCTCGTGGGTCGCCCACCCGGACCTCGTCCCGGTCGCCCGGGCCTGCTTCGACGCCGTCCTCGGCGAGCGCCCGCACCAGAAGGAGAACCCCGGTCCGGCCGGGCCGGTCACCGCCGCGGAACTGCTCGACGTCGCGGGCGCCGGCGGCAGCTGCACCCGGGTGGGGCTGCACAACGCCGTCCAGGTCGGCATCCGCTACATCGAGGCCTGGCTTCGCGGCCTGGGCGCGGTCGCCATCTTCCACATGATGGAGGACGCCGCGACCGCGGAGATCTCCCGCTCGCAGATCTGGCAGTGGATCCACAACGGCGTCGTCCTCGCGGACACCGGGGAGAAGGCCACCGCCGACCTCTTGCGCCTCCTGGTGGCCGGGGAACTGGCCGGGCTCCGGGCCGAGCTGGGCGACGAGGCCTACGCCGCCGGACGCTGGCGCGAGGCCGCCCAGCTCTTCGAACAGGTCGCCCTGGCCGAGGAGTTCGCGGACTTCCTGACCCTCCCCGCGCTCCCCCTGCTGGGCTGATCCCCAACCTACCCGCCGCAACGCCCGCCGCCCTCTGCCGTGTTGGAGCAGAGGGCGGCCGCTTTTCCGCCGTCCCGTACGGTGCGGCCGGCCGCCGGCGCGCGTCCGGCTGGCCGGGCCGGGCGGGCACGCCCGTGGGCGGGAACGCCGCCGCCCCGGACCCTCGCCGTGGGTCCGGGGCGGCGGTCCGCCGGGAGCCCCCGAGGGGGTGTCCGGCGGAGTCCGGGTGACGCACCGTCCCTGGGCGGCCCGGAGTTCAAGGGGGATGCTCGCGTGCGGAGGCAGGAGGCAGGAGGCAGGAGGCAGGAGGCAGGAGGCAGCAGGCAGGAGGCAGGAGGCAGGAGCGGAGGAGGGGCGGACGGGCCGCGGATCAGACCGGGCGCGCGGCGAGCTCCCGGGCCGCGCGGGCGCAGGCCTGGGCGATGCGGTCCTCGTTCACCGTCGTCAACCGCCCCTTCTCGACCACCGCGTTGCCGTTGACGAACAGCACGGCCAGCGGCGGCAGGGCGCCGAGGGTGAGGGCGGCGACCGGGTCGGCGATCGAGGAGTGCATGATGCCGTCGATCTTCCAGAGCGCGAGGTCGGCGAGCTTGCCCGCCTCCACCGAGCCGATCTCGTCCTGTCGGCCGAGCACGCGGGCGCCGCCCATGGTGCCCAGGCGCAGCGCCTGCCGGGCGGTGAGCGCCTTCGGGGAGCCGTGCAGACGGTTGATCAGCAGCGCGTTGCGCAGCTCGGTGCCCAGCTCGCCCGACTCGTTGGAGGCCGTGCCGTCGACGCCCAGGCCGACCGGTACGCCGGCCCGCAGCATGTCGGGGACGCGGGCGATGCCGGCGCCCAGCCGGGCGTTGGAGGACGGACAGTGGGCGACGCCGGTGCCGGTCTCGGCGAACTTGGCGATGTCGGAGTCGTTCATGTGGACGCTGTGCGCCATCCAGACGTCCTCGCCGAGCCAGCCGACCGACTCGAAGTAGTCGGTCGGGCCCATCCCGAAGAGCTGCCTGCAGAACGCCTCCTCCTCGGCCGTCTCCGAGCCGTGGGTGTGCAGGCGGACGCCCTTGCGGCGGGCCAGCACGGCGGACTCGCGGAGCAGTTCGGTGGAGACCGAGAACGGCGAGCAGGGCGCGATGGCGATCTGGAGCATGGAGCCGGGGGAGGCGTCGTGGTACCGGTCCACCGCCTCCTCGGAGGCGGTCAGGATGGTGTCGAGCTCCTCGACGGCGTGGTCCGGGGGCAGACCGCCGTCCTTCTTGCCGCGGTCCATCGAGCCGCGCAGCGCGGTGAACCGCAGGCCGAGCTCGCGGACGGCCTCGATCTCGGCGCCGAGGATGTCGCCGCCGTCCTTCGGGAAGACGTAGTGGTGGTCGGCGGCGGTGCTGCAGCCGGACTTGAGCAGGGCGGCGGCGGAGCCCTGGGCGGCGGCGTGGACGAGCCGGTCGTCGATCCGGGCCCAGGTGGGGTAGAGGGCGACGAGCCAGTCGAACAGGATGTCGTCCTGGGCGAGGCCGCGGGTGATCCACTGGTAGAAGTGGTGGTGGGTGTTGACCAGGCCGGGGGTGACGAGGTGGCCCTCGGCGTTGATCCGGCGCACCACGTCGTCCAGCCACTGCGGCGCGGGGCCGGCGCCGACCGACTCGATCCGGTTGCCGAGGATGACCACGTGGCCGCGGGCGTACTCGGTGTCGTGGGCGTCGACGGTGGCGATCGCGGCGTTCTCGATGACGATCCGCTGGTCGGCGGGCGGGGGCTGGACTGCCATGGTGTGACTCCAAGGGGGATGGCCGGGCGGGCATGGGGCGCATGCCCGCCCGGTGGGTCAGGACGGTGTCGCCGTCGGCACCGTCGCGCCGGGCGTCCCGTCGGCCGTCTGCCGGCGGGCGACTCCGACGTGGTGGAAGAGCAGGTTGAGCAGGACGGCCGTCACGCAGCCGGCCGAGATCCCGGAGTGCAGCAGGGTGCGGACGGCCTCCGGGAACGCGTCGTAGAAGGTCGGGGCGGCGATCGGGACGATGCCGACGCCGAGCGAGACCGACACGAGGATGGTGTTCGAGCCGGACTCCATCCCGGCCTCGGCGAGGGTGCGGATGCCGCTCGCCGCGACCGTGCCGAAGAGCACGATCCCGGCGCCGCCCAGGACGGGCTGCGGCACCAGTGAGACGACCGATCCGAGCACCGGGAAGAGCCCGAGCAGGATCAGGATGCCTCCGCCGGCCGCGACCACGAAGCGGCTGCGGATCCTGGTGAGCGCCACCAGCCCGATGTTCTGGGCGAAGGCGCTGGCGGCGAAGCCGTTGAAGACCGGGCTGAGCGCGGTGGCCAGTCCGTCGGCCCGCAGACCGGCGGCGAGCACGCGCTCGTCCGCCTCGCGGTCGACGATCCTGCCGAGCGCCAGCATGTCGGCGGTGGACTCGGTCATCGAGACCACCATGACGATGCAGAGCGAGGCGATCGCGGCCGCGTCGAACACCGGGGCGCCGAAGTGGAACGGGGAGGGGAGCGCGAAGACCTCCGCGTCCCGGACCGCGCCGAAGTCGGCCAGGCCCAGCGGGAAGGCGAGCAGGGTGCCGGCCGCCAGTCCGATGAGCAGGGAGAGCTGCTGCCAGAAGCCGCGCAGCAGCCGGTTGCAGAGCACCACCGCGACGAGGGTGATCGCGGCGAGGCCGACGGCGCCCATGGAGCCGTACCCGGGGGCGCCCGGTGCGCCGCCGCGCGCCCAGTTCACCGCCACCGGGAGCAGGGACACCCCGATGAGGGTGATCACGGTGCCCTGGACGACCGGCGGGAAGAACCTGATCAGTTTGCAGAAGTACGGTGCCGCGAGGAAGCACAGCATCCCCGCGACGATCACCGCGCCGAAGATCACCGGGAGGGCGTCCTCCGGCCCGTGCGCCTCGGCGATGGCGATCATGGGGGCGACGCCGGCGAACGAGACGCCGTTCACGAACGGCAGCCGTGCGCCGATCCGCCAGACGCCGAGGGTCTGGAGCAGGGTGGCCAGCCCGGCGGTGAACAGGCTGGCCGATATGAGCAGGGCGAGCTCCGCGGGGGACAGGCCCACGGCGGCGCCGACGATGAGCGGGGGAGCGACGACCCCCGCGTACATCGCGGCGACGTGCTGCAGTCCGGTGGTGACGAGCTTCACCGGGGGGAGCAGCTGGTCCACGGGGTGGACCTCCGGACCCGGCTCCGGTCGGGTGTCCGGCGCGGTGTCCGGCGCGGTGTCCGGTCCGGACGGGCCGGCGGGGAGGCCGTGCGGCCCGCCGTCCGGACCGGAGGATCTTGCAGGGGTGGAACCGCCGTCGGTGTTGCCGGTGTTGCTGGGTGCCATGTCGAGCCCCTCTTGTGCCCGTGGCTCCCGGCGCGCCCGTGGCGCTGGAGAGCGGTCGATCACGCGTGTGCCGAGGGCGGGACGGCGGTGCAAGGGTCCCTCGGCCGGCCTCTCCGGCTCCCCGGGCCGGCCGCCGCGAGGGTGGGCACGGTCTCCGGTGGGTGGGGGTGGAGGAAACGGGTGGAGCGGGTGGGGGAGGTCAGGCGACCGGGATGACCGGGGTGACGCCCTCGCGGTGCACGGTGCCCTCGATCAGGCCGTACATCCGGTCGGCGGCGTAGTAGACCTCGTTCTCGTTCTTCAGGCCGAAGGGTTCGAGGTCGACCAGGAAGTGGTGCTTGTTGGGCAGTTCGAGGCGTACCTCGTCGACCTCGGCGCGGTTGTTGAGCACCCGCGTGCCCATCGCGTGCAGGGTCTGCTGCAGCGAGTAGGAGTAGGTCTCGGCGAAGGCCTCCAGCAGGTGCCGCTTCACATGGGTGTAGGAGCGGTTCCAGTTGGGCTGCGCCTCGTCGTCGCGGCCGGTGTAGCCGTACTTCCACCGGGCGGTGACCTGGGTGGCCAGGATGCGGTCGTAGGCCTCCCGGAGCGTGGTGTACGGGTCCTTGATGTAGCCCCAGAACTCCGAGTTGGTGGAGTTCAGCACGACCAGGTCCTTGAGTCCGGAGACGACCTGGACGGACTCGCCGTCGTAGACGATCTCGGTGGTGCGGGTCTCCTGGCCGTTGCGGACGAAGGAGTGGCCGACCTCCTCGGAGCCGATGAACCGGGCGCTGCTGTCGGGCGTGCGGATCCGGTCCCAGGCGTACTCCTCGATCCGGATCCGGGCGCTCCGGACGACGCCGCGCTCGGTGTCGTCGACGAAGTGGCGGGCCAGGGTGACGCCGAAGGCCTCGGCCGACTCGATCCCGTACTCCTTGGCGAAGGCGTACACGGTGTTCTTGGTGGTGTCGGTGGGCAGGCAGTTGGCGTTCGACCCGGTGAGGTGGACGTCCTCGAACTCGCCGGAGAGGGCGACCGAGACGTTCAGGTCCTTGATCTCGTGGCGGGTGGAGTCGCGGTAGACCCGGACGATGCGGTTCTCCGCCTTGCCGTACTGGTTCTGGCCGAGCACGTGGGCCATGGCGTGGCTCCCAAATCAATCGATCGGTCTAGCTTCCGCGGTAGACCGAGTAGCCGAACGGGTTCAGCAGCAACGGCACGTGGTAGTGGTGCTGCGCGGGCGCGACCGTGAAGACGATCGAGACCTCGGGGAAGAACGGCTGCTCGGCGGAGTTCCGCGCGTGGTACGCGGCGGTGTCGAAGAGCAGCCGGACGACCGAGCCCGCCTCCACGGCCGGCAGGTCCCTGGCCCGGCCGTCGGAGTCCGTGGCGGAGGTGCCGAGCACCTGCCAGCCACCCTCGGTGTGCAGTGCGAGCTCGACCGGGACACCCTCGGCCGGGCGGCCGAGGCTGGTGTCGAGCACGTGGGTGGAGATGCCAGTCATGGGTGAAGTGACCTTACTGATGGCAGTGGTGATCCTGCGTCAGTGATACCTGACGATGCGTCAGTTATCGTCGAGCAGGCGGTTGATGCGTATGTCGTTGATCTTGCGCAGTTCGCCCCGGACGATCTCGGCCTCGGTGGCCGGGTCGTTGGGCTGGCGCTCGCGCAGGGCGGCGAGCATGCCGGCCGCGGTGCGGCCGGTCGCGCAGATCAGGAACACGTGGCCGAACTTGGCCTCGTAGGCGGCGTTGGCCCGGTGCAGCTCGTCGAGCAGGGTGTCGTCGGCTCCGCGGACGCCGGCCTGCTCGCGCTCGGAGGCGGCGTCGCCCGGCTTGGGCGTGCCGATCCGGGCGTGGCCGGCCATCGCCTCGTGCAGGTCCGCGGTGGAGAGCGTGGCCATGGCCGCGGCGTTGGCGTCGAGCAGGGCCCGGCGGTCGGTCCACGGGCGGGCCGCGGCGACCGCCTCGGCCCAGCCGGGGCTGGCGCAGACGTCCAGCAGGATCTCCCTCAGCTCGGCGGCGTCGGCCGCCGCCAGGGCTTCAAGGGCGTGGGGGTGGTTGGTCACGGGTGGACCTCCTGGGGAGTGGTGCCACCCGCACAAGCTAGATCGGTGGGATCGGGCCGTCAACAGTTTGTTGAACGCTTGGTGGTTACGTTTCGCGACGGCCCTGGTCGCGCGGTGTTTCGTGTGTGATGCGACAAGTGCGCCCCGCCGGGCGCCGGGTCAGACTGGCCCGGTCGGCGGGGCGCACCCGTGCACGCGGACTCAGCCGGACTTCGATCCGTCCTGGCGGTTGAGGTAGTTGTACACGGTGAAGCGGCTCACGCCGAGTGCCGCGGCGACCGTCTCCACGCCGTGTCGGACGGTGAAGGCGCCGCGCTCCTCCAGGAGGGCGACGACGCGCTGCTTCTCCCCGCGGTCCAGCTCGGCCAGTGGCCGGCCGTCGAACTGGCGGGTCATCTCGGCCAGCAGGCGGTCCAGCGCACTGCTCAGGTGGGGCAGTCGGACGGCCATCGCCGGGGCACCCTCCCACTCCAGGACGACGTCCTCGGGCTTCGCCTCGCCCAGCGGCAGGGGCGTCGCGCCGACCGCGTCCAGCAGCGGCTTCATCGCCGTCGCGAGCGGGTGTTCCACGTGCTCGGTCACGGCGTACCGCCCTCCTCGGGCGCACCGGTGCCGGTCCCGTCGGTCCCGCCGCTCTCGCCGAGCACGCTGACCTGGACCGATATCCGGGTCGCGCCGGCGTCCAGGCTCTCCCGCAGCAGCCGGGTCACGGCGGCCAGGACCTGGTCGGCCCCGCCCTCCGCGCCGGTGCCGAACGGGCCCACCGTGACGGCCAGGCCGGTCTCGTCGACCGCCCTCCGGGCCGCCGCGGCGTGCTCCGGGAACGTGTCCAGTTCGAACGGTTCTGTCGTGAACTCCACCATCAATCGCACCCGCTCACTGTAGCGAGCGGCGGCCGCGGCGGTCAGTGGCCGGTTCGGGCCGGTCTGTGCGGGGCCGCCACTCCGGCGGATAGTTCAACAATTTGTTGCAGATGCCTTGACAGTCGTTCGGGATGCCGGAGATGCTTCCACCAGACAGAATCCCTCTTCCGGATCGTGGAAGTTGAGGATGACGGAAGAGAGATACGAGGTGATGGACGTGACCGCCGCTTCCCGGCACCGCTTCACGGTCAACCTGTCGATCCTGTTCGGCGAACTCCCGCTGCTGGAGCGCCCCGCCGCGGCCGCGGCCGCCGGCTTCACCGCCGCCGAGCTGTGGTGGCCGTTCGGCGCGGAGCACAGCCCGGCCGAGGCCGAGCTGGACGCGCTCCGCAGGGCCTTCACCGACGCCGGCGTGCGGCTCACCGGTCTCAACTTCCTCGACGACCTCGGCAAGGGGGCGCGCGGCACCGTCTCGGTGCCGTCCGAGAGGGAGCGCTTCCGGGCCAACGTCCCCGTCACCGCCGCCCTCGCCGCCTCCCTCGGCACCCCGGCGCTCAACGCCCTCTACGGCAACCGCGTCGCCGGGGTCGACCCGGCCGAGCAGGACGCCCTCGCGCTGGAGAACCTCGCCCTCGCCGCCCGGGCCGCCCACGGGGTCGGCGCGGTCCTGCTGGTCGAGGCGCTGAACCGGCCGGAGTCGCCGGACTACCCGCTGGTGACCGCCGCCGCCGCGGTCGAGGTGGTCGACAAGGTCAACGCCGCCACCGGCCTGGGCAACGCGAGGTTCCTCTGCGACCTCTACCACCTGGCCCGCAACGGCGAGGACCCGGCGGCCGTCATCGACGCGTACGCCGACCGGATCGGCCACGTGCAGATCGCCGACACCCCGGGCCGCAACGAGCCCGGCACCGGCGGCCTGGACTTCGAGGACCTGTTCGCCCGGCTCACCGCCGCCGGCTACACCGGCCGGATCGGTCTTGAGTACCGCCCGTCCACCGGCGTCAGTGCCGACAGCTTCGGGTGGCTCCCGCGCGAGCACCGCGCCGCCTGAGGCCCGGGCGCCGCGCCCCCGGGTCCGGCGTGCACCGCGCCGCCCGGGGCCGGCGCGCCCCGGCCACCCACCCCACCCTCCACGCTCCACGTACAGACGGAAGGAACGACGCGATGAGCCGCAAGATCGCCTTCATCGGCCTCGGCATCATGGGCAGCCCGATGGCCGCCAACCTGGTCAGGGCCGGCCACCACGTCACCGGCTACAACCTCACCCGGCCGCAGATCGACGCCCTGGTCGCGGCCGGCGGCCACGGTGCGACCAGCATCGCGGACGCGGTGAAGGACGCCGAGGTCGTGATCACCATGGTCCCGGCCGACCCGCACGTCGAACAGGCCGTCCTCGGTGAGGGCGGCGTGCTGGAGAACGTCCGGCCCGGCACGCTCGTCATCGACATGTCGAGCATCACCCCGCAGACCTCGATCAAGGTCGAGGCGGCCGCCCGGGAGAAGGGCGTCCGCGCCCTGGACGCCCCGGTCTCCGGCGGTGAGGCGGGCGCGGTCGAGGCCGTGCTGTCGATCATGGTCGGCGGCGCCGCCGAGGACTTCGCCGAGGCCAAGCCGCTGTTCGACGCGCTCGGCACCACGGTCGTCCACGTCGGCCCGGCCGGTGCGGGCCAGACCGTCAAGGCGGCCAACCAGCTGATCGTCGCCGTCAACATCCAGGTCCTGGCGGAGGCGGTGGTCTTCCTGGAGAACGCCGGTGTCGACCTCGGTGCCGCGCTGGACGTGCTCGGCGGCGGGCTGGCCGGTTCGACCGTGCTGAACCGCAAGAAGGCCAACATGCTGGACCGCGAGTTCGCCCCGGGCTTCCGGATCGACCTGCACCACAAGGACATGGGCATCGTCACCGACGCCGCCCGGGCCGTCGGCGCCGCCCTGCCGGTCGGCGCGGTGGTCGCCCAGCTGGTCGCCTCCGCCCGCGCCAACGGCGACGGCTCCCTCGACCACTCGGCGCTGCTGCGCGGCGTCGAGCGGCTCTCCGGCCGCGAGGTGAAGTAGCCCTCCCGGCACCCCGACTCCTCCCGGTGGCGTGTACCTATCCGGTCGTGCCCGCGCCACCGGGAGGCCGTACCGGCAGGTGGCGGCGTCGGCAGGCCGTCATCCGCAGGCCGTCATCCGCAGGCCGGCGACGGCCGCCGACCGCCACCCGCCCGTCGCCCCGGCCGCGCCCGCGCCGCCGCCGGGACGCCGCCCAGCCCGACCGGTGGGCGGGCCGGGGCTCATCCGCCCGCCCGCCGGTCGACCAGACGGTGACGCGCGCACCCTCCGGGGGCACTTCGGTCGTGCCACGGGGCGCGTCGCCCCGGCTCCCTCCCCGCCGAGGGGAGCCCCTCGTGACGTCGGAAGCGGGACGAGGGGAACGGCGGGGAGGAAGCCGCCCCGGGCCCGCCGGGGCCCATGCTTGACGAACCATTGCCAGACCCGTCCGGAAGTGAGGCCCACGCCATGCCCGCCACCCCCCACCAGGGCCATGTGGTCGTAGCTCCCGACAAGTTCAAGGGCACCCTGGAGGCCGCCGAGGCCGCCGCCCGGATCGCCGCCGGCATCCGCCGCGCCGCCCCCGGCACCGAGGTGCGCGAACTGCCCGTCGCCGACGGCGGCGAGGGCACCCTGGCCGCCGCGCTCGCGGCCGGCTTCGCCCGCGTCCCCGCCAAGGTGGCCGGCCCCACCGGTCTGCCGGTCGACGCGGCGCTCGCGGTCCGGGGCTCCACCGCCGTGGTCGAGCTGGCCCAGGCCTCGGGCCTGGCCCGGCTCCCCGGCGGCCGCACCGCCCCGCTGGCGGCCGGTTCCTACGGGGTCGGCCAGTTGATCGGCCGGGCCATCGGCCTCGGCGCCGAGCGGATCGTGCTCGGCCTCGGCGGCAGCGCCTGCACCGACGGCGGGGCGGGCATGGTCCAGGCACTCGGGGTCTCGCTGCTGGACGGCGACGGCACCGAACTGCCGCCCGGCGGGGCCGCGTTGCGCCGCCTGCAGCGGATCGACCCGGGCTCCCTGGCCAACCTGCCGGCCGGCGTGGAGATCGTGGTCGCCTGCGACGTCGACAACCCGCTCCTCGGCCCGCGCGGCGCGGCCGCCGTCTACGGCCCGCAGAAGGGCGCGGACGGCGGGGACCTCGCGGTGTTGGAGGAAGGTCTGACCCGGTTCGCCGACGTGGTCGGCGCGGTGGTCGGCCGCGAGGTGCGCGACGCGCCCGGCGCGGGGGCCGCGGGCGGGGTCGGCTTCGCGGCCCTCGCCCTGCTGGGCGCCACCATGCGACCCGGTATCGAGCTCCTGCTCGACCTGCTGGGTTTCGACGAGGCCGTGCGTGGAGCGCGCCTCGTCGTCACCGGCGAGGGCTGCCTGGACGCGCAGACGCTCCACGGCAAGGCCCCCGCCGGAGTCGCGGCGGCGGCCGCCCGGGCGGGGGTTCGGGTGGCCGCCGTGGCGGGACGCGTCGAGCTGTCCGAGCGCGAGCTGCGGTCCGCCGGCTTCGCCGCCGCGTACGCGCTCAGCGAGCTGGGCGAGCATCCGGGAGACGGCCTGACCAGGGCGGGAGAGCTGGCCGAGGTCGCGGGGGAGCGGCTGGCGGCGGCGTTCCTCCGCCGGTGAGGCGCCCGTGAGACGTCTGCAGGACGTCCGTGAGGCGCCCGTGACGGGCCCCTGGGGCGCCGGAGCGGGGCCCGTTCGTCCGCCGGTGGCCGGCGGCGCCCCTCGTACGTTCCTCCATTGACGTTTTGTTGAAGGCGGCCCTAGGCTCCGGGCCATCCTTCGACGTACCCCACCCCTCGACCAGGCTTCGGAGGTCCCCATGCCCAGCAGTGAGACCGTGGTGATCCGCTCCCTGCGGGTGGTCCTGCCGGACGGCGAGCGCCCCGCGGACGTGCTGGTCCGGGACGGGAGGATCCGGCGGATCGCCGCGCACGGCTCCCTGTCCGCCGGTGACGGCGCGCTCACCGACCTCGGCCGCACCGCCCTGCTCCCCGGCCTGGTCGACACCCACGTCCACGTCAACGAGCCCGGCCGCACCGAGTGGGAGGGCTTCGCCACCGCCACCCGGGCCGCCGCCGCCGGCGGCGTCACCACCGTCATCGACATGCCGCTCAACTCGGTGCCGCCCACCACCACCCCGGCCGGGCTGGAGATCAAGCGGAAGACCGCCAAGGGCCAGGCCTGGGTCGACCTCGGCTTCTGGGGCGGAGCCGTTCCCGGCAACCTCGCCGACCTCGAACCCCTGCACCGCGCAGGCGTGTTCGGCTTCAAGTCCTTCCTCGCGCCGAGCGGCGTCGACGAGTTCCCGCACGTCGGGCAGGCCGACCTGGAAGCCGCCCTGGCGGAGCAGGCCCGGCTGGGCGCGCTCGCCATCATCCACGCCGAGGACCCCGCCGTCCTGGCAGCCGCGCCCCAGCGGCCCGGCGTCCACTACCGGGACTTCCTCGCCTCCCGCCCCGAGGGCGCGGAGACCGCGGCCGTCGCCCGGCTGCTCGACACCGCCCGGCGCACCGGTGCCCGGGTGCACATCCTGCACGTCTCCTCGGCCGCGGTGCTGCCGCTGCTCCGGCAGGCGCGCGCGGACGGCGTCGAGGTCACCGCCGAGACCTGCCCGCACTACCTGACCCTCGCCGCCGAGCTGGTGCCCGACGGCGGCACCGCCTTCAAGTGCTGTCCGCCGATCCGGGACGAGGCCAACCGCGAGGCGCTCTGGGAGGCCCTGGCGGCGGGGGAGTTCGCCGCCGTCGTCTCCGACCACTCGCCGTCCACCCCCGACCTCAAGCTGCTGCCCGAACGCGGCGGCAGCGGGGACTTCGCGGCCGCCTGGGGCGGCATAGCCTCGCTCCAGCTGGGCCTGCCCGCGGTCTGGACCGAGGCCCGCCGGCGCGGCCACACCCTCGCCGACGTGGTCCGCTGGATGTCCGCCGGTCCGGCCGGGCTGGTCGGCCTCACCGGGACGAAGGGCGCCGTCGCGGTCGGCCACGACGCCGACCTGGTCGCCTTCGACCCCGACGGCGAGTTCGCCGTCCACGCCGCCGGACTGCACCACCGCAACCCGGTCACCCCGTACGCGGGCCGGACGCTCACCGGCGCCGTCCGCACCACCTGGCTGCGCGGCCGGGTGGTCGACGTGGCCGGGGAGCCCTTCGGCCGACAGCTCGCCCGCCCGCGGTCCGGCGGCGGCCTGCCCGCCCAGTCCCGGCCCGCCGGGCTCCGGCCCACCGAGCTCCACCCCGCCCAGCTCAGGCCCGCCCGTCCGACCACCGGCCCCGAGGAGTCGCAGTGACCACCACCCCCGCCCCGAGCGCCCCGTTCACCGAGCTGGTCGACCTGGCCTCGCGCCGGCTCGGCGCCGGCGTCGTCGCCACCAACGAGGACACCTTCGCCGACGCCGAGAACCTGCTGGTCGCCGCGCCCGCCGCGTTCCGGCCGCACACCTTCGGCCACAAGGGCCAGATCATGGACGGCTGGGAGTCCCGCCGCCGCCGGGGCGCGGGCGCCGAACAGCCGCACCCCACCGACGAGGACCACGACTGGGCGGTCGTCCGGCTCGGCGCCGCCGGGGTGGTCCGCGGACTCGTCATCGACACCGCGCACTTCACCGGCAACTACCCGGAGAGCGCCTCCGTGGAGGCCGCCTCGATACCGGGCCACCCCTCGCCCGCCGAGGTGGCGGCCGCCGCGTGGACGGAGCTCCTGCCGCGCACCGCGCTGCGGGGCGACACCGCCCACGAGTTCGAGGTGCACAGCGCCACCCGCTTCACCCACGTACGGCTCAACATCTTCCCGGACGGCGGCGTCGCCCGCCTCCGGGTCCACGGCGAGGTGCTGCCCGACCCGCGCGAGCTGGACGGCCTCACCTTCGACCTGGCGGCCCAGGAGTACGGCGGTGTCGCCGAGGCGGCCTCCGACCGCTACTTCTCCTCCCCGCACAACCTGAACGCTCCCGGCCGCGCCACCGTCATGGGCGAGGGCTGGGAGACCAGGCGTCGGCGCGACAAGGCCAACGACTGGGTACGGATCGCCCTGGCCGGGGGCGGCGAGGTCCTGGCCGCCGAGGTGGACACCACCCACTTCGTCGCCAACGCCCCCGGCTGGGCCGACCTGGTCGGCTACGACGCCTCCGCCGGCGGCGACCCCGCCGACGACCCGGACGGCTGGTTCGCGCTGCTGCCGCGCACCCGACTCCAGCCCGACACCCGGCACCGCTTCCGGCTGACCGCCGCGCGCCCGGTGACCCACGTGCGGATCAACGTGTACCCCGACGGCGGCCTGGCCCGCCTGCGCCTCACCGGCGGCCTCACCGAGTCCGGCCGGGCCGCCCTCGCGCTGCGCTGGTTCGACGCCCTCCCGGAAGCCGAGGCCGTCGCCGCGCTCACCGGGGCCGGCCTCACCGCCGCCGAGGCCGCCGCCCTCGCCGCGGCCCGCCCGCTGGCCGACCCGGCCGCCGCCCGCGCCGCCGTGGCCGCGCTCGGCCCGGCCGACGGCCCCGACGGCGAGCCCTCCTCCCGCCGCCGCTCGGCCGCCTGGCGCCTGCTCGGCGTCTGAGCCAGCGGCGCCCCGGAGGAATCCGGGGCGGCAGGGCCCCGGAGCGATCCGGCGCGGCGTCACATCCCCCTCCGTGCACCACCCTTACCGACACCAGAAGGACCCGTCATGCCCAAGACCCTGACCACGGAGTCCGGTGCCCCGGTCGCCGACAACCAGAACTCGGCCTCGGCCGGCGCCCACGGCCCGCTGCTGATCCAGGACCAGCAACTGCTGGAGAAGCTGGCCCGGTTCAACCGCGAGCGGATCCCGGAGCGCGTCGTGCACGCCCGCGGGTCCGGCGCGTACGGCTACTTCGAGGTCACCGACGAGGTCTCCTCGTACACCCGGGCCGCGTTCCTCGCCGGGGTCGGCAAGCGCACCGAGGTGTTCCTCCGCTTCTCCACCGTCGCGGGCAACCTCGGCTCCAACGACGCGGTCCGCGACCCGCGCGGCTTCGCGGTCAAGTTCTACACCGAGGAGGGGAACTACGACCTCGTCGGCAACAACACCCCGGTCTTCTTCATCAAGGACCCGCTGAAGTTCCCGGACTTCATCCACTCGCAGAAGCGCGACCCGTACACCGGTGTCCAGGAGGCCGACAACGTCTGGGACTTCTGGGCCCACTCGCCGGCCTCGACGCACCAGATCACCTGGCTCTTCGGCGACCGCGGCATCCCCGCGTCCTACCGCCACATGAACGGCTACGGCTCGCACACCTACCAGTGGGTCAACGGGCAGGGCGACGCCTACTGGGTGAAGTACCACTTCAAGACCAACCAGGGCGTCCGCTCGCTGGACGCCGGGCAGGCCGCCGAGGCGGTCGGCGGCGACGCCGACAGCCACCAGCGCGACCTCCACCAGGCCATCGAGCGCGGGGTGTTCCCGTCCTGGACCCTGTACGTGCAGCTGATGCCGGTCGCCGAGGCCGCCGACTACCGGTTCAACCCCTTCGACCTCACCAAGGTGTGGCCGCACGCCGACTACCCGCTGGTCAAGGTCGGCCGGCTGGTGCTCAACCGCAACCCCGAGAACGTCTTCGCCGAGGTCGAGCAGTCCGCGTTCTCGCCGAACAACTTCGTGCCCGGCATCGGCCCGTCCCCGGACAAGATGCTCCAGGGCCGCCTGTTCGCCTACGCCGACGCCCAGCGCTACCGGCTCGGCGTGAACCACACCCGGCTGCCGGTCAACGCGCCGCGCGCCACCGAGGCCGCCAACTACGGCCGGGACGGCCTGCACGCGCTCAACCCGGCCGGCCGCGCCAGGAACTACGAGCCCAACTCCCACGACGGCCCGGCCCAGACCGACGCCGCGCTCGCCGCGCCGACCGAGCTGAACGGCTGGACCGGCACCTACACCACCCCGGCCCACACCAAGGACGACGACTTCCACCAGGCCGGCGAGCTCTACCGGCTGATGTCCGGGGCGGAGAGGGCCAGGCTGATCGACAACCTGGCCGGCTTCCTCGCCCAGGTCTCCCGCGACGACGTCGTCGAGAGGAACCTCGCCCACTTCCACGCCGCCGACGAGGAGTACGGCGCCCGCCTGGAGGCGGCCGTCACCAGGCTCCGGGCCGGCGACGAGGGCTGAGGCCCGGACCACCCTCACCGGCCGCCGGGGCCCGCACCCCGGCGCCGCCCCCCGACCGGGCCGCCCCCTCCGGCAGTGAGGGGGCGGCCCGGTGCCCTTCCCCGGCCCGGCCCGCCTCTCCCCTCCCCGCCCCGGCGCACCGGCCGGGGCCCGACCGGACCGGCGGCCGCCCCCCGCTGACGGTCCGTCGGCACCCGACCCGGCGGGCAGGAGAGGCGCAGCGGCACCGGCGGGGCATATGCCCGTCAAGTACTTCACCGCACCTGCACGAAAATCCGCGGAGGGGAGGATGACTGCGTCCGGCGGTGGATAGGCTGGACACCACCCGCCGGTCACACCAGCGGGGGGACATCGGAAGGGGACGACATGTCGACACCAGCCCCCGGTCGCCACGCCGCGCCGGCCCAGGGCCTGCCCGGTCCGTTCACCTCCCTGCAGCACGCCCTCAGACTGCTGGAGGCGGTCGACCGGCACCCGGGCGGGGCGACCCTGGTCACGCTCGCCCGGGAGACCTCCCTCGGGCTGCCGACGGTCCGCCGGCTCGCCGAGATCCTGGAGATAGAGGGCTACCTCCAGTGCCAGGACGGCGGTTGGGTGCTCGGCGGCACCTTCGCGCTGCTCGGCCAGCAGAACCGGGAGCAGCTGGTCCGGGCCCGACTGGACCGCAAACTCGCCGAGCTGAGGGACGAGTTGGGCGCTGCGGTGTACTTCACCCGCTACCACGACGGCGAGTTGTCGGTGGAGGCGGTCTCGGCGGCCGACCACGCGCCCGCGGTGCAGGAGTGGGTGGACTTCCGGGCCACCGCGCACGCCAGCGCGATCGGCAAGTGCCTGCTCAGCCAGCTCGACCACGACGCCCGCCGGGACCACCTCGCCCGGCATCCGGTGGCCCGGCTGACCTCCCGGACGGTCACCGACGCCGACCAGCTGATGCACCGTCTGGAGCGTCAGCCGGCCACCGTTCCGGTGCTGGACATCCAGGAGTACGCGCTCGGCACGGTCTGCGCGGCGGTCCCGGTCACGGCCGGGAGCACGGTCGGCTGCCTGGCCACCTCGATGCCGGTGGACAACGTGCACCGGCTGAGGGCGGCCGCCGAACTGCTCGCCGTCCGGGCCGCGCCGCTGATGCTGGCCATGGCCGTCTGACACTCCGCACAGGCTCAACGGGACCCCGTCGCATCCGGCGGGGTCCCGGTGTTTCCCGGGGGCCGCCGGGCGGTCCCTCCCCGGGTGTTTCACCTGACCCGCCGCGGTGCACATCACTTATTAGACTCGATGTCGATAAGAGGCGTCGAACCCCTTGTGGCGCGCACTACCCGCGAGTACGTTTTGCCGAGTCGAGCCGCCACCCGCAGGTCAGGAGGGCCGTCCCATGCCCAGCCCCACCCCCGTCCCCGCCGTCGCCGCGCCGGCCGTCCGCGTGCACGAGAGCCTCGTCCTGGAGCCCCGCGAGGTCCGCTTCGACTGGGCCGGACTGCCCCTGCACTGGATCCCCGACGAGCCGATGGCCACCCACGTCATCAACGTCCTGCACCTCCTCCTCCCCGAGGGCGAGCGCTGGTTCGTCAAGGTGTTCAAGGAGGCGCTGCCGCTGATCCGGGACGAGCAGCTCCGGGACGAGGTGCTCGGCTTCATCGGCCAGGAGGCCATCCACGCCGAGGCCCACCAGGAGGTCCTCGACCACCTGCTCGGACAGGGCCTCGACCCCCGCCCGTACGTGCGGCAGATCTCCTGGCTGTTCCAGCGGGTCCTCGGCGACAAGCCCGGCCTGACGCCCGCCCGGCAGCGCGAGAACATCATCGAACGGGTCGCCTTCGTCGCGGCGATCGAGCACTTCACCGCGTTCCTCGGCGACTGGGCGCTCAACTCCCCGGGGCTGGACCGGGCCGAGGCCGACCCGACCATGCTCGACCTGCTGCGCTGGCACGGAGCCGAGGAGGTCGAGCACCGCAGCGTCGCCTTCGACCTGATGGTCCACCTCGACCCCGGCTACCTGCGGCGGATCCGCGGCATGGCGATCTCCGGACCGCTCCTCGTCCACCTCTGGGTGCGCGGCGCCCGCTTCCTGCTCGCCGCCGACCCGACCCTGGACGGCCGGCTCAAGCCCACCTGGCGCGAGGCGGGCCGGATCGCCAGGCGCGGCCTGCTGCCCGATCCCGGCCGGTCGATCCGCTCCGGCCTGCGCTACCTCCGGCCCGGCTACCACCCCACCCAGGAGGGCTCCTCCAGCCAGGCCCTGGGCTACCTCGCCACCTCCCCGGCCGCCCGCGCCGCCGCCGGCCGCTGACGGGACGGCGGCCACCCGCCGCCGGACGCCCGCCGCCCCGCCGCCCGCCCTCACCGGCCGCCCCGCCCTCACCGGCCCCAGCACCACCGCCGCCGCCAAGGACCCAAGGACCAAGGACCTCGCCGGATGGACCTGCGCACCCCGCCCCCCGACCTCTACGGCCGCCCGCGCGCCGACACCTTCTTCCGCTTCCTCACCGCCTTCGGCGACCGCTACAGCCCCGCGCTCGGCGGCCCGCTGCTCCGCCGGAGCCCCCGCCGCCCGTTCAGCCGCCCCACCCCGGCGCTACAACTGGTCGTCACCGCCCGGCGCCGGGCCGCGGCCGACGTCGTCGAACTCACCCTCGCCGACCCCTCCGGCGGCCCCCTCCCGCCCTGGCAGCCCGGCGCCCACCTGCGCCTCGCGCTGCCCTCCGGCCGCGAGCGCCACTACTCGCTCTGCGGCGACCCGGCCGACACCGCCGCCTACCGGATCGCGGTCCGCCGCCTGCCCGCGGGCGGCGGCGGCTCCGTCGAGATCCACGACACCCTCCACCCCGGCACCCGGCTGACCGCCCGCCGCCCCCGCAACGGCTTCGCCTTCTGCACGGAGCCGGCCGTCCTCCTGCTGGCCGGCGGCATCGGGATCACCCCGCTGCTCCCGATGGTCCACGAGGCCCGGCGGCACGGTCTGGACTGGCACCTCGTCCACACCGGACGCAGCGCCGGCACCCTCCCGTTCGCGGACGAGCTGCGCGCCCTCGACCCGCACCGGGTCCACCTGCGCACCGACGACGAACACGGCGGCCCGCCCACCGGCGCCGAGCTGCTCGCGCACGCCCCGCGCGGCGCGGCCGTCTACTGCTGCGGCCCGGCCCCGATGCTCGCCGCCGTCCAGCGGGCGCTCGACGGATCGCCCGCCGCCTCCCTCCACTTCGAACGGTTCGGCGCCGCCCCGATCACCGACGGCGAGCCGTTCGCCGTCCGCCTCGGCGCCGACGGCCCGGTCCTCGACGTCCCCGCCGACCGCTCCGCCCTGGACGTCCTCCGGGAGGCCCGCCCCGACCTGGCCTACTCCTGCCACCAGGGCTTCTGCGGCACCTGCGAGGTCCGGCTGCTGGCCGGTACCGCCGACCACCGCGACCGCCGCCTCACCGCCGAACAGCGGGCCGCCGGCGCCCTGCTGCCCTGCGTCTCCCGGGCCGCCGCGGGGGAGACCCTCGTGCTCGACGTCCCGGGCGCATCCGACCGGCCCCGCCCGTAGGCCCGGCCCCGCCCGTAGGCCCCGGCCGCGGACACCGCCCCGCAGGCAGACGCGGGCACCGTCCGCTGGCCGCAGCCCCCAGCCCGTCGCCCGCCGATCCCCCAGAAGGAGCCTCCGCCGTGCCGCGCACCCCCGCCTTCCCCTACACCGAGCACGACCTCGCCCGCTTCCGGGAGACCCAGCAGCTCGCCTACCACTGCGCCGAGGAGGTGGCCGCCTGGATCGAACCCGGCGTCACCGAACGGCAGGCGACCGCCGAGCTGCGCCGCCGGCTGGTCGCCGCCGGGGTGCAGGACTTCTTCCACGTCCCGTTCGCGTGGTTCGGCGACCGGACGGCGTTCCGGCACTTCCGCACCCCGCTGCAGTTCTTCGCCGGCAACCGCCGCCTGACGGAGGGCATGCCGTACGTGCTGGACTGCGCGCCCGTCGTCGACGGCTACACCGCCGACATCGGCTACGGCGGCAAGGTCGGCGAGAACCGCGTCTGGGACCGCCTCGCCGCCGACCTCCAGGTCTACCGCGAGCTGATCCTCGCCGAGGTCCGCGCCCGCAAGCCGCTCGCCGACGTGTACGCGGCGGTCGACGCGCAGATCGAGGCGCACGGCTACGACAACCGCCACCGCGTCTACCCGGGCCGGGTGATCGGCCACCAGGTCACCCGGACGACCTCCCGCGGCCCGGCCGGGGTGAACGTCCTCGGCTTCGGAGTGCGTACACTCCAGACGCTCGGCCGCGAGCTGATCAGCGAGCGCCTGCACGGCCGTTCCCCGCTCTGGGCGGACGGCCGCTCCTCCCGGCACGCTCCCACCCCGGGCCTCTGGGCGGTGGAGCCGCACATCGGCTTCCGGGAGGTCGGGATCAAGTTCGAGGAGCTGCTGGTGGTCACCGAGGACGACGCGTACTGGCTCGACGACGACCTGCCGCACGTCCGCCGCTGGACGGCGTCCGCCGCCGCGTCCGCCGCCGTCACGGAAACCGCCGTCACGGACACCGCCGCCGCCACGACCGCCCAGGAGGCGACCCGATGACGACCAGCCGCGACACCGGCCGCACCGGGCCCACGACCGGACGCACCGGCCCCCCGGCCCCCCGGACGCCGCACCGCGCCGCCGTCCGCCGCCGGACCGTCCACTCCGGCGGCCTGCCCCTCGCCGTCTTCGAGGAGGGCGACCCGGACGCCCCCACCGTCCTGCTGGTGCACGGCTACCCGGACACCCACGTGGTCTGGGACGACGTCGCCGCCGACCTCGCCCGCGACCACCACGTGGTCCGCTACGACGTCCGCGGCGCCGGGGCCTCCGGCGTCCCCGCCGGCCGCGAGGGCTACCGCCTGGAGCAGCTGGCCGCCGACCTGTTCGCCGTCGCGGACGCGGTCAGCCCCGACCGCCCGGTGCACGTGGTCGCCCACGACTGGGGCTCGCTGCAGTCCTGGGAGGCCGTCACCACCCCCGGCGCCGAGGCGCGGCTCGCCTCCTACACCACCATGTCCGGGCCCTGCCTCGACCACATGGGGTACTGGCTGCGCGACCGGTTCCGCCGCCCCACCCCTCGCCACCTGAAGCAACTGCTCGCCCAGGGCGCCCACTCCTGGTACATCACCGCCTTCCACCTGCCGTTCCTCGCCCCGGGCGTCTGGCGGCTCGGCCTGGCCCGCGCCTGGCCGCGGGTGCTGCGCGACCTGGAGGCCGTCACCCCGCGCCCCGGCCACCCGCAGCCCACGCTGCGCCGGGACGCGGTGCGCGGCATCGAGCTGTACCGGGCCAACATGCGGCCCACGCTGCGCAATCCGCGCGAGCGGCCCACCGAGGTGCCGGTCCAGCTGATCACCCTCACCCAGGACCACTACGTCGGCACCTACCTCTCCGAGGGGCTGGAGCGCTGGGTGCCGAGGCTGACCCGCCGGACCCTGCGCGCCACCCACTGGTCCGCACTGCTGGAGAAGGGAACCTCCGTGGCCCGGATGGTCCGTGAGCACGTCGCCCGCACCGAGGCCGGCCGGACCGGCGACGAGGCCGCCGCCGGAACCGCCGACACCACCGGGGACGGCCGGCTGGTCGTCGTCACCGGCGGCGGCAGCGGCATCGGCCGGGCCACCGCGCTCGCCTTCGCCGAGGACGGCGCCCGGGTGGTGGTCTGCGACCTCGACCTCGACGCGGCCCGCCGCACCGCCGAACTCGCCGCCCTGATCGGCCCGCCCGCCCACGCCTACCGGGTCGACGTGAGCGACGGCGCGGCCGTCGACGCGTTCGCCCAGCAGGTCGCGGCCGAGCACGGGGTGCCGGACGTGGTCGTCAACAACGCGGGCATCGGCCACTCGGGGACGTTCCTCCAGACCACCGAGAAGGAGTGGCAGCGCGTCCTGGACGTCAACCTCTGGGGCGTCATCCACGGCTGCCGTGCGTTCGGCACCCTGATGGCCGACCGCGGCGAGGGCGGCCACATCGTCAACCTGGCCTCCGCCGCCGCCTACCTGCCGTCCAAGGCGCTCACCGCCTACGCCACCAGCAAGGCCGCGGTCTTCATGCTCTCCGACTGCCTGCGCGCGGAGCTGGCCGGCCAGGGCATCGGCGTCTCCACGATCTGCCCCGGCATCGTCAACACCAACATCACCCGCACCTCCACCTTCTCCGCGACCACCGCCGACCAGCAGGCCGCCAAGCAGGCCCGCGCCGCCAGGCTCTACGCCCGCCGGGGCTTCCCGCCCGAGAAGGTCGCCGCCGCCATCCTGCACGCCGTACGCACCGGGAAGCCGGTCGTCCCCGTCACCCCGGAGGCCAAGGCCGCCCGCTTCCTCTCCCGCCTCTCCCCGGGCCTGCTCCGCCTGGCCGCCCGCCTCAACGTGACCTGAGGCCGCGCCTCGTGACACCGTGCACGAGGAACGTCGACGCCGCAGCAGGCACTCGGACCCCGGAGGTCCACCGTGACCCGCACCGCGACGGACGCCGAGGACGAGCCGCCGGCCGAGGCCGCGCCCCGGAAGCGTCGGTCCTTCCTCGACCGGCTCGCCGAAGGGCGACTTCCGGACCTGACCGGGCCGGCGGACGACAGCGGGTGAGCGCCCTCCGACCTCACAGGTCGTAGGGCAGGATGCGGAACGCCTTGTGCGTGCTCAGCGGCCGGACGGTGCGGAAGTCGCGTTGGTCGAGCGTCAGTACGGCATCGGTGCGGAACTCCGCCGCCAGCGCGACGTTGACGGCATCGGCGAGGTCGAGACCGAGGCCTCGGTACCGGGCCCGGAGCGCCTGTGCGACGTCCAGCGTGTCGGCGGTGATCTCAGGCAGTACCGCACGCCCGGACCGGACCCGGCGGCGCACGTCGTCCATCGCGGCCATCGCCGCCTCCGGTCCGAGGATCCTCCGGGCCAGATGGTCGAGTTCGCCGAGCAGCACGGGTGACACGACGAGGAGGCCGGCGCCGTCCAGTACCTCGCGTGCGGCGGCGCCGGCCGGATGCGTGCTGTCCAGCGCCGCCAGCAGGCCCGACGTGTCGGCGACTACGACGATCACGCGGCGCCCCGCGTGCTTCCGCCGTCGCCGTCGGCGCGCTTGGTCCGCTCGTACGCCGCGGCCTTGTCGGCCCAGACGTCCTCCGGGCCCGCCTCGCCCGTGGGTGTGTGGACGGCGCTGAAGAACGGCTCGGTCCAGGTCCGCTTGGACATCGCAGCCAGGTGGATGGCCTCACGGATTATCTCCGCCTCCGCCCTCCCCTCACGAGCCGCGGCCTCCTTGATCACTGCGAGGTCCTCGGATTCGACGTAGACCGTGGTGCGCTTGAGTGACATATGCGTATGGTACTGCACGCATATGTCACGAGGCCTGCGGTCCAGGCAGCAGGCGCCCGGCGTTCGGACGCGCGCCCGCCCGCCGCCGGGGCCCGCCGGAAAATGGTCCGGGTGCGGGGCGGGGCGGCCCGTACGATCACGGTCCATGGAGATGAGCACCGCCCTCTGGTCCTTCGCCTTCGTCGTGGGGCTGCTGACCCTCACGCCCGGGCTCGACACCGCGCTGATCCTGCGCACGTCCGCGCTGGGGCACCGGCGCCAGGCGTGGGGGGTGGTCCTGGGCATCCAGACCGGGACGCTGCTCTGGGGGACGCTCACCTCGGCGGGCGTCACGGCGCTGCTCACCGCCTCGCAGCTGGCGTACGAGATCCTGCGGTGGGCGGGCGCCGCGTACCTGGTGTGGATGGGGATCGGGATGCTCCGGAGCAAGGGCGGTGACGCCGAGCCGGAGGAGGCGCAGCCGTCCGGCGGCGGGCTGGCGCACGGCTGGCGGCGCGGCACGCTCACCAACCTGCTCAACCCCAAGGTCGGCGTCTTCTACGTGGCGGTGCTGCCGCAGTTCATCCCGGCGGGGGCGCCGCACTTCGCCGCCGGGGTGGCGCTGACCTGCGTGCACGTGGTGGAGGGGCTGCTCTGGTCGGCGGTCCTGGTGGGCTTCGCCCAGGTGGTGCGCGGGTGGCTGCGCAGGCCGGCGGCGCGCCGGGCGATGGACCGGGTGACCGGTCTGGTGGTGGTGGGCTTCGGGGTGCGGCTGGCGGTCTCGGAGTAGCGACGCCGGACCGTTCGCCGTCCGATGGACAGTTCGGCGGTTCAGCCGGTCAGGCGGCTCAGGCCCTCGCGCAGTTCGTCGGCGTCCATGCAGACGTGCACGTCGACGCTGGCGTTGAACTCCAGCCAGAACGGCTCGCAGAGGGACGGCAGCGAGGCCTCGTCGGCGATGTCGACGACGACGATCTGGCAGCGCCGGCCGTTGCGGGCGAAGGCGTAGACGGCCTGGGGCTTGAGGTCGGCGATGATCCGGCCGAGCCTCTCGGCGGCGGCGCCGTCCCTGATGACCTCATTGGCCGTCGCGGTGTCGAGTTCGATCTCCAGCAGGGCACGCATGGCGGTGCTCCTTCCCCGGGCTCGGGGTGAGTCCTCCCCTCCAGGCTCCCGCCGCGGCGGCGACCACGCAACGTCACCCGCCCGGCGGCGCCGGATGGCAGGCCGAGGGGGCGGGGGCTGCACTGGGATCGCCACCCCGGCGCGGACAGGAGCACCTCATGGCGATCATCGTGACCCTCGACTTCCCCGACCTCTCCCAGGCCCAGTACGACGAGGCGGTGGACCGGCTGACCGGTGGCGCGGGGCTGAACAGCCCCGCGGACTGGCCGGTGCGCGGGCTGGTGCTGCACGTGTCGGGGCCGAACCCGGACGGTCGCGGCTGGCACGTCACCGACGTCTGGGAGTCGCGGGAGGCGTTCGAGCAGTTCGGGGCGGTGCTGCTGCCGATCCTGCGGGAGCTCGGCGTCGAGTCGGCGCCGCCGCTGATCTGCGAGGCCTACGCCGTGGTCCGGTGACCGGCCCGGCGAGGGCAGGCTCGGCGGTCCCGCCCGGTCCCGCCCGGTCCCGCCTGGTCCCGCCTGGTCCCGCCCGGCGTTCCCGCCCGGGGCCGGTCAGGCCGCGTGCGGCTTCCGCACCCGCTCCGGCGCCGCCGGCTCCGCCGTGCCGGCCACGCCCGCCGGGCCGTCCGCGAGCGCCAGGTCGTGGTGGATCGGCCCGTTCCCGGCGCTCAGCGGCAGGCAGCTGCCGCCCCGCCGGTGGGCGACGATCTCGGCGGCCACCGAAACGGCGGTCTCCTCGGGGGTGCGGGCACCGAGGTCCAGGCCGATGGGGGAGCGCAGCCGGCCGATCTCGGTGTCGGTGAGGCCGCTCTCGCGCAGCCTGGCCTCCCGGTCGCGGTGGGTGCGGCGGGAGCCCATCGCGCCGACGTAGCCGACCGGGAGCCGGAGCGCGCGTTCCAGTAGCGGGATGTCGAACTTGGCGTCGTGGGTGAGCACGCAGAGCACCGTCCGGCCGTCGATCCGGTCGAGCTGGGAGTCCAGGTAGCGGTGCGGCCAGTCGACGACGACCTGGTCGGCGTCGGGGAAGCGCCGCCGGGTCGCGAAGACGGGGCGGGCGTCGCAGACGGTGACGTGGTAGCCGAGGAACCTGCCGATCCGGACGACCGCGGCCGCGAAGTCGATCGCGCCGAAGACCAGCATCCGCGGCGCGGGCACGTAGGACTCGACGAAGAAGGTCACGGTGCCGCGGTCGTGCTCGTCGCAGGGGCGTCCGTCGAGGCCGAGCACCAACTGCCCGGTGCGTCCGGCGTCGAGCATGGCCCGGGCCTCGCGGACGAGGGCCCGTTCGAGGGCGGCCACCGTGGTGGGGGCGGGGGAGAGGCCGCCGTGGTGGGTGCCGGCGGTGACGGTGACCGTGGTGCCGACGAGGGCGGCGGGCCCGGCGATGACGCGGGCGAGGGCGACCGGGGTGCCGGCGGCGACGGCGGCGAGGCCGGTGTCGAGCGCCGGGTCGGTGCCGGGGACGACCGGCTGGACGAAGACGTCGATGATGCCGCCGCAGGTCAGGCCGACGGCGAAGGCGTCCTCGTCGCTGTAGCCGAACCGCTCCAGCACGGGTCGGCCGGATTCCAGGGCGGCCCGGCAGAGCTCGTAGACGGCGCCCTCGACGCACCCGCCGGAGACGCTGCCGACGGCCTCGCCGTCCGCGTCGACGGCGAGCGCGGCGCCCGGGTCGCGCGGGGCGCTGCCGGAGACCCCGACCACCGTGGCCACGGCGAAGGCGCGGCCGGACGCGTGCCAGGCCTTCAGCTGCTCGGCGATGTCCTGCATGGCGGGAGCTCCTTGTCGCTTTCGAGGGTAGCCGCAGAGGGGTCGGCGGGCGCAGGCGGAGGACCGGCCGCCGGGACGGGCCGCCGTACGGGACGGGCCGACGGGCGGGACGGGCCGCCGTACGGGAGAACGATCCCGTACGGCGGCGGTACCGCTCCGGACGGGTCGGTCAGTGCACGCCCAGCCAGGACTTGACCGGGGTGAGCGCGAAGTAGACGACGAAGACGGCGGTCAGGATCCACATCAGCGCGCCGGGCTCGCGCCACTTGCCCTGCCCGGCCTTGATCACCGTGTAGGAGATCACCCCGGCCGCGACCCCGGCGGTGATGCTGTAGGTGAACGGCATCAGGACGCAGGTGAGGAAGGCGGGGATGGCGACCTCGCGGTCGGACCAGTCGATGTGCCGGGCCTGGCTCATCATCATCGAGCCGATGACGACGAGGGCGGCGGAGGCGACCTCGACCGGGACGATGCCGGCCAGCGGGGAGAAGAACAGCATCAGGGCGAAGAGCCCGCCGGTGACGGTGGAGGCGAGGCCGGTGCGGGCGCCGTCGCCGACGCCGGTGGCGGACTCGACGAAGACGGTCTGCCCGGAGGCGCCGGCGAGGCCGCCGACCGCGCCGCCGGCGCCGTCGATGAACAGCGCCTTGGAGAGCCCGGGCATCCGGCCGCGCTTGTCGGCGAGACCGGCCTCGGTGCCGACGCCGATGATGGTGGCCATCGCGTCGAAGAACCCGGCGAGCACGAGGGTGAAGACGGCGACCGAGGCGCTGATCGCGCCCATGCCCTGCCCGCCGAAGGCGCCGAACAGGTCGACGTCGCCGAAGAGGCTGAAGTCGGGGGCGGAGACGGGGGAGCCGGGCCAGACCGGTACGGAGTTGCGCCAGGCCTCGGCGGGGACACCGGCGGCCTTGTTGACGACCACCGCGAGGACGGTGCCGCCGGCGATGCCGATCAGGATGGCGCCGCGCACGTTGCGGGCCATCAGGACGAAGATGGCGAGCAGGGTGACGCAGAAGACCAGCACCGGCCAGCCGGCGAGTTCGCCGGTCGGGCCGAGCGAGAGCGGGGTCGGTCCGCCGGTGTGCATGAACCCGGCCTTGAAGAGGCCGATGACGGTGACGAAGAGTCCGATGCCGATGGTGATCGCGTGCTTGAGCGGCAGGGGTATGCCGTTCATGATCTTCTCGCGCAGGCCGGAGACGACCAGCAGCACGATCAGCAGGCCGTAGATGACGCACAGGCCCATCGCCTGCGGCCAGGTGGTGTGCGGGACGACCAGGGCCGAGACGGCGCCGGAGACCGAGAGGCCGGCGGCGAGGGCGAGCGGCACGTTGCCGACCAGGCCCATCAGGACCGTGGTGACCGCCGCCGCGAGCGCGGTGGCGGTGGTGAGCGCGGCGTGGTCCAGCGTGGCGCCGGTGGCGTCGGCGCCGCTCAGGATGAGCGGGTTGAGCAGGATGATGTAGGCCATCGCCATGAACGTGGTGACGCCGCCGCGGAGTTCGTTGGCGAGGCTCGATCCCCGGGCGGAGATCTTGAAGTAGGCGTCCAGCGCGTTCCCGGGCGCCGCCGGGGCCGACGTGGGGGTGTCGTCCGCGGTGGACTCGGAGGGTCTGTCTTCAGTGGTGCCGGGCTCCGTGGGGATCCTGGTCATGTCCACTCCCAAGTGTCAAAGGGGGTTGGGGTGGGCGAGCCGACCTGACAGCCAGTCAATGGAGGTGTGGCACAGGGGGACGATTCGACTCACGGGTGCGCGGGTGGGCCGGTCCGCCGCAGAGCCCCGGCGTGGGAGGCGGCGGACCGTGGTGCGGGGGCGTGCGGGGGTGCGGGCGCCACCGGGACATGCGGGTGGTGTCCGTGGTGCAGGAGGCGGCGCAGGAGGTGGTGCAGGAGGTGCGGGGATGTGCCGGTGGTGCGCCCCGGGGCGGCGGGGAAGACGGTCGCCGCCCCGGGGAGGTCCGTGGGCCCGCGGCTAGAGCGCCCCGGGCCGTTCGGTGGTGAGGTGCTCGGGCCGGACCGGGATCCGCCGGAGCGCCAGGCCGGTGGCGTTGCGGATGGCGGCCACGATGGACGGCGTCGCCGAGACGGTCGGCGCCTCGCCCACCCCGCGCAGCCCGTACGGCGCGTTGGGGTCGGGGAGTTCGAGGATCTCGACCGGGATCGGCGGGGTGTCCAGGATGGTCGGGATCAGGTAGTCGGTGAAGGAGGCGTTGCGCACCTTCCCGTCCCGGACGATGATCTCCTCCATCACGGCCAGCCCCAGCGCCTGCGTGCAGCCGCCCTGGATCTGGCCGACCACGGAGAGCGGGTTGAGCGCCTTGCCGACGTCCTGGACGGCGGTCAGCTCGACCACCTTGACCAGGCCGAGTTCGACGTCCACGTCGACCACCGCGCGGTTGGCGCAGAAGGTGTACTGGACGTGGCCGAAGCCCTGCCCGGTCTCCTTGTCGAACGGCACGGTCGGGCGGTGGTGGTGCTCCCGGGTGAGGTCGATCGCGTCGTCGCCGAGCAGGTCGACCATGGAGACCAGCGGTCCGGCCGCCGCCGACACCACCTTGCCGCCGGTCAGCGTGATGTCGTTCCAGGTCCAGCCGTAGCGGCGCCGGCCCTTCTCGATCAGCGCGTGCCGGACGGCCTCGGCCGCGAGCTTGACGGCGCCGCCGGTCATGTAGGTCTGCCGGGACGCCGAGGTGGAACCGGCCGAGCCGATCCCGGTGTCGGCCGGGTGGATGGTGACCTGTTCGACGCCGAGTTCGGTGCGGGCGATCTGCGCGTGGACGGTGACGCCGCCCTGGCCGACCTCGGCCATCGCGGTGTGCACCAGGGCGACCGGCTCGCCGCCGATGACCTCCAGCCGGACCCGGGCGGTGGAGTAGTCGTCGAAGCCCTCGGAGAAGCCGACGTTCTTGATGCCGACGGAGTAGCCGACGCCGCGCACGATGCCCTCGCCGTGCGAGGTGTTGGAGAGCGCGCCGGGCAGCTGGCGGACGTCCAGGTCGTCGAGGTCGAGCGGCGGCGGCAGCGGCATGTCCTTGACCCGCTGGAGCAGGTCGGCGACCGGCGCGGGCGCGTCGATCTCCTGGCCGGTGGGCATCAGGTCGCCCTGCTTCACCGCGTTGAGCTGCCTCAACTCGACCGGGTCCATGCCGAGTTCGGCGGCGAGCCGGTCCATCTGGGTCTCGTAGCCGAAGGCGGCCTGGACGGCCCCGAAGCCGCGCATCGCCCCGCAGGACGGGTTGTTGCTGTACAGCGCGATGGCGTGCATCCGGACGTTCGGGATCACGTACGGGCCGTGCCCGAGCGAGGCGGCGTTGCCGACCACGGCCGGCGAGGCGGAGGCGTAGGCGCCGCCGTCCAGCACGATCCGGGCGTCGGCGTAGACCAGCCTGCCGTCCCGGGTGGCGCCGTGCTCGTAGAACATCCGCGCGGGGTGGCGGTGGACGTGGCCGAAGAAGGACTCGTCCCGGGCGTAGACGATCTTGACGGGCTTGTCGGTCCGCTGGGCCAGCAGGCAGGCGTGGATCTGCATCGACAGGTCCTCGCGGCCGCCGAAGGCACCGCCGACGCCGGCCAGGGTGAGCCGGACCTTCTCCTCCGGCAGGCCGAGCACCGGTGCGATCTGCTGCCGGTCCACGTGCAGCCACTGGGTGGCGATGTAGAGGTCGATGCCGCCGTCCTCGGCGGGCACGGCCAGCCCGGACTCCGGGCCGAGGAAGGCCTGGTCCTGCATGCCGACCTCGTACGTGCCGGAGACGACGACGTCGGCCAGCGCCCGCACCTCGTCGGTCACGCCCAGGCCGGAGACCAGCCGCTGCTCGTGGCAGATGTTGCCGTGGGCGTGGGACTTGTACTCGTGCGGCTCGTGCACGTAGCCGTGCGTCGCCGGGTCGAGGCACTGCTCCTCGGTGACGATCGGGGTGAGCACCTCGTACTCGACCCTGATCTTCTTCACCGCGCGCCGGGCGGTCTCCGGGTGGTCGGCCGCGACCAGCGCGATCGCCTCCCCGTGGTAGCGGATCCTGTCGATCGCCAGGGCCGGCTGGTCGGCGATCTCCAGGCCGTAGTACTTCGCCCCGGGGATGTCCTCGTGGGTGAGGACGGCGTAGACGCCGGGTACGGCGAGCGCCTCGGAGACGTCCACGCTCAGGATGTTCGCCCGGGGGTGCGGCGAGCGCAGCGCCATGCCCCAGAGCATGTCCTCGTGCCACAGGTCGGAGGAGTACGCGAACTCGCCGCGCACCTTCAGCGTGCCGTCGGGGCGCAGCGGCGAGCCGCCGATGCCGTCCTTGCTGGCCTGCCGGATGTCCTGGAGGTTCTTCTGCCCCTGGATGGTCCGGGCGGCGGTCCGCGCGCCCGACCGCGCGTCCGGCGTCGCGCCCGACACGTCCGGCTCCGTACTCGGCTTCGTGCTCGACTTCGTGCTCATTCCGCGACCGCCTTGCCCGCGCACTTGCGGGCGGACGCCAGCCGCACCGCGTCCATGATCTTCTCGTAGCCGGTGCAGCGGCACAGGTTGCCCGACAGCGCCTCCCGGATGTCGGAGTCGGAGGGCTGGGACTCCTGCTCCAGCAGCGCGTCGGTCTGCACCAGCAGGCCCGGCGTGCAGAAGCCGCACTGGACGGCGCCGGCGTCCACGAACGCCTGCTGGACGAGGCCCAGCCCGCCGTCCTCGCCGCCGAGCCCCTCGACGGTGCGCACCTCGCGGTCCTGCACCTGGCCGGCCGCGACCAGACAGGAGCAGACCGGCACGCCGTCCAGGTAGACCGTGCAGGAGCCGCACTCGCCCTGCTCGCAGGCGTTCTTGGAACCGGGCAGGCCGACCCGCTCGCGCAGCACGTAGAGCAGGCTCTCGCCCTCCCAGACGTCGTCGGCCTCGACCGGCTTGCCGTTGGCGGTGAAAGTGACCCTCATGCCGCGCTCCTGATCTGCTTGCGGTAGTCGTTCCAGGTCCAGGTGAGGGTGCGCCGCGCCATCACGGCGAGCGCGTGCCGCCGGTAGTCGGCGGTGCCCCGGACGTCGTCGATCGGGGAGGCGGCGGCCTTGACCAGTTCGCCGAACCGCTGGACCACCTCGGAACCCAGCAGCTCGCCGGTCTCCCAGAGGCCGCGCTCGGCGAGCACGCCGCGCAGGTACTCCTCGGCCTCGACGGCGCGGCGCGGAGTGGGGGCCGCCGAGCCGATGCCGGTGCCGACGGTGCCGTTCCCCGGGTGCAGCGCGAAGCCGAACGCGCAGACCGCGATCACCATCGCGTTGCGGGTGCCGATCTTGGAGAACTGCTGCGGGCCGTCCGCGACGGGGATCCGCACCGCGCGGATCAGCTCGTCGGCCTCCAGGCAGTTGCGCTTGACCCCCACGTAGAAGTCGTCGATCGGGATCAGCCGGGTGCCGCGCACCGAGGCCGCCTCGACGAACACGTCGCGGCCGGCGGCCAGCAGCGCCGGGTGGGAGTCACCGGCGGGGGAGGCCGCGCCGAGGTTGCCGCCGACGCCGCCGCGGTTGCGGATCTGCGGGGAGCCGACGGTGTGGGCGGCCAGCGCGAGGCCCGGCAGCGGGCCGGACAGCTCGTCGATGATCCGGCTGTAGGGGACGGCGGCGCCGAGCCGGACGACCTGCCCGTCGTCGGTCCACTCGGTGAGCTCGGTGACGCGGTTCAGGTCGAGAATCGCGGGTGGCCGGTGCACGTCGAAGTTCATCTCGACCATGACGTCCGTGCCGCCCGAGATGGGCAGCGCGGCCGGGTACTCAGCCTTCGCCGCGAGCGCCTCGTCCCAGGTGGAGGGCCGAAGGAACTCCATGCGGGTGTCTCCTCAAGTCGTTGCCGGCCGGACGGGTGGGCACAGTGCCCGGGCCGTGTGTTCGGGCCCTGCTCGCCGCGTCGTCGCCTTCGCGTCGGGCCCCGGTCACCGGCGTGTGTCCGGCGGCGTGTGGCCAGTGAACCGCTGTGACGGGGCCCACTGGCAGTCACCGATGGCATGAAGCCCCGGCTGTGGTCCCGCCCGGCATCCTGTACGTTCCTCTAAGGAGAACGACGCCGCAGCCCAGCCGTGCGCGGGGTGCTACCTATGACCGTAATCCGGCCGTGATTCCCGAGCCACGGCCCCGTGATCCGGGCACCCGTTGGGACGTAACACCGAGCACGCGTGTTCGGGCACACTGTCACCCCGGACCGGCGCACCCGGTTCCGTTCCCCCTCCCCCCAGCCCGTTAGGAGCCCGCGGATGCGTGTCCGTGACCTGCTCGCCCCCGGCGCCCCGCGCCTGCGCCTGCTCGCGGCCGAGGACGAGCTGGACCGGCAGGTCAGCGGCGTGATGACGACCGACCTGCACGACCCGGGCCGGTACCTGCACGGCGGCGAGCTGGTCCTCACCGGCATGCTCTGGCGGACGGCACCGACCGACTCCGAGCGGTTCGTGCGGACCATCGTGGCGGGCGGGGCGGTCGCCCTCGCGGCCGGCGAGGCCGAGGTCGGGCCGGTCCCCGAGGACCTGGTGGAGGCCTGTCGCCGGCACCGGATGCCGCTGCTGGCCGTGCCCGACGACATCGCCTTCGGCACGGTCACCGAGTTCGTCGGCCGCCAGGTGTCCGCCGACCGGGCCGCCGACCTGGCGGCCCTGGTCGACCGGCACCGGCTGCTGGTCTCCGCGGCGGGCGGCGGGGGCCTCGACGCCGTCCTCGACCTGCTCGGCGGCGACCTCGACCTCGACTGCTGGGTGCTCACCCCGACGGGCGCGGTGATCGCCGGCCCCGTCGACCGGCTCCCCGCCGAGGACCGCGACCAGCTGGTCCGCGCCCACCTCGCCGCCCAGCGCCAGCGCCGCCGCCCGCCGCACCGGGCCCGGCTGGCCGTCGGCCCGTACTCGCTGCTGCCCGCGCCCGCCGCCCCCGACGCGCAGGCGCCGCTCGCCGACTGGGTGCTGGCGGTCGCCGGCGACGTCACCGAGTGGACCGGCAAGCGCCAGCAGCTCGCCGAGAACCTGGCCCGGCTGGTCGCCGCCGAGCGGCACCGCCGCGACGAGGGCCGCCGGCTGCGCCGGCGCCTCGCCGACGAGGTGCTGGCCCTGCTCCAGCGGGACGCCGACCCGGCGGAGATCAGCCGCACCCTGTACGCGTCCTCGGCGATGGCCGCCCGCTACGAGAGCCCCGAGCCCAGGGCGCAGGCGCCGGACGGCTCCTGGCTGGTGCTCAGCGCCGAGGGCACCGGCCTGCCCGAGGGGGCCGTTCGGGCGATCCTGGAGGAAGCCCTCAACGCCGTGACCGACCGTGCGCTGGTCGCGGGGGCGGGCACCGGCGCCGTGGTGGTGATGCCCGCGCTGGACAGCGCCGTCCCGGCCGAGAGCCTGCGCGACCTGCTCGCCCCGCTGGACGCCGGGCTCGGTTCGGAGGGCCGGATCACCCTCGGCGTCTCCGCCCCGGCCCCCGAGGCGGGCGGCCTGCGCGGCGCGTTGGAGGAGGCCCGGCACGCCCGCCGGATCGCCGCCTCCCGGGTCGGCCGGGTCTGCGTGGCCGGGCCGGAGGAGCTGGCCTCGCACGTGCTGCTGCTGGCGGCCGTCCCGGACGAGGTGCGGCGGGCCTTCCGCAGCCGGCTGCTGGACACGGTGATCGCCTACGACATCGAGCACCAGGCCGACCTGGTCCGCACCCTGGAGGCGTTCCTCCGGTCGGACGGCTCGTGGACGCGGTGCGCCGCGCAGCTGCACGTCCACGTCAACACGCTGCGCTACCGGATCGGCCGGATCGAGGAGTTGACGGGCCGTGACCTCTCCCGGCTGGAGGACCGGGTGGACTTCTACCTGGCGCTCGAACTGGCCTGACCCGCGCCCCGCCCGCACCTGACCCGCGCCCCGCCTGCCTGCGCCCCCGCGCCCCCCGGGCCGGCCGGCGCCCCGGACACGACGAGGCCCCCGGAGCACGCGCTCCGGGGGCCTCGCCGTGTCCGCGTGCGGGTGCGGGTGCCCTGCGGGCCCTACTGGACGGGGATGACGCCGGTCAGCCACTCGAACACGCCCGGCACCATGTCCTTCCAGACGTCGCTGGAGTGCGGGCCGGTGGTCTCGACCACCTGGACCGTGGTCGGCGCCTTGGCCGCCGACGCGATGGCCTGGCCGTCCTCGTAGCCGTCGCCCTTGTTGCCGGAGACGTACAGCGCCACCTTCGGCGGCTGGGCGGCGTGCTTCACCAGGTTGACGGGGTTGTTGGCCTCGCGCAGCGCCGGGTCCTTGCCGACCAGCGAGTCCTTCTCGGTCGCCGGGTCGTTGTAGCCGGAGAGGCTGACGCCGGCCCGGTAGCGGTTCGGGTGGGCCAGCGAGAGCTTGGAGGCGCAGTGCGCGCCGGCCGAGTAGCCGGCGATCGCCCAGCGGTCGGCGGACGGGTCGGCCCGGAAGTTGTCCAGGATCATCTGCGGGACGTCCCGGGTCAGCCAGGTGTCGGCGTTGACCTTCCCCGGCACGTCGGTGCAGCCGGCGTCGGTGCGGTTGCCCAGCAGCAGGGTGCGCGGCGAGACGAGGATGAACGGCGCCACCTTGCCCTGCTGCATCAGCGGCTTGAGCTGCTCGGAGACCTTGAGCGTGCCGTACCAGGTGGAGGAGGAGCCCGGGTAGCCGGGGATCAGCTCGACGACCGGGAACTTCTTGTCCTTGAACGCCGGGTCGTTGTACTGCGGCGGCAGCCAGACCAGCACCTCGCCGTCGACGCCCGACAGCTGGCCCTTGAGGTCGGTCTTCTGGACGTCGCCCGGCACCTTCGGGTCGTCGACGCCGCGGAAGGCCTGCTGGACCTTGTTGGCCGGCGGCTTGGCGTCCCCGGCCGGTGCGGCCGCCCCGGGGGCCGGGGTCGCTCCGGCGGTCGGCGCACCGTTCGGGGCCGGGTCGGCCGGCGGGACGACGGGCACCGCCCGGACGTGCTTGCCGGTGCCGAGCAGGTCGTCCCAGCTGCCGTAGATCAGGTTGGCGTTGTTGACCATGACGAAGACCATGATCACGGCGGTGGCCTGGCAGAACACCAGCATGGCGAGCCTCGACAGGACGCGCACCGGCTTCGGCCCGCGGACCCTGCCCCAGAGCACCATCGCCACCGCGATGGAGATCGGCACGAGGATGACCGTGCAGACGAAGAATGGTGTACCTGTCAGTTGCATGAAGTTCTCGTATCCGGGTTCGAAACCGTCCGGGCCCCACTCGCCCGGAACGCCGCCTCAATGGCATCAGACGGCCTGAAACGGGGATCGGTTGCCGTCCGAATCTGTGCGAAACCTGAGAGGAACATCACGTTTACGTGCTGCTCCCTTTTCGGGTCCGCCCTAGTCTGCCACCCTGGCAGACCCTGCCCGGACGCTGCTTCCAGCGGACTCCCAGGAATCCCCCGCAGGGCACGATACCGCCCGTACGGATCCGGCCGCCGGGCGAGGCGGTGCGAAGTCGCGTCCGCCGGGCAGCGAGACTATGGGGATGAGCACAACCCGCACTGGTCCCATCCGCCGGCTCTGGCCCGCCTGCGCCGTCCTGGCCCTCGTGGTCGCCGTAGCCGGCTGCAGCAGCACCGGAGGCAGACGCGCCGAGCAGGCGCGCGCCAAGGCCTCGGCCGCCGGCGGCGCCGTCACCACGCCCCGCTGGAAGGTCGCGATGGTGACCCACGCGGGAGCCGGCGACGCCTTCTGGGACACCGTGCGCAAGGGGGCCGAGCAGGCCGCCGCCAAGGACAACATCACCTTCCTGTACTCCAACGACGCGCAGACCCAGAACCAGGTCCAGCTCGTCCAGGCCGCCATCGACCAGAAGGTCGACGGCCTGCTGGTCACCCTGGCCAAGGGCGAGGCGATGGCCGACGTGCTGGGCAAGGCCAGGGCCGCCGGCATCCCGGTGATCACCATCAACTCGGGCCAGGAGTTCTCGGCCCGCTTCGGCGCGCTCACCCACATCGGCCAGGACGAGTCGACCGCGGGACAGGCGGCCGGCACCGAGCTGGCGGCCCGGGGCCGCAAGAACGTCCTGTGCGTGATCCACGAGCAGGGCAACGTGGGGCAGGAGCAGCGCTGCTCCGGCGCCCAGGCCACCTCCGGCGGGTCCTTCCAGGTGCTCTACGTCGACGGCGTCAACATGCCGGACGCCCGCGCCGCGGTCTCCGCCAAGCTCCAGTCCGACCAGGGCATCGACACCGTGCTGACCCTCTCCGGCCCGATGGCCGCCACCGGTCTCCAGGCGGTCCAGGACGCCCGCCGCCCGGTCGAGCTCGACACCTTCGACCTGGGCACCCAGGTGGTGTCCGGCCTCAAGTCCGGCGCCGTCGGCTTCGCCGTCGACCAGCAGCCCTACCTCCAGGGCTACGAGGGCGTCGACCTGCTCTGGCTCTACCGCTCCAACCTCGACATGCTCGGCGGGGGCAAGCCGGTCGCCACCGGCCCGCAGATCCTCACCCGGAAGGACGCCGACGCGCTCGCCGAGTACGTGGCGAGGGGGACGCGTTGAGCACCCCCGACGTCCTGGCCCAGGACCGCCCGGCGGCGCTGCGACGGCTCGCCGCCCGGCCCGAACTGGGCGCGCTGATCGCCGCCGCCGCGGTCTTCCTGGTCTTCGCCGCCGTCGCCGAACCGTTCCTGCGGGTCTCCTCGATGGGCACCGTGCTGTACGCGGCGTCCACCATCGGGATCATGGCGGTGCCGGTCTCGCTGCTGATGATCGGCGGCGAGTTCGACCTGTCGGCCGGCGTGCTGGTCACCACCGCCGCGCTCACCTCGTCGATGGTGTCCTACCAGCTCACCGCGGTGACCTGGGTCGGTGTGCTGGTCTCCCTGGGCGTCACGCTCTCGGTCGGCCTGTTCAACGGCTGGATGCTGGCCCGCACCAGGCTGCCGAGCTTCATCGTCACGCTCGGCACCTTCCTGATGCTCACCGGCGCCAACCTCGGCGTCACCAAGCTGGTCTCCGGCACCGTCTCCACCAAGCCGATCTCCGACATGGAGGGCTTCGCCTCCTGCCGCTGGCTGTTCGCCTCCGAGGTGACCGTCGGCGGGCTGACGATCAAGGCCACCGTCTGGTGGTGGCTCGGCCTGCTGGTCGTCGGCAGCTGGGTGCTGCTGCGCACCCGGTTCGGCAACTGGGTCTACGCGGTCGGCGGGGACGCCGCCGCGGCCCGCGCGGTCGGCGTCCCGGTCGCCCGCACGAAGACGGTGCTCTACCTGTTCGTCGGCTTCGGCGCCTGGGTGCTCGGCCAGCACCTGCTCTTCTCCTTCGACACCGTGCAGTCCGGCGAGGGCGTCGGCAACGAGCTGATCTACATCGTCGCGGCCGTCATCGGCGGCTGCCTGATCACCGGCGGCTACGGCTCGGTGGCCGGCTCCGCGCTCGGGGCGCTGATCTTCGGCATGGCCAGCAAGGGCATCATCTACGCCCAGTGGAACCCGGACTGGTTCAAGTTCTTCCTCGGCGCGATGCTGCTGCTCGCCGCCCTGCTGAACTCCTGGGTGAAGCGCCGGGCCGAACGGGGGCCGCGATGACCGCGCCGGACACGACGGCCGCGCCCGGGGCGGGCGCCGAACTGCTCGCCCTCGAAGGCGTCGGCAAGACCTACGGCACCGTCCGCGCGCTGGAGGACGTCTCGCTGACCCTGCGCTCCGGCGAGATCAGCTGCGTGCTCGGCGACAACGGCGCCGGCAAGTCCACCCTGATCAAGATCATCGCCGGGCTGCACCGGCACGACGAGGGCACCTTCACGGTGGGCGGCGAGGAGGTCCGCTTCGACTCGCCGCGCCAGGCCCTCGACCGCGGCATCGCCACCGTCTACCAGGACCTCGCGGTGGTCCCCCTGATGCCGGTCTGGCGGAACTTCTTCCTCGGCTCCGAACAGGGGTACAAGCGCTGGGGCGGCCTGTGGCTGGACGCCGACGGCATGCGGGCCACCACCCGGCGGGCGCTCGCCGACATGGGCATCGACCTGCCCGACGTCGACCGCCCGATCGGCACCCTCTCCGGCGGCCAGCGGCAGTGCGTCGCGATCGCCCGCGCCGTGCACTTCGGCGCCCGGGTGCTCATCCTGGACGAGCCGACCGCCGCGCTCGGCGTCAAGCAGTCCGGCGTGGTGCTCAAGTACGTCACCGCCGCCCGGGACGCCGGCCTCGGCGTGGTGCTGATCACCCACAACCCGCACCACGCCTACCTGGTCGGGGACCACTTCACCCTGCTCAAGCGGGGCCGGATGGCGGGCAGCCACCCCCGGGCGGAGATCGGCCTCGAACAGCTCACCACCGAGATGGCCGGCGGCTCGGACCTCGCCGAGCTCTCCCACGAGCTCGGCCGCGCGGCCGCCCCCGGGTCCGGTCCCGCCCCCGGGCCCGGCCCTCGCACCACCGACCCCGAACCCGACCCCCGTGAGGAGCGCCCGCAGCCGTGACCAGCCCCCAAGCCACCACCCGGCCGCCGGTCCTGCCGACCCTGCTCGGCCTCGGCCCCCGCGCCGAGCGCCGCCGCCGGGCGCTGCCCGCCGGCCTGCTGCGGCTGCCGACCATCGGCGTCGACATCGGGGGCACCAAGGTCGTCGCCGGAGTGGTGGACGGCGAGGGCAAGGTGCTGGAGAAGCTGCGCACCGACACGCCGGACAAGTCCAAGAGCCCCAAGGTGGTCGAGGACGTCATCGTCGAGCTGGTGCTGGAGCTCTCCGACCGGCACGACGTCCACGCGGTCGGCATCGGCGCGGCGGGCTGGGTGGACGCCGACCGCGCCACGGTGCTCTTCGCCCCGCACCTGAACTGGCGCAACGAGCCGCTCCAGCAGGCGCTCAGCGAGCGGCTGCGGTTCCCGGTGATCGTCGAGAACGACGCCAACGCCGCGGCCTGGGCCGAGTGGCGGTTCGGCGCCGGCCGCGGGGAGGACCACATGGTGATGCTCACCCTGGGCACCGGCATCGGCGGCGCCGTCGTCCGCGACGGCTTCGTCGACCGGGGCAGGTACGGGCTGGCGGGCGAGTTCGGGCACATGCAGGTGGTGCCCGGCGGCCACCGGTGCCCGTGCGGGAACCGGGGCTGCTGGGAGCAGTACTCCTCCGGCAACGCGCTGGTCCGTGACGCGCGCGAACTGGTGGCCGAGGAGTCCCCGGTGGTCCAGCCGCTGCTGGCGCGGGCCGGCGGCGTGATCGAGGGCATCACCGGCCCGCTGGTCACCGAGGCCGCCCGGGCCGGCGACCCGACCGCCACCGAACTGCTCTACGAGGTCGGCACCTGGCTCGGGGTCGGCATCGCCAACCTGGCCGCGGCCCTCGACCCGGGCCGCTTCGTCGTCGGCGGCGGCGTCTCCGAGGCCGGCGACCTTCTGCTCGGCCCCGCCCGGGACGCCTTCCGCCGCACCCTCACCGGCCGCGGCTTCCGCCCCGAGGCGGTCATCGTCCACGCCGCCCTCGGCAACGAGGCCGGCCTGGTCGGCGCCGCCGACCTCGCCCGCCAGGTCGCCCGCCGCTTCCGCACCATCAAGCGCCGCCGGGTCGAGCGCACCGTCCCGTAGCGGGCACCCGGAGGACACCGCGGAGCGGTGGGCCGACCCGGTCCGCCCACCGCTCCGCCGGTGCGTCGGCGCCCTCCGTGCGGGGAGCCCGCGGGCGCACGCACAAGCCGTCGGTCACATGGGCGGCTGCTCATCCTCTCCGGTCCGAACGAATCAGGAACGTGATCGTCCGTCTCTTCGGGACGACTGCTGCGTCAACTACCCGTTGGTAGTGCCGCGGCCCTGTTGTCGGGGTCATGGCTCTCGTGAAACAACGGAGTTGACGTCCACTCAGTCACCCAGGAGGACCCCGGATGAGAGCGCTGGCCCGAATCGTCCCGCCGTTGCTGCTCGCCACGGCGCTGGTCTGCACGGTCGTCGCCGGGCCGGCCGGCGCGGCCGCGCCCCCGGCGGCGGCCCCCGCCAAGGTGCCCGAGGCGGTGGGCTGGGGCGGCGCGGTGGCCAGCGTGGACGCCGACGCCACGGCCGCCGGGATCGAGGTGCTGCGCAAGGGCGGCAACGCGGTGGACGCCGCCGTGGCCGTCGCCGCCGCGCTCGGCGTCACCGAGCCGTACTCGGCCGGGATCGGCGGCGGCGGGTACTTCGTCTACTACGACCACGACACCGGCCGGGTGCACACCATCGACGGCCGCGAGGTGGCCTCCCGGACCGCCGACGAGTCGCTGTTCCTGGAGGGCGGCAAGCCGCTGCCGTTCGCCGACGCCGTCACCAGCGGCCTCTCCGTCGGCGTCCCCGGCTCCCCGGCGACCTGGGAGACCGCCGTCCGGCTCTGGGGCAAGCGCCCCTTCGCCGAGGCGCTCAAGCCCGCCCAGCGGATCGCCGAGCAGGGCTTCACCGTCGACCAGACCTTCCAGGACCAGACCGCGCTGAACCAGGCCCGGTTCAAGGACTTCCCCGACACCGCCCGGCTCTTCCTGCCCGGTGGCGCGCTCCCCGTCGTCGGCTCGACCTTCCGCAACCCGGACCTGGCCGCCACCTACCGCCAGCTCGGCCGGGAGGGCGTCAGGGCGCTCTACCAGGGCGACCTCGCCACCGACATCGTCCGCACCATCCAGCACCCGCCGGTCGACCCGGCCTCCGGGCGCACCGCCCGGCCGGGCAAGGTGGACGCCGCCGACCTGGCCGGCTACCAGGTCCGCCGTCAGCAGCCCACCCACGTCGCCTACCGGGACTACGACCTCTACTCGATCGCCCCGTCCAGCTCCGGCGGCACCACCGTCGGCGAGGCGCTCGGCATCCTGGAGGACGGCGAACTCGGCGGCTACGACGCCACGCAGTACTACCACCACTTCCTGGACGCCTCGCGGATCGCCTTCGCCGACCGCAACCGCTGGGTCGGCGACCCGGCCTTCAACGACGTCCCGGTGCGGGAGCTGCTCTCGGCGCGCTACGCCGCCTCCCGCGCCTGCCTGATCAGCCCCGACCGGGCCCTCACCAGCCCGCTCCCGCCCGGCGACCCGCGCCACCCCGCCGACTGCGCGAGCGACGGCGTGGCACCCGCCGCCGAGCCGTACGAGGGCCTGAGCACCAGCCACCTCACCGTGGCCGACCGCTGGGGCAACGTGGTCTCCTACACCCTGACCCTGGAGCAGACCGGCGGCAGCGGCATCACCGTCCCCGGCCGCGGCTTCCTGCTGAACAACGAGCTGACCGACTTCAACTTCACCCCGCTCGTGCCCGGGGTTCCCGACCCCAACCTGCCCGGCCCCGGCAAGCGGCCGCGCTCCTCGCTCTCGCCCACGATCGTGCTGCGGGACGGCGAGCCCGTGCTGGCGGCCGGTTCGCCCGGCGGCGCGACCATCATCACCACCACCCTCCAGGTGCTGCTCGGCCGCCTCGACCGGGGGCTGAGCCTGGAGCAGGCGATCGCCGCGCCGCGCGCCAGCCAGCGCAACACGGCCGCCACCCAGGCGGAGCCGGCCTTCCTGTCGCTGCCCGAACGGGCCCGGCTGGAGGCGCTCGGCCACGTGTTCGCGAGCACGCCCGAGATCGGTGCCGCGACCGGCGTCGAGCGGCTGCCGGACGGCCGCTGGGTCGCGGCCGCGGAACCGGTGCGCCGCGGCGGCGGCTCGGCGGCGGTGGTCCGGCCCGCCCCCTGACGCCCCTGGCCGGGGCCGTGGCCGGTCCGTGGCCGGGCCGGTCTGTCGGTGCCGTTCGGTAGATTCGGGGTGGACGCCTGCCAGGGCGTCCACCCCTCGTCCGCACCGCCATCGGGAAGGCCGCCCGCCGTGACCGTCCGCATCGCCACCTGGAACATCAACTCCGTCACCGCGCGGCTGCCCAAGCTCCTCGAATGGCTGGAGAGCGCCAAGCCCGACGTGCTCTGCCTCCAGGAGCTCAAGTGCGCGGCCGACGCGTTCCCGTACGAGCAGGTCCGCGAGCTGGGCTACGAGACCGCCGCCCACGGCACCGGCCGGTGGAACGGCGTGGCGATCGTCTCCCGGCTCGGCCTGGAGGACGTCGTCCGCGACCTCCCCGGCCAGCCCGGCTACCTCGCCGACGACGCCCTGCTGCCCGACGTCGAGCCGCGCGCCATCGCCGCCACCTGCGGACCGGTCCGGGTCTGGTCCGTCTACGTGCCCAACGGCCGCGAGGTCGACCACGCCCACTACCGCTACAAGCTGGAGTGGCTGGAGGCGCTGCGGCTGGCCTCGCTGGAGGACGCGGCCGGCTCCCGCCCGTTCGCCGTCCTCGGCGACTTCAACATCGCCCCGAGCGACGAGGACGTCTTCGACGTCGCCGCCTTCGAGGGCCTGACCCACGTCACCCCCGCCGAGCGGGCCGCGCTGGCGGCCTTGGACGACGCCGGCCTGCACGACGTGGTGCCCCGCCCGCTCAAGTACGACCGCCCCTACACCTACTGGGACTACCGCCAGCTGGCCTTCCCGAAGAACCGGGGCATGCGGATCGACCTGACCTACGCCAACAAGCCCTTCGCCGACGCCGTCACCGACAGCTACGTCGACCGCGAGGCCCGGAAGGGCAAGGGCACCTCGGACCACGCCCCGGTCGTCGTCGACCTCGATCTCTGAGTCACGGTGGGTGACGGCCCCTCCCCCGAACGGCCCCGAGCGGTGGCCGGGCGGGGGAGGGGTGCCTACCGTCGGTGAGTAACCGGGTGTAGTTGTTCGATCACGAGGACATCCGAGTCCCCGGCTGCGCCCGAGAATCCCGGAGGTTCCGGCATGCGCCCCACGCGTACGGCCGCCGCCGCCCTGATCGGCGCAGCGGTGCTGACCGGCCTGACGGCTCCCACCGCGCTGGCCAAGGACGGTGCCGCCACGGTCAGCCCGTCCCAGGCCGCACCGGGCCAGACCGTGACGGTCACGGTCTCCTGCGAGAAGTCCGACAAGCCCGAGGCCAAGACCATCAAGGCCAACTCCCAGGCCTTCGAGGGCGGCCCGGCCACCCTCACCCTCGGCTCGGACGGCAAGCACACCGGTTCCGCCCGGCTGGCGGGCAAGTACGGCGGTGACAACAAGGTCGACGGCACCTGCCCGGACGGCGGCTCCTTCGCCACGACCGTCACCGTGACGACGGTGACGGTCTCGTCCTCCGGGGCCGGTTCCACGCCGTCCGGGCTGGGCGGGTGGAGCGAGGCGGCCGGTGAGTGGGCCGGGTCGCTCGGGCAGTCCGGCGCGGGCAGCCAGCAGGTCGCCCCGCACGGCGCGGTGAAGACCGGCCTCGGCGGCTCGGTGGCGGCCGACCCGATGGAGCTCGCGGGCGGCGTACTGCTGGTGGCCGGCGGTGTGGGCGGCTTCTGGCTGCTGCGCCGGCGGGCCGGCGACGGGTCCGCCTGAAGGGGAGCCGCACCGGAGCGGTTCGCTCGGGGGTGCCGCCGGACGGACCGTCCGGCGGCACCCCTGTCGGCCGTCCGCCCGGCGGTCGGGGCGCCGGGTCGTCAGGCCGTCGCCGGGCCTCCGGCGTAGCGCGTGACCGGCGCGCCCCAAGCACCCGGCGCACCCGCCGCGTCCTCGGCGCTCTCGGCGTCCGCGGCGTCGGCGGCGGCCCTGAGCGCGCCGGTGGCCAGCAGGTACTGCGCCAGGATGTACGTCGCCATGATCCAGAACTGGTGCCCCGGCAGCTCCCGCCACTTGGCCAGCTTGGTGGCGATCAGCGTGTCGGAGAGCAGGAACAGCGCCCCGCCCAGCCCGGTCCGCAGGCCAAGCCCGGCCGAGGCGACGGCCGTCGAGGCGAGCAGCAGGCTGTACCCGGCCACCGGCACCTGGAGGTCCCCGAGGTCCGGCCAGAGCCGGCCGACCATCGTCGCCCAGGCCGCCGCGTACGCCGCCGCCACCAGCAGCGCCCGGCGCCGCTCGGTGAGCGCCCCCTGGCCGACGAACATCGTCACGTAGCAGACGTGCGCCGCCGCGAACGAGCCCATGCCGGCCAGGAACGCGGTGTCGTCGCCGAGCTGGAGCAGCACGTCCCCGCCCGCGCTCAGCAGCAGTGCGGGCGCCAGCAGCTTCGGCGCCCGCCGGCCCGCCGCCTCGGCGTCGGCCACGCTGTGCGCGGCCAGCAGCGGCATCAGTGCCGGTTTGGTGGCGTGCCGGAGCGCCGGGGTGTCGCTCAGGATCGCGCCGAGATGGGCCGCCGAGGTGGCGGCGAAGCCGGTGAGCAGTCCGGTGGCCGAACGCAGGCGGCCGCCGAGAACGGCGCGGGTGGTCGTACGGATGCTCATGCGGTGGTGTCCTCCGGGTGGGCGGGGAGCGGGGAGCGGGGAGCGGGGAGCGGGTGGAGCGGGGGTCCGGCGGGGGCGGGTCGGCCCGTGCCGGGCACGATAGGCGACCGGCGCAGGGCATGGAAGAGATTGTTACCCGTGCGTAGGTTCCGGTCGCGAGGGGGGTGGGGCACCGGGCCGGACCGCCGCGCGGGCGGCGCACCGGCGCCGGGTGCGAGGTGACACACGGTTCGGCCGCCCGGGGACCCGGTAGCTGCCACGGCGGCAGCCCCCACCGTCTACTCTGGTCCACGACATGGAGCAGCAGGAGTACGCGACCGGCACCGCGCGGGTGACCGGTGGCACGGCGGACGGGCGCGCGGGCGGAGCGGGGCGAGGCGCCACCGACGCCGTCGTCGTCGTACGCGCCCCCGCCCCCGCCACCACGCCCCCGCCGCTGTCCGCGCCCGCGTCCGATGCCTTGGCGGCGAACGGAGCTGACGCCCCGCAAGGGGGCGCCGAGGCCGCTCCCGGCGGCTCCGCTCCGGTATCCGACCCGATGTCCGTTCCCCGGCTCGTGCTCTCGCCCGACCCGGGGCTGCTCCGGCTCGCCGAGTGGTTCGCCCGGGCCGACCGGGCCGCCGCCGACGACCTCTGCGCCGCCGCCTTCGGCCTCTACCCGGCCCGTCACTTCGGCGCGCCCGCGGCACCGGTACCCGCGGCGGGCGTCGCACCTGCCGCACCCGTCATACCCGCACCCGTCGCACCCGGGCCCGCCGGGCCGGTGCCGGCCGAACCCGCCCCCGCCGGGCCGGAGTCCACCCCCGCCGCGCTCGCCCCGGGCGCCCCCGCCGGGCCCGAGCCGGCGGCGGACGTCAGCTGGTGGCACGGCCCCACCGCCCACACCCCCGTGCCGCTGCGCACCCGCGAGGCCCGGCCGGCCCGCGGTCTGCGCCGCGCCCGCCGGGACGCCGGCGCGCTCCCCGTCGTCCTCTCGGGCGCCAAGCCGGGCAGGCCCGGCAAGCACCGCAAGCCCGAACGCACCCGGGGCGCGGCCGCCGCGACGCAGGACCGCTCCGCCGCCACCACGGCCGCCGAACGACGGATCGCCGCCCGGCTGTTGCTCGCCCACCCGCTGGTGACCGCCTCCGGGCCGCACGCCGACGGCTTCCCGCTGATCCGCCGTCACCGCGACTGGCTCACCGAGCGGTTCGACACCCTGCTCGGCTACCGCCTGGTCGTCGGCCCCTGGCACGCCCGTCTGCACAAGGCGGGCCTCGGCTCCGGGTGCACCCGCCGCCTCGAACACCCGGTCACCGGTGCGCCGTTCACCCCCGGCGGGTACGCCCAGCTGGCGCTCGCGCTGGCCCTGCTGGTCGACGCGCCCGAGCGGCTGCCGCTCGGGGTGCTGCTGGCCGCGATGCGCGCCGCGGGCCCGGACGCCGCGTCCGCGCCGGACGCCGCGCGCGCCGACCTCGGCATGGCGCTCGCCGCGCTGGCCGACTGGCAGGTGCTGGCCGACCTTCCGGCGGACCCGGGCCGCCCGGCCGGTCCGGCCGACGGCGAGGCCGTCCTGACGGTCGACCGGGAGCTCGCCCGCGCCGTCCCGGCCGGCCCGCCCGCGCTCGCCGCCGACGCCGCCGAGCTGGTCCGCCGCGCCGCCGAGGCCGAACCCGGCACCGCCGTCCGCCGCCGGCTCGCCGAGACCCCGGTCGTGCTCGCCACCGACCTGCCCGAGGACCAGCGCGCCTGGCTGTGCGACCACCGCCACTCCGGCCCGGCCGCGCTCGCCGAGTTCCTCGGCCTGGAGGCCGAGCACCGTGCCGAGGGCGTCGCCCTGCTCGACCCCGCCGAGGAGCTCACCGACCTCGCGCCGCCCGGCGCCGGCACCCTCGCCCAGGCGGCCCTGCTGCTGGTCGAACGCCTGGTGGAGGAGGTCCGGCCGCTCCCCGGGGAGGCCGCCGACACCGACGTGTCCGTCCCGGACGCGCTGATAGACGGGGTCCTCGGCGACATCGCCGACGAGTACGGGCTCCCGGCCGGCTGGCGCCGCGACTACCTGGCGGACCGCACGGCGCTGCGCCGCGACGCGCTGGACCTGCTCCACCGGATGGGCCTGATCACCCCCGCCCCCCGCGGCACCCGCCCCCCGGGCTGGCTCCTGCGGGCCCCCGCCGCCCGCTACGCCCCGGCCCCCGACCTCCTGCCGGCCCCCGGCACCGGCCGCCACTCCCGCCGCGACCCCGAGGTCACCATCCCCGCCCCGGCGTCCCCGAGGGCCGAACAGCACGCGTGAGGGTCAGACGCGGACGATCTCGATCCGGCTGCCGCAGAGCATGGTCATGTCGTCGGGGTCGGACGTGAAGATCGTCACCGCACCGTGTTGCCGCACCGCGATGGCGGCGAGGGCGGCGTCAATGGCGTACTTGTGGCCATGGAGGCCCGCATCGGCGAGCAGCGCGATCGCCTCGCCCGCGATCTCCTCGGTGACCGGTTCGACGGTGATGCGTGACAGCATCCACTGCCAGAGCGGGCGGTTGACCTTCTTGTGGTAGCTCTCCACCAGGGTCATCGAACTCGTGACGACCCGGATTCCCTGCTGACTCGCGGCCTTGATCCGGGCGCCCATGAGGGGATCGCCGTTCACCGCCCGGGAGAGCGCCTCGCAGTCGAGTACATGAGTGAAGTTCATCAGCTGGCCCGCTGCATCGGCTGGGGCGGGTTGGCGCGCTCGGCATGACGGCGGTGGAGCTCGCGAAGCTCCTCCTCGGCCCGGGTCAGGGCGTCGTCCGGTACCGGGCCGTACTCCGTCTCCCAGCGGTCGACGAACTCCGCGAGCCGGTCCTGTTCGTGCTTGAGCCTTATGGCCTGCGTGACGTAGCGACTGAACTCGCCGGGGCCGACGAGGGAGCGGATCTCCTCCGCGAGCTCCTCGGGCAGGGTCACGGTGTACTTCTTGGTGGTGGCCATACCGGTGACCATACCACGCCTCCGCGTGACCCCGGTCACATCACCGGCTGGCCGTGGCCGTCGCCACCGTGTCGTGCCGGACGGTCTCCACGGTGGCGCCGACACTGAGGGTGCCGAGGGCGAGCGAGGCGAGGACGGCGGCGCAGGCCAGGAATCGGCGGTGGCGCTTGGGCAGGGGGAAGCGCGGATCCTGGAGGGTCGCCGGAGGGTTGGCGTTCATGACAGGGAGCGTTCCAGGGTGGCATGAACGGTCGCTACGTGCGGGTGAAGTCCGGGTGGGGGGCGGGCGTCGGCTTGGGCGACACGGGCGAAGCCGCAGGTCACGCCCCGCCCCCGGGGTGGGGGCGGGGCGTGATGGTTCACCCGGACGGGGGACGCCGGCCGCCGTTCCGGGCGTCCGCGAGGGCCTCGCCGACGGCCACCCGGACGGCGTCCCGCAGGCCGTGCGCGGCGTGGAGCCGGGAGGGTCCGGCGGCCGGGTCCTCCCGCAGCTCCTTCACCAGGGCGACACAGAGCAGCAGCATCACCACGACGAACGGCAGCGCGACCAGGATGGTGGCGTTCTGCAGCGCGGTGAGTCCGCCGGCCAGCAGCAGCGCGGCGGCGACCCCGCCCATCAGGACGCCCCAGGCCACCACCAGCCAGGTGCGCGGGTGCAGCGACCCGCGGCTGGAGAGCGAGCCGAGGACGAGCGAGGCGGAGTCGGCGCTGGTGATGAAGAAGGTCATCACCAGCAGCACCGCGACCACGCTGGTCACCGAGCCGAGCGGCAGTGAGCGCAGCATCTCGAACAGCGAGGCCTCCGCACCCTGCGGGATGGTCGCGACGAGGTCGGCGGCGCCGGTGCTGTCCAGTCGGATGGCCGTGCCGCCCATCACGCAGAACCAGAAGACGGTGGCCCCGCTGGGTACCAGCAGCACGCCCACCAGGAACTGGCGGACGGTGCGGCCGCGGGAGATCCGGGCGATGAAGGTGCCGACGAACGGCGCCCAGGAGAGCCACCACGCCCAGTAGAAGATGGTCCAGGTGCCGAGCCAGCTCTCGTCGGTGAAGGCCCCGGTCTGGGTGGACATGGCGAGCAGGTCGGAGAGGTAGCCGCCGACGGTGGAGGGGATCGAGTCCAGGACGAAGACGGACGGGCCGAAGACGAAGACGAAGAGCATGATCAGCGAGGCCAGCACGACGTTCGCGGTGGAGAGCCACTTGACGCCCTTGTGCACGCCGGAGAAGGCGGAGACGACGAAGGCCGCGCTCAGCGAGCCGATGACGATCAGCTGGGTGCGCTCGGTGTTCTCGACCGAGGAGACGTAGCCGAGGCCGTCGGCCACCTGGAGGGCGCCGAGGCCGAGGCTGGTGGCCGAGCCGAAGACGGTGGCGAAGACGGCGAGCATGTCGATGGCCCGGCCCGGCCAGCCGTCGGCGCCGCGCCGGCCGATCAGCGGGACGAAGGCGGAGGAGATCCGGTTGCCCCGGCCCTTGCGGAAGGTGGTGTAGGCGAGCGCGAGGCCGCAGACCGCGTAGATCGCCCAGGGGTGCAGGGTCCAGTGGAAGAGCGAGAACTCCAGCGCCTGCTGGGCGGCGGCCGCGGACTGCGGCTCCAGGCCGGAGCCGGGCTGCGGGCTGGCCCACAGCTGGAGCGGCTCGCCGACGCCGTAGAACATCAGGCCGATGCCCATGCCGGCGCTGAACATCATGGCGATCCAGGCGAGGGTGGAGAACTCCGGTTCGTCGTCGTCGCGGCCGAGCCGGATCCGGCCGAAGCGGCTGAAGGCGAGCAGGACGGCGAGGGCGAGGAAGACGTCGGCGGCGACGATGAAGAGCCAGCCGAAGTTGTGCAGGACCCAGCCGAGGGCGCTGCTGGAGGTCCGGCCGAGCGAGTCCTCGGCGAAGACGCCCCAGGCGACGACCGCCAGTACCAGGACGGCGCTGATCCCGAACACCGCCCGGTCGACGGGGAGGGTGGCGGCGGGTTCGTCCGGCGGCTCGGGCGGCTGACTGGTCATGGGGGTACCTCTCGCGGCGTACTGGCTGGTCGACGGCATGATCGGAAAAGGGATACATGTCGTACTATGTCCAGTTCCCGCGGGGAGGCGGGGGAGGGCACGCCGGGGAGGACGAGGTGACGGGGCGTCGGGCGGGCGGTCCGTCAGGCGGCCGCGTACTCGTGCACCGGGGGCAGGGCGGCGTCCAGGTACCCGGCGAGGGCCGTCCGGCTGCGGGTCAGCTCGCCGATCCGGGCGTCGAGTTCGGTCAGCTCGCCGCGGAGGGTGTCGAGCAGTTCGGGGCAGGCCTCCAGGGCCGGGACCGGGCCGTGGGCGCACGGGAGGATGCTCGCGATCACCCGGGTCGACAGGCCCGCTGCCAGCAGGCTGCGGATCTGCCGCACCCGGATCGCGTCCTCCTCGGCGTACTCGCGGTAGCCGGCGGCGGAGCGGGCCGGTCGGAGCAGGCCCTGCTCCCCGTAGTACCGCAGCAGGCGGGTGGACACCCCGGTCAGGCGGGCGAGTTCTCCGATGCGCATGACGGGGCGAACGCCGTGCCCCGCCGGGGTGTTCCCCTACGGGCGCGGGCGCGGGCGGGCCGGGCGGGGCCGCCCCGGCGTCCGGCGGTGGGCGCTACCCGGCGGCCGGGCCGGTGTCCGAGGACCGGGCGGTGCGGACGGCCTGACCGGTTCCGGCGGCCGGGCCGGTGAGGAAGTCCAGCACCAGCTGCCGCAGCCCGGGCAGCTGCTCGACCATCGGCAGGTGGCCGGCCGTCAGCTCGGCCCAGCGGGCGCCGGGGATGCCCTCGGCCAGCGCGCGGTGCTGCTCCGGCGCCACCAGGCCGTCCTCGGTGGTCGAGATCACCAGGGTCGGTACGGCGACGGCGGCGAGCTCGGCGCGGACGTCGGCCCGGGCGGCCAGGTCGAACTGCCAGCGGAACCCGGCCGGCACCGGGGCCGCCGCCAGGGCGGCCCGGAGGGCGGCGAACTCCTCGGCCGGGAGGGCGTCGAGCCAGGTGCGGCCGAACCCCGCCGTCAGGGTCTGGACGGCCAGCAGCGCCGGCTGCCCGGCCAGGGCGACCGCCTGGTCGGCCAGCAGCCGGAACCGCCGGGATCCGCCGGCCACCCCGGCGAGCAGCAGGAGCGAGCGGACCCGCCCGGGGTGGCGGGTGACGGCCCGCACGGCGACGGCGGCGCCGAGCGAGTAGCCGGCCAGGTCGAACTCGGCCAGGCCCTCGGCGTCGGCGGCGGCCACCAGGCGGTCCGCCAGTTCGTCGAGCGAGCGCTCGCCCGGTTCGTCGGGGCTGTCGCCGGAGCCGGGGTAGTCGGGGGCGACGACGGTGCGGTGGGCGGCCAGGTCGTCGAGCAGCGGGCCCCAGTTGTCCCGGGCGCTGCCGCCCGCCCCGTGGGCGAGCAGCAGGCCCGGGCCGGAGCCCCGGACGATCCGGGCGAGCGGGGCGGGGGCGGCCTTCGGGGTGGTCATGGCGGTGCTCCTGTGCGGGTGGTCGGGCCGGCCGGGTGGCCGGCCCGCTCCGCACGCTAGGAGTTGACACCGGTGTGAAGGTCAAGGAGCCGCCCGGTTCGCCGCCGCGGGCCGTCCGCGGCCGCCCGGAGCGGGGGCCGCGGGGGCGCGGCGCCCTCCGGCGGCGGTCGGCGCCGACGACGGGGCGCGCCGGAGCCCCGGCCGGCGCCCGGAGCGGCCCGACCCCCCCCGGCTCCGCCGGCCTCAGGCGCTGGACTGGACCTCGTACGGGGCCGGGTACGGCGTCTCGTACGGGGTCAGCACCAGCCGCACCACGTCCTCCAGCCGCCGCCGGGCGTCGCCGAGCGTGGTCCGGCCGGTCACCCAGGCGGTCAGCTCGCCCTGCCAGGCGTGGCCGACGATGTGCCGCACGAGGTCGCTCGCGGCGGCCGGGACCTCGGCCATCACCGCCTGGAGCGCGGCACTGTCGGCCCGGGCCATGCCCTGGAGGGCCTCGCTGGCGAACGGGTCGGTGGAGGAGGCGACGGCCACCCGGAGCCGGGCGAGTTCGGGCTGGCGCTGGTAGGCGCGCATCCCGCCGCGGACGAACCGCACCACCCGGTCGGTGGTGCCCAGGCCGGCGCGCGGTCCGCGTAGCTCCACCACCAGGTCGGCCAGCAGCAGCCGGTGCCATTCGGCGATGGCGGCGGCCAGCAGGTGGTCCTTGGAGGAGAAGTAGCGGTACGCCGTCCCCAGGGCGACTCCGGACCGCTCGCAGACCTGCTTCATCTGCAGCCGCTCGACGCCGATCTCGTTCACCAGGGCGAGCGCGGCCGCGATCAGACTCTCGCGGCGTTCGAGTTGACGCGGAGACATCGCCTCCACCGGCCGTGGTGACAGGTCAACCTTGGTCACCCGCACCATGATACGGGCCGGGGCCGCTCAGGAATATGACGCCGACCGGCCGCCCGCCGTTCTCCCCCCGGTCATCCGGCCCCGGACGGCCCGACCCGGCCCGCGGCGGCCCGTCCGGTGCGGGGCCCGGTGCGGGCCCGGCCCGTGGTCAGCGCGGCGCGACCAGGCGCTCGCGGATCAGCGCCTCCTGCACGGCGGAGGCCACCAGGCGCCCCTCCCGGTCGTAGAACTCTCCCAGCGACAGCCCGCGGCCGTCCGAGGAGGACGGGCTGCGCTGGGCGAACAGCAGCCACTCGTCGGCCCGGAACGGCCGGTGGAACCACATCGCGTGGTCCAGCGAGGCCATCAGCAGCCGCGGCGGCCCGCTGCGCTGGAAGAAGTTCGGCTGGAGGTGCAGCCCGGCCGTCGAGGCGAGCGTGAGGTCCGAGAGGTAGGTGAGCGCGCAGACGTGCAGCAGGGGGTCGTCGGCGGGCAGCGGGGAGCCGGCGCGCAGCCAGACGAACTGCTGCGGCATGCCCGGGACGGCGGGCGGCACGCCCGGTGCGTCCGGCGGGACGAACCGCAGTTCCAGCGCGCCGAACCCGCTGCGGGCGAGCGCCGCGCGGGCCGCGTCGTCCCAGGACGCGAAGGCGTCCGGCAGCTCCTCCGGGCCGGGGAGGGCGGGTGTCTCGCGGTGCCGGTCGGCGGCCCGCTCGGGGCGCTTGAAGGACGCGGAGAGGGTGAAGACCGCCTCGCCGTGCTGCATCGCGGTCACCCGGCGGGTGGCGTAGGAGGAGCCCTGGCGGACCTCGTCGACCCGGTAGTCGATCGGGTGGGACGGGTCGCCGGCCACCAGGAAGTAGCCGTGCAGCGAGTGCACCGCGCGGTCGGCCCCGACCGTCCGCCCGGCCGCCACGAGTGCCTGCGCGGCGACCTGGCCGCCGAACGCGCGCATCGGCGCCCCGGCGTGGCAGTGTCCGCGGAACGTGTTCTCGTCGAGCCGCTCGATCAGCAGCAGCTCGGCGAACGGGCCGGCGGTGTCGGTCGCCGGTCTCTCCTGTTCGGTCAGCTCGGTCACGGGCCCATAGTGACAGACGGCGCCCGTCCGCCGGTGTGACCTGGGTAACCCTTTCGGGGGAACCTTGTCCGTAGAACCTGTTTCAGTTCGAGGCGTCCGGGGCGGGTGGGGAGCAGCGCGAAGGCCGACTGTCAGTGCCCTGACCTAACGTGTTCGGCATGTCGCAATCCGCACACGCGTACGCCTATCTGCGCCCGTCCGCCGTCCTCGACGGCACGGCCGGCCGGCGCCTCGCCCTGGAGACCTCCGGCGGCGCCACCCCGCTCGGGGCGGCCGCGCACCCCCGCTTCTTCGCGGGCTTCCTGGCCGAGCCCGAGCCGGCCGCCGCCGCGCTGCTCGCCGTCGCCGACGTCGCCGCCGCCCGCTACTACCAGCCGCAGCTGCGGGCCTCGCTCGACCCGGTGGTCACCGCCAACGGCGACCGGCTCCGGTTCGAGTCCTTCTCCGGGTGCTGCGGCGTCTACGCCCGCCTCGACGTGCTCGCCGCCGGCCTGGACGGCGACGAGATCGGCCACGGCACCACCAACGTCGACGTCAACAACCCGCTGCGCGAGGCGCTCTCCCGGATAGGCCGGGCCGAGCCGCTGCACCTCGCCGTCGGACCGGACGCGCTGGAGGTCACCACCTTCGACGGGCCGGTCGTCGAGAAGAAGGTCCCGCTGCCGGAGCGCTGGCTGCGCGGCTTCGCCGAGACCCAGGTCACCGCCGCCGGCTTCGACCTGCGGGCCGAGCTGCCCGCCGCCGAGGCGGTCCGCTTCCTGCGCTCGCTGCCGCGCGGCGGCGGCGGCGGTCGGGCCGGGGCCCGGGTCAGCCAGTGGGTGGTGCCGGCCGGGCGGACGCTGCGCCCGACCACCCGGCCGGTGCCCGGCGCGGTCTGCCTGCCCGGCCCCGAGCGGCTGGCCGCGCTCCAGCGGGTGCTGCGGCACGCGCTGGCGCTGCGGGTGTACGGCCCGGTCGCGGGCGACGGCCCGGCCGCCTCCGCCTGGGAGGTGGTGCTCCCGGGGATGCGCCTGACGCTCACCCTGTCGCCGGACGCCTCCCGGGGCTTCTCCGGCGAGGGCGGGGTGCTCGGGGCGCTGGCCACCGACACCGCCGAGCCGGACGCCGAACTGGTCGCGGCGCTGCTCGCCTGGGAGCCGCGGATCGAGGTCGCCGAGCTGGCCGAGCAGGCCGGGCTCACCCCGGCCCGGGTGCGGGCCGCGCTCACCCGGCTCGGCACCGGTGGGCAGATCGGCTACGACGCCGCCGAGGCCGCGTACTTCCACCGTCAGCTGCCGTACGACGCCGGGCGGGCCGAGGACCGCAACCCGCGGCTGCGGGCCGCGCGCGCCCTGGTGGCGGCCGGCGCGGTCCGGCTGGAGGAGGGCGGCGGGCTCGCCACCGTCACGGTGGACGACCACATCCAGCGGGTGCGGTCGGACGCGGCGGGCGCGGTCGGCTGCACCTGCCTCTGGTGGGCCAAGTACCGCGGCGGGCGCGGGCCCTGCAAGCACGTCCTGGCGGTCGGGATGGTCCGGGAGGAGGCCCTCCGGGGCGGGCCGGCCGGGGACGGTGCGGTTCGGCGCGGTGCGGTTCGGGACGGTGCGGGTCAGGACGGTTCGGGTCAGGACGGGATGCTTCCGGAGGGGGCGCGATGAGCGGGACGGGCACGATCGGCGGGGAGCGCACCGAGGGCGTCGCGGGCGCTGGGGCGGGCGCTGCACAGGGGGGCGCGGAAGGTATGTCGGGCGCGGTCGAGGCGCTGCTGGCGGCGGTCCGCGAGGGGCGGGTGCCGCAGGTGCCGGGGCTGGTCGCCGTGCTCGGGCCGGCCGAGCGGCGGGCCTGCGTCCCGGTGCTCAGGGAGCTGCGCAAGGAGGCCCGCGGCGACTGGTCCAAGGCGGCAGGGCAGCGGATGGGCGCGCTGCTGGTCGCCGGGGCCGGCTGCCACTCCGGCGCGGCCGGCGCCGCCACTTGGATCGGGGGGCGGGACTTCGCCGGCCGCTCCTGGGCCCGGCACCCCGCGCTCGGCCAGGTGGTCGAGGCCCAGCCGGAGGAGTGGCAGATCGACGTGGTCGGCCGACTCGCCGCCAAGCGCGGGTCGGGCTGGAGCTGGGACCTCTACCCGCTGATCGAGCGGGTGGTGCGGCGGACGGGCTGCCCGGTGCCGGCCTCCGACGACTTCACCGCCGAGTGGCTGCGCTCGGCCGCCGGCGCCGATCGCGGTCCGCGGGGTGCCGCCGACACCCTGCTGGAGCGCCTGCGGGCGGACACCTTCACCCCCGTGCTGCTGCCGCGGGTGTTCGAGCTCGACGAGGTCGGCTGGCCGCTCGACGCCCGGTACAGCACCCGGCCGGGCGACTCCTGGCCGGAGGCGATCGCGGGGCTGGCGGGCAGCCCGGAGTTCGACCGCGCCGATCTGGTCGACCTCTGCGTGGCCAGGCTGGTCCGCGGCGGCCGGCCGGCGGACCAGAAGGCCTTCCTCGCCGTGCTGGCCGCCCTCGCGCCCGCCCCGGCGGAGTACGCCGCCCGGGTCCGCGACCTGCTCGCGATGCTGGACGGGCTCTCGACCGTGGCCGCCCACGCCCAGCAGGCGCTCGCCGGACTGGACGAGGCCGGGCTGGTGGAGCCCGAGGTGCTGACCGAGGCTTCGGCGGTGGTGCTGTTCCGCAGCGAGAAGAAGCTGGTCCGCGCCCAGCTGGCGTGGCTGGAGCAGGCCGCCCGGCGCTCGCCCGAACGCTCCGGTCCGGTGGTGCTGGCCGCCGCCGAGGCCTTCGGCCACCCCGACACGGTGCTCCAGGAGCGCGCGCTCAACGTGGTGGCCCGCCGGCTCAAGGCGGCCGGCGAGGGCGTCCTGCCGGAGCTGCGGCTCGCCGCCCGGTCGCTCGACCCCGCCCACCACGCCCGCGCCGGTGAACTGTTCGGCGCGCCGGTGGGCGGCGGCGAGGACGACGACACCGCGTGGAGCGAGCTGCTCCCGCCGGTCCCGGTGCCGGCCCCGCTCGGCGACCCGCTCGCCACCCCGGCGGAGGTCGCCGAGGAGCTGGCCGTGCTGCTGGCCTCGGGCCGGTCGGACGTGGCCCTCTTCGAACGCGTCCTGGACGGCCTGGTCCGGCACGCCCACCAGGACCGGGCGGCGCTCGCCGGCGCCCTGGAGCCGGTGCTGCGGACGAACCCGTGGCACGACGTCGGCCGCTGGCAGGACTGCGGCCCCGGCGAGGTGCTGTACGTCGCGGCGGCGGTCGCCGGGCTGGTCGACCCGCACCGGCGCGGCTCCGGCTTCCGGAACAGGGGCGAGCACCCGCTGGGCGGCGACCACCACACCGTGTACGGCGCCGTGTTCGCCGCCCGGCTCTTCGAGGCGGCCGAGCGGGTCACCACCGACCGCCCGCCGCTGCTGCTCGCCACCCCGACCGATGCGACCGGCGCGGTCGAGGCGGCCGCGCTGGTGGAGCGCCTGGCCGCCTACGAGGCGGTCGGCGCCGCGGTCGGGAAGGCCGACCTGAGCGCCGCGCTGCTGCGGGTCGCGCCGACGACCGGGGCGGCCGTCCTGGCGGCGGCCGACCGGCTGGCCTCGCCCGCCGGCCGCTGGGCCGCCCGGTGGCTGCGCGAGGGAGGCCTGCCGGCGCAGTCGTCGGCCAGGGTGCTCTTCGCGCCGGGGCCGGAGGCCCGGCCCGCGCAGCGCTACTGGGACCGCTGGTGGGAGGTGGTGAAGCGGGTCGCGGTCACCCAGACCGGCAGCGGGGGCGGTCCGGCCGGCCCGGCGGGCGAGCGGCTGGAGCCCGGGTTCTGGGCGCTGCTGGACGGCACCGCGCCCACGGTGGACCGGGCCCGGAAGCAGAACGAGTGGCTCTGGGAGCCCAGCCCGCACTGGGCGGCGATGCTCCCGCACCACCGCGAGGAGCAGGCGGCCCGCTGGCTCGACTGGTTCGCCGACTCGGCGGACCGGGACCGGCGCGGGGTGGGCCGGATGATCGTGGTGCTCGCCGAGGGCGGCGGCCCGGCCGGGCTCTCGCTCCACCTCGCCCTCGCCTACGGGCTCGGGGCGAGGTTCCCCGAGGACCGCACGGCGGCCGTGGACGCGCTGCTGGTCCTCGCCGCCCGGGGCGACCTGGACGGCGCGCTGCTCGGCCGTGAGCTGGGTGAGCTGGTCGCCCTCGGCACCGTGAAGCCCAACCGGCTCGCCCACTCCCTGGCCACCACGGCCGACACCGGCGCCTACGGCACCGTCTGGTCGGTGCTGGCCACGGCCCTGCCCGCCCTCCTCGGCGGTGAGGTGCCGCGCGGCACGGTCGACGTGCTGGCGGTGGCGGCGGACGCCGCGCGCCGCTGCGGTGCCCGCGGCGAGGTCGCGGGTGTGGCGGAGGTGGCGGGCCGACCGGGGTCGAGCCGGCTGGTGAAGCAGGCCCGGGTCCTGCGCGAGGTGCTGGCCGGCTGAGCCGGCGCGGTGCCGTGGAGCCGGGGCGGGGCGGTGGGCGGGGTGAGGCGGTGGGTGGGAGGTCGGGTCGACGGGTTTGAGAACAATCGTTCTTGACTGAGCGTTCTTCAACTCCTAGGGTCGTCGTCATGGGAAGACCACGCGCCTTCGACGAGGACCAGGCCGTGCAGGCGGCGGCCGAACTGTTCGCCCTCCGGGGCTACGAGGGGACCTCGGTGGACGACCTGGTCACCGGCCTCGGAGTCCACCGGGGCAGCCTCTACAAGGTGTTCGGCAGCAAACGCGGCCTCTACCTGGCCGCGCTGCGCCGCCACCTCGACCACGAGGTGCTGCCCCTCACGGCGGCGCTCGGGGCGGCCGGGGGCCTCCCCGGGCTGCTGACGCGGGCGGCCGCCGCGTTCGACGGCGGCCCGGCCGGCGGACTGCTGCTGTCGGCCGCCGTCGAACGGGCCGGGAGCGACCCGGAGGTCGGCGCGCTCGTCGCCGAAGGCCTGGCCGCCCTCGACACCGCCATCGCCCGGGCGACCGGTAGCGGCACCGGCACGGGTGACGGGGACGGTGAAGGCGGCGGGGCCGCCGGGCTGCTCGCGGCGACGGTGCTCGGCCTGCGGCTGCGGGCCCGGGCGGGCGTCGGCGCACCGGCGGCCGCGGACGTCGTGGCCTTCGCCGACCGAGTCGGTCCGACCGGCTGAGCACGTCCCCACCCGGGGCCCGCAGGACATCGTTCGACCACCAGCAGGAGGAACCGTTCCATGGCTCACGTCAGCGTCACCGACCACACCCTCGTCGTCGAGATCGAGGGCCTCGACCGGCTCTGGGCGATCAGGAGCCGGATCGAGATCCCGCTCGGCAACGTCCGGGGCGCCACCGTCGACCCCGGGATCTTCCGCGAACCCAAGGGCATCCGGGTCGGCGGTACGCACTTCCCGGGGCTGATCACCGCCGGGACCTTCCGCTCGGGCGGCGAGTGGGTGTTCTGGGACGTCAAGAACCCGGAGAAGGCGGTGGTGATCGAGCTCGTCGACGAGCGGTACAGCCGACTGGTGATCGAGGTCGCCGACCCGCGCGCCACCGTCGACCTCGTCGAGCTGGCCAAGCGGCCCGCGGACGACCGGACCAGGTGACCGCCCGCCCCGCCTGACGGCCCGCCCCGTCCGATCGCCTGCCCCGCCTGACGGCCGGGCAGGCCCCGGGCGGGGCGGCCGTCTAGGGTGAGCGGGTCTCCCGCCGCCGCACCCGCCCGGAGCATCCGTGCTGCACCTTCGCCTGATCGTCCCCGTCGACCTGCGCGACACCGTACTGAAGCGCCTGGACGGCTGCGTGGGGGTGACCCACGTGGTGCTGCTCCCCGACGCCGCCGTCCGCCCGCCCGGGGACGTGGTGCTCTGCGACGTGGCGCGCGAGTCCGCGGACGAGGTGCTGGGCGAGCTGCGCGCGACGGGCCTCACCGCGCGCGGGGCGATCGACGTCCAGCAGGTCGAGCTGACCCTCTCGGCGGCGGCCGACGAGGCGGAGCGGCTCGCGCCCGGCGAGGGCGCGGACGCGCTGGTCTGGGAGGCGGTCTCCGAGATCACCCACGAGGAGTCCACGCTCACCGGCGTCTACCTGGCCTTCCTCACCGTGGCGACGATGCTGGCGGCCTGCGGCGCGGTGCTGGACAGCGCGATCCTGGTGGTCGGCGCGATGGCGGTCGGGCCGGAGTTCGGCCCGCTGGCCGGACTCTGCGTGGCACTGGTGCAGCGGCGGGCGCGTCCGGCCCTGCGCTCGCTGAACGCGCTGGTGGCGGGGTTCGCGGTGGCGATGGCGCTGACCGTCGGCTTCTCGCTGCTGATGGACGCCGGCGGGCTGTTCAGCCAGGCGCGGTTCGACGGGGCGCGGCCCAACACCTCGTTCATCTGGCAGCCGGACGCGACCTCGTTCGTGGTGGCCTTCCTGGCGGGCGTCGCCGGGCTGCTCTCGCTGACCTCGGCCAAGGCCGGGATGCTGGTCGGCGTGGCCATCTCGGTGACCACCGTGCCGGCCGCCGCCAACGCGGCGGTCGCGCTCGGGTACGGCGACTTCCGGCAGTTCTGGGGCTCCAGCCTGCAACTGCTGCTGAACATGCTCGGGATCGTGGTGGCGGGGGTGCTGACGCTGTTGGTGCAGCAGGGTGCCTGGCGGTGGATCCGCCGCCGGGCGGCGGAGGAGGAGCCGGCGGCCGCCTGAGCGCCACGGCCGCCGGTCGGGACCCGGACCCGGACCCTCAGGCCCGGACCCGGCGACCCGGCGCTCATGCCGCCGCCGGGCTCCGGCTCCGTCCGTACTGCCCGCACTCCCCGCGGAGGGGGCTCGGAGCCGGAGGGCTCAGACCGGGACGCCGTCGTCCTCCGCCGCCTTCGGCCGTCCGCCGGACCCGTCCGTCTTCCCGACGGCCGTCCCTCCGACGGCCCTCCGCTCGCCGTCCGCCGCCGCGCCGGCGGCCGGTCCGGCGCCCGTCGCCCCGGAACCCGCCGCCCCGCCGTTCGCCGGCCCGCTCCCCGATCCGTTCGCCGCCGCCCCGTTCGCCGCCGCCCCGGCGCCGGTCGTCGCGACGGTGCCCGCTGCCGCGCGGGCCGCGTCGTCCGGCACCAGCAGCGACGCGCCGTCCTGCGGCAGCGCGGCCACCGCCCGCCACCAGAGCCGCAGGGTGGGCGGGTCGACCGGTTCGAAGGGCTTGCCGGGGCGCGGCACGGCCAGCCGGGCGCCGAGCGCCCGGGCGGCGGCCACCACCCGTTCCGCGGGCTCCTCCCAGGGGTGCGGGGCGAGGTTGAAGGTGCACCAGTGGATCGGCAGCAGCAGGTCGCCGCCGAGGTCGAGGTGCGCCCGGACGCCCTCCTCGGGCGTCATGTGCACCTCGGGCCAGAAGTCGCTGTACGCGCCGACCTGCATCATCGTCGCGTCGAACGGTCCGAGCCGGCGGCCGATCTCCGCGAAGCCGGGGAAGTAGCCGGTGTCCCCGCTGTGGAAGACCCGGTGGCCGCCGCCGGACACCACCCAGGACGCCCAGAGGAAGAGCGCGCTGGTGCGCGGTCCGCGGCTGCAGTAGTGCCGGGCGGGTGTGGCGGTCAGGGTGAGGCCGGCCACCTCGGCCGACTCCCACCAGTCCAGCTCGACGATCCGCTCGGCGGGCACCCCCCAGTGCTCCAGGTGGGCGCCGACCCCGAGCGGGACGGCGAAGGCCGCGCCGGTGCCGATCAGCGCCCGGACGGTGCCCATGTCGAGGTGGTCGTAGTGGTCGTGGGAGACGACCACCACGTCGACCGGGCCGAGTTCGTCGAGCGGCAGCGGTACCGGGTGGAGCCGCTTGGGCCCGGTCCAGGCGAACGGTGAGCAGCGGTCGCCCCAGACCGGGTCGAACAGGACGCGGCGGCCGTCCAGCTCGGCCAGCACGGTGGCGTGGCCGAGCCAGGTGAGCCGGAGGCCGGAGGCGGGCGGCGCGGCCAGGTCGACGGGGAGCAGCCGGTGCAGCGGCACGGCGGCGGCCGGGACCCGGCGGGCGCGGTCCGCGGCGAGCTGGGCGCGGGTGATCTCCAGCGGGCTCCGCTCGTACACCAGCCGGCGGGTGGGGACCGGATTGCGGAAGGCGCCGTCGGAGAACTGCGGCGAACGGTGGACGCGGGTCAGCCGCTCGCCGCGCGGCTCGGCTCCGAAGGCGTCCGTCCGGATCCGGTGCCAGGCCGCTCGGGGCAGTCCGGTGAGGCGGCCCGGGGGAGCGGTGAGGGCCGAGGTCAGGCCGGGGACACGGGTGTACCAGGGGGCGGCTGGGCGGGGCACGGCACCTCCAAGGACGGCTATGGATACCGGGCATGCCGGGGCTCGCACCGCCGGCGGGGGGACCGATGCGGTACGACAACCATCTCGTCGGAGGTTACTCGTCGTCGGCTGTTCGGACCCGGCGAGCGGCCCGGCGCGCGCCGTTCGGCGTACCCGCCGGAAGCGTGCGGCGGTCCGCCCGCCGGGTCGTCCTCCGCTTCGTCCGCGGGCCCGTCCACCGCTCCTCCGGTTCGTCCGCCGCTCCGCCCACCGATCCGATCGCCGGAATGCCTGCCCGCCGGGACGCCTGCCCGGCGGGACCGGTCGCGGGCAGGATCGTGTACGGCCCGCGGACCGGGGTTTCCCCGCGGATCAGGCGTAGAAACGCGTGATCGTCTCCGCGACGCAGTGCGGCTTGGCGCTCTCCGCGCTGGTGATGGTGAACCGGACCACCGCCTGGACGCCCCCGGCCACCTCGGTGGCGGAGACCAGCTCGGCCGTCGCCCGGATCGCCGTGCCGACCGGCAGCGGGGCCGGGAAGCGGACCTTCTCCGAGCCGTAGTTCAGTGCCATCCGGACGCCCTCGACGCCGTAGCACTCCTTGGCCAGCACCGGGATCATCGACATCGTGAGGTACCCGTGCGCGATGGTCGAGCCGAACCGGCTCTCCTTGGCACGCTCCGGGTCGACGTGGATCCACTGGTGGTCGCCGGTCGCCTCGGCGAACAGGTCGATCCTGGCCTGGTCGACGGTGTGCCACCGGCTGGTGCCCAGTTCGGTGCCGACGGCGGCGGTCAGTTCGGCGAGGGAGGCGAAGGTCGTCACGGAGCGCTCCTGAGGGGCGGGCGGTGAGGGCGGGATCGATGGCCGCGGAGCGGGATCGAACTCCGCAGAGTATGCCTACCCGCGGGTCACCTGTCAGCGGCCCCGCCCCCGGCCCCGCCCGGCCCGGGGCGGCTCCCGGGCCCGCCGGGCCTCAGGAGCGCTGCACCGAGCGGCCGGCCGGCAGCAGCCGGCGCCCGCTGACCAGCTCGGGCACCAGGGAGACGAACAGCGGGTCCGGGTCGCCGACCCACGGCCGGAGTCCGGAGCGCAGCGCCCGGCGGACCTGCTCCGGTTCGCGCACCAGGTCGGCCCGGCCGTGCACCAGTACGCTCCAGCCGGTCCGGGTGACCGGGTCCAGCTGGTCGGCCTGGAAGGCGACGACCGTGCCGTCGAGGCAGCGCGCGGTGGCACTGTCCCGGCGCACCGCGAGCAGCAGGCGCCCGTCCCGGGTGACCTCGAAGGAGACCGGCAGCACGGCCGGCAGCGCGTGCTCGGTGTACACCACGCGTCCGACGGGCACGGTGCTGAGCAGCCGCAGGCACGCGGCCTCGCTCAGCGCCTCCAACTGGTCGTCACGGTCCATGGGTCCGATCGTCCCCCTGCTGCGGGCGGGCCGATAGGGCCCATGGTCCCGGAGCGACAGGGCCGGGAGCCCCGTCGGGGGGCGCACGGACGGTAGCCTGCCCGGCGGACGGCACCCGAGCGCGCGGAGCGTGCCGAAGTGGGCGGGTGCCGGGAACATCGGCGAGCGGCGCGCCGCCGGGCAGCGGCGGACGGTGCCGCGGCGGGCGGTCCCGGGACGACCGGGGACGGGCAGGAGGGGGCGGTGCGGATGGCAAGCGGAGTCGATCTCGTGGTGATCGGGGCGGACGGCGGGCCGGACCGCGGCTTCGGCGGGTCGGCGCAGGCGGCGGAGGGCGCCCGGCTGCTGGCCGGCGTCCTGCCCGGGATGTGCTTCGACGCGGGTGCGGCCGGCAGCCGGGTCACCGTGGTCGAGCCCGGTGCGGACGCCAACGGCATGCTGACCGCCGTCCGGGAGGCGGCCGCCCGTCCGGGCCGGTGGCTGCTGGTCTGCCTGGTCGGCCAGCTGGTGGCGGACCCGCGCGGGCGGCGGCTCGCCCTGGTGACCGGCGGCTCCACCGCCGACAACGCCTACCGGCGCGGACTGGCCTGGGACTGGGTGGTCAGCGCGATGGTGCACGGCGACCAGGAGGAGGCGCTGCTGCTGGTCGACGCCGTCGTCGACAAGGACACCTGGACCGCGCTGGAGCGCAGCGGCGGCGAGGACGGCCTCGGAGAGCTGCTCACCTACTCGCGGGTCCCGCTCTGGGGCCGGATCGGGCGCTACGCCCCCGGCCGCTACACCCCCGGCAGACGCGGGAGGGACGCCGTGCTGCCGGGTGGCCCGGGCTCGTTCAGCCGGGCGCTCACCACCGTGCTCCAGCAGGGCGTGCCGGGTGCGCCGGCCGCCGTCGGTCCGCTCGACCTCCAGCCGGCCGTCGGAGCGCTGCTCGACGGCGGCGGGCAGACCGGCGGGCACGGCGGGGGAGCGGGGGCCGGTGCCAGCGGTGGTGCCCCCGGTGCGGCTGGTGCCCCTGGTGCTCCCGGTGCGGCTGGTGCGCCCGGTGCGCCCGCGAATCACGTCGACGCGCCGGGTGTGCGCCTGCTCGTACCGCCCGAGGGCGGGCGCCTGCTGATGCGCAATCGGGCCGCGGTGCGGGGCGCATTGGCCGGATTGTCGCTTTCCGAAGAACTGTTGGCCCTTCTGTGGCGGGAAAGTGCTCCGACGGATCCGCCTTCCGCGTAAGGTCAGGGGGCCCTGGGTGTTGCCGTGAAGGCCCGGTTTGGCGAAGAATCGATGCCCACGGGGGCAACACCGGCGGGACGGCGGAATTCTTTGGCGGCCACGGACCACACACGTGGTCGGCTGCGACGAGGTGGGGCGATGCGGCAGCGCGGAATTGTGTTGCGCCCTGGGGCGGTTGGGGTCGGCGGGCTGGTGCTGGCGTTGTCGCTGAGCGCTTGTGCGGCGGGCGGTGGCGGCGGTTCCGTGGAGCGTTTGGGATCCGGCGCGCCCACCGTCGCGGCGGTGACCCCGGTAACCCCTTCGGGTGGTTCGTCAAACGTCGCTAACGCGCCGACCGACGGACCCGAAGGAGCGGCCGCCCAGGACGTCCTGAGTGCCTATCAGAACTGGTGGCAGGCCCAGGTGGAGGCGTACGGGCGGACGGATTCGGACGGTTCCCGACTGGAGACCTTCTCCTCGGGGAAGGCGCTCACCGATGCCCTGGTCAATCTCAAACAGCTCCACGACGCCAAACTGGTGATGATCGGCGGACCACGGAATTCCCCGGTGGTGAAGGCCGTCGATCTGACCACCGATCCGAACACGGCCGTGATCGAGGACTGCCTCGACGTGTCGGGCTGGCACCAGGCGGACCCCGCCACACGCGCGGTGAAGGACCCGCCCGACCGGCTCGCCCGGTACGTCGCGACCGTTTCCCTACGACAGTTCGAAACGCGCTGGCTGATCCACGAGTTCAAGCGGGAGGTGCAACGGACATGCTGAAACCGGTACGGCGATTGATGGTCGGCACACCCTTGTTCGCCGGATTGCTGTTATCCCCTGCGGTGCCCGCGGCGGCGGAGCCGACCCCCACCGGGGGCGCCACCCGCTGCGAGGTGAACGTGATCTGCACGGGGACGGAGGACCCGGGCACCAAGCCCACCCCCGGCGGTGGGGGGACGGGGGGCACCGGGGGGAGTTCGAGCGGGCCGCAGGTGTGCACCTGGAACGGCCAGCCCCTCGCGTGCAGCGACCCGGTGCTGGGCTGGTTCAGCGCCTCGACGGGCTGCTACTACCGGATCCTCAGCCCGCAGCCCGCGGAGGGCGATCCCGCCTGGGAGGGGCACAAGCCCTCCGACGGGGCGGTCTACAACGCGACCTGCCGCTACCCCGACAACAGCGGGCAGAGCCCCACGCTGCCGAGGTTCTTCGCCCAGGCGCCCGCCGGCCCCCCGCCGGACAACCCGGCCCAGCTGGCCCGGCAGGCCAGGGACCGGATCGCCTTCCCGAAGCCCAAGCCGGGCACCGCCCCCAAGGGCGACTCCGTGGTGGGCGCCCCGCTCTGGCTCTGGCTGGAGAACGCGCAGGCCCCGGCCCCGGTGTCGGTCTCCGGCAACACCCTCACCGTGACGGTCACCCCGCGCCTGGACTGGGTGGAGTGGAAGTTCGGCGACGGGACGAAGGAGCGCTGCGCGGGCAAGGCCGCCGCCGGCACCCCGTACGACCCGAAGTACGGCAACAGCCCCTCGCCCACCTGCGGCCACGTCTTCACGTCCGGTTCGGGCACCAAGAAGGACGGCCTGTTCCACGGGACCGTCACGGCCCAGTGGGTCGGCGTGGTCACGGTGACCGGGGGCACCCAGCGGGTCGACCCGATCGAACTGCCGCTGACCGAGACCCTCCAGTTCCGGGTGGCCGAGGTGCAGGTCCTCAACTAGCCGCCCCGGCACGCACACCCAGCAACCCGACGAACGACGCGAGAGAGGCCCAAGCCCGGTGGAGAACCGTACCTTTGCCACGCCGGGGTCCGGCACGTCCGCCACGGCGACCGCGACCGCCGGGTCCGCGCCCGTGGCCGTCCCGGAGCAGGGGCGCGGCGGGCCGCGCACCCCCGGGCGGGCGCTCGGCGCGCGCCGCCGGCGGCCCGCCGTGCTGGCGATGGCGGTGGCCCTGATAGCCGCGGGCGGGCTGGGCGGTGCCGTGCTCTACAACAGCACCGGCCAGCGGGTCGCGGTGCTGGCGCTCGCCCGTGACGTGCCGTGGGGGCAGACGCTGACCGCCGCCGACCTGGTGGTGGTGCGGATCGCCGGAGACCCGGCGCTCACCCCGCTGTCCGCGGCCGACCGGGACAAGGCGGTCGGGATGCGGGCCACCACCGACCTGCACCGCGGCGGACTGCTCACCAAGAAGGACCTGGCGCAGTCGCTCGTCCTCCAGCCGGGCCAGCTCCTGGTCGGCGTCTCGGCCAAGCGCACCCAGCTGCCCGCCACCAGGCTCCAGTCCGGCACGCCGGTCCTCGTGGTGTACACCGCCGACAGCAACCGGGCCGAGTCGCTCGCCGCCACCGTGTACACGGTCGGCCGGGTGGAGAGCGACGGCAGCCAGGTCTTCGACGCCGTGGTCGCCGAGGCGGACGCCAACCGGCTGGCCGCCTGGGTGGCCAGCGGTCGGATCCAGGTGATCGTGGCTCCGCGGCCCGCGGCCGGAGCGGCCCCGTCCGGTTCCGCGGCCTCCGGGGCGCCGGTCGCGGGGTCACCGGCGGCCGGAGCACCGACGACCGGGGCACCGGCCGGCGGAGCACCCGCGGCGACCCCCTCGGCGGCGGCACCGTCCGGAGCGCGCCCCGCGACGGGCGCGCCGACCGGCGCGGCCCCCGCCGGGACCCCCGCCGGAACCCCGGGCGGCGCACCGGCCGGGGCGGGTGGGGCCTGAGATGGCCGTCATCGCGGTGGTCGGCGGCCCGGGGGCGCCGGGCGCCACCACGACGGCGCTGGCGCTGCTGCTGGCCTGGCCGCTGCAGCCCGGCCGCCGGGTCCTGCTCGTCGAGTGCGACCCGGACGGCGGCGCGGTGCTGGCCGGGGCCCTGGAGGGCCGGGTCGAGGCGGTGTACGGGCTGCGCAACCTCGCCATCGCCGACCGGCGCGGGCTGCTCGCCCAGGCGCTCTGGGAGCAGCTGATCGACCTCTCGCCCGAGGGCAACGCCGAGCGCCTCCTGCTGCCCGGCCTCACCGACCCCGTCCAGGCGCCCGGGCTCGCCTACACCTGGGAGCCGCTGATGGAGGTGCTGCACGGGCTGGAGCCGCAGGGCTACGACGTCCTCCTCGACCTCGGCCGCTCCGGCGCCACCGGCACCAGCGCGGTGCTGGCCCGCCGGGCCGACGTGGTGGCGGCCACCGTGCGCACCACCCTGCGCGGGCTGAGCGCCGCCCGGCCCCGGCTGGCCGCGCTCGCCGAGGACCTGGGCACGGCCGGTACCGGCACGGACTCGCTGGGCCTGCTGCTGGTCGCCGAGGGTCCGTACTCGGGGGCCGAGGTGTCCCGGGAGTTCGGGCTGCCGGTGCTCGGGCTGCTGCCGCACGCGCAGCGCACCGCCCGGGTGCTCTCGGACGGCGGGGACGTCACGGACCGCCGGTTCGTCCGCTCCGAGCTGATGCGCACCGCCCGTTCGGCCGCGGACGAGCTGCAGCAGGCGGTCCGCCGGCGGCGCCAGCGGCTGGCGCCCGGTGCCGCGGCGGCCCGGCCCGCCCAGCTCGCCCCGGGCACGGGCGCGGGCACCGGCCCGGGTCCGGCGCCGGACCGCGGGCAGGCCGCCGCGGGACCGTCGGGTGGCGCGGCCCCGGCGCCGGAGCGCGCCGACGGGCCCGGGCACGCGTACGCGCCGCCGCAGGTGCCGCAGCCCGCCCAGCCGTACGGTCCGGTGGCGCCGGTGATCACCACCGGGCCGGTCGCGCCGCTCGCCGGGCTGGCGCCGCAGCCGGCCGCGCCCGCGCCGTTCCCCGGGCACGGCGGGCCGCCCGGGGAACAGCCGCAGCAGGCCCAGCAGGCCCAGCAGTACGGCGGCCGGCCGTACCCCGCGCAGCAGTACCAGGAACACCCGGCGCAGCCGTACGCGGCCCAGCCGTACCCGGGGCAGCAGTACGGCGCCCAGCAGTACCCGACCCCGTACGCGGCCCCGCAGCCCGGCCAGTACCCCGCCCAGCCCCAGCCCCACCCCGCCCAGCCCCGTCCGGGCGCCGGTCCCGGCCCGGCCGCGGGCGCGCCGGAGCAGCCGCACGGGCCCGCCCACCAGGCGTACGCCGCCCCGCCCCGGGACCATCTCGCCCAGACGGAGGTGCTCCGTGCGCGGTAGCCCCCTGCACCAGAAGCCGGCCGCCGACCCCGCCGCGCTGCCCTGGTCGACCCCCCTGCCCGGCCCCGTCACGCCCAACCCCGTCACGCCCAACCCCGTCACACCGGGCCCCGTCGCCCCGGCCGGCCCGCAGCCCGTGCAGCCCGGCGCCCACCAGCCCGGCGTCCACCAGGGCGGCGCGGCGAACGCCACCGCCGTCCCCTCCCAGCTGCCCTCGCTCGACCGGCGCGGCGCCGGCACCCGCCCGGCCGTCGACCCCCAGGTGGCGCGCGAGCTCAAGCGCCAGGTCGCCGCCGAACTCCACCAGCAGATCACCCGGCTGACCGCGGGCTCCGGCACCGAGCCGGACCGCGCCACCCGCCGCCAGCGCGGCCGCGCCCTGATCGAGGAGGCCGTCGCCCGCTGGTCCGACGCCTACGCGCAGACCCACGGCATCCCGCCCACCCGCGACCAGGACCGCGCCCTCGCCGAGGCCGTCTTCGACCTGCTCTTCCGGGCCGGCCGGCTCCAGCCCTACCTCGACGACCCGGAGATCGAGAACATCCTGATCAACGGCTGCGACGACGTCTGGGTCTCCCGGGTCCACCAGCCGCTGCGCCAGGTCCCGCCGGTCGCCGACAGCGACGCCGAACTCGTCGAACTGCTCCAGGACCTGGCCCGCCAGCACGGCGGCGGCGAACGCTCCCTCTCCACCGCCAGCCCCACCCTCGCGCTGCGCCTGGAGGGCGGCATGCGCCTCCAGGCGCTGACCGAGGTCACCCCGCGCCCGTACGTGGCGATCCGCCGCCACCGGGTGGCCTCCGCGACGCTGCCCGAGATGGTCCGGCTCGGCACCCTGGACACCACGCTGGCCGCCTTCCTGGCCTCCGCCATCCGGGCCCGGAAGAACGTCATGATCACCGGCACCCAGGGCGTCGGCAAGACCAGCCTGCTGCGCGCGATGGCCGCCGAGATCCCGCCGGACGAGCGGATCGGCACCCTGGAGTCGGAGTTCGAGCTCTGGCTGCACACCCTCGGCCACCTGCGCCAGGTCGTGCCGATGGAGGCCCGCGAGGGCAATGGCGAACGCGTCGACGGCCGTTCGGCGGGCGAACTGACCATCGGCGACCTGATCCCGGCCGCGCTGCGGATGACCCTCTCCCGGATCATCGTCGGCGAGGTCCGCTCCGGCGAGGTCGTCCCGATGCTGCGGGTCATGACCAACGGCGAGGGCGGCTCGATGTGCACCCTGCACGCCCGCGGCCCGCACATGGTCGTCGACCGCATCGCCGAACTCTGCCTGGAGTACGGCTCGCACATGACCGACGCGCTCGCCTACCGGCTCACCGCCAACGCGGTCGACCTCATCGTGCACGTGGCGATGGTCGACGAGACGCCCGTCGGCGGCCGCCGGCACCGCTTCGTCTCGCACGTCCTGGAGGTGACCGGCCTCGGCGAGAGCGGCCGGCCCGCGCTGAACACCGTGTTCGGCCCGCGCCCCGAGCTCGGCGAGCCGCGCGCCGTCCCGCACACCCCGCCGCAGTGCCTGGACGACCTGCGCCGGGCCGGCTTCGACGCGGCGCTGCTCGGCTCCCGGTACGGCAGTTGGGCCGCACCGCTCCAGCTCCGGATCGGCGGTGGCGCCCGATGATGCCGCTCTTCGTGCTCTGCGGCCTGCTCCTCACGGGCGGCCTGGTCACCCTGGTGGTCTGGGCCCGCGGCAGCGACCCGGCCGCCCCGCAGGAGGAGCGGGGGACCGGCAACCCGCTGGGCGGCCGGCTGCACGTGTGGTGGTACGGCGCGCCCGGCACCGCCACGGGCCGGATCGTCCGGCTGCGCCGGATCCAGCTGCCGCTCGCGCTGGCCGGCGCGCCGCTCGGCTGGCTGTTCACCGGGATCCCGCTGGTCGCCCTGCTGGTGCCGCTGGCCGTCTTCGGCCTGCCCTGGCTGTTCGACACCACCCGCTCGGACACCGACCGGATCGAGCGCCTGGAGGCGCTCTCCGAGTGGACCCAGCGGATCGCCGACGTCCTGCTGCTCGGGGTCGGCCTCAACCAGGCCATCGTCACCAGCCGCCGCACCGCGCCCGCCGCGATCGAGGACGAGGTCGGCGAGCTGGCCGCCCGGCTGCAGGCCCGCTGGCGGCCGGAGGAGGCGCTGCGCGCCTTCGCCGACAGCATGGCCGACGCCACCGCCGACAAGGTGCTCGCCGCGTTGCTGCTGCGCTCCGGCGACAGCGGGCCCGGCCTGGCCCGGGCGCTCTCCGACATGGCCGAGTCGGTGCGCGAGGAGGTCCGCCAGCGACGCACCATCGAGGCCGACCGGGCCAAGCACCGCACCACCATCCGCTGGCTGGTCGGCATCATCGTGCTGGTCGTCACGCTCGGCTCGTTCAACACCGAGTACACCCGCCCGTACAGCACCGTGCTCGGCCAGAGCGTGCTCGCCGTGGTCGCCGCGCTGTTCGTGGCGGTGATCGCCTGGATGCGGGCGCTGGCCGCGCACCCGCCGGTGCCGCGGCTGCTGGAGCTGGACCGGCGCAGCCGGACCGGCCGGGCGATGCGGGGCGGGAACGCCCCCGAGGACGGCGCGGACGGCTCCGCTCCCACCGGCACCGCTGCTCCCGCCGGTGCCGCCGACGGCGGGGCCCGGCCGCTCGGGGAGGCGCGATGATCTCCCCGTGGTCCGTCCTGGCCGGCGCCGCCGCGGCCGGCGGCATCGCCCTGCTGATCGCCGAACTCCGCCCCGCCCCGCCCGACCTGGGCCAGGCGCTGGACCGGCTGCACCGCACCCCCGCGGACCGGACCCCCGATCCGGAGGAGCGGCCGCGCTGGTACGACCGGATCGGCGAGCGCTCGGTCAACCTGCGGGGGGTGCGGATCCCGGAGCGCGACCTGGCGCTGATCGGCCGCACCCCGGCCCGGTTCATGGCGCACAAGCTGATGTTCGCCCTGGTCGGCCTCGTGCTGCCGCCCTACCTGGTGGTGGCGGCGCTGCTGCTGGACATGAGCCTGCCGTTCGCGCTGCCGCTGCTGGTCGGGCCGCTGCTGGCCGGGCTGTTCTGGTTCGTCCCGGACGCCATCGTGCGCGGCGAGGCCAAGGAGGCCCGCGTCGAGTACCTGCACGGCGTCGCCGCCTACCTGGAGCTGGTGGCGATGGAACGGGCCGCCGACCTCGGTCCGGCCGAAGCGCTGCGCCGGGCTGCGACGGTCGGCCGGGGCGCGGTGTTCCGGCGGATCAGGGACGCGCTGGACCGCGCCGCCACCGACCGGCTGCCGCCCTGGGCCGGACTGGACGCGCTGGCGGTCGAGTTGGGGCTCACCCCACTGCAGGACGTGGCCGACATCATGCGGCTCTCCGGTACCGACGGCGCCGCCGTCTACGACACGCTGCGCGCCCGGGCCAAGGGCCTGCGCGGTGAACTGCTCGCCGAGGACCTCGCCCGGGCCAACTCCGACAGCGAGCGGATGGTCGCGCCGGGGGCCGCACTGACGCTGCTGATGACCGTGCTGATCATCTACCCCGCGCTGCACAAGATGCTCAACTGACCAGCCCGCCACGGAGGTCAGCAACCTCCGTCACCACCACCACACACCCCTTGGGAGTGCCTGATGAACACTCGCCTCACGTACCTGTCGGCCAGACTGCTGGGACCCGTCCTGCTACCGGTCCGCTTCGCCGTGCTGATGTTCCACTTCCGGATGGGCCGGGTGCGGGCCGCCCGCGCGCGCGGCGACCGGGGCGCCATCAGCATCGAACTCGCGCTCGCCGTCATCGCGCTGGTGTTCGTCGCCGGCCTGGTCGCGACGGCGCTGTACGCCCTGAACAAGAAGGTCGTCGACAAGGTCAACGAGGACCCGAACCTGCCCGGGGCCGGTGGACCGACCCCGTGACCAGAGGCCGTCGTCTCCGCCGCACCGACCGGGGGTCGATGAGCCTGGGTATGGCCATCGTCTTCCCGGTCGTGCTGATCCTGATCCTGACCGTCGCCCAGACGGGTCTGTGGTGGTACTACCGCCAACTCGCCCTCACCGCCGCCCGGGAGGGCGTCGACGCGGGCCGGGTGCAGGGCAACCGGAGCGACGAGCTGAAGAACGAGGCGGCACGGAAGCAGGCGGAGACGTTCCTCGCCCGCCAGGGCAGCAAGGAGCACGTGATCAGCACCGACGGCAGCACGGCGGTGCTGATCCGGGTCACCGTGGAGGTGACGGCGCCGGTGGTGATCCCCTTCGTCACGCGGCCGACCGTCACCCAGCGGGTCGAGGCACCGCGCGAACGGTTCCTCCCGCCGCAGGTGGTGGGACCGTGAGCGGACGGTTCCGGCGGCGGACCGGAGGACCGGCGGGGACGCCGGCGGCGGGACCGACCGGGACGCTGACCGGGACGCCGGCCGGGAGTCCCGCCGGTCCGCCGGCCCGGTGGGCGCGCGCGTTCGCCGCGCGCCGGGTGGCCCGGTCGGCGCACGGGCGGGACGGCGGCGGGCTCGCCGTCGAGGCCGCCATCGTCGCGCCCGCCGTGGTGGGACTGATCCTGGTCGCCGTCGCGGCCGGCCGCGTGCAGACCGCCGCCGGCACCGTGGAGGCGGCCGCCCGGTCGGCCGCCCGGACCGCCTCGCTGGAGCGCGACGCCACCGCGATGGAGGCCGCGGCGGAGAAGTCCGCCGAGGACTCCATGGCGCAGCAGGGCATGCACTGCGTGGGCGGCGGAAAGACCGCCACCCTGACCCACGGCGAACTCGTCAGCCACGGGATCACCATGGCGACGGTCACGGTGTCGGTCCGGTGCGAGGTCGCGCTCGCCGACCTGCTCGGCGGTCCGGGCAGGGGCGGTCCCCTGTCGAAGACGCTCACCGGCAGCTTCGTCTCGGTCGTGGACCGGTACCGGGGCGGGTGACGCGGTGGCGGAGCGGTGCGGGCTGGGCGGCCGAGGGGGCGTGCACCGGCGCGGGCGGGGCGGGCCGGAACCCGCCCCTGACAGGGATGTGACGGGCCGTGGGGCGGGCGGTGGTGAGGTCGTGAGGACGAGGTGCCCGGACGGGGATTGGAGACGCTCCGGGCGGGGGAGACGCAAGCGGAGAGCGCCCGGGGGAGGGTGGACGGGCATGTCGGGAGGGGGCGCCATGGCGCGCGGACGCGGGGCACCGGGCTTCCGGGCCCGTTCGGACCGTGGCGCGCTCTCGGTGTTCGTCGCCATCTGCGCGGCCTTCGTCGTCCTGGTCGTCGTCGTCATCATCGACGCCGGCGGCAAGCTGCGCGCCGCGGAGAACACCGACGCCTACGCCCAGGAGGCCGCCCGGGTGGCCGGCCAGCAGCTCGACGAGGCCGCGCTGCTCCGCGGGGAGGGGTACCGGGTGCAGCACCAGTACGCCGAGGAGGCCGCCAACAGCTACCTCGCGCTGTACGGCCTGCGCGCGAAGTCCGTGGGGTTCTCGCCCGACGGGGCGAGCGTCGACATCACGGTGGAGACCGAGTACCGGCCCGTCCTGCTGACCGGCCTCGCCAACTGGAAGATCACGGGCAAGGGAAGCGCAGCCCTCGTCCACGGAGTCAAGGAAGCGGAGACCGACTGATGGCCGCGCCACGCGCCAAGGACCAGACCCGCGCCGGGCGTCCGGCCCGGGGCGTGCCCGCCACTCCCGCGCCCGGCCGCCGGCCGTCGTCGCGGCCGTCGCACCGCGGCGGCAGCGGCGGCCGCAGGGGCCGGGGCGGCGCCGTGATCGGAGCGATCGCGGCCCTGATCACCCTGCTCGGACTGCTGCTCGGCGTCCCGGCACTGCTCCTGTACGGCACCCGCGCGGTGGCCGACATGGGCGCGCTCGCCCCGGACGGCATCGGCGCGCTGCTGACCAGCCCCGACGACGGACGGCTCTTCCTCTGGCTGCTGGTCGTGATCGGCTGGCTCGGCTGGGCGTGCTTCGCGTTCTCCGTCCTGCTGGAGATCCCGGCCCAGCTCCGCGGACGCGTGGCCCGGCGGATCCCGGCGTTCGGCTGGAGCCAGCGCGCCGCGGCCGGGCTGGTGGGTGCGGTGATCGCGCTGGTGCCGGTGGCCGGTTCGGCCTTCGCCGCCACTCCCGAGCGGCCCCAGGTGGCCACCGCGTCCGCCCAGGCGGGCGCCGGCGTGCAGCGGGCCGCGCTGCACGCCGCGCAGGCCGCGCCGGCCCTCACCCCCGCCGCCGACCAGCAGGCCGGCTACACCGTGCGCGACAGCCGGCCCGCCGACAGCCTCTGGTCCATCGCCGAGCGCCAGCTCGGTTCGGGCGAGCGCTGGACGGAGATCGCCAAGCTCAACGACGGCCGGGTGATGGACGATTCGGGCAACCGGTTCGACGCCGACCGGCCGATCCAGCCCGGCTGGAAGCTGCTGATGCCGGCCGACGCCAAGCCGGACGGGGCCGTGACCCCGGCGCCCGCCCCGGCCCCCGCGCCCGCCACCGGGACCTCGGGCACGTCCGCCACCGGCACGCCGGGGAGCGGTGCGCAGGGCACCGGGACCGTCACGGTGAAGGCCGGGGAGAGCCTGTCGGTGATCGCCGAGCGGGAGCTGGGCGACGCCGAGGCCTGGCCGAAGCTGTTCGACGCCAACAAGGGCGTGCAGGCGCCGGACGGCGAGCGGCTCACCGATCCGGACGTGGTGGTGCCCGGGATGGTGCTCAGCCTCCCGGGCGCGGCGCCCCCCGCACCCGCGCCCGCCCCCGCGCCGGAGCCGGCGCCCGCCCCGGCCCCCGCGCCCCCGGCGGAACCCGCCCCCGCCCCGGCCCCGCCGCCACCGGCGCCGAGCACCCAGGTGCCCGCGCCCGCCCCGGCACCCGCGCAGACCCCCGCACCCGCCCCCCAGACCCCCGCACCCGCCCAGACCCCGGCCCAGACGCCCGCCGCGCACGCCGCGGAGACCCCGAGCGACGACTACGGCGTCGCCCTCGCGGCCTCCACCGTCGGCGTCCTGCTGGCCGCGGTCATGGTCGGCGCCGTCGCCCGCAAGCGCGGCACCCAGCTCCGCGCCCGGCGCCCCCGGCACCGCATCGCCCTGCCCACCGCCCCCGCCGCCGCCTTCGAGGCCGAACTGAAGGCCCGCCAGGACGACGCCGGACTCGACCTGCTGGACCGCGCCCTGCGCAGCATGGCCCGCAACACCGTCCGCGGCGGCAAGCGGCTGCCCGCCGTCGTCGCCGCCCGGATCACCCCCGGCCGGACGATCGAGCTGTACCTCTCCGGCCCGGCGGCCCCGATCGCCCCGTTCCGCGCCGCCCACACCCCCGACATCTGGTGGTGCGAGGCCGACTCCGACGGGCTGCTCTCGCCCGCCCAGGCCCGCAAGACCGCCGCCCCCTACCCGGCGCTGGTCACCCTGGGCTCCTCGCCCGACGGCTCGGTGATCCTCGCCGACCTGGAGACCGTCCGGCTGCTCCACCTCTCCGGCCACCCGGACGACGCCCGCGACGTGCTGCGCACCCTCGCCCTGGAACTCGCCCACAGCCCGCTGGCCGACCGGCTCCACCTGCACCTGGTCGACCTCGCCGAGGAGGTGCCGATCAGCGGCCCCGCCGCCGAACGGATCCACCGCCACCCCACTCTGGAGGCCGCGCTCGCCGCCCTCGGCCCGCGCACCGCCAAGGCCCGGGCCACCCTGGTCGCCGCCGAGGCCAACAGCCCCCGGGAGGCCCGCAGCCGGGGCCAGGCCGACGAGTCCTGGGTCCCCGAGATCGTGCTCTGCGCCCACCAGCCGGGCGGCGACGTCCCGGCCGAACTCGGCCGCCTGCTCGACGCCCGCCCGCGGACCTGCGTCGCCGTGGTCACCCGGGCACCCGAGCGCGGCACCGGACCGGTCGCCCGCTGGACCCTGCCGGCCACCGGCCAGGCCACCATCCCCGGCCTGCACCTCACCCTGGAGCTGCAGCGCCTGACCACCGGCCAGTACGAGCAGGTCGCCGAACTGCTCCGGGCCGCCGACGACACCACCCAGCACCCCGCCCCCGCCTGGACCCTGGACGGACCCGGTCTCGACGACCTCGAACCGGCCGAACTGCCGCCCGTACCGGTGCTGGTGGGAGCAGGGGTGTCGGGCGGCGGTCCGACCGGCGGGTTCCTGATGGGCTCGCCCGACGAGCCGGACCTCGGGGACGGTACGGACGGCGACGCCCCCGAGGCCGCCGGTCCGCGCCTGCTCGCCAGGGTGATCGGCACCGGCGTGAGCCCGTTCGCCGGCACCGACCCGGCGGCGCCCGCGATCTCCACCGGGTCGGTCGTGCCCGCGGTCGCCGTGGTGCCCGTGGTGCCCGTGGTGCCCGTCGCCCCGGTCGGTCCGGCCGCGCCCGCGACGCCGCTGCCGCCCGGGACGCCCCTGCCGCCCGGCGCCCGGCACCTCGTCAACGGTCTCGGCCGGCAGGCCGTCACCCCCACCGGCCCGACCACGCCGAGCAGCCCCAGCACTCCCACCGGCCCGGCCGCCGGCTACCCCACCGGAACGGACCCGGACGGCGGGGCGGCCTCCAGCGCCGAGGACACCACCCGGAACCTCCGGCTGCCCGACGAGACCGGAACGCCGAACGGCACGGCCGTGCCCGTCCCGCCCGTCCAGGCGGTGGCGCCCGTCGCACCGGTGCCCGGCCCGGCCGCCGAGCCGGCGCCCGCCCCCGAGCCGGTCCCGACGCACGACCCGGCGCCCGCACCCACCGGCACCGACCCGCGCCACCCCGGTCGGCCGGAACCGGTCCCCGGGCCGTCCGCCCAGCCCGCCCCCCGGCCGACCCGGCAGCCGGCGCTCCCCGGTGCGGCCGTCGAACCCGGACCGGCCGCCACCGCCCCGGTGGCCCGCACCACCCCCGGCCGCAGCGACAGCGACGACCTGCTCGCCATCCTCCGCTCCCCGGAGGCCCACGCCACCCGCACCGCCCCCCGGATCCGCCTGCTCGGCCCGGTGGACGTGGCCGGCACCAGCGGCACGGCCGACCCCGCCACCGTCCTGCGGCTCACCGAACTCGCCGTCTACCTGGCCCTGCGCCCCGGCGCCGACCACAACGCCCTCGACCACGACCTGCACCCCGGCGCGGCCCACCTCGACCCGCACCCCACCGCCGCCGACGCCAGGAGCCCGCTGCCCGACAAACTCGCCGACCTGGCCGCCTGGTTCGGCGCCTCCTCGGACGGCCGGACCTTCCTGGCCACCGACTCCGCCGACGGCTACGCCTTCGCCCCCGCCGTCACCTGCGACTGGGACGAGTTCCGCGGCCTCTACCGGCGCGGCATGCGCAGCACCAGCGCCACCGCCGACGCGGCCCTCGCCCACGCCCTCGCGCTGGTCCGGGGCGCCCCGTTCGCGGAGGCCCCGCCCGCCTCGTACGGGTGGGCCGAGTCCGAGCGGCAGGACATGATCGCCGCGATCGTCGACACCGCCCACGAACTCGCCGCCCGCCGCCTCCAGTACGGCGACCACCGCAGCGCCGAGGCCGCCGTCTTCCGCGGCCTCGCCGTCGCCCCGGACGTCGAACTCCTGCACCGCGACCTGTTCTACGCCTACGCCTCGGCCGGCGCCCGCGACCAGCTCCTGCGGGCCGTCAACCGCCTGGACGCGCTCAGCCGCCGCACCGGTCGCGACCTCGACGCCGACACGGTGGCCCTGCTGCGGGACCTCCTCGCCGGCTCCTGAACCGGTGCGGCGGAGCGGGGCACCGGCTGGTCCGGTGCCCCGCTCCGCCGTGTCCGCGGGCCGGTGGCCGTGGCGGATCCGTGCCCGTCGGGTGTGGACCGCGTGCCGGGGGAGTGGCGGCCGCGGGCCGATCGCGGGCCGGCCGCGCACCGGTGGCGTACTGGCGGCGTGTCGCCTCCGTACCGATCACCCACCCGGCCTGGCTCGGGCATGCCGAGATCTCGTAGGGTGGCGCAAACGGGTGTGGTGGCCGACACCACGCGGGGCAAGGCAGTAGAGGACGCCGCTGAGCGGCGGGGCGGGGCTGGTGACCAGGAGATGGCGGAGACGACGGCGGTCCCCGGAGATCCCGACCCGGCGACGGACCCCGGCCCCCAGGACGCCGTACCGCCGTGGCACCCGCGCAACGCGTACGACGAGCACCCGCCCGGTCCCGCCGCCCTGTACGAACCGCCGGTCCCGGTGACCGCACCCGCCCCGGCCCCGGTACCCGACCCGGCGCCCGCGCCGGTGCCCGAGTCCGTCCCGGACGCGCAGGTGCCGCCCCTGCCGCCGGTCCCCTCCACCGGATGGACCGTCACCGGTATGCCCGCCATGGGAGGCCCGGCCGCCCAGGCCGCGGCACCGGCCCCGGCACCGCAGCCGCCGTTCGGCGGCCCCGGTGCCACCCCGGCGCACGGCGTCCCCGCGGCGCAGGGCATCCCGGCACAGGGCGTCCCGGCACCCGTCGCCCCGCCCGTCACCAACGGCCTGGGCACCGCGCCGCGCGGGCGGATCCTCGTCGTCGAGGGCGGCTACGGCGGCTCCGGCCGCCGCACCTGGGGACGCGGCGGATCCGCGCAGGCCCCGGTGCTCTCCGCGATGCTCGCCGCCGTGTCGCCCCAGGTGCTGCTCGCCGCCGACGCCGTCGACGCCGTCCACCTCCCCGGCGCCAGCGACCCGCACACCGTCATCGCCCACCTGCGCGCCGCGGCCCGCCACCCCGGACCGCTCCTCGTCCACCTCGGCGGACACCTGCTCGCCGACAAGCGCAGCGGCCAGCTCCACCTCACCCTGCGTGACTCCAAGCCCGGCAGCGTCCGGCAGGACGGCCTCGCCTGGCAGCTGGTCGCGGCCGAGCTGCGCCACCGCCCGGCCGACTGGCAGACCCTGGTCATCGCCGACCTGAGCGCCGATCAGAGCGCCTGGCCCCTCCTCCAGGGCGCCGCCGCACCGCTCACCGACGGCCTGCCGCTCTGGGCGGTCGTCAGCCCCGACCCCGAGCAGATCGGCACCTTCACCCGTGCGCTGATCGAGGCGCTGCACGGCGGGCGCCCCGGGGGCGAGGCCGTCCTCGCCCCCGAGCAACTGCGCCAGCAGGTGTACTCGGTGCTCCGTCCGGACGTCGTCGTGCTGGCCACGCACGCGCCCGACCGCCCGTTCTTCCGCAACACCGCGCGTCGCGGCGACGGCTCCGTCGCCGACCCCGCCCCGTACGAGGGCCAGGCCGCCGTGCCGCCCCGGCCGGCCGCCCCGGAGGAGGCGCCCTGGGGCGACCTGCCGCCGCAGGACGCCGTGCCGCACGAGGCCGTGCCGCGGCCCAGGACCGCCGTCACCCTGGACAAGCCGGGCGCGGCCGTCGACCCGTCGGGTCCCGCGCCGGAGGACGGCCCCGCCGCCGGTACCGGCGCCGAGGACTTCGCCGACCCGTCCGGCGCGGCGCCGGCCGACGACCGGGTGGACCTGCTCAAGGCCGGGGTCCCGCCCACCCCGCCGCCCGCACCGCGGCCCGTGGACCTGCTCAAGTCCTACGCCTGGCAGGCCCCGGCCGACGCCGCCGCGGACGCCGAGGCGACGTCGGAGCCCCCGGTGCAGGACGCGCGCGTCGACGAGCCCCCGGCGGAGGCCCCCGAAGTGCAAGCCGGGGCGGACGCCGAGGAGGACACCGGCGGGGAGGAGGCCCGCGAAGCCGCAGGCCTCCCCGTCCCCGCGGACGCCGTCCCCGGCCCCGGGTCCGTCCCGGACGCCGCCCCCGAGGCCGTGGTCGAGCCCGGGGCCGCCGGGGCCGGATCCGCCGAGCCCACCGAGCCCACCGAGCCCGCCCGCGAGCCGGAGGCCGTGCCCGTGCCCGTGCCCGTGCCCGCGCCCGAACCCCTCCAGCCGCGCGCCGACTACCGCGAGGTGATCGGGCGGATCGTCCGCAGCGCCGAGGCCGGGGACCACGCGGCCGCCACCGACCTGGCCTTCGCCCTCGAACTGGAGGCGATCGGCGAACACGGCTCCGTCTCCGCGCCGGTCCTCCAGGTCCGTCAGGTCCGTGCCCACGTCTGCCGCCTCGCCGGGCGGACCGCCGAGGCCGCGGACATCTACCGCGAGGTGGCCCTGACCCTGCTCCGCGCCCAGGGCCCGGAACACCCCGAGACCCAGCAGGCCGCGACCAACGCCGAGGCCTGCTGGCGGGCGATCCCGGACCGGGCCGAGGCCCTCCGGATCGCCCCCGAGATCATCGAACTGCGCGCCTACCTCCCCGGTCCCGACGGCCGCAAGCTCCGCGCCGCCGAACGCCACCTCGCCCATCTGGCGGCCGCCCAGCCCGACCACGCCTGATGGGTGTGCTGTCCGCGCTGTCCCGGGTCTGGACCGGGCGTGCGGAGGAGCGGGAGTCCGACCGGCGGGCCCGCCGGTCGGGCGAGCCCTGGCCGACGGTGGAGGCGGCGGGGTTCGTCGCCGAGGCCGGGGCCTCGGGGCTCTTCGAGTCGGTGGAGGCGGTGGAGGTGGAGGCGGGCGACGGGGGCCGGTCGCCCCGGCTCGTCGACGTCCACCTGGACGCGGCGGGGCGGTCGTTCATCGTCATGCTGGTGGACGGCGGCGACCACAGCCGGATCGTCTGTGACGGGTACGTCTTCGACTGGGTCCCCTCGTGCCTCGCCATGGAGTTCCTGACGACCGTCGTCTCCGGGCAGGCGGAGGTCGCCTTCTCCCGGTCCGGCCGGCACGTGCGGCTGGGCGTCCCGCTCGCCGACGAGGGGACCTGGCGCGAGTCCCGGAGCTTCCGCGGCGATCTCGAACCGTGGGAGCTCGACGCGATGGGCCGCACCTGGAACCGGACGCTCGAACGGTCGGCCGCGGACCTGCGCGAACGGCTGCAGCGCCACCCGACCGAAGGCCACTGGACGCAGTTGGCGTACTGGGACCCGCTGCCCACCGCCCGCGCCCTCACCGCCACGATGGGGAACGGCCGTTGGGAGGAGCGCAGTCGGCTCAACGTGCCCGGCCCGTTCTACGCGGGGGAGACCGACGGCGGGCTGAACGGCCCCCACCGCCTGCCGGAGCACGTCCTCTCCGGCGACGAGCACCACGGGTTCGTCCACCGGCAGCCGGTCAACCCCCGTGAGCTGGCGGGCCTGGTGCGGATCGCCGAGGACGAACCGGCGGGCGGCTACGCCTGGGACGGCGACGAGCACTGGACCCCGGAAGCGGTGCGGGAGTGGTGGGCCGGCCGCGACGCGGTCCGCGCCTGGATCGCCGGGGAGCTCGGAGGCGACCGGAACGAGCCGGCGGCGCTCCGCCGGTACGCCGCCCACCTGGACGACGGACTGGAGGACTACCTGCGCGGCTACCTGTTCTGGCTGATCGAGCGCCGGGAGCCGCGCCTGGGCGAGGAACTCCCGGAGCTCTGACCGCCCGGGGCGCCCGCCCGGGGGTCTCGTTGTCCGTGGCCGCCGCTACGGTCTCCGGCATGGAACAGCAATCAGCCGAGCGCATCCACCCCCTGCCCGGACGGGTCGGCCACGTGGCCGGGATCGAGTCGCTCACACTCGACGGGCAGCGCTACCACTTCGGTTTCGACTACACGAGCGACCTGATCGTCTCACCGCTCGTCGGTGACCCGGCCGCGATGGCGGCCTTCGCGGCCGAGCACCTGAGGCAGTCGGACGGCCGGCACGACGAGGCCTACTGGGCGGAGCTCGTCGCCGACTCGGTCCGGGAGTCGGCACTCGTCCGGGAGGACGCCGACCGGGAGTTCACCACGGCGGGCCTGCGCGCCGGGCTGCCGCGCCCGGGGAGCCACCTCTTCTACCTGCTGGACGCGGCCGGCGAGGGGGACGACCCGTCCGCCCTGCCGCCGGAGGCCCGGGAGGCCTGCGCACGTCTGGGCTTCGACGAGGACGACGTCGCCGAGTGCGTCGACGCGTGCCTGCGGGCGGTCCGCGAGGACGGAGCGGCCGCCCGGCCCGACGAGTCGACGGTCGTCCGCGGCTACCTCACGTCCGCGGTGGAGAACCTGCCCGGCAACTGGGCGCTGCTGTTCGCCCCGCTCGTCGAAGCCGTCGCCGGTCGAGGATGAGCGGCCGGCCACGCCGCGGGGCAGCGGTCGGGCGGGTGCGGCGGTCGGGTCCGCGGTGAGCCGCCGACAGGTCCCGTGAAGCCGCGGTGGACGGCCCGCACCGGCGGAGCCGTCCACCGCGACCGTGTGCCGGACGGGAGTCAGCGACCGGCGAGGGCGTGCACGAAGCGCGCGCCGTCGATGGTGCCGAGACCGCTGGCGAGGTCGTAGCCCTTGGCGGCCTGGTAGCCGGTGACGGTGTCCCAGGAGTTGTCGCCGGTGGTCACGTCGACCAGGCCGCTCCACTGCCGCGGGAGCAGGTCGAGTCCGTAGAGGCGCCAGTTGAGCTGGCCGAGGCGGTGGCCGGCGAGCTGGTCGGCGAGGGCGACCACGCCGGAGAAGATCGGGGCCGCCTCGCTGGTGCCGCCGGTGAGGTGCCAGCCGGCCCGGGCGGGGTCGTAGGACTCGTAGGTCCAGGCGCCGCCGTCGACGGCGGCGCTCATGCTGATGTCGGGCGTGCCGCGGTGGTCGCCGGTGACCCGGGCGACGCCGGCCTGGTACCAGGGCCGTTCGAAGACGCCGGAGACCCCGCCACCGCCCGCGCCGTACGCGTCGTGCCAGACCTTGTCGGGCGCGGTCCGCCGGCCGGCGTTGTCGAGGCTGAGCTGCGTGCCGCCGACGGAGGTGACCAGCGGGTCGGAGGAGGGCCAGGAGTTGACCCGGTAGGGGTAGAGGTCGGTGCCGTTCTCCTGGGCGTCGGTGGCGCCGTTGTCGCCGGAGGAGGCGAGCACGGTGACGTCGTGCGCGGCGGCCTCCTTGAAGGCGTAGCGCAGACCGGTGAGCGAGCTGAAGTCGCCCTTGTCGTAGCCGGGGAAGGTGTTCTCGGTGGCGCCGAAGCTCTGCGAGATGACGTCGGCGCGGCCGGACCGGATGAGGGCGCGTTCGGCGTCCATCATCTCGGGCAGGCCGGTGGTGCCCTCGGTCTCGGCGACCCCGGTCTCGACCAGGATGATGTGGGCGTCGGGCGCGACGGCGTGCGCGTACTCGACGTCGAGGGTGGCCTCGCCGGCCCACCCGGTGTGGTCGGGGTCGGTGGGGTCGAAGGGCGGGACGTCGCCCCACTTGACCACCTCGACCTGGGTGTCGGGGATGCCCCACTGCTTGTCGAAGACCTCCAGGTCGTGCTGGATGGTCGGCGAACCGAAGGAGTCGACGATGACGATGGTGCGGCCCTTGCCGGTGACGCCCTCCTGGTAGAGGGGGTTCAGGTGGTAGGCCTCGCGGTACTGGACCGGCGAGTAGCAGCGGATGCCGATCTCGGTGACGCACTGGGAGGTGGGCAGCGGCGCGGTCCGGCCGACGGCGGTGATGTGGCCGGCCGAGGCGGGCCGGACGTGGACGCCGGTGAGGCCGGTGGAGGGGTGGGCGTCGGCGGCGGCCGGTACGGAGACGGCGGAGACGGTGCCGGCCGCGAGGACGGTGGCTCCGACGGCGAGCACGGCGAGGGCGCGGCGGAGGGCGAGGGGGTGGCCCATGGGACTCCTTGGGGCGCGGGGCCCGGCCGGGATCGGTCGGGTCGGTCCGGCCATCCCATCGACTGCCGCATGATCATGCCATAGTCATTTCATACTGTCGGCATGGTCGTCTCCGGCCACCGGAAAAGGTCAAGACCGGCCCAGGTGAAGGTAACCCCTCACCGGGGACGGTGAACTGATCGACCGTCAGATTTCGTCGGGCGTGTCAGCGCGCCCCGCCGTTGACGTACAGGGTCTGTCCGCTGACGTAGGAGGCGTCCTCGCTCGCCAGGAAGGCGACCACCGAGGCGATCTCCTCCGGCTGCCCGACCCGCCGGAGCGGCGTCCGCGCGGCCACCTCCGTCTGGTGGTCCTCGGCCGTCGCGCCGACCCGTTCGGCGGTGGCGGCCGTCATCGCGGTCGCGACGTAGCCGGGGGCGACCGCGTTGACGTTGATGCCGAACGGGCCCAGCTCGATCGCCAGCGTCGCGGTGAGGCCCTGGATGCCGGCCTTGGCGGCGGCGTAGTTGGCCTGGCCGCGGTTGCCCAGGGCGGAGCGCGAGCTGAGCGAGACGATCTTGCCGTGCTTCTGCGCCACCATGTACTTCTGGGCGACGTGGCAGCAGTTGTAGGCGCTGGTCAGGTTGACCGTCAGCACCGCGTCCCAGTCGGCCCTGGGCATCTTGAAGAAGAGGTTGTCCCGGGTGATCCCGGCGTTGTTGACCAGGACGTGCAGACCGCCGAGGTCCTGCACCACCTGGGCGAAGACCGCCTCCACGGCGTCGTAGTCGGCCACGTCGCAGCCGTAGGCCCGGGCGGTGCCGCCCTTGGCGGTGATCTCCTCGACCGTCCCGGCCGCCCGCCCGGCGTCGAGGTCGACCACGGCCACCGCCGCGCCCTCCTCGGCCAGTCGCCGCGCGGTGGCCGCGCCGATGCCCTGGGCCGCGCCGGTGACGACGGCGACCTTGCCTGCAAAACGAGTCACAGCAGCTCCTTCGGTGGCTCTTCGGAAGAGGGGGCGGCGGACGGGGGCCGACGGATGCCCGTCGGCCCCCGTCCGTCAGCCGTCATGCGTCAGCCGTCATGCGTCATGCGTCGCGCGATGAGCGTCGTCATCGTGCGTCGTGCGTCATTCGTTGTCCGCCGTTCGCCGGGCTGCGCCCGTCAGGCCGACTCCACCAGGACCGCGGTCCCCTGGCCGACACCCACGCACATGGTCGCCAGCCCGCGGCGGGCGCCCGTGCGGCGCATGCGGTGCAGCAGGGTGGTGAGGATGCGGGCGCCGGAGCCGCCGAGCGGGTGGCCCAGGGCGATGGCGCCGCCGGTCGGGTTGACCAGCTCCGGGTCGATGCCCAGCTCGTCGACGGAGGCCAGGACCTGGGCCGCGAAGGCCTCGTTCAGCTCGGCCTCCTCGACCTCGCCGAGCGACCAGCCGGCCCGGGCGAGCGCCTTGCGGGTGGCCGGCACCGGGCCGATCCCCATCACGTCCGGGTGCACACCGGCCGAGGCCCCGGCCACGTACCGGCCGAGCGGCCGGAGACCGTACTCGTGCAGCGCCTCCTCGCTGACCAGCACGAGCCCGGCCGCGCCGTCGTTCATCGGCGAGGCGTTGCCGGCCGTCACCGTGCCGTCCGGGCGGAAGGCGGGCTTGAGCCGGGCGAGCTTCTCCAGGCTGGTGTCCTCGCGGATCGACTCGTCCGCGTCGACCGTCACCCCGTCCGGCCGCTCCACCGGGATCAGCTCGGCGTCGAAGTGCCCGTCCTTGCGGGCGGCGGCGGCCCGCTGGTGGCTGCGGAGCGCGAAGGCGTCCTGGCGCTCGCGGCCGATGCCGTAGCGGGTGGCGACCTCCTCGGCGGTCTCGCCCATCGAGAGCACGCCGTGCAGCTCGGGCATCCGGGGGTTGGTGAGCCGCCAGCCGAGCCGGGTGTCGTGGGTCTCGATCCGGTGCGGGAGCGCCTCGTCGGGGCGGGGGAGGATGAACGGGGCGCGGGTCATCGACTCGCACCCGCCGGCCAGCACCACGTCCGCCTCGCCGGAGCCGATCGCCCGGGCGCCCATGGTGACCGCCTCCAGGCCGGAGGCGCAGAGCCGGTTGACGGTGGCGCCGGGGACGCTGTCGGGCAGGCCGGCGAGCAGCACGGCCATCCGGGCGGCGTTGCGGTTGTCCTCGCCGGCCTGGTTGGCGGCGCCCCAGTAGACGTCGTCGATCCGGGCGGGGTCGAGGGCGGGCAGGTCGGCGAGCAGGGTGCGCAGCACGGTGGCCGAGAGGTCGTCCGGGCGGACCGTGGCGAGGGCTCCGCGCAGCCGGCCGATGGGTGTGCGGCGGGCGGCGGCGAAGTAGACAGGACGCACGACGTCGGGCTCCTTGTCGGGAGGGAGGGGGCGAGGAGGGGCGAGTGGGAGGGGAGGGGAGGGGGCCGGGCGGGCGGTCAGAAGGCGTTGACGCCGGTGAGCGCGCGGCCGATCAGCAGCTGGTGGATCTGGCTGGTGCCCTCGTAGAGGGTCATCACCCGGGCGTCCCGCAGGTACTTGCCGACGGGGTACTCGTCGATGTACCCGTAGCCGCCGAAGACCTGGAGCGCGTTGTTCGCGGCCCGCACGGCGGCCTCGCCGGCGAAGAGCTTGGCGACGGAGGACTCGGTGGCGAACGGCAGGCCGCGTTCGATGTGGTCGGCGACCTTCCAGGTGAGCAGCCGCGCGGCCTCGACGTCCACCGCGATGCCGGCGAGCAGCTGTTGGACGAGCTGGTGGGAGGCGATCGGCGCGCCGAACTGCTCGCGCTCGCCCGCGTACCGGACGGCGGCGTCCAGGCAGGCCCGGGCGATGCCGACGCAGCCGGCGGCGACCGACATGCGGCCCTTGGCGAGGGCGGCCATGGCGACGGTGAAGCCCTTGCCGGTCTCGCCGAGCCGGGCGCTGTCGGGCACCCGGACGGCGTCGAAGGCCAGCTCCGCGGTGGCCTGGCCGCGCAGGCCGAGCTTGCCGTGGATCTCGGTGCGGGTGAAGCCCGGCAGGTCGGTGGGGACGAGGAAGGCGGTGACGCCGCGGTGGCCCCGCTGGTCGGGGTCGTCGCCGCCGGTGCGGGCGAAGACGAGGGCGACGTCGGCCCAGGTCCCGTTGGTGATGAACATCTTGGCGCCGCTGATCAGCCACTCGTCGCCGTCGCGCACGGCGCGGGTGGTGAGGTTGGCGGCGTCCGAGCCGGTGCCGGGTTCGGTGAGCGCGAAGCAGCCGAGCGCCTCGCCGGAGGTGAGCCGGGGCAGCCAGTGCCGCTTCTGCTCCTCGGTCCCGTAGGAGTTCACCGACTTGGCGACCAGGCCGAGCGAGACCGAGACGATGCCGCGGACGGCCGAGTCGCCCCGGCCGAGCTCCTCCAGGACCAGGCAGTAGGCGAGGTGGTCGCCGCCGCTGCCGCCGTACTCCTCGGGGATGGTCAGGCCGAGGAAGCCGAGCTCGCCGAGTCTGCCGATGATCGCGCGGTCGACGGATTCGGCGCGGTCCCACGCGGCGGCGTGCGGGACGATCTCGCGGTCGGTGAAGGAGGCCGCGAGGTCGCGGACGGCGGTCTGCTCCTCGGTGAGCTCCAGGTCCATGGCCACCCCGATAAACTAGCGCTGCAAGTTTTACGAGGGACTGTAGCCCCGACCGGCCGCGCAGGGAAGGGGCGCCTGCCAGAATCGGTCCCCACGCCCACCCGACCGGAGGAACCGCGCCGATGGCACGCCCGCGCACCCCCCTGCTCAGCCGCGAGCGCATCGTCGCCGCCGCCCTGCGGCTGGTCGACGAGGAGGGGCTGGCCGCCCTCTCCACCCGCCGCCTGGCCACCGAGCTGTCCGTGAGCGGGCCTTCCCTCTACAACCACTTCGCCACCAAGGACGACCTGCTGGACGCGGTGGTGGACGGGGTCATCGGCGAGGTCGACCTGTCGATGTTCACCGCCGGGGCGCCCTGGCCGGAGGCGCTGCGGGAGTGGGCCCGGTCCTACCGCGCCGCGCTGGCCGCCCACCCCAACATCGTCCCGGTGCTCGCCCAGGGCCCGGGCCGCCGCCCGAACGCGCTGCGGCTGGCCGACGCCGTCTTCGGCTGCCTGGTCGAGGCGGGCTGGCCGCGCGGGCAGGCCACCCGGATCGGCGCGCTGATGCGGTACTTCGTCACCGGTTCGGCGCTGGCCTCCTTCGCGGCCGGCTTCCCTGAGGACGCCGGGCTCTACGACGCCGCCGACTACCCCCACCTCGGCGACGCCCACCGGCTGGCCGAGCACCGGGCGGCGGTCGACGAGGGGGCCTTCGAGACCGGGCTGGAGGCGCTCCTCGACGGGCTGGCCCTGCGCTACGAGCGAGGCCAGGGCGCCCCGTCCGGCCCCGGTGCCCCGTCCGCCCCCGCTGCGCCCGCCACCCCCGCTGCGCCCGCTGCGCCCGCTGCGCCCGCCACCCCCGCTGCGCCCGCAGCCCCGGGTCACCAGGGCTCGCGGGCCACGAACGCGGGCCGGAGCGAAGGGTCCACCGGGTCGTAGTACCGGTGGTAGACGGGGGTCAGCCCGCCCGAGACCGGCGGCACGATCCAGCTCCAGTCGGCGGGGGTGGGCCGGCCCAGCCGCCGCTCCTGCGCGATGTGCTTGAGGAACCGCTCCGACTCGGTGTGGTGGTCGGCGATGGTGACCCCGGCCTCCTGGAAGGAGTGCAGCACCGCGACGTTGAGCTCGACCAGCGCGCGGTCCCGCCAGAGCGTGCGGTCGCTGGAGGTGTCGAGGCCCAGCCGTCCGGCGACGGTCGCCAGCATGTCGTACCGGTCGGCGTCGGCGAGGTTGCGGGCGCCGATCTCGGTGCCCATGTACCAGCCGTTGAACGGCGCGGTGGGGTAGCGGACGCCGCCGATCTCCAGCGTCATGTCGCTGATCGCCGGGACGGCGTACCAGCGCAGGCCGAGGGCGGCGAACCACGGGTGGTCGGGGTGGACGAGTTCGACCTCCAGCGTGGTGTCGTCCGGCAGTTCGTACCACTCGGGCCGTTCGCCGGGCCGCTCCTGGACCAGCAGCGGCAGCACCTCGAAGCGCTCCTCGCCGCACTTCCAGCCGAGGTCCCGGGCCCGGGCGGCGAGCTGTGCACCCGCCGGGTCGCCGGTCCACCCGCCGTCCGGCGCCGGGTGGCCGGCGTAGCGGACGAGCTGCTGGTTGACGATGCGGGCCGCCGGCCGGCCGGGCCGGTCGGGGGCGAACACCGAGACCACGGGGCGGATCCGGCCGCCGTTGGCGGCGGTGCGCAGGTGCTCGAAGGACTCGGCGGCGATGTCGTCCGCGGAGCTCAGGTGCCGCAGGTCGCGCACCACGAGACTGCGCCAGTACAGCCGCCCGATGCAGCGGGCCGCGTTGCGCCAGGCGAGCCGGGCGCCGTGGGCCAGCTCGGCGGGGGTGTGCTCGTAGGTGCCGGTCCGGTCGATCTCGTCGAGGACGGCGCGGATCCGCTGCTCCTGGTCCCCGGCGGCGGGCTGCTCGCGGTGGAACTGCCGGATGAAGTCGGCGGCCTGCCGGGGGTCGGTGAACCGGTCGGCCGCCGCGGGGTCGGCCGGGGGGCCGGCGGCGGGGTCGACCGGGTGGGCACCGGCAGGCTCCGCGGCCCGGTCGGAGCCGTCGGAGCCCTCGGAGCCGTCGGCGGTGCCGGGGCTCTCGCCGGACGCCGCCGGAGGGAGCCCCGGGGCGGTCGGCTCCTCCGGCACCAGGTGGCCGTGGACGTGGGCGTGCGAGTACGGGCAGCTCCCGCCGGGTGCGGCGGCGGGCCTGCGGGCGCTGCGGGTGCGAAGCCGGTCGAAGATCAAGGACATCCCTCCTGCCGCCCAGGGATACCGGAGGTGTCCGGGCCGCCGCAGGGAGTGAACGATTCGGCCCCCGCGCCCGCGCTCTTCGCGCTAGGGTGCGGGGGCCGAAGGCCTGGGCGGACGCCGTCCGGGCCGGGCCGTCCCGGGGCGGGGGCTCAGCCCATGTCCTCCAGGCGGACGCCCTTGGTCTCCTTCATGAACCTCGCCACGAAGACGACGGACAGCGCGGCGAAGACCGCGTAGGCGAGGTAGGTCGCGGAGAGGTTCCAGCGCGAGAGCGCCGGGAACGAGACGGTGATCGCCCAGTTGGCGATCCACTGCGCGGAGGCGGCCACCGAGAGCGCGGCGGCGCGGATCCGGTTGGGGAACATCTCGCCGAGCATCACCCAGACCACCACGCCCCAGGAGAGCGCGAAGAACAGCACGAAGGCGTTGGCGGCGATCAGCGCGACGGTGCCCTGGAGGTCGGGCAGCGTGACGTCGTCGCCTGTGCCGGTGGCGGAGGAGAACGCCCAGGCGCAGGCCCCCAGTGCGACGGCCATGCCCGCCGAGCCGATCAGCGCCAGCGGCTTGCGGCCGATCCGGTCGACCAGCAGGATCGCCACCACGGTGCCGAGGATGTTGATGACCGATCCGATGAAGCTGATCAGCAGCGAGTTGGACTGCTCGATGCCGACCGACTGCCAGAGGATCGACGAGTAGTAGAAGATCACGTTGATGCCGACGAGCTGCTGGAAGACCGAGAGGCCGATGCCGACCCAGACGATCGGGAGCAGGCCGAAGCGTCCGCCGAGCAGGTCGCCGAAGCGCGGGCGGTGGTCGGAGTCGATGAGCCCCTGGATCTCGGCGATCCGGGCGTCGGTGTCGGAGTCCCGGCCCTCGACGTCGGCGAGCACCGCGCGGGCCTCGTCCAGGCGGCCGGCCGAGATCAGGAAGCGCGGGGACTCGGGGATGGTCGAGGAGAGCACGAAGTAGACCGCGGCCGGCACGACGCAGATCCCGAGCATCCACTGCCAGGCCTCCAGGCCGAGCAGGTGTCCGCGGGTGTCGCCGCCGGCGGCGTCCGCCAGCACCCAGTTGACCAGCTGGGAGATGGCGATGCCGAGGACGATCGCCGCCTGCTGGAACGAGGCCAGCCGGCCGCGGTACTTCGTCGGCGCCACCTCGGCGATGTAGGTCGGGGCGATCACCGAGGCGATGCCGATGGCCGCCCCGCCGAGGACCCGCCAGAAGGCGAGGTCCCAGGCGGAGAACGGCAGCATCGAGCCGATCGCGCTGACCGCGAAGAGCAGCGCCCCCGCCTTCATCACGGTGATCCGGCCGTACCGGTCGGCGAACCGGCCGGCCAGCGCGGCGCCGACCGCCGAGCCCAGCAGCGCGGAGGAGACGATCAGCCCGGTCACGCCGTCCCCGACGCCGAACTTCTCCTGGATCCCGGAGACGGCTCCGTTGATCACGGAGCTGTCGTAGCCGAACAGGAAGCCGCCGAGGGCCGCGGCGGCGGTGATGAAGACGACGAAGCCGAGCCGGCCGGACGACGGGCCGGTCTCGGCCGCCGAGGGCCCCGCAGGCTGCTGGGTGACGCTCACGATCTTGACTCCTGGTACTCAACGCTGAGCTTGGTAGCCGAGATCGTAACCCCTCAATGTTCAAGTGTTGTACATGGGATGCCCTTCAAGTCCCTTGGCCGATTAGTAAGGTGAACAATCAAATAAGTCCCGCTCTCGGCCCGGGCCTCGCGCCCGGGTCGGGCCCGGGTCGGGCCCCGGTCCCGGGACGCGGGCGGGCGCCCATGTCACGGCCGGGCGCCCGCCCCCCCCGGGGTCGCGCCCGCCCCCGGGGTCAGGCGGGCCGGGCCAGCGAGAGCCCGAACCGGCCCTGGTCGTCGGTCCACCACTCGGCGAGCCGCAGGCCCGCCGCCGCGAGCTCCTCGGCCACCCGCTCGCGGCGGAACTTGGCCGACACCTCGGTGCGCAGCTCCTCGCCCTCGTCGAAGTGGACCGGCAGGTCCAGCTCCGGGATCTTCACGGTCTGCGCCCGTAGCGACCGCAGCCGCATCTCGATCCACTCCCGCTCCGCGTCCCAGAGCGCCACGTGCTCGAAGGCCTCCGAGTCGAAGTCGGCGGACAGCTCCCGGTTGAGGACGTTCAGCACGTTCCGGTTGAACTCCGCGGTCACCCCGGCCGCGTCGTCGTAGGCGGCGACCAGCACCGCCGGGTCCTTGACCAGGTCGGTGCCGAGCAGCAGCGAGTCGCCCGGGTCCAGGGCCGAGCGCAGCCCGCGCAGGAAGGCGGCGCGCTCGGCCGGCAGCAGGTTGCCGAGGGTGCCGCCGAGGAAGGCGACCAGGCGCGGGCCGCCCGGCGGCAGGTCGAGCCGGGCGGTGAAGTCGGCGAGTACGCCGTGCACGGTCAGGCCCGGGTACTCGGTGGCGAGCGCCCCGCCGGCCGCGGTGAGCGCGCTCTCGCTCACGTCGACCGGCACGTACGCGTCCAGCGTGCCCAGGTCGCGCAGCGCGTCCAGCAGCAGCCTGGTCTTCTCGGAGGAGCCCGAGCCCAGCTCGACCAGGGTGCGGGCCCGGGTGGCGGCGGCGATCTCGCCCGCCCGGGCGGTCAGGATGGCCCGCTCGGCGCGGGTCGGGTAGTACTCGGGCAGCCGGGTGATCTCCTCGAACAGCTCACTGCCCCGGGCGTCGTAGAACCACTTGGGCGGCAGCGACTTCGGCTCGGAGGTCAGGCCGTGCTGCACGTCGTACCGCAGGGCGGTGCTGAAGTGGTCGGCGGGCAGCAGTCGGGTGAGATCGAAGGTGCTCATGGCAGATGGATCCTCTGTTCAGGAAGTGAAGAAAGGAAGGCGACGTCGAAGGGGCCCGCCTGGGGTGGCGGCGGACCCGGCCGGTCTCAGAGCGGCTTGACGGTGACCCCGTCCGGCCCGGCCAGCAGCAGCGACCGGTCCGGGACGGCCGTCCAGTCCGGGTGGTCGTCGGACGGTTCGGAGGCCACCAGCACGCCGAGTCCGGGAACCGTCCGGTGGTGCAGGGTGTCGCCCCAGGCGGTCGCGGCGATCGCCCGGCCGTCGGTGAGCAGCAGGTTGAGCCGCCCGTCCGTGTGCGCGGCCACGTCCGCGACGGTGCCGGTCAGCGCCTCGCCCAGGCCGGCGCCCGCGCGCAGCCGGTGCAGCGCCAGCGCCCAGAGCAGCGCCGAGTCGGTGCGTGCCGCCAGCCCCAGCAGCTCGGCGGGCGGCAGCAGCGCGGCGACCGGCCCCAGCCGCTCCGGCCAGCCGGCCACCGCGCCGTTGTGGCTGAACAGCCAGCGCCCGGCGGCGAACGGCGCGGCCGCCTCCTCGCCGGCGGCGCAGCCCTCGGTGGCCGAGCGGACGGCCGCCAGCAGCGCCCGGGTGCGCAGGACCCGGGCGAGGTCGGCGAAGGAGGCGTCCGCCCAGACCGGCCCGGCCCGCCGGTAGCGGGCCGGGACCTCGTCGCCGTCGGCGTACCAGCCGAGGCCGAAGCCGTCCGCGTTGACCGTGCCGTACTGCTGTGCGCGCGGCGCCCAGGACTGCCGGTAGAGCCCGAACGGCGGCTCCACCAGCAGCTCCCGGGGCGCGACCGGCTCGCCCAGGTAGGCGAGGTGGCGGCACATCAGCCGGCCGCCGCGTCGGTCGCGGTGCGGAACCCGGCGAAGATCTGGCGCCGGACCGGGTAGTCCCAGTTGCGGAAGGTGCCGCGGCAGGCGACCGGCGCCACCGCGAAGCAGCCGCCGCGCAGCACCTTGTACTCCGGCCCGAAGAAGACCTCCGAGTACTCCCGGTACGGCCAGGCGCGGAACCCCGGGTACGGGCGGAGGTCGCTGGCCGTCCACTCCCACACGTCGCCCATCAACTGCCGTACCCCGTAGGCGGATTGTCCCTCCGGGTAGCTGCCCGCCGGGGCCGGGCGCAGGTGGCGCTGGCCCAGGTTGGCGTGCTGCGGGGCCGGTGACGCGTCGCCCCAGGGGAACCGGCGCGAGCGGCCGGTGGCCGGGTCGTGCCGCGCGGCCTTCTCCCACTCGGCCTCGGTCGGCAGCCGCCGCCCGGCCCACCGGGCGTAGGCGTCCGCCTCGTACCAGCTGACGTGCAGCACCGGCTCGTCGAGCGGGACGGGCTCCAGCACGCCGAACCGCCGCCGCAGCCACTGGCCGCCGTCCTGCCGCCAGAACAGCGGGGCGGTCAGGCCGGCCTGCCGGCGGTGCGCCCAGCCCTCGGACGTCCACCAGCGCGGCTCGTCGTAGCCGCCGTCGGCCAGGAACCGCAGGTAGGCGCCGTTGGTGACCGGGGTGGTGTCCAGCCGGAAGGCGGGCAGGTCGACCCGGTGGGAGGGGCGCTCGTTGTCCAGCGCCCACGGCTCGGTGTCGGTGCCCATGGTGAACGGGCCGGCCGGGATCAGCACGTCGGCGGGCAGCGCGGCCGCGTCCGCCGGGGCGGGCGGCGGCGGGGGAGCGGCCAGCACCGGCTCGCCCCTGCGGAGCTGGTGGGTGATCAGCATCGTCTCGTCGTGCTGCTGTTCGTGCTGGGCGATCATGCCGAAGGCGAACCCGGAGTCCAGCAGCGGGGCGCCCTCCAGCGGGCTGGCGGCGAGCAGGTCGAGCACCCGGCCGCGGACGTCGTGCGCGTACGCGCGGGCCTCCCCGGGCGGCAGCAGCGGCAGGCTGGGCCGCTCGGCGCGCGGGTGCTCGAAGGCGTCGTAGAGCGGGTCGATCTCGGGGTGCATCGGCTCCCGGCCGCCGATGTTGCGCAGCAGCCAGAGCTCCTCCTGGTTCCCGATGTGGGCGAGGTCCCAGACCAGCGGGGACATCAGGGGGGAGTGCTGGGCGGTGAGGTCGGGGTCGTCGACGCAGTCGGTCAGTGCGGCGGTGCGGGCGCGGGCGGCGAGCAGTTCGGCGGCGATCGTCTCGCGCAGGACCTCCGGCGGCAGGGTGTCCAGCGGCCGGGCGTCCGGGGTGTGCAGGGCGTCCGGGGTGTGCAGGGTGCGGGTGTCCGGGGTGCGGGCTTCCCGGACCGGCGGGCCCGGCTGCGTCCCCGTGCCCGGGGCGGGTGCGCCGGCCGGGCGGGTGTCGCGTGCGGAGCGTGCGGCGTGCGCGTCGCGGGAGTCGTCGATCATGGTGCGGCCCCCTCCGGGGGAGTGCGTAGGGTGCCGGAGCGCAGGGCGTCCAGCTGGTCGTCGGCCGGGCAGCGGCCGCGCGCCGGGTAGCGCTCGGCGAACTCGGCGACGGTGGCGCGCAGCCGCTCGGCGCCGGGCATCCGGCCCAGCGCGGCGTCGGCGGCGGCGAAGCAGGTCAGGGTGGCGCGGCGCAGCTCCGGATCGGACACCGCGAGGGTGGCGGCGCGGCGCCAGACGTCGCTGCGCGGCGGGCGCGGACCGTCGGGGCACTCCAGCGGCTCCAGCGCGGCGAGCGCGGCGTCGGCGGCGAGCGGGTCGTCCAGGAGGGCGGTGGCCAGGGCGGCGGGGACGATCCAGCCGTCGCCCGGCTGGGCGTCGATCATCCGCAGTTCCAGGTAGCCGTGCGGGCGGACCGGCGGGAAGAGCGTGGTGCGGTGGTAGTCGAGGTCGGCCAGGGTGGGCGGGCGCTCGCCGCGGCCGCGCAGCCAGTCGGCGAAGGTCAGCCCGGCCGGCGCGGTCCACGGCAGGCCGTCCCGGCGGCGGACGCAGAGCACCTCGGCGTCCAGCACGTAGCGGGTCCAGGCCTCGCGCGGGTCGCCGTGGTCCGGCGAGGGGGCGAGGGTGCGGCTGGGGTCCATCCGGGACCAGACGGTCTGCCGGGTGGACCGGTGGCCGGTCGGCCTGCCGTCCAGCAGCGGCGAGTTGGCGAAGGCGGCGACCAGGACCGGGCCGAGGCGGTGGGCGAGGAGCCAGCGCCGGTCCAGCCCGTGCGGACCGGTCTCCGCGCCGGAGTCCAGGCAGACCTGGAGGGAGGCGGTGCCGGTCATCATGATGCGGCCCCACGGGCCGGCCGAATTGAAGAATCGTTCCATCGCCAGGTAGCGCGGGTGGTCCAGCACCATCTGCCGGGGTCGTGCCAGGGGGTCGGTGCCGGTGCCGGTGAGCCGCAGGCCCTGTGCCGCGAAGGCGGCCCGCAGGGCGGCGAGGTCGCGCCGGGTGTCGGCGACGCAGGCGGTGAGGCCGTCGGCGGGCGGGGAGCTGAGCTCTACCTGACCGCCGGGTTCGAGGGTGAGGCGGGAACCGGACGGGAGCGAGGTCCCGTCGGGGCCGCCGAGCGGCAGTGCGTCCAGTGCGGCGTGCAGCCGTTCCGGGGGTACGGGTTGGGTCGGACATCGGTCGTCGTGGACGAACCACTCAAGCTCGACGCCGACCAGGCGGGGCGGTCCGATCTTGAAGCAGACGCCGGCCATGTGGCGGCGCGCCTCGGACTCGGTCAGCGGGGTCACGGTGGCGGGCCGGCCGGCCGGGTGGGCCTGGGTGCTCCGGGGAGGTCCGGCGGCGGGCGGGCCGGCGCTCTGCCGGTCGGGCGGGCTGGTCGGTCGAACGGGTATCACCGGACTCACCATCCTCGGGATCACGATTGCGGCCCGGTCTACCCTGCCCAGTCTGCTACGGACCATGCGGCGGCGCTTCGCAAACATCTGGTTAAGAGGATTCGCCGCAGGTCAGGATGGGTACGGCCGGGTGAATCGGCTCTTCCGGCGGTGGTGCCGCCCGCCCTCCGCGGGCACCGCAGGTGGCCGTGTGCGGGCCGCCGGTGGCGGTCGGTGGGCGGTCGGTGGCGGACCGTGGGCGGTGCCGGTCCGGTGCCCGTCGGCCGACCGGTGCCCGTCGGCCGGTCAGTGTCCGTCGGCCGGCCGGTGCCCGTCCGCCGGCCGCGCCGCGAGGTGGGCCGCCAGTCCGCGCCGGCCCCGGTGCATCATCACGGCGTGGTTGGCCCGGAACAGCGGGCGCGCGGGGAGGGCGAGGCGGCGCAGCAGCGGAGCGGCCGGGCGGGCGTCCTCCTCGAAGAGCACGCGGCAGCCCCCGTCACCGTCCGCGGTGACCGTCCAGCGCGACCAGCCGACGAGGTCCCCGTCCATGGCCGCCTCCAGCACACCGGCGGCCCGGTCCCGCCGCATCGTCGCGAGCCGGATCACCAGCCGGTAGGGGAGCAGCGCGCGGACCAGCACCTCGCCGGTGTCCGGACCGGTCTGCCGGACGTCGCGGATGTCGGGCCACCAGCGCGGGTAGCCCGCCACGTGCTCCAGGGCCGCGTACGCGGCGTCCGGCGGGGCGGCCAGCCGCCACACCCCGCGGAACCGGTAGTGGTTGGGATCCACGCCCGCACTCTAGTCCGGACGGCCCACGGACCGGTGCGGCTCCGGTGCACCCGGTGTCCGCCGCGCCCCTGGCGCCCCGCGCACCCCGACGGCCCTGCACCCCGACGGCCCTGCACCCCGACGGCCCCGCGCCCCGACGGCCCCGCGGCCGCGGCGTGCGTACGGGCCCTTCCGGAACCCGCGGTTGTGACGCTCCGTGATGTCGTGACAGTCCGTGACCTCCGTCGCCCCGGTGTCCGGAGGCCGGGCGTCCGCCGCCGCGAGCCCGCCACCAGGGCGTTCGGTGCGGCTGCTCCGCGCCCCGGTGGCGCCACCGGGGTCCTCGGGGGGAGGGTGGGATTCCACCGGGAGGACGGTGGGACTCCGCTTGCACGCATTCGGCGTGCGGAGGAGGATCTTTTGTGCTTGTAGTCTCATCAGTCACAGCCGCCCCTTCAGGCGGCCGGTCCACCGGAAGACGAATCGAAGGAGTCCCGAGGATGCGGCGACCGAACTGGGTACCGGAGGGTACGGACCTGGACAAACCGAACGCCGCGCGGGTCTACGACTACTACCTCGGAGGCTCGCACAACTTCGAGGTGGACCGGGAGATGGCCCGCAAGGCGATCGCCCTCTGGCCCGAGCTGCCGCAGATCATGCGCTCCAACCGCGCCTTCCTGCGCCGCGCCGTCCAGTTCACCGCCGAACGCGGCATCTCCCGCTTCCTGGACATCGGCTCCGGCATCCCCACCTTCGGCGCGGTCCACGAGATCGCCCGCGCCATCCGCCCCGAGTCCCAGGTCGTCTACGTGGACCGCGACCCGGTCGCCGTCGCGCACAGCCGGCTCCTGCTGGAGGGCGACGAGGGCTGCTCGGCCGTCCAGGCCGACGTCCGGGACGTCGACGACCTGATGTCCCGTCCCGAGGTGACCGAGCTGCTGGCGGCCGGCGAACCGGTGGCCGTGCTGCTGGTCGCGGTCATGCACTTCGTCGAGGACCAGGACGACCCGTGGAAGCTGATCGAGGTGATCCGCGACGCCCTCCCGCCGGGCAGCGCCCTCGTCCTCTCCCACGCCTCCCTGGAGGGCCGCCCCGACCAGGCCGAGGACCACCAGCGGCTGTACAAGATGACGCCCACTCCGCTCACCATGCGCACCCACGAGCAGATCACCGCCATGTTCGCCGGCTTCGACCTCGTCGAGCCGGGCGTGGTCTACCTGCCGCAGTGGCGCCCCGAGCAGCCGGAGGCGGTCGGCCGCAACCCCGAGCGGATGACCGGGGTGGCGGGCGTGGGGTTCCGCCCGTGATCGAAGCGCCGGAGCCGAGCAGCAGCGCCGAACGGTTCCACGCGGACTGGGCGCGGCTGCTCTCCGGTGACCACGGCACGGCGGTCCACCCCGGCCTGGTCGGCCGGCTCGTCTCCCGGACCGCCGGGCTTCTCCACCGTGCCCAGTTGGAGCACCCGTTCCAGCCTCAGCTGGCCGCTGAGGCCGGCGCCCACCTGGTCGAGGCGCACTTCACCGACCCGGTGGTGCTCGCCAGGGCGGTGGAACTGCTCCAGCAGCAGCCGGCCCCCGACGGTCGCGGGCCCGCCCTCAGCGGCGCGTTCGCGGCCGGCTGGGCCGCCGCCCTGCGCGAGCGCACGCTCCGCGAGCAGGAGGCCATCCGCACGGCCGCCGACGTGGCGCGCAAGGAGGCCGAGCGGGCGCTGCGGGCCTCCGAGGCCCGGTTCCGGGCGCTGTTCGAGAGCGCCGCGATCGGCATCGGCATCGGCGACACCGACGGCAACATCCTGGCCGTCAACAAGGCGCTCCAGGAACTGTTCGGCGCCGGCCCCGAGGACATGACCGGCCGCCGGGTCGGCGACCTCGTGCACCCCGAGGACGCCCCCGGCGTCTGGGAGGCCTACGAGGACCTGATCAGCGGCAAGCGCGAGTACTTCCAGTTCGACAAGCCGTACTACCGGCAGGACGGCGAGGTGGTCTGGACCCACCTGACCGTCTCGCTGATCCGCGACGACGACGGCGTCCCGCAGTACCAGGTGGCGATGCTGGAGGACGTCACCGACCGCTACCGGCTCCAGGAGACGCTGCGCCACCAGGCCACCCACGACCCGCTGACCGGCCTGCCCAACCGCGCCGCCTTCTTCGAGCGGCTGGAGAAGCTCTTCGAGGACCCGGACCCGGGCGCCCGCTTCGGCCTCTGCTACGTCGACCTCGACGGTTTCAAGGTGGTCAACGACAGCCTCGGCCACGACACCGGGGACCAGCTGCTCGCCGCCGTCGCCGCCCGGCTGAAGGCCGCCCTCAGCCCGCTCGGCCACCTGGTCGCGCGGCTCGGCGGGGACGAGTTCGTCGTCCTGCTGGAGAACAGCCGGGGCGAGCAGGAGGCGGTCGCCGCCGCCAAGACCGTGCTCAAGGCGCTCGCCGGGCCGGTGCTGATCGGCGACCACAAGCTGGCCGTCGGCGCCAGCGTCGGCGTGCTGGAGCGGCGGGTCTCCACCACCACCCCCGGCGCCGCCGTCCGCGCCGCCGACCTGACCCTCTACCGTGCCAAGGAGGCCGGCCGGGGCCGCTGGACGCTCTTCGACCCCAAGGAGAACGCCCGCGCCGTCTCCCGGTACGCGGTCTCGGTGCGGATGCCCGCCGCCCTCGACCGGGGCGAGTTCTTCATCGACTACCAGCCGCTGTACGCGCTCGCCGACGGCCGGCTGGCCGCCGTCGAGGCGCTCGTCCGCTGGCGCCACCCCCAGCTCGGCGTGCTCGGCCCGGACGAGTTCGTCACCACCGCCGAGGAGACCGGGCTGATCATGCCGCTCGGCCGCTGGGTGCTGGAACAGGCCTGCGGCCAGGCCGCGGAGTGGATCAAGCGGTTCGGCGACGCCGCTCCCCAGCTCAACGTCAACCTGGCGGTCCGCCAGGCCCGCAGCGCCGCCCTGGTCACCGATCTCGGCCGGATCCTCGACACCACCGGCCTGGACCCCGCCCGGCTCCAGCTGGAGATCACCGAGTCCACCGTGGTCGGCCCGGAGGACGAGGCGCTGCGCACCCTGCACGGGCTGGTCGGCCTGGGCGTCTCGCTCGCCGTGGACGACTTCGGCACCGGCTGGTCCAACCTCGCCTACCTGCGCGACCTGCCCGTCTCCGGGCTGAAGATCGCCGGGTCCTTCGTCGGCGACCTGCACGACCCGGCGAAGGACGAGTCGACGGGCTGGCGGATCGTCAGCGGCCTGGTCTCGATGGCGCACGCCCTCGGGCTGACCGTGACCGCGGAGGGCGTGGAGACCAGGAAGGACGCCGAGCGGCTGCGCCGGATCGGCTGCGACTGGGCGCAGGGCTGGCACTTCGGCCGCCCGGTCCGGCCCGCCGAGATCGCCCGCCGCATCGTCGAGGAGCCGAAGGGCCGCCCCGTCCCGCCGGCCTGACCGGCAGCCGCCCCGCCACGGCACTCCCGTGCCGGACGACGGGTCGGCCACGCGGATCCGCGGCCCGTGGTGCGTTGTCGGCGGCCGGGTTCCGGCGACGCCGGCCCGGAGCCGCCCCCGGGGCTCAGCCGACCAGGCGGGGGAGCTCGATCGAGTGCCCCGTCCGCTCCACCTTGGCGCGCAGGTAGTGGACGTTGGAGGCGGAGAGGTGGACGCCGGTGGGTACCCGGTCGTGGACCGTGATGCCCAGGCCGGTCAGCTGGGCCGCCTTGTCGGGGTTGTTGCTCAGCAGTTCGACGCCGGTGACGCCGAGCGCGCCCAGCATCTGTGCGGCGGCGGTGTAGTCGCGGGCGTCCTCCGGAAGGCCGAGCGCGGTGTTGGCGTCGTAGGTGTCCAGCCCGGAGTCCTGCAGGGCGTACGCGTCGAGCTTGTTGTACAGGCCGATGCCCCGGCCCTCCTGGCGCAGGTAGAGCAGGTATCCGCCGGCCCCGCTGATCAGTTCCACCGACTCGCGCAGCTGCGGGCCGCAGTCGCAGCGGTCGGAGCCGAACACGTCCCCGGTCAGGCACTCCGAGTGCAGCCGGACCAGCGGGGTGCCGCCCTCCGGTACCTCGCCGAGGGCGAGTGCGAGGTGTTCCGCCCCGTCCGCCAGCCCGTGGAAGGTGAACACCTCCGCGTCGGCCCGGTAGCCGTCCGGGAAGGTGAGCGGGATCCGGACGCGGGACCGCACGGTGGCGGCACCGGTCTGCGGCGGGAGGTGCTGCGGCATGGAAGGGCCTCCGGGGACGGAAGGGGTGATCGGGTCCCGACCGTACTAGGTAGTTCCAATTTGAACAACTGGGTTCCGAGCGCCCGCGTGCTCCGGCGCGCGGGGACGCAGCCTCGCAACACCGTCCGCGCCGGGCCTGTTCCCTCCGTGGTGGGCCGTGGTGGGCCGTGGCGTGCTGTGACCGCGGACGGGCCCGCCGGGTGACTCGGAGCGGTTCCCCCGGGAACGACGGCGCCATGCCCGGGGGAACCGGTTCCCGACCCGCCCCCGAAATGGATTCCCGGAATGCGCCGCGGCCGTTCGGACTTCCCGTGCGGACGAAGGGCGGGCGGGTGAATCCGGACGTGCAAGTCCGTATCGGATCCGGTGCTCCCGAACGGTATCCCGGTGGTCGCACCGCATTCGGCCGGCCGGGACTCCGGCGCGCCGGTCCGGACGCGGCACATCGGCCCCGGTCCCCGTCCGTCGCCCGGGGATCGGGGCCGTGCGACGCGGCGGACCTCCGGTGATGCGGGGCGTGCGTGTGGATTCCCGCTTCCGTGCCGAAGGGAATTCGACGGTTCCGGGGAATTCGCGGACCGCCGCGGTGCCGGACGGAACCGCTCGGCGGGGCCGGAAATCCGGCGTGCCGCGGAGATCCCCGGCGGACCCGGCGGGAGAAGTTCGTCGGCAATGGTTCGCCGCTCCCCGCCCCCGCGGAGCGGGAGGGCCGTGGGCGAATGGTCCGTGTCCGGCGGGCGGGCGCCGGGACCGTTCCGACTTTGCGCCCAGAATGCGGAAGGCGGCGGACAAAGCGGTTCGACAGTGGGAGACTGACCCCGCGCAAGCGGTCCGAGCTGCCGCACGGGTGCGAGTCGCACCGTGACGCCCTCAATGGCGAGGGGGACCGCCGGTGTTCCCCGGGACGGGGACACCCTGCCCGTCGACCACGGTCGACCAGACCACGGAAGGTCCTCACAAGATGCCGGCCACCCCGTTCTCCTCGGCGTCCCACGACGCCGGGAACCCTGTCATCGAGTCGCTCTACGCCGAGGTGCTGCGCCGCAATCCGGGCGAGCCCGAGTTCCACCAGGCCGTGCACGAGGTCGTGGAGACGCTCGGCCCCGTGCTGCTGAAGCGGCCGGAGCTGGTCGACGCCCGGATCGTCGAGCGGATCGCGGAGCCGGAGCGGCAGCTGATGTTCCGGGTGCCGTGGACGGACGACCAGGGGCGGATCCACGTCAACCGCGGGTTCCGGGTGGAGTTCAACAGCGCGCTCGGCCCGTACAAGGGCGGGCTGCGGTTCCACCCCTCCGTGAACCTCGGGATCGTCAAGTTCCTCGGGTTCGAGCAGATCTTCAAGAACGCGCTCACCGGCCTCGGGATAGGCGGCGGCAAGGGCGGCTCCGACTTCGACCCGAAGGGGCGGTCGGACGCGGAGGTCATGCGCTTCTGCCAGTCCTTCATGACCGAGCTGTACCGCCACCTCGGCGAGCACACCGACGTCCCCGCCGGTGACATCGGCGTCGGCGGCCGGGAGATCGGCTACCTCTTCGGCCAGTACAAGCGGATCACCAACCGCTACGAGTCCGGCGTGCTGACCGGCAAGGGCATCGGCTGGGGCGGCTCGCAGGCGCGGACGGAGGCGACCGGCTACGGGTGCGTCCTGTTCACCGCCGAGATGCTGCGCGCCCGGGGCGAGGAGCTGGACGGCCTGCGGGTCGCGGTCTCCGGGTCCGGGAACGTCGCCGTGTACGCGGTCGAGAAGGCCCAGCAGCTCGGGGCCACGGTGGTCACGGTCTCCGACTCGGCCGGCTACGTGGTGGACGAGAAGGGTATCGACCTCGCGCTGCTCAAGGAGGTCAAGGAGGTCCGCCGCGGCCGGCTCACCGAGTACGCGGAGCTGCGGGGCAGCCACGTGCGGTACGTGGAGGGCACCGGCGTGTGGAGCGTGCCGGTCGACGTGGCGCTGCCGTGCGCGACGCAGAACGAGCTCACCGAGGAGGACGCGCGGGCGCTGGTCCGCAACGGCGTGCGGGCGGTCGCCGAGGGCGCCAACATGCCGACCACGCCCGAGGCCGTGCGGGTCTTCCAGGAGGCCGGGGTCGCCTTCGGCCCGGGCAAGGCCGCCAACGCGGGCGGGGTCGCCACCAGCGCGCTGGAGATGCAGCAGAACGCCTCCCGCGACTCGTGGTCCTTCGCGCGCACGGAGGAGCAGCTGGCCGGCATCATGCGGAACATCCACGACGCCTGCCACACCACCGCGGAGAAGTACGGCCGCCCCGGCGACTACGTGCTGGGCGCCAACATCGCCGGCTTCGAGCTGGTGGCGGACGCGATGCTGGCGCAGGGCCTGATCTGAGGCGTCGCCGAGCGCGCACCCGTGCGTCCCGCACCCCTCCGGTCGTCTCTCACGGCCGGAGGGAAGGTGGCGGGCGGGCGGGTGCGCGCTCGGCGTGCCCGCGCTCCGGGCGGTTCGCGCGCCCGCCGGACGGCCCGCGTCCACGCGATGGGCGCCGTCCGTGCCGTCCGTGCCGTCCGTGCCGTCCGTGCCGTCCGTGCCGTCCGTGCCGTCCGTGCCGTCCGTGCCGTGCATGCCGTCCGTGCCGTGCGCGCGCTGCCCACCGGTGCCTCCCGGACCGCGGCGCGGGCCCCGGGGCACCCGACCAGGCCGGGCACAGGATGTCGGGTCCGGCCGGGGGCCCGCTGCCTACGGTGAGGAGCAGTGAGGGAAGGACGGGGCAGTGATGCTGGAACGGCTGAACCAGGCCATGGAGCACATCGAGGAGCACCTCGTCGGGACGGTCGACGCGGCCGAACTGGCGCGGATCGCGACGACGTCGGAGTACCACTTCCGGCGGCTGTTCTCGGCGCTGGCCGGGATGCCGCTGTCGGAGTACCTGCGGCGCCGGCGGCTCACCCTCGCCGGGGCCGAAGTGCTCTCCGGCGAACGGACGCTGCTCGACGTCGCGGTCCGGTACGGCTACACCTCCGGCGAGGCGTTCGCCCGGGCGTTCCGTGCGATGCACGGGGTGGGCCCGGGCGAGGCGCGGCGCGGCGGTGCGGTGCTCACCTCGCAGCCCCGGATGTCCTTCCGACTCGTCGTCGAAGGGAGCAGCAGCATGGAGTACCGCATCGTGGAGAGGCCGGCGTTCCGGGTCGTCGGGAGGAGGGCCCGCGTGCCGTTGGTCCACGAGGGGGTCAACCCGGCCATCGCCGCGTTCATCCGGGGGATCGGCCAGGAGGGCATCGACCGGATCGCCGCCCTCTCGGAGCAGGACCCGGAGGGCATCGTCTCGGTCACCGAGTTCTTCTCGGAGAGCCGGGAGGAGGGCGTCGAACTCGACTACTACCACGCGGTGGTGGCCGGTGCGGACGCCGTGGTGCCGGACGGCCTGGACGTGCGGGAGGTGCCGGCCGGCACCTGGGCCGTCTTCGCCAACACCGGGACGTTCCCGCAGGCGCTGCAGGAGATGTGGCGGGACGTCTACACCCAGTGGTTCCCGTCCAACCCGTACGAGTCCCGGCCGGGCCCCGAGATCCTCCACACCCGCTTCCTCACGGAGGCGGGGACGGCCCGGGCGGAGGTGTGGGTCCCGGTGGTCCGCGCGAGGCGCTGACGGGGTGGCGGCGGGCGGGCGGCGGAGCGGGGAGTCTGCGGGCCGTCCGCCGCCCCGCCGTCCGCCCCGTCCGCTGACCGGGAGCCGTCCCGCCCGGAGCGGCCCCGCTTCGGGCCGGCCGCCCGTTCGGCCCAGCAACGCCCGCCCGCCCGCCGCCCCCGCCCGCATGCTGGGCGGGGGAGCAGCACGGGGGGCGGGGGCCACCGAGCGAGGAGTGGATCGAGGATGGCCAAGGCGTTCGGGTTCGTCGACTACGGCGGGCCGGAGAAGCAGGAGTTCCTGGACCGGCCCGTGCTGGAGCCCGGGCCCGGGCAACTGGCGATCACGGTGCGGGCGGCCGGGGTGAACCCCGTGGACTGGAAGATCCGCCGCGGCCTGCTCGGCCGGGACCGGGAGCTGCCGGCCGTCATGGGCCAGGAGGCGGCGGGCGTGGTGGAGCGGGTCGGGCCGGAGGTGACCGGGTTCACGCCGGGCGACGAGGTGTTCGGGCTCGCCGCCGCGGGAGCGTTCGCGGAACAGACGCTGCTGCTCGCCGCGATGAGCGCGCTCAAGCCGGCGGAGGTCGGCTTCGACCAGGCGGCCACCCTGCCGGTGGCCGCGGCGACGGCCGACGACGGCGTCCGGGACGTCGGGGTGGGCGCCGGGCAGACGCTGCTGATCCTCGGCGTCTCCGGGGGCGTGGGCAGCGTGGCCGCGCAGATCGCCCGCAGCCGGGGCATCCGCGTCATCGGCACGGCGAGCGACGCCAACCGCAGCTTCGTGGAGTCGCTGGGCGCGGTCCAGGTCCGGTACGGCGGCGGGGTCGCGGAGCGGATCCGGGCGGTGGCGCCGGACGGGGTCGACGGCATCCTCGACCTGGTCGGCGGCGACGACGCGCGGGCGGCCGCCACCACGCTGGCGGACCGGTCCCGGCTGGTCGCCACCTCCGACCCGGCCACCGCGGCCGAGCTCGGCGGCCGGTACATCACCCGCTCCAGCACGCCGGAGACGCTCGCCGCGCTGGCCGGGCTGGTGGCCGCCGGCGAACTCGACCCGCGGATCAGCGCCCGCTACCCGCTGGCGCACGCCGCCGAGGCGCTCGCCCTGGTCGAATCCGGACACGCCCGCGGCAAGTCGGTCCTCGAAGTCGCCTGAGCGGCGGCCGCGGACACCGCTCGGCTGCACGACCGGCGGCACCATCGACGACGCCCGGGCCCTCCCGACGGCCCCACCTCCCGACGCCCCCACCCCCTGACGCCCCCACCCCCCCGACCCCCGAGGAACACCGATGAAGATCGACGAAGTGGCGGTCGGCGGCCCGTGCTGGGTCGAGCACGGCAGCGCCGAACCGGCCGCGGCCCAGCGGTTCTACGGCGAGCTGTTCGGCTGGCGGCCCGAGGCCGACGAGCGCCCCGAGGCCGGCGGCTACACCTTCATGCGGCTGGACGACGCGATCGCCGCCTCCGTCTCCCCCCTGTACGGGGAGGGGCAGCCCACCGCCTGGTCCGTCTCCTTCATGGTGGCCGACGCCGACGCGTCCGCCGCGCGGATCGCGGAGGCGGGCGGCAGCGTCATCGTGCAGCCGACGGCGGCGCTCGACTTCGGCCGGTTCGCGATCGCCGCCGATCCGTCCGGCGCGGTGTTCGGGCTCTGGCAGGCGGGCCGGCTGGTCGGGGCCGAGGTGCTGAACGCGCCCGGCGCGCTCGGCTGGGTGGAGCTGCTCACCAGGGACCCGGACGGTGCCGTGGCGTTCTACCCGGCCGTGTTCGGCTGGACGGTCGCCCCGTCCGAGCAGTACACCCAGTGGGGCCTGGCCGGCGAGGACTTCGGCGGCATGCTGGCGATGGGCGAGGAATTCCCGCCGCAGGTGCCGCCGCACTGGCTGCCCTACTTCGCGGTCGCCGACGTGGACGTGACGGCCTTCCGGGCCGGCAACCTCGGCGCCGACGTGCTGATGGCGCCGACCTCGGTGCCGGACGGCCCGCGGATCGCCGTCCTGCGCGACCCGCAGGGTGCGGCCTTCGGCATCTACCTGGCGGGCTCCGAGGGCTGACCGCCCGCCGCCGGCGGCCTCCGCACGCCTGCCGCCGGTCCGTGCGGCGGCCGGCCCGTGCGGCGTCCGCGCCAGGCGGCGGCCGCCGATCCCGCGGTCACCAGCAGCGCGCCCAACGGCACCACGTCCCCGAGCCGGTCGTACCAGGTGAGCGCGGACGGAGCGGTCAGCGGCAGCCGGACGACCAGCACGCCCGTCCCGTCCGTGCCCAGCCGGGCCAGCTCGCGCCCCTGCGCGTCGAAGGCGGCGGACACGCCGGTGAGCGAGGCCTGGACGGTCGGCCGACCGGTCTCGGCGGCCCGGATCGCGGCCAGTGACACGTGCTGCTCCGGCGCCCAGGTGCGCTGGAAGGTCGAGGTCGAGGACTGGTAGACCAGCACCCGCGCGCCCTGCCGTGCGGCGGTCCGGGAGAGGTCGGGGAACGCCGACTCGAAGCAGATCAGCGCCCCGACCGGGAGCGCGCCGCCGCCCCGGTCGACGGTGGGCAGGAGGTGGAAGCCGCTGCCGGGCGCCCGGTTCTCGCCGGCCGCGCGGCTCACTCCGGCCACCCAGCCGAGCACCGGCCGCAGCGGGATGTACTCGCCGAACGGCACCAGCCGGATCTTGCGGTACCGGTCGACGATCCCGCCCGGGGAGACCAGGACCGCGTCCTTGGAGATCCGCCCGTCCGCCTTGCGCGCGTCCTCGCCGGCCAGGACCTGGGCGCCGGTGGCGGCGGCCAGCTCGCGCAGCCGGTCGAGCGTCGCCCCGTCCCGGTCGAGATCGGCGGTGGTGCTGGACTCGCCCCAGACCACCAGGTCGACGGGCCGCCCGTCCAGCGTCCGGGTGGCCCGCAGGCTCGCCTCGAACCGGGCCTGCGGCTCGTCGACGATGCCGGGCTGGACCAGGGCGAGGGTGACGGTCCCGGCCGCCCCGTCCGTCCCGGGGGACGCGCCGGCCCCGCCCGCCGGTTCGGGCGCGGGCCGCAGCGCGAACAACAGCGGTCCGGCGGCCAGCACGCCGGCCGCGGCGAGGGCTGCCACGGCCCTGGGGCGCCGCTCGGCGGCGGTGAGGGCGATCAGCACCCCGGTGTTGACCGCCACCACGGCCGCACTGACCAGCCAGATCCCGCCGACCGAGGCCAGCGCGAGGACGGCCGGGTGCTGCCACTGGGTGGCGCCGAGCAGCGCCCAGGGTCCGCCGAGGGCGGGCCAGGACCGCGCGTACTCGGTGGTGAGCCAGACCGCGGGGACGACCACCAGCGCGAGCAGCGCCCGACGGGCGGTCGGCGGCGGGCGCAGCAGCAGCCACACCGCCATGCCGACCCCGGCCTGGAGCACGCCGAACACCACGGCGAGCACCGGCAGTCCGGGGCCGATGGACGGCAGCAGCCAGTACATGCCGGTGAGGATGAAGCCGGCGCCGAACCACCACCCGCGCACGGCCGCCTCGCGCAGCCCCGGCGCGCGCTGCATCAGCAGCAGGCCGGGGACGAGTGCGACCCAGGCCAGCGCCGCCAGTCCGGGGGCCGGGAAGGCGAACACCGGCACCGCCCCGGCGGCGAGGGCCGCCAGCCGGGGCCGGTACCCGGCGGACCGGCCGGGGCGACCGGGAACGGCGACAGCCGTGGGACCGGCGGGGCCGGTGAGCTGGGAGCGTCGCGACATGCCCCGTATTGTCCGCTTGGCGGGGCCCGGTCACCAGCCCCGTGATCACTCGAACGGGCCAATGGGGCCAATCGTGATGCGAGCAGCCCGCACGGCCCCGCCCCGGCCCGCGCCCAGAACCGCCCCGCCCCTCATCACCTCCCCACCGGGAGCCCCCACCAGGAGGACCTCACCAGGAGCCCCCCACCGGGACGCCGCGCGCCGCCCGCGGGAGTTCGCGGGCGGCGCGCAGGCGTCGGCGGGGTGGCGTCGGCGGGGTGGTGTCGCGGGGGTGGCCGACCCGTACCGGGCGTCAGCCCTCGTCGCCCTCCAGGTCGCCCTCGGTCTCCAGGAACGCCGCCTGCAGCTGCTCGATCAGCTCCGGGTCCGGCTTCTCCCAGAGCCCGCGGCTGGCCGCCTCCAGCAGGCGCTCGCTGATGCCGTGCAGCGCCCACGGGTTGGCGCCGGTCAGGAACTCCCGGTTCACCGGGTCGAGCACGTACTCCTGGGTGAGCTTCTCGTACATCCAGTCCGCGACCACGCCGGTCGTGGCGTCGTACCCGAACAGGTAGTCGACGGTGGCCGCCATCTCGAAGGCGCCCTTGTAGCCGTGCCGGCGCATCGCCTCGATCCAGCGCGGGTTGACCACCCGGGCGCGGAAGACCCGGGCCGCCTCCTCGGTGAGGGTGCGGGTGCGGACCGTCTCGGGCCGGGTCGAGTCGCCGATGTAGGCGGTCGGCGCCTTGCCGGTGAGGGCCCGCACGGTGGCCACCATGCCGCCGTGGTACTGGAAGTAGTCGTCCGAGTCGGCGATGTCGTGCTCGCGGGTGTCGGTGTTCTTCGCGGCGACGGTGATCCGCTTGTACGCGGTCTCCATCTCCTCGCGGGCCGGCCGCCCGTCCAGGCCCCGCCCGTAGGCGTAGCCGCCCCAGACCGTGTACACCTCGGCGAGGTCGGCGTCGGTGCGCCAGTCGCGGCTGTCGATCAGCTGCAGCAGGCCCGCGCCGTACGTGCCGGGGCGGGAGCCGAAGACGCGGACGGTGGCCTTGCGCTCGTCGCCGTGGACGGCGAGGTCGGCCTGGACGTGCGCGCGGACGAAGTTGTCCGCGTCCGCCTCCTCCTGGGCGGCCGCCAGCCGGACGGCGTCGTCCAGCAGCGCGACGACGTGCGGGAAGGCGTCCCGGAAGAAGCCGGAGATGCGCAGCGTGACGTCGATGCGCGGACGGCCCAGCTCCTCCAGCGTGATCGGCTCCAGACCGGTGACCCGGCGCGAGGCGTCGTCCCAGACCGGGCGGACGCCGAGCAGCGCGAAGGCCTCGGCGATGTCGTCGCCGGCGGTGCGCATCGCACTGGTCCCCCAGAGCGAGAGCCCGACCGACGGCGGGCAGGCGCCGTCGTTGTCGGCCTGGTAGCGCTCGACCAGGGAGGCGGCGAGCGCCTGCCCGGTCTCCCAGGCGAGCTTGCTGGGCACGGCCTTCGGGTCGACGGAGTAGAAGTTGCGGCCGGTCGGCAGCACGTTGACCAGCCCGCGCAGCGGCGAGCCGGACGGTCCGGCCGGGACGAAGCCGCCGCGCAGCGCGTGCAGCACGGCGTCCAGCTCGTCGGTGGTGGCGGCCAGGCGCGGGACCACCTGGGCGGCGGCGAAGTCCAGCACCTCGCGGACCGCCGCGCGGTTCTCGTCCGGGAGTCCGGCGGTGACCTTCTCGACGGCCTCCGGAGCCCAGTCCTCGGCCTCCATCGCCTCGACCAGCTCGCGGGCCCGGGCCTCGGCGGCGTCGGTCGCTCCGAGGCTGAGCGCGGCCTCGTCCAGGCCGAGCGCCTCGCGCAGGCCGGGCAGGGCGCTGACGCCGCCCCAGATCTGCCGGGCGCGCAGGATGGCGAGCACGATGTTGACCCGGTCGGTGCCGGCCGGCGCCTGGCCGAGGACGTGCAGGCCGTCGCGGATCTGGGCGTCCTTGATCTCGCAGAGCCAGCCGTCGACGTGCAGCAGGAAGTCGTCGAAGCCGTCGTCCTCGGGGCGCTCGTCGAGGCCGAGGTCGTGGTCGAGCTTGGCGGCCTGGATCAGCGTCCAGATCTGGGCGCGGATCGCGGGCAGCTTGGCCGGGTCCATCGCGGCGATGTTGGAGTGCTCGTCGAGGAGCTGCTCCAGGCGCGCGATGTCGCCGTAGGAGTCGGCCCGGGCCATCGGCGGGACGAGGTGGTCGACCAGGGTGGCGTGGGCGCGGCGCTTGGCCTGGGTGCCCTCGCCCGGGTCGTTGACCAGGAAGGGGTAGACCAGCGGCAGGTCGCCGAGGACGGCGTCGGGGCCGCACTCGGCGGAGAGCGCCGCGGTCTTGCCGGGGAGCCACTCCAGGTTGCCGTGCTTGCCGAGGTGGACCACCGCGTGGGCGCCGAAGCCGCCGTCCGCCTGCTCGGCGGCGATCCAGCGGTACGCGGCCAGGTAGTGGTGGGACGGCGGGAGGTCCGGGTCGTGGTAGATCGCGACCGGGTTCTCGCCGAAGCCGCGCGGCGGCTGGATGAGGACGAGCAGGTTCCCGGAGCGGATCGCGGCGAGCACGATGTCGCCGTCCGGGTTCTGCGAGCGGTCGACGTACAGCTCGCCGGGGGCCGGGCCCCAGTGCTCCTCGACCCGGGTGCGCAGGCCCTCGGGCAGGGTGGCGTACCAGCGGCGGTAGTCGGCGGCGGGGATGCGGACGGGGTTGCGGGCCAGCTGGTCCTCGGTGAGCCAGTCCTGGTCGTAGCCGCCGGCGGCGATCAGCGCGTGGATGAGGGCGTCGCCCTCGTGCTGCTCCTCGCCGGCCGGCCCGCCCGCCGGTGCGTCGTCCAGGCCCGGCAGGTCGGTGCCCAGGTCCATGCCCTCCGCGCGCAGCGCGGTCAGCAGCCGCACCGCGCTGGCCGGGGTGTCGAGGCCGACGGCGTTGCCGACCCGGGCGTGCTTGGTCGGGTAGGCGGAGAGGACGAGCGCGAGCCGGCGCTCGGCGGCCGGGATGTGCCGCAGCCGGGCGTGGGCGACGGCGACGCCCGCGACCCGGGCGGAGCGCTCGGCGTCGGCGGCGTAGACGGTGAGGCCGTCCTCGTCCAGCTCCTTGAAGGAGAACGGGACGGTGATCAGGCGGCCGTCGAACTCGGGCACGGCGATCTGGGTGGCGGTGTCCAGCGGCGAGAGGCCGTCGTCGCTGGCCTCCCACTGGGCGCGCGACCAGGTCAGGCAGAGCGCCTGGAGGATCGGGCGGTCGAGGGCGGCGAGCGCGCCGGCGTCCCAGGCCTCCTCGTCGCCGCCGGCCTGGGCGTCGGCCGGCCGGGTGCCGCCGGCGGCCAGCACGGTGGTGACGATGGCGTCGGCCTCGCCGAGGGCGGCCAGCAGGTCGGCCTCGGCGCCGCGCAGCGAGGCGCAGTAGTACGCCCGGGCCTGCGCGCCCTGGTCCTCGATCGCCCGGCAGAGCGTCTCGACGAAGGCGGTGTTCCCGCTCATGTGGTGGGCGCGGTAGTACAGCACGGCGACGGTCGGGCCGCCGTCGGTGCGGGCGGTGCGCTCCAGCGGGCCCCAGGCGGGGGCCGAGGCGGGCGGGGCGAAGCCGTGGCCGGTGAGCAGCACGGTGTCGGAGAGGAAGGCGGCCAGCTCGGCGAGGTTGGCCGCGCCGCCGTGCGCCAGGTAGGCGTGGGCCTCGGCGGCGATGCCGGCGGGGACGGTGGACAGCTCCATCAGCTGGGCGTCGGGTGCCTGCTCGCCGGTCAGGACGATGACGGGGCGCGGGCCGGCCAGCAGCGCGTCCAGGCCCTCCTGCCAGGCGCGGCGTCCGCCGAGCAGGCGGACCACGACCAGGTCGGTGCCGTCCAGCAGGGCGGGCAGGTCCTCGGGGGTGAGCCGGGCCGGGTTGCCGAGCCGGTAGCTGACCGGCCCCTCGGCGGCGCGGGCACTGAGCAGGTCGGTGTCGGACGTCGACAGCAGCAGAATCATGCGAAGGCCCTCCCGGCCTCGGAAGCGCCCCGAGCCGAAGGGCGCGCCGGCGTTGAAAGTGACGGGTGACAGACGGCTGGTGAAGGCGGGCACGCCGGAGCGGTGGCCCTTCCTGCCCGGTGCCGGGCGAGGAGGGCGGGCGTCAACGGCGGATCCGAGCGCCCGGTGGACCCCTCCTGCCCGTGCGGGGCAAGGGGGGAGGGCGGTCGCGTCACGGAGGACGGGACCGCGGGGGCGGGCATGCGGCGGCGCATGGCTTTTCGAGCCTTCCTCGGGGTCCGCGCCCCGGGCCGGTGGAGGACGGCAGGAGTTCCTGGCTCCCGCGGCTCCCCGGTGTTCCGGTGAGCCGTGGTCACAGTGGCGGGACCGCACCGGGCTCGCACCGGTTTCCTCCCCTGCGCCGTCGCTGGCGTGCGGGCGGTCTGCGGGGACCGCCCGCCCAGCATCGTACGGGGTGTGGCTGACCTGGGGGAGTGCCCTTCGGCAGGGTGCTGTCCGGCACCCTGCCCGGTGCCGCGGTGTGACCTTCGGTACGGCGGCATCCGATCGGATCATCGGTATGCTCGCCGCCATGCCACCGACACCCGACGCCACCACGCCGGGCGCCGCCGCGCCCGACCGGGGGCGTGCGGACGCCTGTCCGGGGGCGCTTCGTCTGCACACCGCCGATGACGGCGCCCTCGCCCGGGTCCGCCTGCCGGGCGGGCTGCTGACGGTCCGTCAGGCGCTGGCGCTCGCCGACGCCGCGGAGGTGCTCGGCGACGGCTCGCTGGAGACCACCTCGCGGGGCAACGTCCAGTTGCGCGGCCTGGCCCCGGGCTGCGGCGGCGAACTCGGCGACCGGCTGCGGGCCGCCGGCCTGCTGCCCTCGGACACCCACGAGCGGGTCCGCAACATCGTCGCCTCGCCCGGTCCCGCCGGCGGCCGCCCCACCCGCGGCCGCACCGCCAACGGTGCACCGGTGGAAGGCCGTTCCGCAGACGGGCGCCCGGCAGACGGCCGTCCCGCCGGGGACGGCCCCGGCGCCGACGTCCGGGCCTGGGCGCGTGAGCTGGACGCGCGGCTCTGCGCGAGCCCCTGGGCGACCGGCCTCTCCGGCAAGTTCCTGTTCGTCCTGGACGACGGCCGCGGCGACGTCGCCGCGCTGGACGCCGATGTGACATTGATCGCAGGCGGTGGCGGCACCGCCCTGCTGCGCCTCGGCCGGGCGGCCACCGCACGCGTCGTCCCCGCCGACGGCGCGGTCGACGCGGCGCTGGACGCCGCCCGCTCCTTCCTGGAGGCCCTGCGCGCGACCGGGACCAGGGCCTGGCACCTGCGCGAGGTCCCCGGCCTGCTGCCGCCCGGGGACGCCCCGCTGCCCGACCTCCCCGGCGAGCCGGTGCCGCTCGGCGCGCTGCCCGGCGGACTCTCCGTCGGGCTCCGGTTCGGCCGGGCCACCGCCGCGCAGTGGCGCGTGCTGGCCGGGGCGGCCGAGGGGGAGCTGCGGCTGACCCCGTGGCGCGGCGCCGTCCTGCCGGACGCGCCGGCCGACCGGCTGCCCGTGCTCGCGGCGGCCGGGTACCGTACCGAGCCCGGCTCGCCCTGGGACCGGGCCACCGCCTGCACCGGGCTGCCGGGCTGCGCCAAGTCGCTCGCCGACGTGCGGGCGGACGCGGCCCGGGCACTCGACGCCGACGCCGACGCCGCCGCGGTGGCGCCGGGCGCGGTGCCCGTGGAGCGCCTCCCGGTGCACTGGTCGGGCTGTGAGCGGCGCTGCGGACACCCGGCCGGGCGCTGGGTGGACGTGCTCGCCACCGGCCGGGGCTACCGGGTGACCACGAACGGGCCGGAGAACGGGCCGACGAACGAGCCGAGGAACGGGTCGACGAACGTGCCGAAGAACGGGCCGACGAACGGGTCGGCGTCCGCCGGTCCGGCCGTCGGTGTGACGAACGAGGAGACGGCAGCGGCGGTCGCCGCGGCCAGGAGGACCACCAAGTGATCGAGTACGAGAAGGACGGCGCGTCCATCTACCGCCAGTCCTTTGCCACCATCCGGGCCGAGGCCGACCTGGCCGCACTGCCCGCGGACGTCTCCCAGGTCGCGGTGCGGATGATCCACGCCTGCGGCATGGTCGACCTGGTCGAGGACCTGGTGTACTCGTCCGGCGTGGTCGCCTCCGCCCGCGCCGCGCTGCGGGCCGGCGCGCCGATCCTGTGCGACGTCAACATGGTCGCCAGCGGCGTCACCCGCAAGCGGCTGCCCGCCGACAACGAGGTGGTCTGCACCCTCACCGACCCGTCGGTTCCCGAGCTGGCGCGGGCGATGGGCAACACCCGCAGCGCCGCCGCGATGGAGCTGTGGCTGCCGCGCCTGGAGGGCGCCGTGGTCGCCGTCGGCAACGCGCCGACCTCGCTCTTCCGCCTGCTGGAGATGATCGAGGCCGGCGCCCCGCACCCGGCCGCGGTGATCGGCGTGCCGGTCGGATTCATCGGCGCGGCCGAGTCCAAGGAGGCCCTGGCCGCCCACCCCGCCGGACTGGAGCACCTGGTGGTGCGCGGCCGGCGCGGCGGCAGTGCGATCGCGGCCGCCGCGATCAACGCGATTGCGAGCGAGGAAGAGTGACGAACCACCGGAACGACCCGGCCCCCGCGGAGGGGGCGACCGGCCGGCTCTACGGGGTCGGTCTCGGCCCCGGCGACCCGTCGCTGGTCACCGTCCGCGCCGCCGAACTCATCGGCAAGGCCGACGTGGTGGCGTACCACAGCGCGCGGCACGGCCGTTCGATCGCCCGGTCCATCGCCGAGCGGTACCTGACCGGCGGGCAGATCGAGGAGAAGCTGGTCTACCCGCTCACCGTGGAGACCACCGACCACCCCGGCGGCTACCGGGGCGCGCTGGACGACTTCTACGAGGAGGCCGCCGCCCGGCTGGCCGCCCACCTGGACGCCGGCCGCGACGTCGTGGTGCTGGCCGAGGGGGACCCGTTCTTCTACGGCTCCTACCAGCACATGCACAAGCGCCTCGCGGACCGCTACCCGACCGAGGTGGTGCCGGGCGTGACCTCGGTCAGCGCCGCCGCCGCCCGGCTCGGCATGCCGCTCACCGAGGCCGACGAGACGCTCACCGTCATCCCGGGCACGCTCCCCGAGGAGGAGCTGACCGCGCGGCTCGCCGCGGCCGACTCCGCCGTCGTCATGAAGCTCGGCCGGACCTTCCCGGCCGTCCGCCGCGCCCTGGAGCGGGCCGGCCGGCTCGACGACGCCCAGTACGTCGAGCGCGCCTTCATGGAGGGCGAGCGGACCGCGCCGCTGGCCTCGGTCGACGCCGGGACCGTCCCGTACTTCTCGGTGGCCGTGCTCCCCAGCAAGGTCGCCCCGCTGGAGTCCGCGCCGCCCGCCCCGGGCGGTACCGACGGAAGCACCGACACCGACACCGACACCGACAGCGGTACCGGCAGCGTGACCGTGATCGGCACCGGCCCGGCCGGTCCGCTCTGGCTCACCCCGGAGGCGCGCGGCGCCCTGGCCGCCGCCACCGACCTGGTCGGCTACACCACCTACCTGGACCGGGTGCCGGTCAGGCCGGGCCAGGTGCGGCACGGCTCCGACAACAAGGTGGAGTCCGAGCGCGCCGAGTTCGCCCTCGACCTGGCCCGCCGCGGCCACCGGGTCGCGGTCGTCTCCTCCGGCGACCCGGGCGTCTTCGCGATGGCCACCGCCGTCCTGGAGGTCGCCTGCGAGGAGGCCTACCGCGAGGTGCCGGTCCGGATCGTCCCCGGCATGACCGCCGCGCACGCCGCCGCCTCCCGGGCCGGCGCCCCGCTCGGCCACGACTACGCGGTGGTCTCCCTCTCCGACCGCCTCAAGCCCTGGGACGTCGTCGCGCAGCGGCTGCGCGCCGCCGCCGCGGCCGACCTCGTGCTCGCCCTCTACAACCCGGGCTCGCAGTCCCGCACCACCCAGGTCGGCCGCGCCCGCGACCTGCTCCTGGAGTACCGGGACCCCGGCACCCCGGTGGTGATGGCCCGTGACGTCGGCGGCCCGACCGAGCGCGTCCGCACGGTGCGCCTCGGCGACCTCGACCCGTCCGAGGTCGACATGCGGACCATCCTCCTGGTCGGCTCCTCGCAGACCCGGCACGTCACCCGGTCCCCCGGCTCCGAGGTCACCTGGACCCCGCGCCGCTACCCGGAGGCCTGAGCACCGCCGCCACCGCCCCGGGCCCGGGGCGGTGGCGGGATGGTGGCGGGATGGTGGACGGACGCCGGAGCGGCGCCCCGTCCGGTAGGGCGTCCGTCAGCCGCGGTAGACCTCGGAACGGTGGCCGACCCGGACCACCAGGACGAGCAGCAGCCCGCCGTCGACGGTGTAGATCACCCTGTGGTCGCCCACCCGCAGACGGCGATGGTCGGGCGATCCCACCAATGCGGTGGTGTGGAAGCCGTAGGGGTCCTGTTCGAGCTCGGCGAGCTTGCGCAGGACCAGGACCGCCGTCGCCCGGGGCAGCTTGCGCAGCTCGCCGCGGGCCGACTCGGTGAAGCGCGTGCTGTACTTCACTCCGGCCTGGCCAGGGTCTCGGCCATGACCTCGTCCAGCGAGTAGGTGGGCTCGTCGCGGCGCTCCTCGATGAGGCGCATCAGTTCGCGCTCCTCCCACTGCCGGTACTCACGCAGCAGCTCTATCGGGACGACGGCGGCGACCTCCCGTCCACGCCGCGTGATGACGGTCGGCTCGTCCCGCTCCGCGCGGTCGACGACGTCGGCGAGGTGCTCGCGGGCCTCGCGAATCGATACGGTCTGCACAGGCTGCTCGCTCATGCCCCGAGTGTACGAAGTGTGCCAGGTGTACACAATCCCGCTTGCGGACCCCGGACCCCACTGCGGGACCGGCGTGCCGGCGGTGGAGCATGATGTCCCGACCGACGAGGAACGACAGGGAGACGGGTGCGGGGCATGGGCGAGGTCGGCGGGCGGGCCGGGCAGCTGAGGAGCAGCGGGCTGCGGCACGGGTGGACGACCGGGGCCTGTGCCACGGCGGCGACCAAGGCCGCGTACCGGGCGCTGCTGACCGGGGCCTTCCCGGACCCGGTGGTGATCACGCTGCCGAAGGGCCAGCGGCCGGGGTTCGCACTGGCGGCGGAGGAGCTCTCCGCCGGGGCGGGCGGCCGGTGGGCGATGGCCGGGGTGGTGAAGGACGCCGGGGACGACCCGGACGTGACCCACGGGGCGCTGGTCCGCTCCACCGTGCGGGCGGGGCGGCCGGGCGCCGGCGTGGTGTTCCGGGCCGGGCCGGGGGTGGGCACGGTGACCAGGGCCGGGCTGCCGCTCCCGGTCGGCGAGCCGGCCATCAACCCGGTGCCCCGGCAGATGATCCGGGACGCGGTCGCCGAGGTCGCGGCGGAGTTCGGCGGCAGCGGGGACGTCGTGGTGGAGATCTCCGTCGACCACGGCGAGGAGATCGCCCGGTCCACCTGGAACCCCCGGCTCGGCATCCTGGGCGGCCTCTCCGTCCTCGGGACGACCGGGATCGTCGTCCCCTACTCCTGTTCGGCCTGGATCGACTCGATCCGGCGCGGGGTGGACGTGGCCCGGGCGGCCGGCCGCACGCATGTGGCCGGCTGCACCGGTTCGACCTCGGAGAAGGTGGCGGTCGCCGTGCACGGGCTGCCCGAGGACGCGCTGCTCGACATGGGCGACTTCGCGGGTGCGGTGCTCAAGTACCTCAAGCGCCACCCGGTGCCCCGGCTGACCATCGCGGGGGGCTTCGCCAAGCTCTCCAAGCTCGCGGCCGGCCACCTCGACCTGCACTCGGCGCGCTCCCAGGTCGACAAGGGCCACCTGGCCGGACTGGCCCGCACGGGCGGTGCGGACGAGGAGTTGGTGTCGGCGGTGGCGTCGGCGAACACCGCGCTGGAGGCGGTCCAGCTCTGCCGCGCCGCCGGGGTGCCGCTCGGCGACCTCGTAGCGGTGCGGGCCCGGGCCACCGCGCTGGAGGTGCTGGTGGGTTCGCCGGTCGAGGTGGACGTCATCTGCATCGACCGGGCCGGGACGATCGTCGGCCGGGCGGAGCCGCTGGGCCCGTGCTGACGGCCCCTTCTGTCTCAGGCGTGTCATAGGAACTTCGCTGTGATGTGAAGATCTGACGCTCATACGGGGGGAGAATCGGACAAAAGTGGCGCCACGCCCGGGGTCGATTCTGGTGCTATCTCAGCCATGAGATATGGTCTGCCGGGTGACAGGCGACTATCTCACCCGTATCGGCACCCTCATCCGCACCGCGCGTCAGCACCGCGGTTGGTCCCAGGCTCAGCTCGGCGAAGCCCTCGGCACCAGCCAGAGCGCGGTCAACCGCATCGAACAGGGCAAGCAGAACGTCAGCCTTGAGATGATCGCCCGCATCGGCGAAGCGCTCGACAGCGAGATCGTCTCCCTCGGCTACGCCGGCCCGATGCACCTGCGGGTCGCCGGCGGCACCCGGCTCTCCGGTGCGATCGACGTCCGCAGCAGCAAGAACGCCTGCGTGGCGATCCTCTGCGCCTCGCTGCTGACCACCGGTCGCACCACCCTGCGCAGCGTCGCCCGCATCGAGGAGGTCTACCGCATCCTCGAAGTGCTCAACAGCATCGGCGTCAAGAGCCGCTGGACCAACGACGGCCGCGACCTCGAACTCACCCCGCCCGCCGAGCTCGACCTCGACGGCATGGACGTCGAGGCCGCCCGCCGCACCCGCAGCGTGCTGATGTTCCTCGGCCCGCTGATGCACCGCGCCGACAAGTTCGCCATCCCGTACGCCGGCGGCTGCGACCTCGGCACCCGCACCGTCCAGCCCCACCTCACCGCGCTGCGCCGCTTCGGCCTGGAGGTCGCCACCACCGGCGGCGCCTACCACGCCTCCGTCCAGCCCGGCACCCCGCTGGACCGGCCGATCGTGCTGACCGAGCGCGGGGACACCGTCACCGAGAACGCCCTGCTCGCCGCCGCCCGCCACGACGGCGTCAGCGTCATCCGCAACGCCTCGCCCAACTACATGGTCCAGGACCTCTGCTTCTTCCTGGAGAAGCTGGGCGTCCGGATCGAGGGCGTCGGGACCACCACCCTCACCGTGCACGGCGTCCCGCAGATCACCTGCGACGTCGACTACACCCCCGCCGAGGACCCGGTGGAGGCGATGAGCCTGCTGGCCGCCGCCGTCGTCACCTCCTCCGAGCTGACCATCCGCCGGGTGCCGATCGAGTTCCTGGAGATCGAGCTCGCCGTGCTGGAGGGCATGGGCCTCGACTACGACCGCACCCCCGAGTACCCGGCCCACAACGGCCGCACCCGGCTGGTCGACCTCACCGTCCGCCCGTCCAAGCTGACCGCGCCGGTCGACACCATCCACCCGATGCCGTTCCCCGGCATCAACATCGACAACGTGCCGTTCTTCGCCGCGATCGCCGCGGCCGCGCACGGCACCACGATGATCCACGACTGGGTCTACGACAACCGCGCCATCTACCTCACCGAACTCACCCGGCTCGGCGCGGACATCAAGCTGCTCGACCCGCACCGGGTCCTCGTCCAGGGCCCGACCCGCTGGCGCGCCGCCGAGATGGTCTGCCCGCCCGCGCTGCGCCCCGCCGTCGTGATCCTGCTCGCGATGCTCGCGGCCAAGGGCACCTCGGTGCTGCGCAACGTCTACGTCATCAACCGCGGTTACGAGGACCTCGCCGAGCGCCTCAACTCCATCGGCGCCCAGATCGAGACCTTCCGCGACATCTGATCGCGACATCTGATCGCGGCATCCGACAGCGCCATCCCACTGCACCACCGGTCGACCGGTGGTGCAGTGCGCGGTGCGCGGTGCCCGGCCCGGGAGACCCGGGGCCGGGCACCGGCGCATTCCGCGTCACTCGCCGGTGCGGCCGTCGAGGTGTTCGCGGAGGAGGTCGGCGTGGCCGTTGTGGCGGGCGTACTCCTCGATCATGTGGGTGAGGATCCAGCGGAGCGAGTAGACCTCGTCGGTGCCGTCGCTGCTGCGCCGGTAGTGCCCGAGTACGTCCAACGAGTCGGCGGCGGCGACGAGTTGCCGGGCGTGCTCGCACTCGCCGCGCCAGATCTCGAAGGCCTCGTCCGGGTCGGCCGCTTCGGCCTCGAACTCCGCGGACCTGTCGTCCTCGTGCCTCCAGTAGCCCGGCCGGTCCTCGTCGGCGAGGACGTTGCGGAACCAGCCGCGCTCCACCTCGGCGAGGTGGCGGGCCAGGCCGAGCAGGGAGAGCTCCGAGGGCAGGAGGGGGCGGGCGCGCAGCTGTTCGGTGGTCAGCCCGGCGCACTTCATCGCGAACGTGGCGCGCTGGTGGTCCAGGAAGGTGACCAGGGTGGCGCGTTCGTCGGCGGTGCGGAGGGGCTCGGTGCGCGCGGCGTCGGCGCGGTCGTAGGCGTCCATCGGGTCATGATCGCAGGGCGGGCGGCTCCTGGCGCCGGGTTTTTTCGAACCGGACCGGGCCTCGGGGGCCGGGCCGCGAAGGCGGGGCCGGGCAGGTCGGGTACGGCCGGTCGGCGCCGGAGGGCGCGCCCGGCGCGGCGGCCGTCACCAGCCGGGGCCGAGCCCGGCGAGCCACTCCCGCGCGGCCCCGACGCTCTCCGCCACCGGGACGCCGTCCGGCAGCGGCGGGCGCTCCACGACCACCACGGGGAGGGCGAGTTCGCGGGCGGCGGTGAGCTTGGGGGCGGTGGCGGCGCCGCCGCTGTCCTTGGTGACCACCACGTCGATCCGGTGCTCGCGCAGCAGCGCGCGTTCCCCGTCCAGGGTGAACGGCCCGCGGTCGAGCAGGACGTCGAGCGAGGCGGGCACCGGGGGCTCGGGCGGGTCGACCGAACGGGCCGTGAAGTGCAGGCCGTCGAGGTGGGCGAACACGCCGATGCCCTGCCGTCCGGTGGTGAGGAGGACCCGCCGGCCGAGCGAGGGGAGCAGCTCCGCCGCGGCCGCGAGGGAGGCCACCGGGTGCCAGCGGTCGCCGGCCACCGGCTCCCAGCCGGGGCGGCGCAGCGCGAGCAGCGGCACGCCGGTCGCGGCGGCGGCCCCGGCCGCGTTGCGGGACATCACGGCGGCGAACGGGTGGGTGGCGTCGACCACGGCGTCCACCCGCTCGGCGCGCAGCCAGGCGGCGAGGCCCTCGGGGCCGCCGAAGCCGCCGATCCGGACCTCGCCGGCGGGCAGCCGGGGTTCGGCGACCCGGCCGGCGAGCGAGCTGGTGACCCTGAGCGGTGCGCCGACCAGGGCGGCGGCCAGCTCCCGCGCCTCGGTCGTCCCGCCGAGGACCAGCAGGTGGGGGCGGTGCGGGGCCCGGGGCGCGGGCTGAGGTACGGGCTGCGGTGCGGGCGGTGCGGGCTGCGGTGCGGGCGGTGCGGGTTGCGGGGCGGGCCGCGGCGGGCGGGCCACTACGACCCGCAGGGCTCGTGCGGGCGCTCGCGGTCCGCCGAGTAGAGGTGGCTGTCGCGGAACTGCTCGGCGGCGAGCGTCCGGCCGACGATGATCACCGCGGTGCGGACCACGCCCGCCTCCTTCACCTGCCCGGCGATGGAGCCGACGGTGCCGCGCAGCACCAGCTCGTCCGGCCGGCTGGCCATCGCGACGACGGCGGCCGGGCACTCGGCGCCGTAGTGCGGCAGCAGCTGCTCGACCACGTCGTCGACGTACCCGGCGGCCAGGTGCAGGACGAGCAGGGCGCCGCTGCGGCCGAGGGTGGCGAGGTCCTCGCCCTCCGGCATCGGGGTGGCGCGCTTGGCGATCCTGGTGAGGATGACGGTCTGGCCGACGGTCGGCACGGTCAGTTCGCGCTTGAGCGCGGCCGCGGCGGCGGCGAAGGCCGGCACGCCGGGCACCACCTCGTACGGGACGCCGGCCGCGTCGAGCCGGCGCATCTGCTCGGCGACGGCGCTGAACACGGACGGGTCGCCGGAGTGCAGCCGGGCCACGTCCTGGCCGGCCCGGTGGGCGCGGACCAGCTCCTCGACGATCTGGTCGAGGTTGAGGTTGGCGGTGTCGACCAGGCGGGCGCCGGGCGGGCACTCGTCCAGCAGCTCGCGGGGCACCAGGCTGCCCGCGTAGAGGCAGACCTCGGCGCGGGCCAGCAGGCGCTGGCCGCGCAGGGTGATCAGGTCGGCGGCGCCGGGTCCGGCCCCGATGAAGTGGACGGTCACGAGGCGTTCTCCTGGGAGGTGAGGGGTTTGACGGCGGACCACTGGGTGACCGGCATCGCCTGGCGCCAGCCGGTGAAGCCGCCGACCGGGACGGCGTGCGCGACGGCGAGCCGCAGCAGCTCCCCGCCGTGCCGCCGGTACCACTCGGTGAGCAGCGCCTCGGACTCCAGGGTGACGGTGTTGGCGACCAGCCGCCCGCCCGGCGCCAGCGCGGTCCAGCAGGCGTCGAGCAGTCCGGGGGCGGTGAGCCCGCCGCCGACGAACACCGCGTCGGGGGCCGGCAGCCCGGTGAGCGCGGCGGGCGCGGGGCCGGTGACGACGTGCAGCCGGGGCACGCCGAGCGCGGCGGCGTTGCGGGCGATCCGCCCGGCCCGGACGGGGTCGCGTTCGACGGTGACGGCCCGGTTGTCGCGGTGGGCGCGCAGCCACTCGATCGCGATCGAGCCGGAGCCGCCGCCGACGTCCCAGAGCAGCTCGCCGGGGGTGGGCGCGAGGGTGGCGAGGGTGGCGGCGCGGACGTGCCGCTTGGTCAGCTGGCCGTCGCTCTCGTAGGCGGCGTCGGGCAGACCGGGGACGACCGGGGTGCGGGGGCCGGCGGGGCCGAGGTCGACCGCGATCAGGTTGAGCGGGTCGCCGGGCGGGTGCGGCCAGCCGTCGGCGGGGCCGTCCAGCTGCCGCTCGGCGGGGCCGCCGAGCTGTTCCAGGACCCGCAGCCGGGCGGCGCCGAAGCCGCTCGCGGTGAGCAGCGCGGCGACGGCGGCGGGCCCTGCGGCGTCGGCGCTGAGGACGAGCAGCCGGCGGCCGGGGTTGAGGGCGAGGCGCAGGGTGTCCAGGGGGCGGCCGACCAGGGTGACCACCTCGGTGGACTCCAGCGGCCAGCCGAGCCGGGCGCAGGCGTACGACACGGAGGAGGGGTGCGGCAGGATGCGCAGCCGGTCGGGGCCGGCGATCTCCGCGAGGGTGCGGCCGATGCCGTGGAACATGGGGTCGCCGCTGGCCAGGACGGCGACCCGGCGGTCCGCGAACCGCTCCAGCAGCCCGGGGACGGCCGGGCGCAGCGGGGACGGCCAGGAGACCCGTTCGGCGGACACCTCGTCCGGGGGGAGCAGGTCGAGCTGGCGGGGGCCGCCGATCACGACCTCGGCCGTCCGCAGCGCGGCCCGCGCGGTGCCGGCGAGGCCGGGCCAGCCGTCGGCCCCGATCCCGACGACGGTGAGCGGGGGCGGCTGCTGGGTCACCGGGGGCTCCTTGGGGATCTGCGGGCGCGGTTCGGGCGGTGGGCTTCGGACGGTGCGCATCGGACGGTGCGGTTCGGGCGGGGTGGTACGGACGGCGGGGGGCCTGCGGCCCGGCTCGGTGGCCCGGGGCCGGAGGGCCGTCCGGGGCCGGTGAGGCGGGACCGGGGCAGCCTACCTGGCGGTATCCGGTCGCGGACCGGCCAGGGTGCACGCCCCGCCGGGCGGCGTTAGCGTCGACCGGGGGGACCTCAGCACGCAACGGAGGGCACCATGTCCGAGTCAGCGGTCCCGTACACCACCAACAACGCCGGGGTCCCGGTGCCGAGCGACGACAACTCGCTCACGGTGGGCAGGGACGGCCCGATTCTGCTCCACGACCACTACCTGATCGAGAAGATGGCCCAGTTCAACCGCGAACGGGTGCCGGAGCGGGTGGTGCACGCGAAGGGGGCCGGGGCGTACGGCGTCTTCGAGACCACGGAGGACGTCAGCCGGTATACCAAGGCGACGCTGTTCCAGCCGGGCAAGCGGACGGAGATGCTGGCCCGCTTCTCGACCGTGGCCGGCGAGCAGGGCAGCCCGGACACCTGGCGCGACCCGCGCGGCTTCGCGCTGAAGTTCTACACCGAGGACGGCAACTACGACCTGGTGGGCAACAACACCCCGGTCTTCTTCGTCCGCGACACGATCAAGTTCCAGGACTTCATCCGCTCGCAGAAGCGGCGCACGGACAACGGCCTGCGCGACCACGACATGCAGTGGGACTTCTGGACGCTCTCGCCGGAGTCCGCCCACCAGGTCACCTGGCTGATGGGGGACCGCGGGATCCCGAAGTCCTACCGGCACATGAACGGGTACAGCTCGCACACCTACATGTGGATCAACGCCGCCGGCGAGCGGTTCTGGGTGAAGTACCACTTCAAGACCGACCAGGGCGTCGACTTCCTCACCCAGGCCGACGCCGACCGGCTGGCCGGCTCCGACCCGGACCTGCACCGCGAGGACCTCTGGCAGGCGATCGAGGGCGGCAACGCGCCGTCCTGGACGCTGCACGTGCAGGTCATGCCGTTCGACGAGGCGCCCGGCTACCGGTTCAACCCCTTCGACCTGACGAAGGTCTGGCCGCACGGCGACTACCCGCTGATCCGGGTCGGCACGATGACCCTGAACCGCAACCCCGAGGACTACTTCGTCCACATCGAGCAGGCCGCCTTCGAACCCGCCAACCTGGTGCCGGGCATCAGCGTCTCGCCGGACAAGATGCTGCTCGGCCGGGTCTTCTCCTACCCGGACACGCACCGGTACCGGATCGGCCCCAACTACGCGCAGCTGCCGCCGAACCGGCCGCACGTCCCGGTGCACTCGTACGCCAAGGACGGGCCGATGCGGTTCGACCCGGCGCGCACTGCGGCCCCGTACGCGCCCAACTCCAAGGGCGGACCGGCGGCCGACCCGAAGGCGTACGACGACCCGTCGGCCGGCTGGCAGACGTCCGGCGACATGGTCCGCGAGGCGTACTCGCTGCACGCCGAGGACGACGACTGGGGGCAGGCGGGCACGATGGTCCGCAAGGTGCTGGACGACGCGCAGCGCGACCGGCTGGTCTCCAACATCGTCGGGCACCTCAAGGGCGGGGTGAGCGATCCGGTGCTGGACCGGGCGGTGCAGTACTGGCGCAATGTCGACAAGGCGCTCGGCGACCGGGTCGCCTCGGGCGTGGGCAGGGCCTGAGCCGGCCGGACGGCGGTCCGGACGCAGTCGGAGGGCGCGGGCCCCGTCGGGCCCGCGCCCTCAGCGGTCGTGCAGCCAGTCCCCGGAGGCGATCAGCGCGGGGTGCGTGCGCAGCCGGGCGGCGACCTCCGGCCCGGCCAGGTACACCCACGCCTGCGCCGCGGCGCCGTCCGCGGTCCGGACGGCGAGCCGCTCCCGGACGTACTCGCCGGTGCCGTCGGCCCGGCAGTCCTCCAGGCGGTCCAGGGCGGCGAGCGCGTCCGGGTACGCGCCGGGGCGGATCGTGACCAGCTCGCCGACGATCCGCCGCCCGGGGGTCGCGTCCGGCACCGCGTAGGGGAACCCCGGTCCCGCGTGCAGGGCCGCGCCCTCCAGCACCGCCCCGCGCACCTCGGCGCACCGGCCGGCCAGGTGGAGGGCGTGGTTGCGCCCGCCGGGGCGGAGGGTGCCGTAGACGAAGAAGGGGAGGGCGGGGGCGGTCGGGGCGGCGGGCACGGGGCTCCTCGGGGGCGGTCGACGACTGATGACTGATGACTGATGACTGGCGGATGACGGAATCCGCCAGTCATCAGTCATCCGCTGATTGTCGGCTGTCGGTCGCTTCCCGATCGCCGGAATCCGTCGACCGCCGGTGCTCCGCCGTCCGGCCCCCTCGGTCCGGTGCCGCCTGCCACCCCCCGCCCGTCGCCGCCCGTCGCCGTCGGTCCGCCGGTCGGACTCCGGTGGCCGTCGGCCGATCGCCTGGTGATACCGACTGGCGCTCGGGTGGGCTGATGCGATGTCATGACTGGTGCAAGCCAGTACCGTCCTAGGGGGACACACATGACAGCTCCCGCCGCAGGCACGTCCGGCGCGTCCGGTGCGGCCGCCGCCGGACCCGCCGCCGTACCCGTCGATGCCGTGCCCGTCGACGCCGCGCCCGCCGGTTCCGTGCCCGCGGACGCCGCGCCCGCCCGCCTCGGCGGCCCGGTGTGGGTGGCGCTCGGCGTGGTCTACGTGCTCTGGGGGTCGACGTACCTGGCGATCCGGATCGCGCTGGAGACGATGCCGTCCTTCCTCTCCGCCGCGGCACGCTTCCTGACCGCGGGTCTGCTGCTCGTCGGGTTCGTCGCGATCCGCTACGGGCGGAGCGGGCTCCGGGTGGACCTGCGGCAGCTGGGGTCCTCCGTGCTGGTCGGCGTGCTGCTGCTGACCGGCGGGAACGGCCTGGTGGTGCTCGGCGAGAACTCGATCCCGTCGGGGCTGGCCGCCCTGCTGGTGGCCGTCGTGCCGCTCTGGATGGTCCTGCTGACGGCGGCGGGCGGCGACCGCCCGAAGGCGGTCGAGCTGGCCGGTGTGATGCTCGGACTGGTCGGGCTCGGTGTGCTCTCGGCACCCGCGATCGGCGGCGACATCGCGAAGGGCGGTGTGATCGCGGTGGTCTGCGGCACCCTCACCTGGGCGTTCGGGTCGTTCGCCGCGAAGCGGATCCGAATGCCCGGCAACGTCTTCGCCGCCAGCGCCTACCAGATGCTCGCGGGCGGGCTCGGCAACACGCTGATCGGGCTGGTGCGCGGCGAGCAGTACGGACTGGACCTGGGAGCCGTCTCCGGGCGGTCCTGGCTGGCGCTCGGCTTCCTGGTGGTGTTCGGCTCGCTGGTCGCCTACACCGCGTACGCGTGGCTGCTGCGCTCGGCGCCGCTGGGCCTGGTCGCCACCTACGCCTACGTCAACCCGGTGGTGGCGGTGCTGCTCGGCTGGCTGGTGCTCGCCGAGCCGCTGACCCGCCCCACCCTGCTGGGCGGGGCGATCGTGGTCGTCGGCGTCTGCCTCGTGGTGAGCGTCAGCCGGACGTCCTCGCGTAAGTGAGGACGACGGCCCCGTTGTCGAAGGTGCGGGCCTCCTCCAGGGAGAAGGCGTGCGGGGCGAACCCGGCCCGGAACAGCGGGACGCCCGAGCCGGTCACGAGCGGGTACTGCTTGATGATCAGTTCGTCGATCTCGGGGAGGAGCCGCCCGGCCAGTTCGCCGCCGCCGCACAGCCAGATGCCGAGGCCGTCCTCCTGCTTGAGCTCGCGGACCAGGGTCAGCGGGTCGGCGGCGGTGACCTCGACCGCGGGGTCGGGGCTCTCCGTCATGGAGCGGGAGAAGACGATCTGGCGCAGGTGGGCGTAGGGGTTGGCGAGGCCGAGGGGCACCCCGGGGCCGTAGGTGCCGCGGCCCATGAGCACGGTGTCGAAGCGCTTGTTGGGCGCGTCCGCCACCCCCAGGGCGGCGCGGCCCGGCGTGGGCAGGGCCTCCGGGAACTCGGCGAGCATGTAGGGGAGGAAGTCGCCGGTGAGGTACGGGAGGAGCATGTCGAAGTCGCCGTCCGGGGCGGCGATGAAGCCGTCGAGGGTGGCGCCGACGTAGTAGGTGAGCTTGCGCATTCACGTCCTTGGAATCGTCCGGTCGAGGGCCTCGTGCTCTCAACCACGACAGTTATAGTACTCCGGATGTAGTGGCTGCAAGAGGTATCCGGGAAAAGTCGGCCGCCGGTCCGAAGGGGCGGGCTGCGCAGGGCCCGGGCCGTCCGGTCGCGCCGCCCTCACGGGTGGGGCGCGGCGCGGGAGACGACCGCCTCGATCAGGTCCGCCCGCTCGGCCACCCCGGCGGCCGGGACGTCGATCAGCCGGAAGCCGTGCGCCCGGTAGGCACGCTCGTGCAGCCGCTCGAAGACGAGCGCGTCCTCGAAGGAGATCCGCCGGGCGGCGGTCGGCTCGACGAAGCCGAGGTTGCGGACGAAGAACACCTCGCGCCGGTAGACGGCCTCTTCGCCGATGCGGCGCAGCTCGGCGGTCAGCCCCGGCGACGCGGGGCGTCCGAGGAAGTCGCGCAGCGCCTCGGTGCAGACCGGCGAGCGGTCGTGGAACTGGACCTCCCCGTCCGCGGCGGCCGCGCGCTCGCGCTGCAGGGCCACGACCTCGTCGACGAAGTCGGCCCGGGTCCACGGTTCCGGATCGCCGCCGGCCTGCCGTCGCGCGATCACGTCGGTGGCGGCCTCCGGCACGACGGTGAAGCCGCGCCGCGCCAACTCGCCCAGCAGAGTGGTCTTCCCGGCTCCCGGTGTACCGGTGAGGACGAACCGCCGCATGGTGCTGCCCCTGTCTGCTCGGACGCCTGCTCGGGCGCCTGCTGGGATGTCTGCCTGGATGCCCCGCTCGGGCGCTTGCCCGGATGCCTGCTGGGATGTCCGCTCAGATGAACCGGATGTGCCTGACCCCCACCAGCGCCCGCCGGAGGCGCCCGCGCAGCGGGCCGTCGGTGTCCGGTGCGATCGCCAACCCGGCCGAGGCCGCCACGTGTTCGGCGACCTCGGGCACGGTGAGGTGGTCGGTCCGCACGTGTTCGCCGAATTCGGCGCCGCCGAGGCGGTCGAGGCAGTGGTCGAGCCGCGACACCGCGAAGCTCTCCCCGCGCAGCGGCGCGTCCACCCCGGCGACCAGCTGCACGGCGTGGCCGAACCCGCGCTCGCGCAGGCGTCGCAGCACCTCCTCGCGCTCCGCCAGCAGGGCGAAGTGCCGTACGTCGTGGCCGCGTTCGCGCAGGCGGCCGAGGGTCTCGGCGAGGTAGGCGGGCTCGGTGACCGTCATCGGCACGATCACCGGACCCGGGTGGTGATCGAGCGTCAGATCCAGGACCTCGAAGACGCCCTGGCGCCAGGCGGGCAGGTCCTGGAAGTCGCCGCGCAGCGCCTTCGGGGTCATCCGGTGCAGCCCGAAGCCGACCTCCTCGGGGTCGCACAGCACGCTGCCGGGCAGCCGCCGCCGCAGTTCGTGCGAGACCTGGGTCTTGCCGACGCCGAAGGGCCCGTTGATCCACAAGAGCATGCCGATCACTCTATGCCGCCGTCCCGGCCGTGCCACTCCCGTGGGCCGCCGCCGGTGCGCGATCGTGGATCTTCGCCAAGTCGCCTCCGGGAAAGGGTCATTCGACTACCATCCATCGGGTGCCCGGCGGCGCCGGGGAGTCGCCGCCGGGTCGGGGAACACACACAGCCGACAGCGGGGGAGCGGTATGACGGACACCGGCGTTCACGGAACACGCACCGACGGGGTCGGCCCGCGGGCCCGTCCGCCCGGGCTCTGGCGGCAGCGGGACTTCGCGGCGCTCTGGTCGGCCCACACCGTCAGCCAGTTCGGCACCCAGATCACCTTCTTCGTCCTCCCCGTCCTCGCGCTCACCACCGTCGGCGCGACTCCGGGCCAGCTCGGACTGGTCGCCGCGGCCGAGACCCTGCCCTTCCTGCTGGTCGGCCTGCCGGCCGGTGCGCTGCTCGACCAGTGGGACCGGCGCCGGGTGATGGTCGTGGCCGACCTCGGCCGGGCGGCCGCGATCTGCGTCCTGCCGCTCGGCTACGCCCTCGACCTGCTGAGCGTGCCGCTGCTCTGCGCGGTCGGGTTCGTCACCGGACTGTTCACGGTCTTCTTCGACATCGCCGACCAGGCGTTCCTGCCCGAAGTCGTCGGGCGCGGCCGGACGGCGGACGGCAACAGCCGGCTGGAGTTCTCCCGCTCGGCCGCCGAACTGACCGGTCCCGGGCTCTCCGGGCTGCTGCTCCAGCTGGTGGCCGCACCGCTGATCCTGCTCGCGGACGCGGTGAGCTACCTCGTCTCGGCGCTCCTCCTCGGCGTGATCCGGACGCCGGGGCGGGCCGGTGGGCCGGAGCGGGCGGAGCCGGGCCGGGGGGAACCCGCGCGGCCCGCGGCCGAGGGGAGGATGCGTACCCGGATCGCCGCCGGCCTGCGCTTCGTCTTCCGCCGGCGGATCCTGCGCTCGCTCGCCCTCGCCACGGCCGTCTCCAACCTGGTGGGCCTGAGTGGTGCGCTGAGTGCCCTGCTGCCCGCGTTCGCCCTGCGTGACCTGGCCCTGTCGCCGGGCCGGCTCGGCCTTGCACTGACCGTCGGCAACGTGTTCGCGCTGCTCGGCGCCCTGTCCACGGCCCGGCTGATCCGGGTGGTCGGGCTCGGCCGGGTGCTGGTGGCGGCCAAGTGCCTGCCCGGCCTGGGCGTACTGCTGCTCGCCACCGCCACCCCCGGCCGTGCCGTCCCCACGCTGGCGGCGGCCGCCGGGATCACGGCCTTCGGCATCACCGCCTACAACATCGCCCAGGTCAGCCTGCGGCAGGCGATCACGCCGGCCGCGATGCAGGCCCGGATGAACGCGTCGGTCCGCTTCGTCATCTGGGGCACGCTCCCGCTCGGCGCGGCCGCCGGCGGTCTGCTGGGCTCTGCGGTGGGCCTGCGTCCGGCCCTCTGGGCGGTGGCCGTGGTCGCGCTGTCCTCCTGCGTGCCGCTGCTGCTGACCCGTGAGGTCCGGGCGCTGCGGGACTTCCCCGCGGAGCCGGCCGACTGACGCCGCCTCTGCGGGACTTCCCCGCGGAGCCGGCCGACTGACGCCGCCTCCCGTGCGGGGGGGCGTGGGTCCGGGGCCCGGCGTCGGTCCGGGGCCCGGCTCAGTACAGCAGGGTCGGTTTGCCGGCCCACCAGTTGCCGGGGGCCCCGGGGTCGCGGCTGGTCCAGAACTCGACGATGCCGGAGACGAATTCGGCGGCGGAGAGCCGTCCGTCGCCGTCCAGGTCGAGCCGTCGGAACGCCTCGTCCGAGTCGTCGCGGGAGAGGGCGGAGAAGTGGCCGCGCTGGAAGACGAAGAACTCGCCCGCGTCGACGGTTCCGCTGCCGTCCACATCGGCGATGGCCATGAACGCCTCGGCCAGGGTGCCGAAGACGGCCCGCGCGGCGGCCGGGTCGTCGGCGACCGTCCGGGTGGAGGCGATGAACTGCTCGCGGGTGATCGAGGTGGCGCCGGGCGGCAGGTGGGCGAGGTGCAGGTCCCGCCAGATGGCCAGGTAGGCGCCGACGATCCGCTCCTCCTTCACCGACCCCTCGGCGTGGCCGAGCGACCGGGCCACCGCGTGTCCCATCAGGACGTGGTCGTGCTCGGTGAGCAGGCCGTCCCCGTCGGCGTCCAGATGGTCGAAGCCGTGGTTGATCTTGGCGATCAGCAGTTCCTCCGACACCGTGCCCCCTCGGTTGGTGCTCGCTCCGAAGTCTGCACGCTAACCCGCCGTCGCGTGATCGCGCAGCCGAAGCCGCCAACAGCCCGGCGAGGCCGCCGACGGCCGTGGTCGGCCGCCGGCGGCCCCGCCGGTGGGGGAGCGGTTCAGCCCGTGCCCGTGCCCTGGAGCGCGGCGTCCGCCAGCCGCTCCGCCAGGCCGCCGAAGGCGGCGCCGAGCTCCTCGTCGGCGATACCCCCGGCGTACGCCTGGAAGGTCAGCGCGGCCTGGGCCTGGACGGCGGGGGTCGCGTACGTCCAGTCGATCGGGTAAGGCTCGCCGGGCGGCCACGGGAACGGCCAGTGCTTCGGCCACGGGATCCTGCCGTGCGGGGTGCCGCACCAGTCGTCGCCGACCTCGGTGAGGATTCTCCCCACGTCGCCGTCGGAGAGGCGGGCGGTGATGGCGGCGTTGGCCACCGCGTTGACGGTGGCGGCGACGGCGAGCCGCAGTTCCGCGGCGCCCGGCGGGATCGGCTGCGGGTTGAGCGGCCTGCCCCCGCCGCCGGCGTCGGCGAGGTGGACGTGCCGGGTGGGGCCCAGGACGGGCAGGTGCGGGACGATGCCGTCGATCGCCTCGGGATGGAGACGGCCCAACAGGTAACAGGAGGTTGGCGGACTGGCGGACGAAGCCCATCGGGGACCCCTTCTCCGGGAATGCGCGGTCACTGCCGGTGGTCGATCGTAGACGGAGCGACGCCGGAGGAGGGGGACCGACACAGCGGCGCGGGCGCCGCCGGGGCCTCAGTGCGCGGCGGCCAGCAGCTCCCGGGTGTACTCGGTGTGCGGCGCGCTGAACAGCTGGTCCCGTCCGGTGGACTCGACCAGCCGGCCCCGGTGCATCACGGCCACCCGGTCGCAGAAGTGCCGCACCACCGCGAGGTCGTGGGAGACGAACAGGAAGGCGACGCCGAGCCGTTCGCGCAGCTCCATCAGCAGGTTGAGCACCTGGGCCTGGACCGAGACGTCCAGTGCGGAGACCGGCTCGTCGGCGATGATCAGCCGGGGCTCGGGGGCGAGTGCGCGGGCGATGCCGATCCGCTGCCGCTGGCCCCCGGAGAACTCGTGCGGGTAGCGGTCCAGGTGCGCGGCCGTCAGGCCGACCTGCTCCAGCAGTTCGGCGGACCGGTCACGGCGTTCCGCGGCGGTCAGCGCGGTGTGCAGGCGCAGCGGGGTGTCCAGCGTCCGGGCGATCGTGCGGCGGGGGTTGAGCGAGGCGTACGGGTCCTGGAAGACCAGCTGGATCTCCTTGCTGAGCCGCCGCCGGAGCGTCCGGTCGGGGGCGGTGGCGTCCACGCCGTCGTACCGGACGGTCCCGCCGGTGACGGTCTGGAGGCCGGCCAGGACGCGGGAGGTGGTGGACTTGCCGGAGCCGGACTCGCCCACCAGGCCGAGGGACTCGCCGGGGGCGATGCGCAGGCTGACGCCCTCGACGGCCCGGACCGGTTCGGGGCGCCGGCCGGGGAAGCGGCGACGGCCGGGGAAGTGCACGGCGAGGTCCTCGACCTCCACCAGCCACGGGGCCGGCCGGGAGGCGGCGGCCCGGTCGGGGGCGGCGCCGCCGCTACGGCCGTCACCGCCGTCACCGTCCCGCGAGGCACCCCGCGCGGCGAAGGAGTACGAGGGCGACGGGTCGTCGACCGTCGGCAGCGGCGTGCCGGGCACCGTCTCCAGGGTGAGCGCCGCGCCCACCAGGGCCCGGGTGTACGGCTGCCGGGGCGAGGCGAGCAGCGAGGCGGTCGGCGCCGTCTCGACCTGCTCACCGCCGCGCAGCACCAGCGTCCGGTCCGTCGTGCCGGCGACCACGCCGAGGTCGTGGCTGACCAGCAGCACGGCGGTGCCGTGTTCGCGCTGCAACTCGCCCAGCAGGTCGAGCACCTGGCGCTGGACGCGGGCGTCGAGCGCGGTGGTCGGCTCGTCGGCGATCAGCACGTCGGGGTCGTTCATCAGCGCCATCGCGATCATCACGCGCTGCCGCATGCCGCCGGAGAACTGGTGCGGGTAGTCGCGGACCCGGGCGGCCGGGATGCCGACCCGGTCCAGCATGTCGGCCGCCCGCCGCCCGGCCTCGGAGCGCCCGGCGCCGGGGTGGTGCAGCCGGTACATCTCGGCGAGCTGCGCGCCGACGCCGTGGAACGGGCTGAGCGAGGTGAGCGCGTCCTGGAAGACCAGCGCCACCCGGCCGCCGCGCACCTCGCGCAGCACCGACTCCGAGGCGCCCACCAGCTCCTGTCCGCCCAGCCGGATCGAGCCGGTGACGGTGGTGGTGCGCGGGTCGTGCAGGCCGAGCACGGCGAGCCCGGTCGCGGACTTTCCGGAGCCGGACTCGCCTACCAGGCCGAGGACTTCACCCCGGGCGAGGTCGAAGGAGAGGCCGTGGACGGCGGTCACGGGGGAGCCGCCGCGCGGGTCGGCGAAGGTGACGGACAGCTCGCGGACGCTGAGCACGGGCTCGCCGGCGGCAGCCCCGGCGCTCCCCCCGACGGGTGCGGGTGCGGGTGCGGGGGTGGGCGCGGGACCGGGGACGGGCGCGGCGGCCGGAGTCGTGGCGGGCTCGGTCATGGGACGGGCTCCAGGAAGGGCGGGGGCGGGGGTCAGCTGAGGCGGATGCGCGGGTCGAGCCAGGCGACCACGAGGTCGGCCAGCGCGACGAACAGCACGACGAAGCAGGCGGCCAGCAGCACCGCGCCGACCACGGCCGGCAGGTCCTGCCCCTCGACGGCCTCGGTGGCGAACCGGCCGATGCCGTTCAGGCCGAACACCGTCTCGGTGATCACCGCGCCGCCGAGCAGGGCGCCCGCCTCCAGGCCGAGCAGCTGCACCAGCGGTCCGGCGGCGCCGCGGGAGGTGTACTTGAGGTGGGTGCGGAGCAGGCCGAGGCCCTTGCCGCGCGCCGTCCGGACGTACTCCTCGTTCATCGTCTCCAGCAGCTGGGAGCGCGAGAGCCGGGCGAAGACGGCCGAGTTGACGAAGCCGAGGACCAGCCAGGGGAGCAGCATCCCGCCCGCCCAGGCGGCCGGGTCGGTGGCCGGCGGGGTGTAGGAGGGCAGCGGCAGCAGTCCGGTGGTGTAGACGAGCCCCCACTGCGCGACGTACCCGAGGAAGTAGATCTGCACGCTGGCGCCGACCAGGGTGAAGCCGGAGAGCAGCTTGTCGGTCCGGGTGCCGTGGCGCAGCGCGGCGACGAAGCCGGTGCCGAGCCCGAACAGCAGCAGGAAGGCGAGCGCGCCGGCGGCCAGCGAGACGGTGACCGGCAGGTGGTCGACCAGCGCGTCGGTGACCGGCTGGTGGAGCCGGTAGGAGTAGCCGAGGCAGGGCGCGTCGCAGTGGATGACCGAGCCGTCGACGTCCTTGATGTCCCGCCCGGCGACGACCCCGGTCAGGTAGTCGGTGTACTGGGCGAGCAGCGGCTGGTCCAGTCCCATGCTCGAACGGACCGCCGCGACCTGGCCGGTGTCGCAGCGCGGGCCGCAGGCGGCGCGGGCCGGGTCGGCGGGGGCGGCGTAGAAGAGGGCGAAGGCGGCGGCGGAGACCGCGGCCAGGACGGCGATCGCCTGGAGGATCCGCCGCAGGGCGAAGGAGAGCATGGTGGCCGGTCCGAATCAGAGGGCGTCGGGAGCGCGTCGGGGGCGTCGAGTGCGTCGGGGGCGGCCCCGCCCGCGCGGACCGTCGCGCGCCGTGGCGGGCGCGGCGGGCGGGGCCGCCGGGGGCTTCGGGCGTCAGGACTTCAGGTAGACCCAGGCCAGGCTGACCGAGCCGTAGATCGGGTGGATGAACGCCCCGCCGACGTTGGCGCCGCGCAGCTGGTTCATGTTCGGGTAGGCGAACGGCAGCACCGGCAGCTCCTTCATCACGGTCTGCTCCAGCGCGTACAGCTCCTTGGCCTTCTGGCGCGGGTCGCCGATCTGGTTGATCCGGTCGATCTCCTTGTCGACCTCGGCGTTGCGGTACCGGGCGGAGTTGAGGTCGCTGTTGGCGCGGCCGTCGAAGGAGAACGGGATCAGCGTGGAGGGCGTCGGCCAGTCGACCGAGCTGGTCTCCTCCCACAGGTCGTAGGGGGAGTCGGCGCGGTGCGTCTCGTCCAGCAGGGCCTTGGGGTCGATCGGCTTGGGCACGATGGTGATGCCGGCCTTGGCGAAGCCGTCGACGAGGACCTGGGCGATCCGCTGCCCGTTGGGCGTGTTGGCGTACGCGTAGGTGAGCGGGGCGGGTGCCTGCTTGGCCTTGGCGAGGGCGGCCTTGGCCGCCTCCGGGTCGCCCTCCGGCTTGGCCGGGTCGAGGTCGTACTTCTGCCAGTCGACGAGCGCAGGCGAGCTGAGGGTGGTGGCGAGTTCGCCGGCCCGGGTGCCGCCCTGCACCTGGCGCGCCTGCTGGCGCGGGTAGGCGAGGTTGAGCGCCCTGCGGACCTCCAGGTCGGCCACCCGCTCGTTGTTGATCATGAGCTGGGTGACGAAGGCGCCCTGCCGGCCGGAGACGACCAGTTCCTTGGCCTTGGGGTCGGTGTCCACGGTCTGGTACAGCTCGGGGGAGAGCTGGGTGGCGACCGTGGTGGCGTCCGCTCCGCCGTCGCGCCCGGAGAGGATCTCCTGGTTGATGTTGAGCGCTTCCTTGCCGAAGGTGAAGACGAACTTCTCCGGGTACTGGTTGCGGATCGGGTCGGTCTCCGGCTTCCAGTGCGGGTTGCGCTCCAGCACCAGCCGGGTGTTCTGGACGTGCTCGACGATCCGGTACGGGCCGCTGGAGTACGGCAGCCGGTCGTAGTCCGTCCCGGTGTCCTTGTCCTTGCGCACCGGCGAGGAGGAGGACTGCGCGGCCATGTACGGCACGTCGGCCTGCGGCTGCGGGAAGTGGAGGACGAGGGTGCGGTCGTCCGGCGTCTCGATCGCGGCGAGGTCGCCGTCCTGCGGGCCGCCGTACTTCTTGCGGGCGTCGTCGTAGCTGGCCTCGCCGGTGAGCCACTGCGGCCAGTACGGCGGGCCGACCTCGTAGCCCTTGCCGAAGCTGCGCTGGATGCCGTACTTGACCTGCTGGGAGGTGATCGGCTGGCCGTCCTCCCAGGCCACCCCCTCCTTCAGCTTGTACGTCCAGGTGCGGCCGCCGTCGGCGGGGGTGCCGGTGTCGGTGGCGAGGTCGCCGACCAGCTTCGCCTTGCCGTCCACCACCTGGTACTGGGTGAGCTGGCGGCCCCAGAGCAGCGAGGTGTTGTAGGCGGCGCCGGCGTACACCTTCTGCGGGTCGAGGTGGCGGAAGTCGGTCGCGTTGTAGACGTTCACCGTGCCGCCCGCGCGGGCGCCGGGGACGGCGGGGGCCGGGCCGGCGCTCTCCTTCTCGGTGCCGAGCGCGGCGGTCAGCGGCGAGGCGTCCTTGGCCGCGGCGGTGCCGCCGGTGCCGGTGGTGCTGCCCGCGCCGGCCGAGCAGGAGGTCGCCAGCAGGGCGGTCGCGACGACGGCGAGGGACGGTCTGATCCAGCGCATGGCGAATCTCTCCTTGCCCCGGGGGCCGGGGCGGCTAGGTGAACGGTGTGACGGGGGAGGGAAGGTCTCGGGGGAGGACGGAAGGCCTCAGCGGGCGGCGCGCGGGTCCAGCGCGTCCCGGACGGCGTCGCCGAGCAGGTTGAAGGCGAGGACGAAGAGCAGCAGCGCGACGCCGGGGAAGAACATGTACGTCGGGTCGGCCTGGAAGACCTCCGAACCGCGGGAGATCATCCGGCCCCAGTCCGGGATCGGTTCGCTGATGCCGACGCCGAGGAAGGACAGCACCGCCTCGGAGGCGACGAACGTCGGCACCGCCATGGTGGCGTGCACCAGCAGTTGCGCCCGGACGTTCGGCAGGAGTTCGCGGAACACGATGTGGAATCCGCTCGCGCCCATGGCCCGTGCGGACTGGACGAAATCCCTTTCCCGGAGCGACCGGACGGCGGCCCGCAGGGAAAGCGCGAGCGGAATCCAGCCGAACGCGGAGAACACCAGGATGAGGACCAGGAACTGCATCCAGTCGGGTTCCGCGGTGCCGGGATCGACCAGCCGGGACTGGATCACCGGGCTGAGCGCGAGCAGCAGGAGCAGCGTCGGGAACGCCAGCAGGACGTTCGAGAGGAAGCCGAAGAGCCGGTCGGTGAGGCCGCCGAGGTAGCCCACCGCCACTCCGGCCAGCACCCCGAGGGCGGTGGTCACGGCGGCCGAGACGAAGGCGATCAGCAGCGAGGTGCGGATGCCGTACAGCAGCTGGGTGAGGACGTCGCGACCGAGCCCGGGTTCGAGGCCGAACCAGAACTCGCCGGAGATGCCGCCGTTCGGCGCGATCGGCAGGCCACCGTCGCTGAGCAGGCCGGGAGCGTTCTGGCCGTAGTGCTCGGTGGGGTTCTTGCCGTACAGCGCGGCGATCAGCGGGGCCGCGAGGGCGAGCAGCAGGAAGAGGACGACGACGGCGAGGGCGACGGCTCCGGTGCGGTCGCGGCAGACGCGCCGCAGCAGGCTCTTCGGGGCGGGTGCCGGGGAGGCCGCCGGGGCGGGCTCCCGGGCGGGGCCCGGGGCGGGCGTCCGTGGGCCCGGCTCCGCGTCCGGCGCTGCGACTGGTTCGACCACTGCCATGAGAGGCGTACTCCCCGAATTCTCCGCCGCCCCGTGGGTGAGGGTGCGCTGACCTGTATTTCCGGGCGGCCGGTCCGGGGGTTTCCCGGGGGCCGCCGATCGCCATCAGATCGGATACCAAGGGAGTTCCGCAAATCATTCCGGAGGCCTGTGTCGGGCTTTGTTTCGTGCATTGTGACGGCTTCATTCCGCCGCAATACTGCCGTTGCAGTAGAACGGACATAGCCGGACAAAAGTCATGTCATGTCCGCCGTCGTCCCGCATTTTGAGATCTCCGCCACAGGAACCGTGGCATTGGTACGATTCCGGCGGGCCGCGACTGGCGCGCACGGATGGAATCGACCATCGGGAAGCGGTCCCGTGCCGAATCACGATCAAGTTGCCGAGCGCCTGGGCCGTCCGAACCTCCCTCCAGGAGACCGCCATGGCCCAGCAGCCCCACACGGCCGCCAGCCCCGGTGCCAACACCGCGTTCCGCTCCGCCCTCGACGCCGTCCGCGAGGTCGAGCCGCGGATCGCCGCCGCCATCGGCCGCGAGATCGAGGACCAGCGCGCCTCCCTCAAGCTCATCGCCAGCGAGAACTACGCCTCCCCGGCCGTCCTGCTCGCCATGGGCAACTGGCTCAGCGACAAGTACGCCGAGGGCACCGTCGGCCGCCGCTTCTACGCGGGCTGCCGCAACGTCGACGACGTCGAGGCCATCGCCGCCGAGCACGCCCGGGCCCTGTTCGGTGCCGACCACGCCTACGTCCAGCCGCACTCCGGCATCGACGCCAACCTGACCGCCTTCTGGGCCGTCCTCTCCCAGCGGGTCGAGAGCCCCGCGCTCGAACGCGCCCGGGTCCGCAACGTCAACGACCTCACCGACGAGGACTGGGCCCGGCTGCGGCAGGAACTCGGCAACCAGCGGATGCTCGGCATGTCCCTGGACACCGGCGGCCACCTCACCCACGGCTTCCGCCCCAACATCTCGGGCAAGATGTTCGACCAGCGCAGCTACGGCACCGACCCGGTCACCGGCCTGATCGACTACGACGCGCTGCGCGCCACCGCCCGCGAGTTCCGCCCGCTGATCCTGGTGGCCGGCTACTCCGCCTACCCGCGCCGGGTCGACTTCCGCAGGATGCGCGAGATCGCGGACGAGGTCGGCGCGACGCTGATGGTCGACATGGCGCACTTCGCCGGCCTGGTCGCGGGCAAGGTGCTCACCGGCGACTTCGACCCCGTCCCGCACGCCCACATCGTCACCACCACCACCCACAAGTCGCTGCGCGGCCCGCGCGGCGGCATGGTGCTCTCCACCGCCGAACTGGCCGAGCACGTCGACCGCGGCTGCCCGCTGGTCCTCGGCGGCCCGCTCTCCCACGTCATGGCCGCCAAGGCGGTCGCCTTCGCCGAGGCCCGCCGTCCGGAGTTCCGGGCCTACGCCCAGCAGGTCGTCGACAACGCGCAGGCGCTCGCCGAGGGCCTGCTGCGCCGCGGCGGCACGCTGGTGACCGGCGGCACCGACAACCACCTCGTCCTCGCCGACGTCTCCGGCCACGGCCTGACGGGCCGGCAGGCCGAGGCGGCGCTCCTCGACTCCGGCATCGTCACCAACCGCAACTCCGTCCCGCAGGACCCGAACGGCGCCTGGTACACCTCCGGCGTCCGGATCGGCACCCCCGCGCTCACCACCCGCGGCCTGGGCGTCGCGGAGATGGACGAGATCGCCGCACTGATCGACACGGTGCTGCGCGCCACCACGCCCGCCACCACCGCCGCCGGCGCCCCCTCCAAGGCGCAGTACGTCCTCGACCCCGCGGTCGCCGACGGCGTCGCCAAGCGCGCCGCCGACCTCCTCGGCGGCTTCCCGCTCTACCCGGGCGTCGACCTGGCGTAGCCGCCCCGACGGGGGCGGGGCCCACCGGCCCCGCCCCCGTCACCGCCTCCTCCGGCCCCGCAGCCCCCCGCAGCCCCCTGTGGCCCGCCGTGGCGCGGACCCGGCCGTGCGCACGACGGGTGACCCGCCCCCGTCCCGCCCCGCCCGGGCCGTCCCCTCCCGGCCCCCTCGCCCCCGCCCCGCCTGGGCCGTCGGCGCGCCCGCCCGCCGAAAGGGTGAAGGCCGTCGTCCGTGGTGATGACAAATCGGGCGAACGGGCGGCACTATGGACGAACGCTCCACCGCTGTCCGAACGTGATCGATCAGGTTCGTCGACCAAGTAGCCGGACGGCGAAATTCTCCGTGCAGAGCTCTCTCCAACTCCGCCGGGTGACCGGTAGATTGCGGCGAACTCCGGCGCCCGGGACTACCGTTGGCCGCAGGTCGAGCCGCGTTCGCGCCCGGTTCACCGTCCGGCCCGGTCGGCGAACCGGCGGAGATCCGTCACCGACGTGCAGCGGCGCTCCAGGGACAGGGAGCGCGGCCGACGGCCGGTCGAACCGTGTGAGGAGCCACCTCGTGACCGACACCGCACTCAGCACCGAGCAGCAGCGACCCGCCGAGCCCGCCGTGCTCGACGACGTCCCCGGCTGGTTCTGGGACCACGACCGTCACCTCTTCGAGTGGTTCCTCGGCCGACAGGAGGCCGCGGGGTTCCGCGGCGACCTGCTGGAGATGGGCGCCTACCTCGGGCGCAGCGCCATCGTGATCGGCTCCCACCTGCAACCCGGGGAGGGCTTCACGGTCTGCGACCTGTTCGACTCGGACGCGCCGGACGACGAGAACGCCGCCGAGATGGACATGTCCTACCGCAAGTCGCTCACCCGGACGGCCTTCGAGGCGAACTACCTCTCGTTCCACGACCGGCTGCCGGAGATCGTCCAGGCGCCCACCTCCGCGCTGGCCGGCGGCCGCCTCCCGGCCGGGGCCTTCCGCTTCATCCACATCGACGCCTCGCACCTCTACGAGCACGTGGCCCCCGACCTGGAGGTGGCCCGCACCGCGCTGGCCCCGCAGGGCGTGGTGGTCATGGACGACTACCGCTCGGCGCACACCCCGGGTGTGGCCGCCGCCACCTGGGAGGCCGTGTTCAACCACGGGCTCAAGCCGGTCGTCCTCACGGACACCAAGTTCTACGGCACCTGGGGCGACCCCGGCGCCGCCCAGCGGGACCTGCTGGCCCGCCGGGGCACCCTCCCGCACTGCGACATCTCCAGCGAGGCGCTGGCCGGGCACCGGCTGGTGAGGGTGGCGGGCAGCTCGGAGGGCGCCGCCCCGTTCCCGGTCTCGCGCCACTACGCCCGGCTGGCCGTCGAGGCCGAACGCCGCGAGGCCGAACGCGCCGCCCGGGAGGCCCTCCACGAGGCGGAGCGGGAGCGCGAGGCCGCCGTTCTCGACCTGACCGAACGCCGGGCCAGGGCCGCCGAGCGCCGCCGCCCGGCCAACGTGGCCAAGCGGGTGGCGGGCGACCTCCTCCCGCCCGTCGTCACCTCCGCCATCCGCCGCGCCCGCCGCGACTGACCCGCCGGCCGGCGGGTCCGGGGCCCGCCCCCGGGGGAACGCGCGAGCGCCGGCCGGGAGGAGTCCCGGCCGGCGCTTCGAGCCTTGCGTGCCGTGGTCGGACCGCGGCGTTCCGTGTTCCGTGCGTCAGACCCGCGAGGTCTCGCCCGCCTGGCGCGGCAGTCCGGTCCCGGCCTCGGCCTCGCCGGCCCCGGCCTCGCGGGCCTCGGCCGCCGCCTCGGCGGCCAGCTCGCGCTTCACGGCGTCGAGCGAGGGGTTGGCCCAGGCGCTGCGGACGCCCCAGGCGTAGAAGGCCAGGGCGATCGCGGCGACGACCAGGAGGTCCCAGCCCTCGGGGAGGTAGCCCTCGCCGCCGAACTCGGTCGAGCCGGCCCACGAGACGGCGGCCATCACGAACAGGTAGGCGATCATCCAGGCGCCCGCCTTCAGGTGCGGCTTCAGCTCGGCGAACGGCTTGCGCAGCTCGTACCAGGCCCAGATCGGCAGGCCGGCGGCCATCAGCAGGATGACCTTGCCGGTCAGCGGCCAGCGGGCCCAGTAGAGGACCAGTGAACCGAAGATCATGGCGACCGGCGCGATCACCGGCATCGCGCGGAGCCGGACGGGGCGCGGCAGCTCGGGGGCGAGGCGGCGCAGCGCCATCACGGCGACCGGGCCGGTGATGTACGAGATCACGGTGGCCACCGAGACGATCTCGGCGAGCGAGCCCCAGCCGCGGAAGACCGCGAGGAAGGCGAAGGCGACCACGAGGTTGAGCACCAGGGCCGGACGCGGGATACCGGTCTTCCGGTCGACCCGGCCGAGGACGGACGGCAGGTGGCCGTTCTCCTGGACGCCGTGGATCATCCGCGAGGTGGTGGCGGCGTAGATCATGCCGGTGCCGCTGGGGGAGACGAAGGCGTCCGCGTACAGCAGCAGGGCGAGCCAGTTGAGGCCCCAGGCGATGGCCAGGTCGGCCAGCGGCGAGGTGTAGGCGAGGTTGCTCCAGCCGTCGGACAGGTCCGCCGACGGGATGGCGCCGAGGAAGGCGATCTGCAGGGCGACGTAGATCACCAGGGCGATCAGGATCGAGCCGATCACGGCCTTGGGCAGCGACTTGCCGGGGTCGCGGGCCTCGCCCGCCAGGTTGAGCGGGGACTGGAAGCCGTTGAAGGCCCAGACGATGCCGGAGACGGCGACCGCGGTGAACACCGCGCTCCAGCCGTTCGGCGCGAAGCCGCCGTGGTCGGTGAAGTGCGCGGTGTCGAAGTGGGCGAGCAGCAGCGCGCCGGCCGTGAGCGTCGGGACGACGACCTTGAAGACCGTGATCGCCGTGTTGGTCTTGGCGAACAGCGTGATGGCGAACCAGTTCAGCGCGAAGTACCCGACCAGCAGCACGCTGGCCAGGGCCACTCCGCTGAGGGAGAGTTCCCGCCCGTCGTAGAGGCCCTTGGCCCAGTCGAAGTCCCAGGAGCTCATGTACTGCACCGAGGCGGTCGCCTCGCCGGGGATCACCGAGACGATGGCTATCCAGTTGGCCCAGGCGGCCAGGTACCCGGCCAGCGAACCGTGCGAGTACTGGCCGTACCGGACCATTCCGCCGGCCTTGGGGAACATCGACCCGAGCTCGCTGTAGGTGAGCGCGATGGTCAGCGCGACCGCCGCTCCGATCACCCAGGCGACGATCGACGCCGGCCCGGCCAGCCGTGCGGCCCGTTCGGCGCCGAACAGCCAGCCCGATCCGATGATCGACCCCAGGCCGACGGCCGTGAGGCTGATGGTGCCGAGCGAGCGGCGGTAGTTCTGATGGGACGCCGTCGTCGACTCGCGCTCACTCAACGTATCGGTCCTCTGTCTCGTCATCTCGTCGGTTTTCCGGACAAACGGACAGCAGCTTATGGGGCGAAAACGGGCCAAACCTCAGATCAACCTCAGATGTGCCGCAAATCGGTTGATCGTTGCCATCCCGTGTCCCGGGGCCGGATATTCGGCGGGGGTCGTCACCGGCTTCCGGCGGGGGTGTCCGCCGACGGCGCCGACAGGGCTGGGAGCGCCGGGCCGGGCCGGGAAAAAAGAAATTCCCCTTGGGTACTCTTTCGAGTTCCCAAGGGGAATTTTCGGTGTCCGAGGGGGGACTTGAACCCCCACGCCCGATAAAGGGCACTAGCACCTCAAGCTAGCGCGTCTGCCATTCCGCCACCCGGACGGGGTGTGTGCTTCGGGGGCTTTCTGCTCGCCCCCTCGGCGACAGAGAGAACATTACCAGGCTTCCGGAGTGCTTCTCACCTGCGTTTCCCCGGTCGGGATGGGAGGGGTGGCAGGGACGGGTCGCGGATGTGCGCGAACCGGTGGTTCGAGGTCGGCAAGCGGTCGGCTTGGGGGTGGCGAACGATCGGAAACAGTCTTGAGCGATCCGACATGGGCAAGTTGTCGACGGTGCCACGGTCCCGGGGACGCCTCTCCTAGCCTCTGTGGACCGAGGGCGCCATGAGCGGAACGCCTGATTCCCGGGGTCGCGGACGAAGGGCGGCTGGACGTGGAGCAGACCAGCGAGGAAGAGACAGAGGCCAGGACGGCAGGGGCCGGGACGGGAGGAGCCGGGCCGGCGGAGGCCGGGCCCGCCGGGACGGCCGCCGGCCCCGTGCCCGGCCCGCTGGCCGACCCCGCGAGCCCGCCCGCGCCGGAGACCGGGGCGGCGGCACTGGTGGCCGGCGCGGTGCTGGAGGCGGGGGCGGCACTGGCCGGCGCGGTGCTGGCCGCGTCCGTACGGGCGTCGGCACGGGCCGGAGCCCCGGCCGCGGCGCCGACCGGCGCACCGGCCCGGAGCGGGCCCGCGGAGGGCGTGTGGCGGTTCACCGTGCCGGCCGAGGAGGCCTCCGTGCCGCGCACCCGGCACGCGGTGCGGGACCGGCTGCTGGCCCAGGGCATGGCGGAGATCCGCTACCAGGAGCTGGTGGACGACGTGCTGCTGATCGTCTCCGAGCTGGTCGGCAACGCCGTCACGCACGCCGCGGAGCTCTCGCCGGAGGTCACCACCGAGCTGGCGGTCCAGGACGGCTGGGTGCGGGTCTCGGTCGAGGACGGCGACCCCTACCGGCCGAAGGCCCTGGAGACCGACACCGGGCGGACCGGCGGGCGCGGGCTGCTGCTGGTGAAGAGCGTCACGCTGCAGGCCGGCGGCGTCTGCGACGTGGAGCAGGCGGGGGAGGGCGGCAAGGTGATCTGGGCCTCGCTGCCCCTCCCCCGGAGGGACCCGGACCGGGGGAGGGGCCGGGACTGACGCGGCCGCCGTCCGGGGCCGCGCCCGTCCCGGTGACCGCGTCCTCCCGGGCGCCGCGTCCTACCAGTCGTTTCCGGCGATCTCCCGGATCCCCGGCAGCGCGGCGTCGAAGACGGTCCGGAACCACACCGAGAACGGCCGCTCCGCCTCCAGCTCGCGCAGCTCCGCGGCGGTGACGAAGGCGTAGTCGTCCACCTCGTCGGGGTTCGGCCGGACCGGCTCGGTGGCCAGGCCGACGAACAGGTGGTTCCACTCGCGCTCGATCAGCCCGGACGCCTCGTCCGGCAGGTCGTAGCGGACCGTCCCCGCCTCGCAGAGCAGCGCCGGGGCGACCCCCAGCTCCTCCGCGGTCCGCCGGGCGGCGGCCACGAAGGGCGGCTCGTCCGGGTACGGGTGCCCGCAGCAGGTGTTCGACCAGACGCCGGGGGAGTGGTACTTGCCGAGGGCCCTGCGCTGCAGCAGCAGCCGGCCCTGCCGGTCGAAGAGGAAGACCGAGAACGCGCGGTGCAGCCGCCCGGGCTGCTGGTGGGCCCAGAGCTTCTCGGCGGTGCCGATCGTCACGCCCTCGTCGTCGACCAGCTCCAGCAGGATCTCGGCGGGGGCGCCGGCGGAATCCGCACCGGTCGCCACGTCGGTCTCCACGTCGAGACCGGTGTCGAGGCCGGTGTCGAGACCGGTCCCGATCTCCGTGGCGTCCGAGGCGAAGCGCGTCGGGTCGGTCGGCAGACTCTGGGGCATGAGGCCTCTTTCGGAAGCTTCGGGAGCGTTGGGAGCAACCACGGCACCGGTGGCGTCGCGGTCAAGTCTGCCGTACGGGTGGCAGTGCGATGGGGTCCCACGCACAACCGGCGGGATCGGGACCGTCCGGGACCGTCTACGGGCCGTGCGAGGGCGTTGGAATAGCAGAACCGTTCGGAACCTGTTCGGTCGGCGTTCGACTTCGCGGCCCGATCGGCCCGATCGGCCGGGAACGCGCACCGCGGCTCCACCCCTTCTTCACGGCACCCCGCACGGCACCCCGCACCGCCCCGCGCCGCACCCGGGCGCAGCCCGCCCGGTGCGCCGCGCAGCCCCCCGGCCGCGTTCGGGCTGGTCGCCGCGGTCGCCTACCATCACATAGGACACGGCGGCCGCATCTCGGCGGCCCCGGCGCGCCACCCGGAGGGGCCGGCCCTGCCGTCCCGCGGACCGGTACCTGGCGCGGCAGCGCACAGCACGACGGATCAGGAGACCACGCATGATCGGCCTCGTTCTGGCAGCCGGCGCCGGCCGCCGGCTGCGCCCGTACACCGACACCCTGCCGAAGGCGCTGGTGCCGGTCGACGGGGAGCGGACCGTCCTGGACCTCACCCTCGGCAACTTCGCCGAGGTCGGCCTGCGCGAGGCGGCGATCGTCGTCGGCTACCGCAAGGAGGCGGTCCGCGACCGCCAGGCCGCCCTGGAGCGGAAGTACGGCGTCAAGCTCACCCTGGTCGAGAACGACAAGGCCGAGGAGTGGAACAACGCCTACTCGCTCTGGTGCGCCCGTGACCTCTTCGCCGAGGGCCTGCTGCTCGCCAACGGCGACACCGTCCACCCGGTCTCGGTGCAGCGCACCATGCTGGAGGGCAACGAGCGGCTGACCGCCGCGGGCCGGGCCCCCGGCATCCTGCTCGCCCTCGACACGGTGAAGAAGCTCGCCGACGAGGAGATGAAGGTGGTCGTCGACCCGGCCACCGGGATGCGCCGGATCACCAAGCTCATGGACCCGGCCGAGGCGACCGGCGAGTACATCGGCGTCACCGTGATCAACCCGGCCGCCGCCGCCGACCTCACCGACGCGCTGCGCGCGACCTACGAGCGCGACCCGCAGCTCTACTACGAGGACGGCTACCAGGAGATGGTCGACCGCGGCCTGCGGATCGACGTCCAGCCGATCGGCGAGGTGTCCTGGGTCGAGGTCGACAACCACGAGGACCTGGCCAAGGCGCGGGAGATCGCGTGCCAGTACTGACCCGGCTGGTGCCGTCGCCGGTCTTCGTCGAGATCCGCCCGGGCGCGCTGGACGCGCTCGGCGGCATCCTCGCGGACCAGCGCCTCTCCGCCTCGGGCCGGATCGCGGTGGCGATCAGCAACGGCTCGGGCGCGGTGCTGCGCGCGCGACTGGAGCCGGCGCTGCCCGGCGCCGACTGGTACAGCGTCGACGACGGCAGCATCGACAGCGCGGTACGGCTGGCGGACGCGATGCGCGGCGGCCACTACGACACCATCGTGGCGCTGGGCGGCGGCAAGATCATCGACGTCGCCAAGTACGCCGCGGCCCGGGTCGGCCTGCCGCTGGTCTCGGTCCCCACCAACCTGGCCCACGACGGCATCTGCTCGCCCGTCTCCACCCTCGACAACGACGCCGGGAAGGGCTCCTACGGGGTGCCCAGCCCGATCGGCATCGTGATCGACCTGGACGTGATCCGGCACGCCCCGCCGCGCTTCGTCGCGGCCGGGATCGGCGACGTGGTCTCCAACATCTCGGCCTGCGCCGACTGGGAGCTGTCGCACGCCGAGACCGGCGAGCCGGTCGACGGCCTGGCCGTCGCGATGGCCCGCTCGGCCGGCGAGAACCTGCTGCGGCACCCGGGGGGCATCCAGGACCGGGACCTCCTCACCGCGCTGGCCGAGGCACTGGTACTGTCCGGCATCGCGATGAACATCGCCGGCAGCACCCGGCCCTCGTCGGGGGCCTGCCACGAGATCTCGCATGCCCTGGACGTGCTGTACCCCAAGCGGTCCGCCCAGCACGGCGAACAGGTCGGCCTCGGTGCCGCCTTCGCCAGCTTCCTGCGGGGCGAGCGCGAGCTGACCGGTCTGATCGTGGAGCGCCTGGCGCGCCACGGACTGCCGGTGACCGCCGCTCAGATCGGCTTCACCGAGACGGAGTTCACCGAGGCGGTGCACTACGCTCCGAACACCCGCCCGGGCCGCTTCACCATCCTCGAACACCTCGACCTCTCCCCTTCCGCAATCAGGGACGCGTACGCCGACTATGTCCAAGCCGTCAACAGCTGACCGCTCCGCCGCGGGTTCCACGCCGCCGCCGGTGGACCTGACCCGCCGCCCCTCGATCGAGGAGCTGCGCGCGGTGATCCACCCGGAGGGCATGCTCCAGCGCCGCAGCGCCGAGCACTGGGCCGGCCGGCTCTACATGCGGAGGATCTCGCTGCGGATCACCCGCGTGCTCTCCACCGTGACGGCGATCACGCCCAACGGCCTGACCTACCTGATGATGCTCACCGGCATCCTGGCCGGCGCGGCGCTGGTCCTCCCGGGCCTCGCCGGTGCGGTGCTCGCCGCCGTGCTCATCCAGGTCTACCTGCTGCTGGACTGCGTGGACGGCGAGGTGGCCCGCTGGCGCCGCCAGACCTCGCTCACCGGCGTCTACCTGGACCGGGTCGGCCACTACATGTCCGAGGCGGCTCTGCTGACCGGCCTCGGGCTGCGCGGCACCGACCTGCTGCACCGGGAGGGCCCGGCCTCGCACTGGGAGTGGGCGTTCCTCGGCACGCTGGCGGCGCTCGGCGCGATCCTGATCAAGTCGGAGACCGACCTGGTCGACGTGGCCCGCGCCCGCAGCGGCATGACGGCGGTCGAGGACAGCGCCTCGGTGCCGCGCTCGTCCGGCGTCGCCAAGGCCCGCCGGGCCGCCTCCGTCCTCAAGTTCCACCGCCTGGTGGGCGCGGTCGAGGCCTCGCTGTTCATCCTCGCCGCGGGCGTCGCGGACGCCGTCCAGGGCGGTCTCTTCTTCACCCGGCTCGCGGTGGTCGTGCTGGCCGCGATCGCCATGCTGCAGACCGTGCTGCACCTGCTGAGCATCGTCCTGTCGAGCAGGCTCCGGTGAGCGCCGCGGACGTGGAGCAGGGCGGCCCCGGCCCCCGGCGGACCCCCGGCGCCGGGGGCGCCCCCGGCGCGGACGCCTTCCGGCTCGGCGCGGTCATCATCACGATGGGCAACCGCCCGGCCGAGCTGACCGCCCTGATCGAGTCGGTCCGCGCCCAGCAGGGCCCGGCCGTCGAGCTGGCCGTGGTCGCCAACGGCGCCCCGCTGCCCCCGCTCCCCGCGGACGTGCGCTCCGTCGAGCTGCCGGAGAACCTCGGCATCCCGGGCGGGCGCAACGTCGGCATCGAGCTGTTCGGCCGCAACGGCCGGGACGTCGACGCGGTGCTGTTCCTGGACGACGACGGCCGGCTGCCCGGCACCGACGCGGCCCGCCTGCTGCGCGAGGCCTTCACCGGCGACCCGGAGCTCGGCATCGTGAGCTTCCGGATCGCCGACCCGGACACCGGCGCCACCCAGCGCCGGCACGTGCCCAGGCTGCGCGCCAGCGACCCGCTGCGCTCGTCCCGGGTGACCACCTTCCTGGGCGGTGCCAGCGCCGTGCGCTGCGCCGTCTTCGACGAGGCCGGCCAGCTGCCCGCCGAGTTCTTCTACGCCCACGAGGAGACCGACCTCGCGTGGCGTGCGCTGGACGCCGGCTGGGCGATCGACTACCGGGCGGACGTGGTGCTGCACCACCCCACCACCTCGCCCGCACGGCACGCCTCCTACTTCCACAACGTGGCCCGGAACAGGGTTTGGCTCGCCAGGCGGAACCTTCCGGCCCTGTTCGTGCCTCTCTATCTGGGAACCTGGTTCCTGCTGACCGTGGCCCGCCGCCCCTCCCCGGAGGCGCTGAAGGCCTGGCTGGGCGGGTTCCGGGCGGGCTGGCGCGAACCCTGCGGTACGCGGCGGCCCATGCGATGGCGTACCGTTTGGCGACTGACCAGGCTGGGCCGACCGCCGGTCATCTGATCCGTCCGATGACCGTACGGTCGGTGGATCGGACGGCCGTACGGAAGTACGGCGGCCGATCGCCGCGGCCGGTGATCACCCACCGGCCGGACTCCCCCCGAGATCCGAGTGGATCCCCCTCGGCGGAAGGCCGGCGGACCCCCGCCGACCGGCTCGCCCCGACCCCGATCCCGCGCGAAGGACGAATGTGTCGACAGTGAGTGAACCCGTCAGCCTCTCAGCCCCTAGGGGGGCGGACACGGGCCTGACCCCCAAGCAGCTTGCGGACAAGTACGGCCTGTCGGTCAGCGGCAGACGGCCGGGCCTGTTCGCGTACTCGAAGCAGCTGTGGGCCCGGCGCCACTTCATCTGGGCTTTCGCCACCGCGCGCCTGGTGGCCCAGTACACCGATGCCAAGCTCGGTCAGATCTGGCAGGTCGTGACGCCGCTGCTCAACTGCGCGGTGTTCTACCTGGTCTTCGGCGAGATCCTCGCCAACAAGGACGACAACCCGTACTACGTGGCGTGGCTGTGCATCGGCGTCTTCATCTTCCAGTTCACCCAGAACGCGGTGCAGTCCGGCACCCGGGCGATCGCTGACAACCTCGGCCTGATCCGGGCGCTGCACTTCCCGCGCGCCTCGATGCCGATCTCGTTCACCCTGATCCAGCTCCAGCAGCTGGCGATCTCGATGGTCGTGCTGTTCGTGGTGGTGCTGGCGAACGGCATCACGCCCGGCCGCACCTGGATCCTGGTGATCCCCGCGCTGCTGCTGCAGTCGATGTTCAACACCGGTGTCGCCCTGATCTTCGCCCGGATCGGCGCCAAGACCAGCGACATCTCCCAGCTGATCCCGTTCGCGATGCGCGCCTGGCTCTTCCTGTCCGGCGTCATGTACAGCATCCAGGACAAGATCAAGGAATGGCCGCCGTTCTGGCAGACGGTGATGGAGATCAACCCCGCCTCCGTCTACATCGACCTGGTCCGCCACGCGCTGGCACCGGTCATGTACAACAAGCACGAGGCGGTGTTCCTGGAGTTCCCGCCGCACCAGTGGAAGTACGGCATCGCCTGGGGCGTCGGCATGCTGGTCATCGGATACGTCTTCTTCTGGAAGGCCGAGGAGGAGTACGGCCGTGGCTGACACCGACCTGCGCAAGAGCGCGCTGGGCAAGGGCAAGAGCGACCTGCCCAAGACCCGTCCGATCTTCGACGCCGACGTGGCCCGCGAGCCCACCGTCGTCGTCGACGACGTCCACATCGTCTACCGGGTGCACGGCGCCGGCTCCGGCAAGGGCAGCGCGACGTCCGCGCTGAGCCGGATCATCAGCCGCAAGCGCTCCGCCGGCGTGCGCGAGGTGCACGCCGTGCGCGGCGTCAGCTTCACCGCGTACAAGGGTGAGGCGATCGGCCTGATCGGCTCCAACGGCTCCGGCAAGTCCACCATGCTGGCGGCCATCGCGGGCCTGCTGCCGACCGAGAGCGGCGGCATCTACACCAACGGCCAGCCCTCGCTGCTCGGCGTGAACGCGGCGCTGATGAACGAGCTCACCGGCGAGCGCAACGTCGTGCTCGGCTGCCTGGCGATGGGCATGTCGCCGGCCGACGTGAAGAGCCGCTACCAGGACATCGTCGACTTCTCGGGCATCAACGAGAAGGGCGACTTCATCTCGCTGCCGATGCGCACCTACTCCTCCGGCATGGGCGCCCGGCTCCGGTTCGCGATCGCCGCGGCCAAGACCCACGACGTGCTGCTGATCGACGAGGCGCTCGCCACCGGCGACCAGGCCTTCCAGGCGCGCAGCAAGAAGCGGATCAAGGAGCTGCGGGAGGCCGCCGGAACGGTCTTCCTGGTCAGCCACGACAACGCCTCGATCCGCGAGACCTGCGAGCGGACCATCTGGATCGAGGCCGGCGAGCTGATCATGGACGGGCCGACCGAGCTGGTCGTCGGCTGCTACGAGCGCGGCGAGCGCCCGTAACGCCGCACCGGACCCCGAGGGAGGGCCGGCCGCCGGAGCTGATCCGGGGCCGGCCCTCCCGTCGTTCGTGCGCCCCCGGTCCGCCGGTCGTGCCCCGGGTGGCCCGCCGCCGCCCGGGTGAGCGCCCCGTGCGCCGGGCGAGGCGCTCTTCTCCGGCGCGGCCGTTGGTGTCAGGCTGTAGGCGCGGGGGTGGTGTGCCGGACGTGACTCCCGTGGTCGGACGCGTGTCCGACTCGGGCCGACGAGTGGATCGGTGTAGAACGGGGGAGTGACAGCAGTGTCGGCTTCGGCCCAGCCCAGTAGTGAACCCCGCCCCGGTGACGGCCCGGCGGCGAGCCCCGTGGGGGCGACCCTGGACAAGGCGAGCGCGGAGAACTTCCCGGTCGCCCCGTTCTTCCTGCCCGCCGCCTGGCGCGACGACCTGATGGCCGTGTACGGCTTCGCCCGGCTGGTGGACGACTCCGGGGACGGCGACCTCGCCGACCCGGCGGGCACCGCCGCGCTGCTCGGGGTGGCCGGACCGCCCCCCGCCGTGACCCGTTCGGCGCAACCCGGTCCGGCCGAGACCGCGTTCCGGCTGGCACTGCTGGACGGGCTGGAGCACGACCTCGACCGGGCGTTCGAGAGCGCCCTGCACCCCCGGACCGCCGAGGCCCCCCGGCACCCGCTGATGCGCTCCCTCGTCCCCCTGCTGGACCGGCACGGGCTGACCCCGGAGCCCTTCCGCCGCCTGATCGAGGCCAACCGGGTGGACCAGACCACCGCCCGGTACGCCCGCTACGAGGACCTCGCCGACTACTGCACGCTCTCCGCCGACCCGGTCGGCCGCCTGGTGCTGGCCATCGCCGGGGTCTCCACCCCCGAACGGATCGCCCTCTCCGACGCCGTCTGCACCGCCCTCCAGATCGTCGAGCACCTCCAGGACGTCGCCGAGGACCTCGCCCGCGGCCGGATCTACCTGCCGGCCGAGGACCTCGACCGGTTCGGCGTGACCGAGGCCGACCTCGCCGCGCCGAGCGCCGGCGGCCCCGTCCGCGAGCTGATCGCCTTCGAGGCGGAGCGGGCCCGGACCCTGCTCGACCGGGGCGCGCCCCTGGTAGGTACGGTTCGGGGGAGGCTTCGACTGCTCCTGGCGGGATTCACCGCCGGCGGGTACGCGGCCCTGGCGGCCGTCGAGGCCGCCGGGTACGACGTGCTCGCCCAGCAGGCGAAGCCTGACAAGCGCCGCCTCGCAGCGAAGGCGGCGGCCATCTTCGCGAAGGGAAGGTGAACGCCCGAGTGGCGGCATCACCACTGGCGTCGGCGCCGGTCATGGCGGCGTACCGGTACTGCGAGGCAGTGACCGGGCTGCAGGCCCGCAACTTCAGCTACGGGATCCGGCTCCTGCCGGAGCCGAAACGGCTGGCCATGTCGGCCCTCTACGCGCTCGCGCGCCGGGTGGACGACATCGGCGACGGCGACCTCCCGGGCGACCGCAAGGCCGAGGCCCTGCTGCGCACCCGCGAGCTGTTGGACGAGGTCCGGGCCGGCTCGGTGGCGGAGGACGACACCGACCCGATCAAGGTGGCCCTGGCGGACACCGCCCGGCGCTTCCCGATCCCGCTCGGCGGCTTCGACGAGCTGATCGACGGGGTCGAGATGGACCTCAAGGGCGCCGAGTACCAGTCCTACGAGGAGCTCAAGGTCTACTGCCGGTGCGTGGCCGGCGCGATCGGCCGGCTCTCGCTGGGCGTGTACGGGTGCGACGACCCCGAGCGCGGGGCCCGCTACGCGGACACCCTCGGCCTGGCCCTCCAGCTCACCAACATCCTCCGCGACCTGCGCGAGGACGCCCTGAACGGCCGGACCTACCTGCCGACCGAGGACCTGGTCCGGTTCGGCTGCCAGGAGGGCTTCGCGCTCTCCAGGCCGCCGGTCGGGGCCGACTTCACCGGTCTGATCGCGTTCGAGGCCGCCCGGGCCCAGGCCGCCTTCGAGGAGGGCCTGCGGCTGCTGCCGATGCTCGACCGCCGCAGCCGGGCGTGCACGGCCGCGATGGCGGGCATCTACCACCGGCTGCTCGGCCGGATCGCCGCCGATCCGGAGTCGGTCCTGCGGGGCCGGGTCTCGCTGCCGGGCTGGGAGAAGGCGTACGTCGCGCTTTCCGGGCTCGCCGGGGGGCGTTCTTGATTCTTGCCACAGTTCTGTCACGCTGTGTCAGCGGGGAATCACTTATGGGTAGAGCCGTGTTGACCGCTGTGTTCGGCGCGACCGAACGGACCACGACCGCAATGACCACGGGCGTGCCGGCCACGAACGGGCGGCGCGTCGGACGCGAGGGGGAGAGCCGATGACCGGGCGAGCCGATGCCGCGCGCCCGGCCGCCGTCGTGGTCGGCGGCGGCCTGGCCGGCATCACCGCCGCGCTGCGGCTGGCCGAGGCCGGGCACCGGGTCACGCTGGCCGAGGGCCGCCCCCGGCTGGGCGGCCTGGCCTTCTCCTTCCAGCGCGGCGAGCTGACCGTCGACAACGGCCAGCACGTCTACCTGCGCTGCTGCACCGCCTACCGCGGCCTGCTGGACCGGCTCGGCGCCGGCGGGCTGGTCCACCTCCAGGACCGGCTCGACGTCCCCGTCCTGGGCGTCTCCGGGCCCCCCGGCGCGCCGGTCCGCACGCTCGGCCGGCTCGGCCGGGCGGCCCTGCCCGTCCCGCTGCACCTGGCGGGCAGCCTGGCCCGGTACCCGCACCTGCGCCCGGCCGACCGCGCCCGGGTGGTCCGCGGCGCGCTGGCCCTCCAGCGGCTGGACCTCGCCGACCCGGCGCTGGACGACGTCTCCTTCGGCGACTGGCTGCGCCGCCAGGGGCAGAACGAGCGGACCCTGGCCGCCCTCTGGGACCTGGTCGGCGTCGCCACCCTGAACGCCCGGGCCGACCGGGTGTCACTGGCCCTGGCCGCGATGGTGTTCAAGACCGGCCTGCTCTCCGACCCGGGCGCCTCCGACATCGGCATGGCCACCGTCCCGCTCGGCGCGATCCACCACGACCGGGCGCTCGCCGAGTTGGAGCGGGCCGGGGTGAAGGTCCTGCTGCGCGCCCGCGTGGCGGAGCTCAAGCCGGCCGCGCCGCAGCACGCCGTCCGGCTGGAGGGCGACGGCGAGCCGCTCGCCGCCGACACCGTGGTGCTGGCCGGCGCCCAGGACACCGCCGCCGCCCTGCTGCCGCCGGAGGCGACCGCCCTGAGGGCCCGGCTGGCGGGGTTCGGCACCGAGCCGATCCTCAACGTGCACGTGGTCTACGACCGGCAGGTGCTGCGCAAGCCGTTCTTCGCCGCGCTCGGCTCGCCGATCCAGTGGGTCTTCGACCGCACCGCGCACTCCGGCCTGGCCGGCACCGGCCTCGGCCGGGCCCACCCCGGCGCCCAGTACCTGGCGCTCTCGCAGTCCGCCGCGCAGGACGAGATCGACCTGCCGGTCGCCGAGCTGCGCGACCGCTACCTCCCGGAGCTGGCCCGGCTGCTCCCCGCCGCCGGCGGCGCCGAGGTGCTGGACTTCTTCGTGACCCGCGAGCGCACCGCCACCTTCGACCCGGCACCCGGGACGGCGGCCCTGCGTCCCGGCCCGCGCACCGGCGTCCCCGGCCTGCTGCTGGCCGGCGCGTGGACGGCCACCGGCTGGCCCGCGACCATGGAGGGCGCCGTGCGCAGCGGCCACGCCGCCGCCGACGCGGCCCTCGCCGCCGACGGCCGCCGCCTTCCGGCGGACCGCGGCGACGGGAGGTGGCCCAGGTGACCAGGGGCACGCCCGGCGGCGACCCCGGGGACCCCGCCAGACCGGGCGGTCACGCCTCCGGTCCCGGCGGCCCCACCGGTCCGACCGGCCGCACAGACATCGCCAGCGCCCGGCCGTCCCACGCGGCCCGGCACCACCAGGGAGAGGGAACGCACGTGGAGTCACGCACCGGCACTGCCGTCGGAGGCACGGCGCACGCCGAACCGGTTTCGGTGCCGGAGCTGCTCGACCGCAGCCGCACGCTCTGTACCCCGCCGCTGCGGGCCGCCGTGGCCCGTCTGGCGGCACCGATGGACACCGTCGCGGCCTACCACTTCGGCTGGATCGACCGGGACGGCACACCGGCGGCGGGGGACGGCGGCAAGGCCGTCCGCCCGGCCCTGGCCCTGCTCTCCGCCCGGGCCGTCGGAGCCCCGGCGGAGGCCGGTGTGCCGGGCGGTGTCGCTGTTGAACTGGTGCACAACTTCTCCCTGCTCCATGATGATCTGATGGACGGTGACGAGACCAGACGCCACCGGGCCACCGCCTGGACGGTCTTCGGCCCGGCCCAGGCGATCCTGGTCGGTGACGCCCTGGCGACGCTCGGTACGGAGGTGCTGCTCGACGCCGCGACCGCGGGCGGCGCGAGCCCCGCCGACGCCGCGCGCGCCGTCCGGCTGCTCACCACCGCGACCCGCCGACTGATCGACGGGCAGGCGATGGACGTCGCCTTCGAGCAGCGGGACAGCGTCACCGTCGCCGAGTGCCTGGAGATGGAGGGCGGCAAGACCGCCGCCCTGCTCGCCGCCGCCTCGGCGATCGGCGCCGTGCTGGCCGGGGCCGACGACCGGGTCTCGGACTCCCTCCAGCGCTACGGGCACCACCTGGGCCTGGCCTTCCAGGCGGTGGACGACCTGCTCGGCATCTGGGGGGCCACCGAGGTGACCGGCAAGCCGCACTGGGGCGACCTGCGCCAGCGCAAGAAGTCCCTGCCGGTCGCGGCCGCGCTCGCCGAGGGCGGGGCCGCCTCGCGCGAACTGGCCGGGCAGCTCGCCGACCCCAAGGGGCGCGGCGAGGAGAGCGAGACCGAGCTGGCAGCCCGGGCCGCCCTGATCGAGCAGGCCGGCGGACGGGACTGGACCCGGGAGGAGGCCCGCCGCCAGCACACAACTGCCCTCGCCGCCCTGGACGAGGTGCCCATGCCCGACGGGGTGCGCGAGCACTTCGTCGCACTCGCCGAATTCGTGGTGGTACGAGAGAGGTGACGTTACGTTGACAGCAACCGCGGACGGCCGGCTCGACCCTGAGTACGATTCCGAGCCGGTCGCGGTGGGCGACCTCCCCCCGGCGCTGCTGAGCGCCGGGCGGTGGCAGCCCGAAGGGTCCGCGCCGGCCCGCCAGGCCGGCCGGACCGACCAGCAACAGGAACGGCCCGCCTCCGCCGAGGAGGCCCTGGCCCGCGCCACCACCCACCTGCTCTCCCTACAGAGCTCCGAGGGGTGGTGGAAAGGCGACCTGGAGACCAACGTCACCATGGACGCCGAGGACTTACTGCTCCGGCAGTTCCTCGGCATCCGGACCGAGGAGCAGACCAAGGCCACCGCCGAATGGATCCGCTCCCAGCAGCGGGAGGACGGCACCTGGTCCACCTTCCACGGCGGACCGGCCGAGATCTCCACCACCGTCGAGGCCTACGTCGCCCTCAAACTGGCCGGCGACGACCCCGGCGCGCCGCACATGATGGCCGCCGCCCGCTGGATCCGCTCCGCCGGAGGGATCGCCGGAGCCCGGGTCTTCACCCGGATCTGGCTGGCGCTGTTCGGCTGGTGGCCGTGGGAACGGCTGCCCGAGATGCCACCGGAGATCATCTTCCTGCCGAAGTGGCTGCCGCTGAACATCTACGCCTTCGGCTGCTGGGCCCGGCAGACCATCGTCCCGCTGACCGTCGTGTCCGCCCACCGGCCGGTGCGCCCGGCCCCCTTCCCGCTCACCGAGCTGCACACCGACCCGGACGACCCGTACCCGCTCCGTCCGCTCGCCCGGGCCACCACCTGGGACGGCGTCTTCGAACGCCTGGACAAGGTGCTGCACGCCTACCACCGCCGGGCCCTGCGCCCGCTGCGCAAGCTCGCCGTCGCCCAGGCCTGCCGCTGGATCGTCGAGCGCCAGGAGGCCGACGGCTGCTGGGGCGGCATCCAGCCGCCGGCCGTCTACTCGCTGATCGCCCTGCACCTGGAGGGCTACGAGCTCGACCACCCGGTGATGCGGGCCGGCCTCTCCTCCTTCGACCGGTTCACGGTGCACACCGAGGACGGCCGGCGCTGGCTGGAGGCCTGCCAGTCCCCCGTCTGGGACACCTGCCTGGCGACCATCGCGCTGGCCGACGCGGGCCTGCCGGCCGACCACCCCGCGCTGGTCTCCGCCGTCGACTGGATGGTCGGCGAGGAGATCACCAGGCGCGGCGACTGGTCGGTCCAGCGGCCCTCGCTGGCCCCCGGCGGCTGGGCCTTCGAGTTCGAGAACGACACCTACCCGGACATCGACGACACCGCCGAAGTGGTGCTCGCGCTCTGCCGGGTCGCCCACCCGGACCCGGCCAAGGTCGGCGGCTCGGTCGACCGGGGCGTCCGGTGGAACCTCGGGATGCAGTCCAAGAACGGCGCCTGGGGCGCGTTCGACGTCGACAACACCAGCACCCTGCCGAACAAGCTGCCGTTCTGCGACTTCGGCGAGGTGGTCGACCCGCCGTCCGCGGACGTCACCGCCCACGTGGTGGAGATGCTCGCCGAGGTCGGCAAGGCCCGGGACCCGCGCACCCGGCGCGGCGTCGAGTGGCTGCTGAAGAACCAGGAGGCCGACGGCTCCTGGTTCGGCCGCTGGGGCACCAACTACATCTACGGCACCGGCTCGGTGCTGCCCGCGCTGGTCGCCGCCGGCGTCCCGGCCGAGCACCCGGCGATCCGCCGCGCCGTCCGCTGGCTGGAGGACCGGCAGAACACCGACGGCGGCTGGGGCGAGGACATGCGCTCCTACGAGGACCCGGCGCGCTGGGCCGGGCGCGGGGAGTCCACCGCCTCGCAGACCGCCTGGGCGCTGATGGCGCTCCTCGCGGCCGACGAGGGGCCGGACGGCCGGGCCAACCCGGCCGTCGAGCGCGGCGTCGACTGGCTGGTCCGCACCCAGCTCCCCGAGGGGACCTGGGACGAACCGCAGTTCACCGGCACCGGCTTCCCGTGGGACTTCTCCATCAACTACCACCTGTACCGGCTGGTCTTCCCGGTCACCGCACTGGGACGGTACGTGCACGGCAGCCCCGCCACCGGCCGGTTCGCCCCCGGTGCCCCGGCGATCGGGGCGTCCCGGTGAAGCCTGCCCCGCTGCTCGTCCTCTGCGCGCTCGGCCCCGAGGTGTGGGCCCTGCGCGGCGGGGACTGGCGCGGCTCGGCCGGCGGCCCGCCGGTCCTGGTCCGCACCGGCGTCGGACGGCGGCGGGCCTCGTTCGCCGTCCGGCGGCTGCTCACCGCGGCCCCCGGCGGCTACGGGGCCGTCGTGGTGGTCGGCTTCGGAGCCGCCGTCGCCCCCGGAGTGACGCCCGGGGAGGTGATCGTCGCCGACGGGGTGCGCGACGCGGAGGGCAACCACTTCGCCGTCGACTCCGCCCCGGAGCTCGGCCGGGCGCTCAGGACACGCGGCCTGAGCGTCCACACCGGCGTGCACCACACCGCGGACCACGTGGTCCGCGGTCTGGAGCGCCGCGCCCTGCACCTCCAGGGTGCACTGGCCGTCGACATGGAGGCCGCCGCGGTACTGGCCGCCCTCCGCGAACTGCGCCCCGCCCTGCCCGCCGCGGTGCTGCGGGTCGTGGTCGACACCCCCGAGCGCGAGCTGCTGCGCCCGGGCACCCTGCCGGCCGGCGTCCGGGCCTGGCGGGCACTGCGGGCCACGGTCCCCGCGCTGGTCGACTGGCACCGCGAGAACCGGCCGTACCCGGGCCGACCGTCGCCCGGCACCCTCAACCACCCCACACCCTCGACGCTCCCCCAGGAGGCGAGCTAGCCATGGCCATGCCGTTGCGCCAGACCGTGCGGGTCGGCACCTACCTCATGCAGCAGAAGCTCAAGCGGCGCGACAAGTTCCCACTGATCGTCGAACTCGAACCGCTCTTCGCGTGCAACCTGGCCTGCGAGGGGTGCGGCAAGATCCAGCACCCGGCAGGCGTGCTGAAGCAGCGGATGCCGGTCGCCCAGGCGGTCGGCGCGGTGCTGGAGTCGGGGGCCCCGATGGTCTCGATCGCCGGCGGCGAGCCGCTGATGCACCCGCACATCGACGAGATCGTGCGCCAGCTCGTCGCACGACGCAAGTACGTCTTCCTCTGCACCAACGCGCTGCTGATGCGCAAGAAGCTCGACAAGTTCACGCCCTCGCCGTACTTCACCTTCACCGTGCACATCGACGGCCTCCGGGAGCGGCACGACGCCTCGGTGGCCAAGGAGGGCACCTTCGACGAGGCGGTGGAGGCGATCAAGGAGGCCCAGCGGCGCGGCTTCCGGGTCACCACCAACAGCACCTTCTTCAACACCGACACCCCGCAGACCATCATCGACGTGCTCGACTACCTCAACGACGACCTCAAGGTCGACGAGATGATGATCTCCCCGGCGTTCGCCTACGAGAAGGCGCCCGACCAGGAGCACTTCCTCGGCGTCGAGCAGACCCGGGAGCTGTTCCGCAAGACCTTCGCCGGCGGCAACCGGCGGCGCTGGAGGCTCAACCACAGCCCGCTCTTCCTGGACTTCCTGGAGGGCAAGGTCGACTTCGAGTGCACCGCCTGGGGCATTCCCAACTACTCGCTGTTCGGCTGGCAGCGGCCCTGCTACCTGATGGCCGACGGGTACGTGCCGACCTACCGCGAGCTGATCGAGAAGACCGACTGGGACAAGTACGGCCGGGGCAAGGACGCCCGCTGCTCCAACTGCATGGCGCACTGCGGCTACGAGCCGACCGCCGTCCTCGCCACCATGGGCTCGCTCAAGGAGTCGCTGCGGGCGATGACCGACACCATCGGCTCCGGCCGCAGCCGCTGACCGCACACCGTCGGCGGCCGGCGCAACCGCCGCGCCGCCCCGTCCGGCCCGGGCCGCCGCGCCCGGGCCGGGCCAACCCCGTCCGGGCCCGGGCACCCGGCCCGGCGGGGGTACCACCGCACCGCTCCGAGTCGTGAGGTGTACCCATGTCACTGCTCTCCAGCGTCACGTCCCCGGCGGACCTGCGAAGAATCCCGGCCGCCGACCTGCCCCGGCTGGCCGACGAGATCCGCGACTTCCTGATCGACGCCGTCACCAGGACCGGCGGCCACCTCGGCCCGAACCTCGGCGTGGTGGAGCTGACCATCGCGCTCCACCGGGCCTTCGACTCCCCGTACGACCGGATCGTCTGGGACACCGGACACCAGAGCTACGTGCACAAACTTCTCACCGGTCGCCAGGACTTCTCGAAACTCCGTTCCAAGGGCGGACTCTCCGGTTACCCGTCGCGCGCCGAATCCGAGCACGACCTGGTCGAGAACTCGCACGCCTCCACCGCCCTGTCCTACGCCGACGGCCTGGCCAAGGCCGCCCAGCTGCTCGGCCAGCACGACCGGAGCACCGTCGCGGTGATCGGCGACGGCGCCCTCACCGGCGGCCTCGCCTGGGAGGCGCTCAACAACATCGCCGACGCCAAGGACCGCCCGCTGGTCATCGTCGTCAACGACAACGAGCGCTCCTACGCCCGCACCATCGGCGGCCTGGCCAACCACCTCGCCACCCTGCGGACCACCCGGGGCTACGAGCGGTTCCTCTCCTGGGGCAAGGACGCGCTGCAGCGCACCCCGGTGGTCGGCCAGCCGATCTTCGACGCGCTCCACGGCGCCAAGAAGGGGTTCAAGGACGCCTTCGCCCCGCAGGGCATGTTCGAGGACCTCGGCCTCAAGTACCTCGGCCCGATCGACGGCCACGACCTCGCGGCCCTGGAGTCCGCGCTCACCAAGGCGCGCGGCTTCGGCGGCCCGGTGATCGTGCACTGCCTGACCGTCAAGGGCCGCGGCTACGGGCCCGCCGAGCAGGACGAGGCGGACCGCTTCCACGCGGTCAACCCGATCGACCCGTACACCTGCCTGCCGACCTCGCCCAGCGGCGGGGTCTCCTGGACGTCCGTCTTCGGCGAGGAGATGCTGGCCATCGGCGCGGAGCGGCCGGACGTGGTGGCGATCACCGCCGCGATGCTCCAGCCGGTCGGCCTGGCCAAGTTCGCCAAGGCCCACCCGGACCGGATCTTCGACGTCGGCATCGCCGAGCAGCACGCCGTCACCAGCGCCGCCGGCCTGGCCACCGGCGGGCTCCACCCGGTCGTGGCGGTCTACGCGACCTTCCTGAACCGGGCCTTCGACCAGGTGCTGATGGACGTCGCGCTGCACCGGCTCGGCGTCACCTTCGTGCTGGACCGGTCCGGGGTGACCGGTCCGGACGGCGCCTCGCACAACGGCATGTGGGACATGTCGATCCTCCAGGTCGTCCCCGGCCTGCGGCTCGCCGCGCCGCGCGACGCCGACGAACTCCGTGCCCAGCTGCGCGAGGCGGTCGACGTCGCGGACGCCCCGACCGTGGTCCGCTTCCCGAAGGCGACCATCGGGCCGGCCGTCCCGGCGGTCGAGCGGATCGGCGGCGTCGACGTCCTGCTGCGGACCTCGGAGCGGCCGGAGATCCTGCTGGTGGCCGTCGGCACCACGGCCGCGGCCGGACTGGACGCGGCCCGGCTGCTGCTCGCCGAGGGGTTCACCGCGACGGTGGTCGACCCGCGCTGGGTCAAGCCGGTCGACCCGGCGCTGCCGGCCCTCGCCGCGGCGCACCGGCTGGTCGTCACCGTCGAGGACAACGGCCGCGCCGGCGGGGTCGGCACGGCCGTCGCCCAGGCGCTGCGGGACGCCGACGTGGACGTCCCGGTCCGCGTGCTCGGCCTGCCGCAGGAGTTCCTGGGCCACGCCGCCCGTGGCGAGATCCTGGAGGAGACCGGGCTGACCGGCACCGGGGTCGCCGCCCAGACCGCCGCCTTCGCCAAGAACCTGCTGCGGGACCGGGTGCCGGCGGACCCGGCAGCGGCCGACCCCGCGCGACCGGACCCAGGGCCACCGAACCGAGGACTTCCGAACCGAGGAGCGAACCAGCACCATGCCGGCTGACCCCGACGACCGCACCGAAGCGCGCTTCGACCTCGCCGCCCTGCTCGCCGAGCGCGGCGGCGAGCGGTACGAGCTGCAGAGCCGCTACCTCAATCCGCAGCTGTCGCGGATGCTGCACACCATCGGCTTCGACAAGTACTACGAGCGCGCCAAGGGGCAGTACTTCTACGACGCCGAGGGCAACGAGTACCTCGACATGCTGGCCGGCTTCGGCATCTTCGCGCTCGGCCGCCACCACCCGGTGGTCCGCTCGGCGATCCAGCAGGTGATGGACCTCGACCTGCCCGACCTGGTGCGCTTCGACTGCTCGCCGCTGCCCGGCCTGCTGGCCGAGCGGCTGCTGTCCCACACGCCCGGGCTGGACCGGGTCTTCTTCGGGAACAGCGGCACCGAGGCGGTGGAGACGGCCCTCAAGTTCGCCCGGTACGCCACCGGCCGGAAACGGGTGCTCTTCGCGGACCACGCCTTCCACGGACTCACCACCGGGTCACTCTCGGTCAACGGCGAGAGCGGGTTCCGCAAGGGCTTCGACCCGCTGCTGCCGGACACCGCCATCCCGCTCGGGGACCTGGGAGCGCTGGCCAAGGAGCTGAAGCGGGGCGACGTCGCCGCCCTGATCGTCGAGCCGATCCAGGGCAAGGGGGTGCAGGCCACCCCGCCGGGCTGGCTGCGCGCGGCCCAGGACCTGCTGCACGAGCACAAGGCGCTGCTGATCTGCGACGAGGTGCAGACCGGCATCGGGCGGACCGGAGACTTCTTCGCCTACCAGGCCGAGGAGGGCGTGCTGCCCGACCTGGTCTGTGCGGCCAAGGCGCTCTCCGGCGGCTACGTGCCGGTCGGCGCCACGCTCGGCAAGAGCTGGATCTTCGAGAAGGTGTACTCCTCGATGGACCGGGTGCTGGTCCACTCGGCCAGCTTCGGCTCCAACGCGCAGGCGATGGCGGCCGGGCTGGCGACCCTGGAGGTCGTCCGGGACGAGCGGGTGGTGGAGAACGCCGCCAAGGTGGGCGAGTACTTCCGCGAGCGGCTGACGGCACTGGTCGACACCTACGAGCTGCTCGCCGAGGTCCGCGGGCGCGGGCTGATGATCGGCATCGAGTTCGGCCGGCCGAAGTCGCTGAAGCTGAGGACCGGCTGGACGGCGCTGCAGGCGGCGCGCAAGGGCCTGTTCGCCCAGATGGTCGTCGTCCCGCTGCTCCAGCGGCACCGGATCCTCACCCAGGTGTCCGGGGACCACCTGGAAGTGATCAAACTGATCCCGCCGCTGATCATCACCGCGCAGGACGTGGACCGGTTCATGGACGCCTTCACCGAGGTGATGGACGACGCGCACCGGGGGAGCGGTCTGATGTGGGACTTCGGTCGGACGCTGGTCAAGCAGGCGGTCTCCAACCGCTGAGCCGCGGCCGGCCGGGGCGCGTGTCACGGAGCGGGAGGCCGGGCGGCCGGCTTCCCACTCCGTGGGAGACACCGCGTCAGAGCTCGGTCCGGCGGCGCCGGATGACGACCACGAGATCGACGACGGCGAACAGGGTGAGGATTCCGCACGCCACGGCGAAGCCGGTCAGGGTGGACCGGCTCGGCGCACCGAACTCCGGGGCGTTCGCGGCCCAGACCGCGAACGCCACCGTGGCCAGGGCGAACAGCGGGGTGAAGGTCAGCGACAGCAGGTAGCGCAGTTTGAGGTCGCTGCGGGCGGTGGCGGGCTCGGTGCCGCTGCGCCGGGGGCGCGGCGTGGTGGCGGGCATCCGTGGTCACCTCCCGGGCCGTCCGGTGCGGCCGGGTCTCCGTACCGCCCGTGCGGGGGCGGTCTACGATTCCAGCGTACGTCCGCAATGCGAGCCGGGGAGGGGCGATGTCGGACCAGGACGCGGAGGGTTACGCGGGGCTGCGGGTGGAGCGGGCCGAGGAGTTGGCCCGCCGGCACGGGTGGGCCTCGGTGCGGGTGCTCGCGCAGGGGGCGGCGATGACGATGGACCACCGGGAGGGGCGGCTCAACCTCGCGGTGCGCGACGGGGTGGTGGTACGCAGCTGGGAGGGGTAGCCGGGCCCCGGGCGGGGGCGGTCCGGCCGGGGCGGTCCGGTCGGTGGGACCGGCCCGGCGGGCAGGGCCGGTTCGCGGGCCGGGCGCGGTCGGTGTGACCGGCCTGGTCGCGGCGTTCGGCCTGGTCGGACCGGTGGGCCTGGTCGGTGTGGTGGGCCTGGTCGGTGTGGCGGTCCGGGGCGGCGGGTTCGGCCCGGTCGCGGTGCCCGGTCCCGTCGGTGTGACCGGCCGGGGCGGGGTCCGGGGCCGTCCGCAGCCGGCCGAGGCGGTGCTCGACCGCGAGCACCAGCGGTTCCAGCAGCGGGAGCGAGAGCAGGACGAGCAGGCCGGCCGCCCAGCCCGCCAGCACGTCGGTCACCCAGTGGGTGCCCAGGTAGACGGTGGTGAGGCCGACCGAGCAGGCGGTGACTCCGGCGAGCACCGCGCCGGTGCGGCGCCACCGGGCCGCGAGGTAGGCGAGCACGCCCCAGGTGACCACGGCGTTGGCGGTGTGTCCGGAGGGGAAGATGGTGCCGCCGGAGAAGAGTTCGGGGGAGCCGACGTAGTGGGCGTAGTGCGGGCCCAGCCTGCCGGTGACGATCTTGACCGTGCCGACGGTGAGGTTGAGCAGCAGCAGCGCGGCGCCCGTGACCAGCAGCGGGCGGATCCGGCCCAGCCGGCGGGCGCGCCAGCCGAGCCAGCCGAAGGCGGCGACGGCGGACGGACCGCGCTGGCCGGCCACCACCCAGTCGTCGAGCAGTGGTTCCAGGCCGGGCCAGCGCTCGTACGGCCGGGCCAGGCGGACCGCCCAGTCCAGGTCGACCAGGGCGGTGTCGAGCAGCACCCCGGCGACGACCAGCAGGTAGGCGAGGCCGGTGAGGCCCAGCAGGAGGGCCTGCCGGCGGCCGAGCGGCGGCCGGCCGGCCGGGCCGGTGGCGGGCTCGCGGGTGGGGCGCGGGCGCTCGCGGCGGGTGGTGGTCAGGTTCTCCGGGAGTTCACTCGGCGCTTGCACGCCGGTGACCATACCCACCGGCTCGGGGTGATTCCCGACGGAATTCGGAATTCCCCGGCAATGCCGCGGACTGATGACAAACAGGCTGTTTCGGGCTGATTCACCGGCGTTTCAGGATCGAATGCCCGTCTGGTCGTCGAGCGGGATTTCCCGGCGGCCGGGAAAACGGACGGAGTGGGAGACCGGCCGCGCCGGTTCCCACTCCGTGGTAACCCTGGGTAGGTTCGGCGCTCAGTCGAGCGGGCCGCCGGCCACGTAGACGACCTGGCCGGAGACGAATCCGGCGGCCTCGCCGGCGAAGAACGAGATGGCGTTCGCGACGTCCTCGGGCACGCCGACCCGCTGGACCGGGATCTGGGAGGCGGCGGCGCGCTTGAAGTCCTCGAAGTCCATGCCGACCCGGGCGGCGGTGGCCGCGGTCATGTCGGTGGCGATGAATCCGGGGGCGACCGCGTTGGCCGTGATGCCGAACTTGCCGAGTTCGATCGCGAGGGTCTTGGTGAAGCCCTGCAGACCGGCCTTGGCGGCCGAGTAGTTGGCCTGGCCGCGGTTGCCCTGGGCGGAGGAGGAGGACAGGTTGACGATCCGGCCGAACCCGGCGTCCACCATGTGCTTCTGGACCGCGCGGGTCATCAGGAAGGCGCCGCGCAGGTGGACGTTCATGACCGTGTCCCAGTCGGACTCGGTCATCTTGAAGATCAGGTTGTCGCGGAGTACGCCCGCATTGTTGACCAGGACGACCGGGGCGCCGAGCTCCGCGGTGATCCGGTCGACCGCGGCCTGGACCTGGGCGGCGTCCGAGACGTCGGCGCCGACGGCGACGGCCCGCCCGCCCGCGGCGGTGATCCGCTCGACGGTCTCCCGGCCGGCGGCCTCCTCCAGGTCGAGGACGGCCACGGCGTAGCCGTCGGCGGCCAGCCGGACGGCGGTGGCGGCGCCCAGGCCGCGCGCGGCGCCGGTGACGACGGCGACTCGGGGGGCGGTGCTCTGCTCGGTCATGCTCGCTCTCGTCTCTCTCGGATGTCGCTCGCGGACTCCCAGGGTTCTCCCAGGGACCTCACAGGTGCCACTCGGGGACCCCGGAGGGCCGTTCGGGGTGTTCCGGCGGGGCGGGAGCTCCCGGGGTGGCCACACCCTACCGGTGGGTAAGGGGCGCTGTCAGGGCCGAAGATGCAGGTGACCGAGGGTAAGGACCGACCGGTCGGCTTTCTCCTGCGAACGGGTTACCGCCGGGTCGGCGCGGCGCGTAAATATGCCAATGTTGCCGAACCTGCGTCTACTATCCGCCCCTGCCTGCCAGCGAGGGCCTGCCGTTTGTATAGTGTCCGCCAGCAGCCACCGGCTGCACGGCTGGAGCGCCCTCCCTCATAGCGGGACGCCCACTCGCCGTTACTGCCCCACCCGGGTGTCCCACACACACCGGGTGTGACATCGGGACGGATACATGGTGCTGGGGGAGATCCCGACGACCCGTGTGTCCGCGCGACTGCAGCAGTCGCCCGGACACCTGATCCGCGTTGCACAGCAGGTCCACACCCGTCTGTGGTCCGAACACGTCGGAGCCGATCTCACGGCTCCGCAGTTCGCGGTCCTGCTGGTCCTCGCCCTCGAACCGGGCGCTGACCAGCGGACGGTCGGGGAGCGTGCTTCGCTCGACAAGGCCACGATGGCCGAGATGGTCGCCCGGCTGGTCCGGCGCGGCCTGGTGCTGCGGCGCCGTGACCCGGCCGACGGCCGGCGCAAGCTGCTCGCTCTCTCGCAGAGCGGCGCCCAGGCTGTTCGTGAGGCCACCGGCGGAGTGGTCCGCGTGCAGCGCACGCTCTTCGAGCCGCTCACTCCGGAGGAGCAGCTGGAGATCGTCCGTGTGATGGCCAAGATAGCCAGGCTGGAACCGGCTCAGGTCGCGGTCCTCACGGACGCGCGGCCGATGCTGGACGCCCAGCGGGCGATCGGCTACCTGATCCGGGTGAGCCAGCAGGTGCACACCAAGCTCTGGACGGAGCACGTCGGTTCGGAGCTGACGGCGCCGCAGTACGCGGTGCTGGACGCACTGGAGCTGGAGCCGGGCGCCGACCAGCGCACGGTCGGCGAGCTGGCCTCGCTGGACAAGGCCACGATGGCCGAGATGGTCAGCCGGCTGGTCCGGCGCGGTCTGGTGCAGCGTCGCCGCGACCCCTCGGACGGGCGGCGCAACCTGCTCTCGCTCTCGCCGGCGGGGCAGGACCTGCTGCACCGCTCGGCCGCGGGCGTGGCCCGGGTCCAGCAGCTGCTGCTGGATCCGCTGGACGAGCACGAGCACGAGGCCGCACTGGCCCTGATCGCCAAGGCGGCCAGGCTGTAGCTTTCGCTTTCGAGCTTCAGCCAAAACGATTCGCCAGCGGATCGAAGGCCGTCGACGGTTCGTGCATGTCGATGCGGCGCAGGCCGCTCTCCCGGAAGAGGGGAGAGCGGCCTGCGGCGTCCGGGGGCGCCGTGGCGCGGGGCCGGACCGGGAACGGTCAGTTCCAGTCGAACTCCTGCGGGTCCGGACCGATCCGCTTGCCGGTGGCGATGCCGGCGATCGCGGCGAGGTCCTCGGCGTCCAGCTCGAAGCCGGAGACGTCGAGGTTCTCCTTGATCCGGGACGGCGTGACCGACTTCGGGATCGCGATGATCCCGCTCTGCAGGTGCCAGCGGAGCACCACCTGGGCGACGGTGCGGCCGTGCTTCCCGGCGATCCGCGCCAGCGCCGGCTCCGCCAGCAGCTCCTTGCCCTGGCCCAGCGGGCTCCAGGCCTCGGTGGCGATGCCGTGCTCGGCGTGGAAGGCGCGGAGCTCGTCCTGCGGGAAGTACGGGTGCAGCTCGACCTGGTTCAGCACCGGCACCACGGAGGCCTCGTCGAGCAGGCGGGTGAGCTGCTCGGGTCCGAAGTTGGAGACGCCGATCGACGTCACCCGGCCGTCGGCGCGCAGCTGCTCGAACGCCTTCCAGACGTTGAGGTAGCTGCCGTGCATCGGGCGCGGCCAGTGGATCAGGTACAGGTCGATGCGGTCGAGGCCCAGGCGGGCCAGCGAGGCGTCGAACTCGCGCAGCACCGCGTCGCGGCCCTGCTCGCCGGACCAGTCGCGGGTGCCGGAGTTCCACAGCTTGGTGGTGACGTAGAGGTCCTCGCGGGCCAGGCCGCCGGCGAGCGCCTCGGTGATCGCCTGACCGGTGCCGGTCTCGTTCTCGTAGACCGCGGCGGTGTCGATCGAGCGGTAGCCGGACTCGATGGCGGCGCGGACGGCGGGGGTGGCCTCCGCGTCCGGCACCTGCCAGACCCCGAAGCCGAGCTGCGGGATCTGCGAGCCGTCGTTGAGCGTGACGGTGGGGATGTTGCTCACGGGAAGGAGTGCCCTCTCCTGGTCGTCCTTGGGGTTCCGATGGGGCAAACCGGTGGGCCGCCGGGAATGTTCCCGTTCCGGAAAAGAATTTTCCGACGCCTGGTACCGGCGTGCGCATGGTCCGTGCCGGGGGCGGGTGCCGCCGGAAAACCTGTTGCGTGGGTCACACCGGAGTTGGCACGCTCGCTGCCATGACCTCCTGACCGACCCACGGCCGTGACCGTACCGGCCGCCCCGAGCCCGCCGCCCGCACCGCCCCGCAACGGAGCGTCATGCCGCTCGAAACCCTCCCCCTGGCCGATCCCGGCCGTCCCGAACTCTCCTCCCCGCTCGCCTTCCTGCGCTGGCTCCAGCGCGGCCAGCGGCGCGGGCAGGTGCTCGCCACCTGCTGGTCGCTGCTGGAGATGGGCGGCCAGGCGGCCCTGCCGGTGCCGGTCGGCCTCGGCATCCAGGCCGCCGTCGACGGCGACGCCGCCGGCCTCTGGCGCGCCGGGGGCATCGCCCTCGGGCTCGCCGCGCTGTCCTCGGTGGGCACCGTCCTGCTGCACCGCCAGGCCGTCTGGAACTGGATCCACGCCGCCACCCAGGTCCGCCAGCTCGTCGCCCGCCAGGCCTCCCGCCTCGGCGCCGGCCTGTCCCGGCGGATCGCGACCGGCGAGATCGTCGCGGTCGGCAGCGGGGACGTCGAGAAGATCGGCTGGTACGTCGAGCTGGTCGCCCGGCTGCGCGGCGCGGTCCTCGTCTGGCTGGCCGTCAGCACGGCGGTGCTGGTCACCCAGCCGCTGCTCGGGCTCGCCGTCCTGCTCGGGGTGCCCGTGCTGGCCGCCTCGGTCTGGCCGCTGCTCGGCCCGTTCGAGCGGCGCTACACGGAACAGCGCGCGCTCGGGGGCAAGGCCACCGAGCTGGCCGCCGACACGGTCGCCGGACTCCGGGTGCTGCGCGGCATCGGCGGCGAGGAGCTCTTCCTCGCCCGGTACCGGGCCGCCTCCCAGCAGGTCCGCGCGGCGGCCGTCCGCTCGGCCCGGATCTGGTCCCTGATGCAGGCCCAGCAGGTGCTGCTGCCCGGCCTGTTCGTGGTGGGCATCACCTGGTACGGCGCCCACCTGGCCGCCACCGGGCGGATCTCGGTCGGCACCCTGGTCGCCGTCTACGGCTCGACGGCCTACCTCGCCGCGCCGCTGCGGATCCTCGGCGAGGCGGCGCACGCCTGGAGCGTGGCCCGGGTCTCGGCCGGCCGGGCCGTCCGGGTGCTCTCGCTCGACCGGACCGCCGGCACCCCCGACTCCGGGCTCACCGGTCCCGCGCAGTCCGACCTGTTCGACCCGGCCACCGGGCTGACCGCCGCGGCCGGCCGGCTGACCGCCGTGGTCTGCGGCGACCCCGACTTCGCCGGCGCGCTGGCCGAGCGGCTCGGCGGGCACGTCCCGACCGCCGAGGACGAGCCGCCGGGGCCGTCCGTCCGGCTGGGCGGCGTCGAGCTGGACGCCGTGCCGCTGGCCGAGGCGCGGGCCGCCGTCCTCGTCCACGACAAGGAGCCGGTCCTGCTCTCCGGCACCCTGGCGGGGCTGTTCGACATCCCCGCCTCCGGGCGGGTCGAACCCGCCGACGCGCTCGCCGCGGCCTGCGCCGAGGACGTCCTGGACGCCCTGGTCGACGGCTCGCCCGACTGCCGGGGGGACGCCATGCGGGCGGAGATCACCGAGCGCGGCCGCTCGCTGTCCGGCGGGCAGCGGCAGCGGCTGGCACTGGCCCGGTCGCTGCTGGCCGACCCGCCGGTGCTCGTCCTCGACGAGCCGACCAGCGCGGTGGACGCGCACACCGAGTCCCGGATCGCGGCCGGGCTGCGCCGCAACCGCGAGGGGCGCACCACGGTGGTCTTCGCGACCAGCCCGCTGCTGCTGGACCAGGCGGACCGGGTCGTCCTGGTCCGCGACGGGAGGGTGGCCGCCGCCGGCCGCCACCGCGAGCTGATGCGGACCGAGCCGGGCTACCGGGCCGTGGTCACCCGTGCGGAGGAGCCGGCGCCGGTGCGGGAGGCGGTGTGAGCCCGGCAGCCCGCCGCCACCGAGCCGACGTCCGAGAACAGCTGAGGAGAACCCCATGAAGCCCCCCGTCCAGCAGGAGCAGGGGCCGGCCACCACCCTCCCGGTCGGCTCCCCGGCCGCCGTGCGGTCCTACCTGCGGCTGCTGGCCAGACGCCACCGGGGCGGGTTCTCCGCCGTGGTGGGGCTGCACGCGGTGGCCACCACGGCCGGGCTGGTCGGGCCCTGGGTGCTCGGCACCCTGGTCGAGTCGCTGGCCACCGGCACCGCCGGGGAGACCGTCACCGTCGCCGTCGCCTGGTACCTGCTGGCGCTGGTGGTGCAGTCGGCGTTCACCTGGTGGTCGCGGCTGCGCGGCAGCGTCCTCGGCGAGCGGGTCCTCGCCGACCTCCGGGAGGACTTCCTGGTCCGCTCGGTGGCGCTGCCGACCGGCGTGCTGGAGCGGGCCGGCACCGGGGACCTCGTCTCCCGCGGCACCACCGACATCGACCGGCTGGACAAGTCGGTCCGCGAGGCGGTGCCGGAGCTGGCCGTGGCGATCGTGTCGCTGCTGCTGGTGCTGGGCGCGCTGGCGGCCACCTCGCCCCTGCTCGCACTCACCTCGCTGATCGGCCTGCCGCTGCTGCTGGCCTCCTCCCGCTGGTACTTCCGGCGGGCTCCGCAGTCCTACCGCAACGAGTCGGCCGGGTACGCGGCGGTCAACTCCGTGCTGGCCGAGACGGTGGACGCCGGGCGGACGGTCGAGGCGCTGCGCCTCGGCGAGCAGCGGGTCCGGCTGACCGACCGCAAGCTGGCGGACTGGATCGCCTGGGAGCGGTACACCCTCTGGCTGCGCTCGGCCTGGTTCCCGACCATCGACGCGGTCTACACGCTGGCCGTGCTCGGCACCCTGGTGCTGGGCGGGTTGTTCACCCTCCGGGGTTGGATCACCGTCGGCGAGCTGACCACCGGGGTGCTCTACGCCCAGGCGCTGACCGCCCCGGTCGATCTGATCCTGCGCTGGTACGACGAACTGCAGATCGGGCAGGCCTCGCTGGCCAGGCTGGTCGGGGTGCGGGAGGTGCCCGAGCAGGAGAGCGACGAGGCGGCCCGGCCGGACGGTCGGCGGGTCGAGGCGCGGGACGTCCGCTTCGGCTACCGCGAGGGCGCCGACGTGCTGCACGGCATCAGTCTGGACGTCGCCCCGGGGAGCAGGGTCGCCCTGGTCGGGCCGTCCGGCGCGGGCAAGTCCACCCTGGGGCGGCTGCTGGCCGGGATCTACGCACCGGGGCGGGGCAGTGTGACGCTGGGCGGGGCCGCGCTGTCGCGGATGCCGGCCGAGCGGGTCCGCTCCGAGGTCGCGCTGGTCAACCAGGAGCACCACGTCTTCGTCGGCACGCTCCGTGACAACCTGCGGCTGGCCGCGCCGGACGCGGACGACACCGAGCTGCGCGGTGCGCTGGACGCGGTGGACGCCGGTGACTGGGTGGACGCGCTGTCGGCCGGGCTGGACACCGAGGTCGGCTCGGGCGGAGCGGCGCTGACCCCGCCGCAGGCGCAGCAGCTGGCGCTGGCCCGGCTGGTGCTGGCGGACCCGCACACCCTGGTGCTGGACGAGGCCACCTCGCTGCTGGATCCGCGGGCCGCCCGGCACCTGGAGCGTTCGCTCTCCAAGGTGCTGGAGGGGCGGACGGTGATCGCGATCGCCCACCGGCTGCACACGGCGCACGACGCGGACGTGATCGCGGTGGTCGAGGGCGGGCGGATCAGCGAGTACGGCAGTCACCCGGAGCTGGTGGCGGCCGGTGGTCCGTACGCGGCGCTCTGGCGTTCCTGGCGCGACGAGCCGTCCTCGGACTGACCGGGGGCCCTCGCCGGGGTGGCGGGGGCGGCGGGCGCACCGCGGTGGGCGGGGCGTGACGGGCGGTAAACCCGTGCGGGCGAGGTTGCCCCGTGCGGGTTACTCCCGGGCGCGTAGCCGGGCAAACCCGCCCATTCGCCCGCAGACTTCGCCTGTGACCAAGATTTCAGACGGTTCGTCCGGTACCAAGCGCAGTGAGATCGGCGGGATCCCCACCCGGTACATCGGGATCGCCGTCATCGTCGTGCTCGCGGTGTGGTTCCTGTTCGCCAATCTCGAAAGGGTGAAGATCCAGTTCTGGGTCTTCACCGTGACCGCGCCGCTCTGGATCGCCCTGCTGGCCACCCTGCTCGCCGGTGGCGCGCTGGGGTGGCTGCTGAAGGGCCGGAGCGGGCGGTGACCGCCGCACCGGAGCCCCGGCCCGGGTCCGGGCCGGGGCTCTCCGCCTTCACGCCCCTGATCGAGATGCGCGGTGTCAACAAGCACTTCGGTGAGCTGCACGTCCTGCAGGACATCGAGCTGACCATCGGCCGGGGCGAGGTCGTGGTGGTGATCGGGCCGTCCGGCTCCGGCAAGTCCACCCTCTGCCGGGCGATCAACCGGCTGGAGCCGATCGAGTCCGGCGACATCGTGATCGACGGCCGGCCGCTTCCCGAGGAGGGCAAGGGGCTGGCGCAGCTGCGCGCCGAGGTGGGGATGGTGTTCCAGTCCTTCAACCTGTTCGCGCACAAGACCGTGCTGCAGAACGTCTCGCTGGCCCAGGTCAGGGTGCGCGGGCGGTCGAGGGCGGAGGCGGACGGGAGGTCCCGGGAGCTGCTGGAGCGGGTCGGGCTCGCCCCGCAGGCGGACAAGTACCCGGCCCAGCTCTCCGGAGGCCAGCAGCAGCGGGTGGCGATCGCGCGGGCGCTGGCGATGGACCCCAAGGCGCTGCTGTTCGACGAGCCCACCTCGGCGCTCGATCCCGAGATGATCAACGAGGTGCTGGACGTGATGCGCGGGCTGGCGCATGAGGGCATGACCATGATCGTCGTGACCCACGAGATGGGGTTCGCCCGGGCCTCCGCCAACCGGGTGGTCTTCATGGCCGACGGGCGGATCGTCGAGGACCGCAGCCCGGAGGAGTTCTTCGGCGCCCCGGAGAGCGAGCGCGCCCGGGACTTCCTCTCCAAGATCCTGAAGCACTGAGGCCGCGCCCGTGAAGAAGATCGTCACCGCCGCCGCGGTGGCCGCCGCCGTGGCCGCGACCCTGCTGCCGGCCGGCTGCGGCAAGGAGGGCACCCCGCCGCCCAAGGGGCCGCAGCCCAGCGCGCTGCCGAGCTACCGGGTGGAGAGCGGTGCCGGGATCACCGGCTCGCCGACCCTGGACGCGGCCCGCAGCCGGGGGCACCTGGTGGTCGGCGCCAAAGAGGACCAGCCCTACCTGGGTCAGAAGAACCCGGCCACCGGGGTGTACTCCGGCTTCGACATCGAGATCGCCAAGATGCTCGCCGCCGACCTCGGGTTCGGCCCGGACCGGATCGAGTTCAGGACCATCGCCTCGGCGAACCGCGAGACCGCACTGCAGAACGGCCAGGTCGACTACTACGTGGGCACCTACACGATCAACGACAACCGCAAGAAGCTGGTCGGCTTCGCCGGGCCGTACTACCTGGCCGGACAGTCGCTGCTGGTGCGCCGGAACGAGACCGCCATCAACGGGCCGGAGGACCTGGACGGGAAGAAGGTCTGCTCCGCGGCCGGCTCCACCCCGTACCAGCGGATCCAGAAGGACTACCCGAAGGCCAGGCTGATCGGCTACGACACCTACTCGGCCTGCGTCGACAACCTGATCACCTCCCAGGTGGACGCGGTGACCACGGACAACACCATCCTGATGGGCTACGCGGCCAAGGTGCCGGACGAGCTCAAGGTGGTCGGACCGCTCTTCTCCCAGGAGCCGTACGGCATCGGCACGCCGAAGAACGACACCGTGCTGCGCGGGGCGCTGAACGACGCGCTGGCGCACCACGAGGAGAACGGCGACTGGCGGAAGGCCTACGACGCGACCCTCGGCCTCTCCGGGGTGCCCGCGCCCACCCCGCCGCCGATCGACCGGTACTGAGGAGGGGGCGGCCCGTGAAGACGCTGACCGACAACTGGTCGATCTACTGGGAGGGCTTCCTCGGCACCCTCTCGCTGTTCCTGGTGAGCGCGGTGCTGTCGCTGGTGCTCGGTGTGCTGGTCGCGAGCTTCCGGGTCTCGCCGGTGAAGCCGCTGCGGGTGTTCGGCACCACCTGGGTGACGCTGCTGCGCAACACCCCGCTGACCCTGCTGTTCTTCATCGTGGTGCTGGGCCTGCCGCGGTTCGACATCACCCTGCCGTTCTTCACCTTCGCGGTGCTCGCGCTGGGCTGCTACACCTCGGCGTTCGTCTGCGAGGCGATGCGCGCCGGCGTCAACACGGTGCCCACCGGGCAGGGCGAGGCGGCCCGCAGCCTGGGGATGACCTTCGGCCAGACGATGGGCCTGGTGGTGCTGCCGCAGGCGTACCGGTCGGTGATCGCCCCGATCGGCAGTGTGATGATCGCGCTGGCGAAGAACACGGCGATCGCCGGCTCGTTCAGCGTCACCGAGCTGCTCGGCACCTACCGGACCATCAACGAGCTGGGCTACGGCATCGTCTGGACCTTCGTCTGGATCGCCGTCGGCTACCTGATCATCACGCTGGCCGTCAGCGCCGTGTTCAACCTGCTGGAACGACGACTGGCGGTGTCGCGATGACGGTGGAATCCTCGGCGCTCTACGACATCCCGGGACCCAGGGCGCTCGCCCGGCACCGGCTGTACGGCGCGATCGCGCTGGTGGCGATCGCCGCGCTGCTCGGCTGGATCGTCTACATGCTCTTCCACACGCAGCAGTTCACCGCGGAGAAGTGGACGGCCTTCGAGTACAAGGGCGTCCAGGAACTGCTGCTGCGCGGGCTCGGCAACACGCTCAAGGCCTTCGGGTGGACCGTGCTGTTCGCGCTGCCGTTCGGAGCGCTGTTCGCCGCGGGGCGGCTCTCGGACCACCGGGTGGTGCGCTGGTTCTCCACCCTGGTGGTCGAGTTCTTCCGGGCCATGCCGCTGCTGGTGATGATCTTCTTCATCTTCGTCGCGCTCAAGGTCGAGCCGCTCTGGGCGCTGGTGGCGGGACTGGTGCTCTACAACGGCTCGGTGCTCGCGGAGGTGTTCCGGGCCGGCGTGCTGGCGGTGCCCCGGGGGCAGAAGGAGGCGGCGTTCGCGCTCGGCATGCGCAAGACCCAGGTGATGGCGTACGTCCTGGTGCCGCAGGCCAACCGGGCGATGCTCCCGGCGATCATCAGCCAGCTGGTGGTGGCCCTCAAGGACACCTCGCTGGGCTTCCTGATCACCTACGAGGAGTTCCTGCACGCGGGGAAGCTGATCGCCACCAACCTGGACTACGACCTGCCCTTCATCCCGGTGGTGATGGTGATCGCACCGGTCTACATCGGGATGTGCCTGCTGCTCTCCTGGTTCGCGCGCTGGGTCGAGCGGCGCAGCCGGCGCAGCCCGAGCGTGCGCGGCGGGGCGCCGGTGGCCAGTGCCGACGTGTCGATGGGGCTGCCGCCGGTCGCCCGGTCCTAGGCCCGTTCTCGGGCCCCTTCCTCCGGCCCCTTCCTCCGGCCCCGGCCGTCACCGGGTGTGCGAGGGGCGGGCGGTTCGCGCTTGAACCATAGGTGCGAACGAGGTCAGGCTCTGTTCCTCCAATCTCTGCTTATGATTGCCGGGACGTGGCACGGCGGTCGGGCGGAGGGGCAGTGGAGCCGGTTTTCGACTCGCGGCACATCAGGACCTTCCACGAGGTGGTCCGGGCCGGTTCCTACTCGGCGGCCGCCCGCGAACTCGGCTACACCCAGCCGGCCATCACCCAGCAGATGAAGGCCCTCGAACGGACCGTCGGCCTGCCGCTGTTCACCCGGGCCGGGCGCGGACTGCGGCTCACCGAGGCGGGCGAGGCGCTCTCCCGGCACTCCGAGCAGATCCTCGGCAGCCTCTCCGCCGCCCAGCAGCAGCTCGCCGCCCTGGCCCGGCTGCGCGCCGGACGCGTCCGGGTCTGCGCCTTCCCCAGCGCCAACGCCACCCTGATCCCCGAGACGATGGCCCGGCTGCTCGCCGAACACCCCGGCGTCCGGGTCGAACTGCTCGAAGCCGAGCCGCCGGACTCCGTCCAGCGGCTGCTCCGCGGTGAGTGCGACATCGCGCTGGCCTTCCGTTATCCGGGCGCGCCGGCCGAGGTGCCGGAGGAGCTGGACGAGATACCGCTCATGGAGGACCTGCTGACCGTGCTCCTGCCGGTCGGCCACCCGCTCGGCCGCCGGCACGCCGTCCGGCTGGCCGACCTCGACGGCGAGCGGTGGATCGCCGGGTGTCCGCGCTGCCGGGCCAACCTGCTGCACGTCTGCGCGGAGGAGGGATTCGCACCCGACATCGTCTTCTCCACCGACGACAACCTCGCCGTGCAGAGCCTGGTCGCCGCCGGTGTCGGCATCGCCCTGATGCCGGCCCTGGTGCTCTCCTTCATGTGCCACCGCAAGGTCACCGGCCGGGCCGTGGAGCCGCACCTGCGGCGCCGGGTCAGCGCCTACGTGCTCCGCGAGCACCGGCGGATCCCGGCGACCGCGCTGGTGCTGGACCACCTGCGGTCGGCGGCCGCGTCGCGGGTGGGGTGCTGAGCCGGTCCGGCGAGGGCGCCGATTCATAAGCGATCATTGGGGGATCCTTAAAGAACCCTCCTTGGACGTGATAGGTGGGTCGGGCCGAACCTGCTGGCATGACACCCTCAGCCACGGTCGGCAGCGGCCCGCTCACCGAGCGCATGACCGCCCTCGTCGGCGGGATCCGCGCGGTCGTGGACCGCGGCCTGCCCCCGGAACTCACCGCCTACCTCGTCGGTGAACGCCTCGCCCCGCACCTCGGCGACAGCGAACTGCTGACCGCCGAGCAGCGCGAGGGCGACCCGGACCGCTACCGCCAGCACGTCCTGCACGCCGAGGACGACGGTTCCTTCTCCGTCGTCGCGCTGGTCTGGCTGCCCGGCCAGCGGACCCCGATCCACGACCACGTCTCCTGGTGCGTGGCCGGCGTCCACCAGGGACAGGAGAGCGAGACCCGCTACCGGCTGGTCTCCGACGGCCGCACCGCCCACCTGGTCGAGACCGAGCACGTGGTCGGCCCCGCCGGCACCGTCGCCGCCTTCGCCCCGCCCGGCGACATCCACCTCGTCCGCAACGCCTGTTCCTCCACCGCGATATCCATCCACGTCTACGGCGCCGACGTCGCCCGGCTCGGCACCAGCATCCGGCGGGTCTACCGGCTGCCCGCCGGCGACCCCCGGTGAGCCCCGCATGGCACTGACCATCCGGGAACGACCGTCGTCCCGCACCCGCGTCCTTCCCCCGCTCGGAGGGGACGCCCCCGGACTGCTGCTCGCCGCGCTCGGCGTGGCCGCCGCCTTCGCCGTCCACCAGGCCGTCCCCGCCGTGCCCAAGCTCACCGCCGCCGTGCTGCTCGGCGTCGCCGCCGCCCACCTGCCCGGGCTGCGGCCGCTGGTCCGGGGCGCCGCCCGGCCCGGGCTCTCCACCGCCGGGCGGCGGTTGATGCGGCTCGGCATCGTCCTGCTCGGCCTCAAACTCGGCCTGGACGACGTGCTCGGCCTCGGCTGGGCCACCGTCGCCATGGTGATCGGCGTCGTCGCCGCCACCTTCGCCGGCACCTGCTGGCTCGGGCGCCGGCTCGGCCTACCCGGCGACCAGCCGCTGCTGGTCGCCACCGGGTACTCGATCTGCGGCGCCTCCGCGATCGGCGCGGTCAGCCAGGCGGCCGGCAGCGAGGAGGAGGACGTCGCCGCCTCCGTCGCCCTGGTCACCCTCTGCGGCACCCTGGCCATCGCCGTCCTGCCGCTGCTCCAGCAGCCGCTCGGACTGGACGAGGCGGCCTTCGGGCGCTGGGTCGGCGCCAGCGTGCACGACGTCGGGCAGGTGGTCGCCACCGCGCAGACCGGTGGGGCGGGCGCCCTGCGCGAGGCGGTGCTGGTGAAGCTGATGCGGGTGGTGCTGCTGGCCCCGCTGGTCGCCGGGGTGGTGATGGCCGGGCGGCGCGCGCGTGCGCGGAGCGGGCCGGCGGAGGACGTCGGGGCCGGCTCGGCGGACGGTTCCGCGGACGGCGGTACGGGCGGGGCCGGTGCTGCCGCTGCCGCCCGTGGGGCGGCAGCCGGTCGTGCGGCCGGGAAGCGGCCGCCGCTGGTGCCGCTCTTCGTCGCGGGGTTCCTCGCGATGATCGTGCTGCGCACCACCGGGCTGGTGCCGGAGCCGGTGCTCCGGCTGGCCGGGGACGCCCAGGAGCTGCTGCTGGCGGCCGCGTTGTTCGGGCTCGGCAGCGCCGTCCACCTGCCGACGATGGCCCGTACGGGCGGGCGGATCGCGCTGCTCGGGCTCGGGTCCTGGGTGATGGTGGCCGGGGTCTCGTACGCCGGGGTGCTGATCACGACGTGACCGGGCCCGGTGCGGCCTCCGCTATTGTCGAGCGGGTAGTCCGAGCCCCCGACCGGGGCTCCCGAAGGCCGGAGAGGACCCGCTGCATGTCCACCGCACTGCCCGAACGGGACGGTTTCGACGCCGTCGTCACCCTCGACCGGCGCGAGGGCCCCTTCGGGGAAGTGGTGCTGCGGCAGCGCGGGCGCCACTACGAGATCATCGCCAACGGCTGCTTCCTGATGGACACCGCCGACGGGCGCTCCGAGCGGCTGCTGGTCCAGGCGGCGCTGGACGAACTGGACCGGACCGGCGGGGTGGACCGGCCTGCGGTGCTGATCGGCGGGCTCGGGGTGGGCTTCTCGCTGGCCTACGCGGCGGCCGAGCCGCGATGGGGGCGGATCGCCGTCGTCGAGCGGGAGACCGCGATCATCGACTGGCACCGGACCGGGCCGCTCGCGGCGATCTCGGCCGGCGCGCTGGGCGACGGGCGGGTCGAGGTGCTCCACACCGACCTGCTGGAGTACCTCGCGGCGGCGGACGGCGCGCGCTACCACGCGCTCTGCCTCGACATCGACAACGGACCCGACTGGACCGTCACCGACTCCAACGCCGGACTGTACGGCGCGGACGGGCTGGCCGTGCTCCGGTACCGGCTGGAGCCGGGCGGGGTGCTGGCGGTCTGGAGCGCGCAGCCGTCCCCGGCCTTCGAGGAGGCGCTGCGCGCGGCCGGGTTCCTGGACGTCGTCACGCACGAGATCCGGGTGGCCCGGGGCGTTCCGGACGTCGTGCACCTGGCCCGCCGCGCGCGGTGAGCGCACGACGGGCCAGGCGGGTCTGAACCGGCCTGTCGGGGCAGGCCGTCGTCCGGTTACTTCAGGCCGTTGTCCACCGCGGCCATCAGCTCGCCGTTGGGCGTGTCACCGTCGAAGGCCCAGATCATCGCACCGGCCAGCCCCTGGGACTTGATCCAGGCGGTCTTCCGGGCGATCTCGGTCGGGTCGTCGTAGCTGTAGAAGACCGAGCCGTTGTAGATGTAGGCGTAGCCGGCCACCGGGTCCCGGTAGATGGTGTAACCACCGCTGGTGGCCATCTGCTTGAGCTTCTTGTAGTCCTCGAACCCGGCCTCGTAGGTGCCCGGGCCGGGGCCCGTCGCGGTCTGGAAGAGGCCGTTGGTGGTGCCGCGCGGCACGCCCGTCCAGCCCCGGCCGTAGAACGGGATGCCCAGTGTGAGCTTGCTCTTCGGGGCGCCGCCGTTCACGTACGCGCCGATCGCGATCTCGGAACTGAACTGCCGTGCGGGCGGGTTCGGGTCGCCGGCCGCGACCTTGATCGCGGACTGCTGGTTGGTGACCATCTCCCAGCCGCCGTGGTAGTCGTAGCCCTGGATGGTGGCGAAGTCGAAGGCGCCGAACAGGCCGGGGATGTCGATGCCGGCGGTGATCTTCGCCGGGTCGGCCGGGAGGAAGGCGCTCAGCGTGTAGTGCTTGGCGGTGGTGGCGCCGAGCGCGTCCAGCTGGCGGCGGAACTCCTGTGCCAGCAGGGTGTAGTTGGCCTTGTCGGCGGGCCGGAAGATGTTCCCGGTGTGCCCGTCGGAGTTCGGCCACTCCCAGTCGAGGTCGATGCCGTCGAAGATGCCGGCAGCGCTGCCCGCACCGCCGCGGCCGTCGATCACCGGCAGGTTGCCCTTGATGTACATGTCGATGCAGGAGCTGACCAGCGCCTTGCGGGAGGCGTCGGTGGCGGCCGCGTCGGAGAACCACTTGCTGTACGACCAACCGCCCAGCGAGATCTGGATCTTGAGGTTGGGGTACTTGGCCTTGAGCTGCTTCAGCTGGTTGAAGTTGCCGGCCAGCTTCTGGTCCCAGGTGTCGGTGGTGCCGGCCACCGAGCTGCCCGCGTCCCAGCCCTTGCCGAAGTCGGCCCAGGCGTCACCGGCGCCGTCACCCGCGTTCGGGTCGTTGTCCGGCCCGGCCGCCTTGTTGGTGATGAAGCACTGCTTGGTGCTGGGGTGGATGTTGGCGAAGGCGTAGTTGAGCGTGGTGAGTCGGCCCGCCGAGCCCGAGGTGTCGAGCTGCTTCACGCTGTACCCGCGGGCGTAGATGCTCCACTGGGTGAAGTAGCCGATCTTCAGCGTGCCGGGGTTGCTGCCGCCGGGCTTGGTCTTGCCGGTCACCGGGCCGGAGGCGGGCGAGACGTTGCCCGCCGCGTCGCGGGCCTTGACCGTGAAGGTGTACTCGGTGTCGGGCGCCAGGTTGCCGACGGTGGCGCCGGCGCCGGTGACGGTCGCGGCCAGCGTGCTGCCGGTGTAGACGTCGTAGGCGGTGACGCCGACGTTGTCGGTGCTGGCGGCCCAGGTCAGCGAGACCGAGTTGGCGTCCGAGCCGGTCACCGTGGGGGTGCCCGGGGTGGTCGGCGCCTGCTTGTCCTCGACCGGCGGCAGGGTGGTGGCACTGACCGGCCCGGCCGCCGCCGAGCGGTTGCCCGCCGCGTCGAAGGCCTGGACGGTGAACTGGTAGGCGGTGCCGGCGGTCAGGCCCTGCACGGTGGCGGCCGTGGTGGCGCCGTCGGTGGTGGCCACCTTGGTGCCGTCACGGTAGACGTCGTAGCCGGTGACGGCGACGTTGTCGGTGCTCGCCGTCCAGGTCAGGCCGACCGAGGTCTGGGTGATGTCGCCCGCCTGGAGGCTGCCCGGGACGGTCGGCGCGGTCTGGTCCCCGCCGCCGGTGCCGTCACACGGCTGACCGTTCAACTTGCAGTTCAGCAAGGGCTTGTAGGCACCCGAGTAGGCGATGTTGAAGCCGACGTTGTAGGTGCCGCCGACCGGCAGGGTCGACGCCCAGCCGGGGTTCTTCACCGTGACGTGGGAGGCCGAGGTGGTGTACGTCGCGTTCCAGAGGCCGGCCACGGTGTTGCCGGTGGGCAGGTCGAACTCCAGCGTCCAGCCGTTCAGCGGGGCGCTGGAACCGTTGGTGATGGTGTAACTGGCGTCGTAGCCGGTGCCCCAGTCGCTGCCCTTGGCGAAGGTCGCGGTGGCGGACCCGGCGACGGCCTCGGCCGAGCGGGCGTTGGCGATGGTGGCAGGGAGGGCGGCGGCGAGCAGCGGGACGAGCAGTGTCCCGGCTGCGAGCAGCGGCAGGCTGATCCGACGTCTGCGCATGGATAAGGCTCCTGTCCTGGGGTCCCGGGGCAGGCCCGGACGCCCCGTTACCCGTGGGGAGGTGTCAGGTGCGTGGAGCAGCGTGCTCCGGCCATGGGGGCGGCGCGGAACCGGAGACCTCGGGCCGTCGGGGTGCCGCGGAGGATCCTGTGCCGAGAGTAGGGAGCAGATCGGCAACTGGCAATAGGTCTGTACCAGTTGTCGATCGTGAGCATGACGGGCCGCTAGGGGGAGCCCAGTTGACCTGGGGCTTCGCCAACTGCCGCTCGGTGGAATCCTGTTGCGGTCGGAGCCGGAGCCGGAGTCAGGCCGGGATTCAGGGCTGGAGCGAGGGCCGGATCCGGAGTCGGGATCGGAGCGGGTGTCGGAGCGGGTGTCGGAGTGGGAGTTCGTGCCGGGGCCGGACCCGGCGGGGCGGCACCGGTGCGGTCGGACGGCGCCGGCCGCCGCTCCGGGAGGCGGGAGCGGCGGCCGGGGTGGGTGCCGGTGCGGCGGGGCGGCGTCGGGCTCAGCCGAACGGGCCGGTCTCGGGGGCGGCTCCCGGCGGCGGCGCGGGGCGGTCCTCCGGCTGCGGCGCGAACGGGTCGAAGTCCGGCGGCGGGACCATCACCGGGGTGCCTTCGGGCCGCGGCCCGGGCTCGCCGGTGCCCCCGGCGGGCGCCCCGGAGGGCGCGGCCGGGACCGGGACGGTCGGCGGCCCCGCGGGCGGCGGGGGGACGGGTGCGGGCCGCTGCGGGGCGGTGGTGCCGTACGGGTCGCCGGGGTGGTCGGCCGCGGTCACCGTCCCGAAGGGGTCGGCGACCGGCGCCGGGGTGGGCGGGCCCGCCGGGAGGTACGGCGCGGGCGGTGCGGCGGGCTGCGGTGCGGCGGGCTGCAGGGCGAACGGGTCGAAGTCCGGGGGCGGGACCGCCACCGGGGTGCCCTTGGGCCCGGGCGGCGGGGCGGCGCCGTCACCGTGGCCGGCGATGTCGGCGTGACCGTGACCGGTGCCGCCGTCCGGGCCGGTCGTGCCGCCGGTGCCGCCGGTGCCGCTCGTGTCGGCGGGGACGAGGATCGGCTGGGCCGGGGTCGGGTCGGCGACCGGTGCGAAGGGGTTGAAGTCGGCGGGCGGAACGCGCACCGGGGTCCCCCGGAGGTGGACCGGCAGCGGGGTGGCGTCGACGGGGGCCGGGTCGGCGGCGGGCGCGGCCGCCGCCGGGTGCGTCGGCGTCGCGGGGTCGACCGGGTGCGTCGGGACGCCGTGGGCCGGGGCGGGCGCGGCCGGCGCGCCGTGCACGCCGTCCCAGCCGAACTGCACGCTCTTCAGCAGCTCGGCGAAGACCTCCGTGTACAGCTCCCAGTCCTGCGGCTGGGCGGTGCTGAGCTGGACGCAGAGCACCGAGGCGCCGTCCGGCAGCGGGACGAACGCCTCCACCACCGAGGTGACCGCCCAGCGGCGCACCCCGTCCGCGGCCAGCGGGCCGGGCACCGGGACGCTTCGGCCCTCCACCAGCACGGCGGCCGGCCCGGCGGGCAGCAGCACCGTCCAGACCTCGGCGTGCCGGCGCACGGTGGCCAGCTCGGTGGCCAACCCGGTGATCGGCAGCGGGTGCCGGGCGAGCGAGACCACCAGGGTGGCGTCGGCGGGCCGGCCGTCCACCTGGAGGGCGCAGACGCCCGCGTAGACGGCGCCCGAGGCGGTCACCGCGTCCGCCAGGGCGGCGGCGATCACCGCGAAGTCGCGGCGGGCGGCCGGACCGGCCCCGCTGAGCAGCTCCTCGGCGGTCTCCGCCAGGTGCGCGGTCAGCTCGGCGGCGGCGGCGCCGGTGGCCGGGTCGACGCCCCGGACGGCTGGGACCCCGCCGCCCGGACCGGTGGGCACGGTGCGGGCGGAGACGCCGGGCGGCCCGCCCGGGGAGGTGAGCGGGTGGAAGCCGGGCGGGACGACCAGGCGGACCTCGGAGCCGGCGCCGGTGGCGAGCTCGACCGGTTGCCGGGTCTGCTGTCCGGCGGCCAGCGCGGCCAGCGCGGTGGTGAACGGCGGGCGGAGCTTGGGGTCGGCGGGCTCGCCGGTCACCGGGAGCTCGAACCGGTCGGCCGTCAGGGCGCCGTGGGCGCCGGGCGCCGCGCCGCGGACCGGGCCGTCGGCGCCGTAGCGGGCCAGGAGTGCGCCGGTCGCCAGCGCGGAGACCGCGGCGCCGGTGCCCGGGCGGGCCGTTCCGGCGGTGACCACGGTGCCGAGCCGGCCGACGGCGGTGTGCACCGGGCCGTTGGGCGCGAGCGGCAGGTCGAAGAGCGCCTCGGCGGCCGGGTGGACGGCCGTCCGCAGGGCGGTCAGCGAGGCCGCCGGGTGGCGTGAGGTCCGGGCGTCGAAGAGGGCGTCGGTGAGTGTTCCGAGCGTCGCGGAGACCCGCTCCGCCGCCGCGAAGGGGTTGGCCTCCACGCTGAACTGGCCTTCCTGGGTCAACTGTTGAGCCCCCCGCTCTGCTCGGTGTGCGTTCGGTGGTCCGGGGATCGGAGCCCGGGGGGTGACCGGCGGGCCGTCAGATCCGTGCACATTCCTATCAGAGGCCGCCGACGTGGCAGAACCTGCCGGCAGGGCGCGTCTCGGCGCCGGGCCGCACCCGCGGCCGGTCGGCGGGCCACCGGTGGTCCGTCAGCGGCCCGGCCCGCCGGTGGGCCCGTCGGGGAGTCCGCCGGGGAGTCCGCCGGTCGGCCCATCGGTCGGCCCGTCGGCGGGGGACGCTCCGGCGGGGGGCTCCTCACCGGCGGGGGGCGGGGCGTCGGGTGCGACGGCCAGGGCGGTGACCGCCTCGGCGAGGCCCGGAACGGCGAACAGCCCGGCCAGGTCGCGGACCAGCAGCCCGGTCGGGCCGTCCGGGCGCTCGTCGGCGAAGAAGCCGGCCAGCTCGGCGGCGAGCGCGGGCTCCCGGGCGGCGGTCAGGGTCAGCGCGGCGACGAACTCCTGCACCAGGTGCAGCTGGAGCTCCTCCAGGGGCACCGAGCGGTCCGCCAGCCACTCCAGCGAGGTGATCTCGGCGTTGGCGATCCAGGCCCGGACGGTCAGCCGCAGGCCAGGCCCGGGGGAGGGGAGCGCCAGGTGGCCGAGGATCTGGTCGTGCGCGGCCCGCCGGACCTCGTCGATCACCGCGGAGGTGTTGGTGCTGGCCGCCACCGAGCCGCCGCGCAGCAGTGCTGCGAAGCCGGGGCCGTGGCTCTGCACGAAGTCCAGGTAGCGGCCCATCACCCGGTGGAGGCGTTCGGACAGCGGGCCCTCAGCGGGCTCCTCGAACCGGGCCGCCAGCTCCCGGCCCGCGCGCCGCAGCGACTCCTCGTACAGGGCCTGCTTGCCCGGGAAGTAGTGGTAGACCAGCGGCCGGGAGGCGCCGGCGGCGGCCGCGATGTCGTCGATCGACACCTCCTCCGGCGGACGGAGGCTGAACAGCTCCAGCGCGACCGCGATCAGCTGCTCGCGCCGCTCGTCCACGCTGAGGCGCCGGCGCGTCCGCTCGCCGCCCCCGCGCGCGGGACGCTCCGCGCGCTCGGCGGGCCGGGTGGGTCCGGCGGGCTCCGTGCGCGCCGCGGGCTGCGGGCCTTCGGGCCGTTCCGGACCCTCCGGTCGTTCCGAGCGTGAGGGCGCGGGGGAGGGGGCCGACGGCGTGCGGGATGCCATGCGCGCCACCCTATCCGGCGTCACCCGGCATAGTGCTCCAGGTAGCGGCGGTACGCCTCGCGGCCGTCCGGCACGAACTCGTCGCGGGCCAGGCGGTCCGCCAGCTCCTCCGGGGTCAGCCAGGCGTGCCAGCCGACCTCCGACTCCTGCGGCGACACCGGGCCGTCCCACTCGGCCTCGTACACGTCGGACCACCAGGAGAGGCCGTCGCCCCGGAACAGGAACCGGAACAGCGGGCGCGGGACGATCCCCTCGACGCCCAGCTCCTCCTCGGCCTCCCGGACGGCGGCGTCCCCGTACGCCTCGCCGGAGCCCACCACTCCGCCGACGAACATGTCGTGGGCGCCGGGGGCGAACAGCTTGGTCTCGGTGCGCCGGTGGACGAAGATCCGCCCGGCCGGGTCGCGGACCAGCACGAAGACGCACCGGTGGATCAGCCCCTCCCGGTACACCTCCCCCCGTGTGGCGGTCCGGATCACCCGGTCGTGCTCGTCGACGACGTCCAGCAGCTCTTCGGCAGGGTTGCTCATGACCGACAGGTTAGGGTTTCCGGGCGGTGCACGGACATACGATCGAATCGAGGGCGGCGCGCGGTGGTGGAGATCTGGGGCGAGACGGCCGAGGGCTTCGAGCCGGTACGGGACGCCTTCGCGCACAACTTCCGGGAGTACGGCGAACTCGGCGCGGCCTTCGCGCTCTACGTGCGCGGCCGCAAGGTGGTCGACCTGTGGGGCGGCGACGCCAGGCCCGAGGTCGGCGGGCGGCCCGCGCCGGCCGTGCCGTGGACCGCCGACACCGCGCAGGTGCTGCGCTCCGTCACCAAGGGGCTGACCGCCGCCACCGCGCTGCTGCTGGCCGACCGGGGGCAGCTCGACCTGGACGCGCCGGTGGCCGAGTACTGGCCGGAGTTCAAGGCCGAGGGCAAGGAGCGGGTCCCGGTGCGCTGGCTGCTGTCGCACCAGGCCGGGCTGCCGGCGCTGGACGTGCCGCTGCGCCTGGAGGACGTGCTCACCTGGGAGCGGGCGGCGGCCGCGGTGGCCGCCCAGGCGCCCGCCTGGGAGCCGGGCACCGCGCACGGCTACCACCCGTACACCTTCGGCTGGCTGGTGGGCGAGGTGGTGCGGCGGGTGAGCGGCCGGACGGTCGGCCGGTACTTCGCCGAGGAGGTCGCCCGGCCGCTCGGCCTCGACCTGTGGATCGGGCTGCCGTCCGGCGCCGCGCCGCGGGTGGGGCGGTTGGTCGACCTGCCGGCGCCGGTGGCCGCCAGGACCGGGCCGAGCGGGCTGCGGCTGCGGCCCAAGCAGGCGGTCCGTGACGCGTACCAGGACCCGACCTCGCTGACCGCGCGGGCGTTCGCCTCGGTGCGGCCCGGGGTGGACCTCAACGACCCGGCGGTGCAGGCCGCCGAGATCCCCGGCGCGGGCGGGATCGGCACCGCCCGCTCGCTGGCCCGCTTCTACGCGGCGCTGGTCGGCGCGGCCGACCGGCACGGCGGCAGCGGCGGCACGCTGCCGCCGCTGCTCGGACCGGAGGTGCTGGCCCGCGCGGTCGGGCCGGTGGTCAGCGGCCCGGACCGGGTGCTGATCGTCAACTCCACTTTCGGGCTCGGCTTCTTCCGGCACGGCCCGACCGCGCTGATGACCTCGCCGGCCGCCTTCGGCCACCCGGGCCGGGGCGGTTCGCTGGGCTTCGCCGACCCGGACCTCGGGATCGGGTTCGGCTACGTGACCAACGGCATGCAGCCCGGTGTGACGGGGGACATCCGGTCCCGCACGCTGATCCGGGCGGTGCGGGGCTGCCTGGGGCTGTCCTGAACGGGCCCGGGGCCGACCGGAGCGGGCCCCGGGCCGTCCTGGGCGGACATCAGGCCTGGCCGGTCTCGAACCGGCTGATCCGGCCGCCGTCGACGGTGAACCGCCAGGCGGTGCGCATCTCGCCCCAGGTCTCGTTGCTGTAGTTGGCGAGCAGGGCGCGGCCGCCGTCGGACTCGGACTGGACGTCCATGTGACCGCGACTGGTGAAGATCTCGCGGTCGATCCAGTCCTGCAGGTCCCGGTCGTTGCCGTCGTCGGACATGGTCGCGTCGGGCGTGAGCAGCGCGACGAAGGCCGCGCGGTCGCCTGAGTTGATCGCCGTGACGGCGGCGCGCACGGTCGGGTCGGACAGCTTGGCGGTGGCGATGGTCATCCGGTCTCCCAGGGGTGAAGGGTCGGTACCTCCTGTTTAGGGCGTCGGCCGGGACTCGCCGGGCATGTCGTCGGCGCGTCGAGGCTTTGGAGGGATTCATGTGCTTAGATCCCGATACGGGTGATTTGCCCCTCGGGGTGCCCGGCTGAGCCACGGGGAGTGGCGTACGGAGTGGGAAGTCGGCCGGACCGGCTTCCCACTCCGCGTTTCCCCGGGGGCCGCGGGCCGGCACGGGACCGACCGGGGCCGGGTCTCGGGGCGGGCCCTCAGAACAGGCCCTGGGCCTCCTGCGCGTAGCTGACCAGCAGGTTCTTGGTCTGCTGGTAGTGCTCAAGGACGGCCTTGTGGTTCTCCCGGCCGATGCCCGAGTTCTTGTAGCCGCCGAAGGCCGCGTGTGCCGGGTAGGCGTGGTAGCAGTTGGTCCAGACCCGGCCGGCCTGGATGGCGCGGCCGGCCCGGTAGGCGGTGGTGCCGTCACGGGTCCAGACACCGGCGCCGAGCCCGTACAGCGTGTCGTTGGCGAGCGCGATCGCGTCGTCGAAGTCCTCGAAGCGGGTGACGGCGACGACCGGGCCGAAGATCTCCTCCTGGAAGATCCGCATCCCGTTGACGCCCTCGAAGACGGTGGGCGTCACGTAGTAGCCGCCGGCGAGGGAGCCGCCGAGGTCGGCCCGCTCGCCGCCGGCCAGCACCTTGGCGCCCTCGGCCTGGCCGATCTCGATGTAGGAGAGGATCTTGCGGAGCTGCTCGGCGCTGGCCTGGGCGCCGACCTGGGTCGCGGTGTCCAGCGGGTTGCCCTGGCGCATCGCGCGCACCCGCTCCAGGCCGTCGGCGAGCAGCCGGTCGTACACCGCGGACTCGACCAGCGCCCGGCTCGGGCAGGTGCAGACCTCGCCCTGGTTGAGGGCGAACATCGCGAAGCCCTCGACGGCCTTGTCGTAGAAGGCGTCGCGCTCGGCGGCGACGTCGGCGAAGAACAGGTTGGGGCTCTTGCCGCCGAGCTCCAGGGAGACGGGGATCAGGTTGCCGCTGGCGTACTGGGAGATCAGCCGGCCGGTGGTGGTCTCGCCGGTGAAGGCGATCTTGCGGATCCGGTCGCTGGAGGCCAGCGGGCGGCCGGCCTCCAGGCCGTAGCCGTTGACCACGTTGAGCACGCCGGGCGGCAGCAGGTCGGCCGTCAGTTCGGCCAGCAGCAGGACCGAGGCGGGGGTCTGCTCGGCGGGCTTGAGCACCACCGCGTTCCCCGCCGCCAGGGCCGGGGCGAACTTCCAGACCGCCATCAGGATCGGGAAGTTCCACGGGATGATCTGGCCGACCACGCCCAGCGGTTCGTGGAAGTGGTAGGCGACGGTGTCCTCGTCCAGCTGGGAGAGGCCGCCCTCCTGGGCGCGCAGCGCGCCGGCGAAGTAGCGCAGGTGGTCGACGGCGAGCGGCAGGTCGGCGGCCAGGGTCTCGCGGACGGGCTTGCCGTTCTCCCAGCTCTCCGCGACGGCGAGCCGCTCCAGGTTGTGCTCGATCCGGTCGGCGACCCGCAGCAGGACCTGGGCCCGTTCGGCGGGCGGGGTGCGGCCCCAGGCCGGGGCGGCGGCGTGGGCCGCGTCGAGGGCGGCCTCGATGTCCTCGGCGGTGCCGCGGGCGACCTCGGTGAAGACCTCGCCGGTGACCGGGCTGGGGTTCTCGAAGTACTGGCCGAGGACCGGCGGCGCCCATCGGCCGCCGATCCAGTGCTCGTAGCGGGGGCGGTAGCTGACGACGGATCCGGGCTGGCCCGGGGGCAGGTAGACCGGCATGCTCTGGTGCCTCCTCGCTGTCGGGGCACCGCCGCGGCGCGCGGGCCGGGCGGTGCGCCGGGCGGCCAAGGGGGGCGGCCCGGCGGGAGTACGGACGCACATGCGGGTCGGGCGCCCCTCGCCGGGGCACCCGCCGGGCAGCACCCTAACCCGGCGGGCCCGGTCCGGCTACGGTCCGTACGGCGGGGATCGACGCAGGGTGGTGGTTTCCGGTCGATCCCGGCCGGCGGACCGGCGGCGGGCGGCGGCTCCCGTCAGGCGGACTGGTAGCGGCCGGTGCGGCGCTCCCAGCTCAGGTAGCCGGCCAGCCAGGTGACGAGGCCGTCGGCGTACCGCTGGGCGAGGAGCCGTTCGACCCGGGCGAGGCCGAGCTCCCGGTGGACGTCGGGCAGCCGCTCGTAGAGCCCCCGGCAGCGTTCGACCATCAGCTGCGCCTCCTCCATCACCACGGCGCAGGCCTCCTCGGCGGAGCAGTTCCGCTCCCGCTGCACGATCATCACCAGGTTGTTGACGTCGCCGCGCGGTGCCTCCAGCGGGAACGACCGCACGTCGTTGGTGAGGGAGGGGATGTCGGCGGCGAGCTGGCGGAGCTGGCGCAGCACCGGGTGGTGCAGGACGGCCGGCGGCACCTCGAAGTTCCCGAGCCGTTCGACCATGTCGAAGATGGTCTCCATGGCGGCGGTGCCGCGCCGCAGGACCAGGTACCCGTCGCGGTCCGGGGGGCGCGGGGAGATCCGGCCGGCCGCCTCGGCGGGGTGACTGGCCAGGTACCACTCCCAGTTGTACGCGGCGCGCGCCTGCCAGCGTGCGGGCATGCCGCGGGCGCTGCGCTCCCAGAGGTCGGCGAACGCGGTCTCGACGGCGGAGTCCTGCCGGGGGCGTGCGCCGTGCAGGACGTCGATCAGCCGGTCGCAGATCGGCGCGACCTCGGTGGGCCGGCGGCCGAGGGGTCCGTCGAACTGGTCGTCGAACAGGAAGTAGAAGCCCATCAGGTCTGCGGCCAGGGCGAGTTCCTCGGGACCGGTGTCGGGGTAGCCCAGGGCGGCGAGGTCGACCACGTCCCAGTGCGCGTACGACGGATGGGTGGGGTCCGGCAGCAGCGGGTGGCGGGTGAGCCAGGCGCGGTGCAGTTCGGTGGCGTACGGCCCGTGCGGGCTGCGACGGTGCGGGAACGGAATCTGAAGTGAGGTGTCGTCAGACATCGGACTCCCGGGGCGGCGATGGGTGGGGGTGCTGGCGTTACTGGTAGTGCCTGTGGGGGAGTTGGGGGAAGCGGCCGTGCGGGGAGGTGCTGATGTGCCATGATCAACTGGCTACGCGGGGCGTAGAGTATCTGATGCAATGATCCGACGTTAGGGATATAGGGCAATTGCCCTTGGCAAGCCCTTCGAACCCTCGATCTCGGCCCCGGCCTGCGTGAATGGATTCCAACACGCCTCCGGCGGCGCTAACCTCGGCTCCACGAGCAGGGATCGGCGAGGCGGAAGGCGCGACGGTGACCGAGCGGGACAACGAATTCCGGGCGGAGGCGCTGCCCGGCGCACGGGACACGGCAGCCGCCCCGAACCGGGTCAGGCTACGCGACCGCGACGCCGAACTCCGCTCGGCCGAGGCCGCCGTGGACAAGCTCTGCCGCGAGTTCGAGGCCGGCGGCACCGAGATCGGCGAACTGCTCACCTTCTCCGGCCGGCCCGGCATCGGCAAGACCACCCTGCTGCACGAGGTCCGCCGCCTCGCCAAGCTGCGCCCGGGCGCCACCGTGCTGTTCGCGCGCGGCGGCGAGCGCCAGTTCAACGAGCCCTACCACGTCCTGCGCCAGCTGCTCCAGCCCGCGCTCGGCATCCTGAAGCCCGGCGAGTTCCGCCAGGTGATGGGCACCTGGGAGGAGGTCGTCGGACCGGCGATGGGCCTCAAGCAGCCCAAGCAGGGCGCCCGCCGCCTCGACCCGCAGGGCGTCCGCGACGGCCTCGACTACGTCCTCACCCAGCTCGCCCCGCGCCGGGCCCCGCTGGTGATGATCGTCGACGACCTGCACTGGGCCGACCTCGAATCCCTCGCCTGGCTCTCCCAGTTCGCCGTCCGCGCCCGCGAACTGCCCGTCCTGCTCGTCTTCGCCTACCGGGACGACGTCGCCGACTGGCAGGCCGAGTCCCAGGAGCACCACGGCGCCGTCACCGGACTCGCCACCCGCAAGCACGAGTTGAGCCGTCTCTCGCTCGTCGCCGTCACCGACATGATCCGCGCCGACCTCGGCGACCGGGCCGAGGACGCCTTCTGCTACGAGTTCTGGAACGTCGCCAACGGAAACCCGTTCGAGGTCGTCGCCCTGCTCGACCAGGTCCGTGACCAGGAACTGGACCCGGTCGAGGAGAACTCCCAGCAACTGCGCGAACTCGCCGTCGATGCGACCGGGATGACCCTCAAGAGCTGGCTGGACCGGCTCGGCGCCGCCACCCTGCGGTTCGCCTGGGCCGCCGCCATGCTCGGCACCGACATCCGGCAGGACCTCGCCGCCCGGATCTCCACCCAGAGCACCGAGGGCGCCCGCGAGTCCGTCAAGGAGCTGCGCAGGCAGCGGGTGCTCACCCAGACCCCGAACGGCAACCTCGAATTCGTCCACCCGCTGATCGCCAGCTCGATCTACAACACCATGCCGGAGGCCACCCGGACCGGCATGCACGGCGTCGCGGCGGCGGAGATCGAGAACGCCGGGCTCGGCCTGCTCGCCGCCTCCCGCCACCTGGTGGAGACCTTCGCGGGCGAGGGCGACGACCGGACCGTCCGCAAGCTCCGCCGGGCCGCCGCCGAACACCTGCTGATCGGCGCGCCCGAGGCCGCCCAGCGCTGCCTCCACCGCGCGCTGGCCGAGCCGCCGGACGACCAGGACCGCGCCGAGGTGCTGTACGAGCTCGGCTGCTCCGCGCTGCTCACCGACCCGATGGCCACCGTCAACCAGCTGAAGCTCGCCCTCGACCCGGAGGAGGGACCGCTGCGCGCCTCGCTGCGGGTGGACGCCACCTTCCGGCTCTCCGAGGTGCTCGCCCACAGCGGCGAACTCCGCGAGGCGGCCCTGGTCTGCCAGCGGGAGGCCGAGCGCACCGCCGCCGACCCGGCGGGCCGGCTCAGGCTGGAGGCCGCCTCGTTCATGTGGCACGCCTACCGGAAGTCCGAGGAGGACGGCCCGAGCCGCTCCGCCCGGCTGGGCGCGCTCTGCGACAGCCTCTCCGGACGGGACGCCGCCGACCGCGCCGTCCTCGCGATGCGCGCCTGGGACCTCACCCTGCGCGGCGAGCCCTCCGCCGAGGCGCTGCGGTACGCCGACGACGTCCTCGACAACGGCCGGCTGCCCAAGGGTCTGGGCTGGACCGACAACACCTGGGGCTTCGAGCTGCCCGCCACGCTCGGCCTCTCCTACACCTACAACGACCGCATCGCGCAGGCCGAGCGGCTCTTCTCGGACGCCATCATCCAGTTCGAGGTGGCCGGCTGGAGCGGCGCCCACCGCGGCTTCGCCTACTTCCTGATGGGCCTGGCCCGGTTCCGGCGCGGTCTGCTCGCCGAGGCCGAGGACTTCCTGCGCCGGGCGCTGCGGCTCTCCGAGCGGATCGGCCCCAAGCTGCCGCTGGCCTGGGACGCGGTCGGGGTGCTGGTCGACACCTTGATCGCCCGCGGCCGCCCCCGGGAGGCCTGGGAGCTCGCCATCGGCTTCGGCTTCCACCCGCCGTACCACGCCACCGCGATGGTGCTGCCCGACGCGGCCTCGCTGTACGGCAAGCTGCTGCTCGCCGTCGACCGGCCCGCCGGGGCGGCCGCCGCGCTCACCGAGGCCGGTGCCCAGCTGGACCTGCGGGGCTGGCACAACACGGTGTGGGCGCCGTGGGCCGGACACCTGGCGATCGCCCTGGCCGGGGACGAGCCGGAGCGCGCCCGCGGGTACGCCAGGCGCTCCGTCGCGGACGCCGAGCGGTTCGGCACCGCCTCGGCGATCGGCACCGCGCTGCGGCTGCACGCCCAGATCGAGGACGGCCAGCAGGCGGTCGAGCTGCTGGAGCGGGCGGTGGAGCACCTCGGACAGTCGCCGGCCGGGTACGAGCACGCGGTGGCCCTGGTCGACCTCGGGGCCGCGCTGCGCCGGGTCGGACGGCTGGAGGACGCCCAGGAGTACCTGTACCAGGGCATCGAGCTGGCGCAGCACTGCGCGGCCGACGGACTGGTCGACCGCGCCCGGCGCGAGCTGGCCAACTACGGGCTGCGGCCCAACCGGCTGGGCGACGTCCGGGAGATGCTCAGCCAGCCCGAGTGGGACGTCGCCCGGCAGGCCGTCCGCGGTGTGCCGCCGCAGCGGATCGCGGAGGAGCTGGACCTCCCGCTCAGCCTGGTCAACCGGCGGCTGGCCGCCGTCTACCGCAAGGCGGGCAGCGGCCCGGACGGGCTGGCCGCCGCGCTCGGCATGCAGCCCGGCGGGCGGGGCGGCCGGCCGGACGCCTCCGGGTCGGACGGCCGAGGACCGGACGGCTACGGCCTGGACGGCTACGGCCTGGACGGCTACGGCCTGGACGGTCACGGGGACGGCCACTGACCGGCGGAGCACCGGCCGGGCGGTGCCGGTCCGGCCGCCGCCGGGGAGCGCGGGTAGCGAACGGCGGGTGCGCGGCGTCGGCGCGTCCGGCGGCGGGCGAGTCGTCGGGCGGCGCGCAGGGGCCCCATGAGCGCCCCCGCGGCCGCCCTCCTCGTTAGGCTTTCGCCGACGGGGCCGCCGGTGGCGGGATCCCCGGGACGGGACCCAGGAACCAGCGCGGCGGTGGTCCACCGCCGCCGCCAGTGAGGAGCAGGCCATGGCGACGCCCCCGGCGAACGGGCCGCAGGCGACCACCGTGCGGCACGAGCCCTTGGAGCCCGCGGGCGCGGGCGCCGCCATCGAGCGCTGGACGCTGCAGGCGGGCCCGTACGAGGCGAGCGTGCTCACCCTCGGCGCCACCCTGCACACCCTGGTCGCGCCCGACCGGCACGGCCGCCGGGACCAGTTGCTGCTCTCCACCGACCGGCTCGCCGAGATCCTCGGCCCGGCCCGGCACTACGGCACCGTGGTCGGCCGCTACGCCAACCGGATCGACCGCAGCGCGGTCACCGTCGACGGCGAGGAGCACCCGCTGGCCCCGACCGGCGGCGGCGTCACCCTGCACGGCGGCCCGGACGGCTTCGCGCACCGGATGTGGGAGGCCGAGGAGCGGCCCGACGGCGTCCGGCTGCGGCTGCACAGCCCGGACGGCGACCAGGGCTTCCCGGGCGCGCTCGACGTCACCGTCGACTACACGCTCGACGCGACCGGCGAGCTGACCGTCTCCTACCACGCCGTCACGACCAGGCCGACCGTGCTCAACCTCACCAACCACGCCTACTTCAACCTGGCCGGGGAGGGCACCGGCGACGTCCTCGGCCACCTGCTCACCCTGGACGCGGACGGCTACACCCCCGCCGACGACCGGCAGATCCCGTACGGCCGGGTCGAGCCGGTGGCCGGCACGCCGTTCGACTTCACCACCGCCCGGCCGATCGGCAAGTCGGTGCACGACGACCACCCGCAGCTGGTGGGCCCCGGCGGGTACGACCACAACTGGGTGCTCAGGCCGCGTCCGGCCGACGGCGCCCCGGCCCGGGCCGCGCTGCTGGAGGAGCCGGTCAGCGGCCGCACCCTGGAGGTGCTGACCACCGAGCCGGGGATCCAGGTCTACACGGCCAACAAGTTCCAGGGCGCGGTGACCGGCGCGAGCGGTGCGGCGTACGGGCCGTTCGCCGGGGTCGCGCTGGAGACCCAGCACTTCCCGGACTCCCCGCACCACCCGGCGTTCCCGAGCACCGTGCTGCGCCCGGGGGAGGAGTTCCGCTCGGTCACCGTCCTGCGGCTGGGCACCGCCTGACCGGGACGCGACCCGACCCGCGTACCCGACCGCGTACGCGACCCGGTACGAGACCTCCGGCGCCCGGACGGCCCGCCCCGCGCGGGTGTCCGGGCGCCGGCGCGAGCGCCCGCAGGAGCGCCCGCACAGCCGGGTGCTGCAAGAGGTTTCCACCGGGTTCCAGCACGGAGGGTGGCCCCGGCGGCCCGGCTCGACCGGGGTGAACCGGACATAGCGCCACAACTTCCACACCTGTCAACTACCGTGCGGCAACGTGAAGGACACGTGGGCGTAACGATCGCCGTTTCTTGCAGAAACTTGCTGCAAGGTCTTTCCGCGGTGATTGCCCCGCTGTTAACTTCCTTCCGAGCCCGACGGCAGCAACGGTGCGGTCGGTGCGAGGCAGCCATTATGCGCCTGTCTCCCTACATCTCGGGCACCCCCCACCCTCCAAGGAGTTCTCATGCGGCGTGGCATCGCGGCCTCTGCCCTCGTTGTGGCCCTCGCGGTCTCGATGGCTGCCTGTGGCAGCAGCGGCTCCAGCTCGGACGGCAAGGCCGACGGGCCGGTCACCCTCACCTACTGGGACACGTCGAACGCCACCAACGAGGCGCCGAACTACCAGGAGCTCGTCAAGAAGTTCGAGGCCGCCAACCCGGGCGTCAAGGTCGACTTCGTCAACGTGCCCTTCGACCAGGCGCAGAACAAGCTCCAGACCGCGATGGGGGCCAAGGGCGCCCCGGACGTCTTCCGCTCCGAGGTCGGCTGGACCGCCGCCTTCGCCAAGGCCGGCTTCCTGGAGCCGCTGGACGGCACCCCGGCCGCCGCCGACAGCGGCAAGTTCCAGCCCAGCCTGATCGAGCAGGCCAAGTACGAGGGCAAGCTCTACGGCGTCCCGCTGGTCACCGACACCCTCGGCCTGCTCTACAACAAGGAGCTCTTCGCCAAGGCCGGCATCACCGCCGCCCCCGCCACCTGGGACGAGCTGAAGACCGCCGCCGCCGCGGTCAAGGAGAAGGCCGGCGTCGACGGCTTCTGGCTGAAGGCCGCCGACGGCTACTACGCGATGCCGTTCCTGTTCGGCGAGGGCACCGACACCGTCGACGCCAAGGGCAAGAAGATCACCGTCACCTCGCCCGAGGCCGTCAAGGGCATCGAGACCTACAAGACGCTCTTCACCTCGCCCGGCACCGCCAAGGCCGACGTCACCACCGACGCCTACGCGCACATGATGGACGCCTTCAACGGCGGCAAGGTCGCGGCGATCGTCCAGGGTCCCTGGGAGATCACCAACATCTACAAGGGCACCGCGTTCGCCGACAAGACCAACCTCGGCATCGCCCCCGTCCCCGGCGGCTCCGCGGGCAAGGCCGGCGCCCCCACCGGCGGCCACAACATCTCCGTCTACGCGGGCGCCGACAAGGCCCACAAGGACGCCGCCGAGAAGTTCGCCGCCTTCATGACCTCGGCCGAGAGCCAGGCGTTCGTCGCGCAGAAGAACTCCACCCTGCCGACCCGCAGCGACGCCTTCACCCCCGAGGTCAAGGCCGACCCCGGCATCGCCGGCTTCCAGGCGGTCCTCTCCAGCGCCAAGCCGCGCCCCGAACTGCCCGAGTACAGCTCGCTGTTCGCCTCGCTGGGCACCAACCTCGGCAAGATCGTCCAGGGCACCTCGACCCAGGACGGCCTGAACACCGTCGCCACCGACTACGCCAAGCTCCTCCCGGGCTTCGCCAAGTAGTCCACCCGCAGCCGTCCGGCCCGCCGCCGCTCCACCCGCGCGGGCCGGACGGCCGGACCCGTAGCAGCAGTCGCCGAAGCGAGGCGGCGGACCTCCCCGAGAAGGTGTCGAACAATGTCAGTCGCCGTGCAGGGCGCCACCGGCAAGGGCAGCCGGGAGCGCGATCCGCGTCCGGGCCTGATGGAGCGCGTCAAGCGCTCGTACGCCAAGCACTGGTACGCCTACGCGATGATCGCGCCGGTCGTGCTGGTGCTCGGCGTGCTGGTGCTCTACCCGCTCGCCGAGGGGCTCTGGCTCACCCTCACCGATGCCAACAGCCTCAACGCCGCCCGGAAGATCGGCGTCAACGAGATCCCGGCCAGCTACAAGTTCGTCGGCCTCGACAACTACGCCGACATCCTCTGGGGCCCCGGCTCGTACGACCGCTTCTGGTCGCACTTCGTCTGGACCATCGCCTGGACGGCGCTCTGCGTCTGCCTGCACTACACCATCGGCCTCGGCCTCGCCCTGCTGCTCAACCAGAAGCTGCGCGGCCGCGCCGTCTACCGGATGCTGCTCATCCTGCCCTGGGCCGTGCCGACCTTCGTCACCGTCTTCTCCTGGCGCCTGATGCTCGCCGACGGCGGCGCCGTCAACGGCCTGCTCTCCGCCCTGCACCTGCCCGAACCCGGCTGGCTGGACGACCCGACCGCGCAGAAGGCCGCCGCCGTCCTGGTCAACACCTGGGTCGGCGTGCCGTTCATGATGATCTCGCTGCTCGGCGGCCTCCAGTCGATCCCGGCCGAGCTGTACGAGGCGGCCGAGATGGACGGCGCCACGGCCTGGCAGCGGTTCCGCCACGTCACCCTGCCGGGGCTGCGCACCGTCTCCTCCACCGTGGTGCTGCTCGGCGTGATCTGGACGTTCAACCAGTTCGCCGTCATCTTCCTGCTGTTCGGCGGCAACGGCGCGCCCGACGCCCAGCTGCTGGTCACCTGGGCCTACCGCCTCGGCTTCGGCCAGCAGCCCCGGGACTACGCGCAGTCCGCCGCGTACGGCGTGATCCTGCTGTCGATCCTCATCGTCTTCACCTCCTTCTACCGGCGCTGGCTCGCCCGCAACGAGCAGGCCAACGGCTGACGCCGACCGGCAACCAAGCGACCCACGAAGGAGGCAACCCCGATGAGCACCACCACCGAACGACCCACCGTCCTCGCCGCCCCGGCGGCCGTCGCCAAGCCGGCCAGGACCCGTCGCCGCGGCGAGTCCGGCCCGCTCGCCAGGGCGCTGTCGCACGGCGCCCTGATCCTGGCCAGCCTGATCGCGCTGTTCCCGGTGGCCTGGATCCTCTACGTCTCGCTCGGCCCGGACAAGACGGACTACCTCCACCCCGGCGAGATCCTCGACAAGATGTCCCTGTCGAACTACGGCACGGTGCTGTTCGACACCGACTTCTTCACCTGGTTCGGCAACGCGTTCCTGGTCTCCGGCGTGACCACCGTCTTCGGCGTGCTGATCGCGGCCACCACCGGCTACGCCGTCTCCCGGATGCGCTTCCCCGGCCACAAGCCGCTGATGTGGTCGCTGCTGGTCACCCAGATGTTCCCGATCGCGGTGCTGATCGTGCCGATGTACACGATCCTCTCCGAACTCGGCCTGCTGGACAGCTACCTCGGCCTGATCCTGGTCTACTCGACGACCACCGTGCCGTACTGCGCCTGGCTGCTGAAGGGCTACTTCGACACCATCCCGGTGGAGATCGACGAGGCCGGCCGGGTCGACGGGCTCACGCCGATCGGCACCTTCTGGCGGCTGGTGCTGCCGCTCGCCCGCCCGGGCCTGGCGGTGGCCGCGTTCTACTCCTTCCTGACCGCCTGGGCCGAGGTCGCCTTCGCCTCCACCTTCATGCTCAGCTCCGACAAGTACACGCTGGCCGTCGGCCTGCAGACCTTCGTCAGCGAGCACGACGCCCAGTGGAACCTGATGGCCGCCACCGCCGTGCTGATCGCGATCCCGTCGTCGGTCCTCTTCTACCTGGTGCAGCGCCACCTGGTGACCGGCCTGACCGCCGGCGCGTCCAAGTCCTGAGCCCGCCCGGGCCCGCGGCTCCCGACCGCGCCCGCGGCTCCGGACCGCTCCCGACCGCGCCCCGATCCTCTGATCCCCGCTCCTCTGATCCCCGAGGGATACCGTCCATGACCCAGAACCTGGCCGACACCTCCCGGCCCGCCGCCGACGCCACCGCTCACGAGGCCGGTGCCGGCGCGGACAGAGGCTGGTGGCGGGACGCGGTCATCTACCAGGTGTACCCGCGCAGCTTCGCCGACTCCAACGGGGACGGCATGGGCGACCTGCCCGGCATCCGCAGCCGCCTGCCCTACCTGCGCGACCTCGGCGTGGACGCCGTCTGGCTCTCGCCGTTCTACGCCTCCCCGCAGGCCGACGCCGGCTACGACGTCGCCGACTACCGGGCGGTGGACCCGATGTTCGGCACCCTGCTGGACGCCGACGCGCTGATCCGCGACGCGCACCGGCTGGGCCTGCGGATCATCGTCGACCTCGTCCCCAACCACTCCTCGGACCAGCACGAGTGGTTCAAGCGCGCGCTGCGCGAGGGCCCGGAGTCGCCGCTGCGCGACCGCTACCACTTCCGCCCCGGCAAGGGCGCGAACGGCGAACTGCCGCCCAACGACTGGGAGTCCATCTTCGGCGGCCCCGCCTGGACCCGCACCGAGAACCCGGACGGCACCCCCGGCGACTGGTACCTGCACCTGTTCGCCCCGGAGCAGCCCGACTTCAACTGGGAGAGCCCGGCCGTCGCCGACGAGTTCCGCTCCATCCTCCGCTTCTGGCTGGACATGGGCGTCGACGGCTTCCGCATCGACGTCGCGCACGGCCTGGTGAAGGCCCCCGGCCTGCCCGACATCGGCGGCTCCGACCAGCTCAGGCTGCTCGGCAACGACGTCATGCCGTTCTTCGACCAGGACGGCGTGCACGAGATCTACCGCAGCTGGCGGAAGATCCTCGACGAGTACCCGGGGCAGCGGATCGGCGTCGCCGAGGCGTGGACCCCGACCGTCGAGCGCACCGCCGGCTACGTCCGCCCCGACGAACTGCACCAGGCCTTCAACTTCCAGTACCTGGGCACCTCCTGGGACGCCGCCGAGCTGCGCGCGGTGATCGACCTCTCGCTCGACTCGATGCGCCCGGTCGACGCCCCCACCACCTGGGTGCTCTCCAACCACGACGTCACCCGGCACGCCACCCGGTTCGCCAACCCGCCCGGCCTCGGCACCCAGATCCGCACCCCCGGCGACCGTGCGCTCGGCCTGCGCCGGGCCCGCGCCGCCACCCTGCTGATGCTCGCCCTCCCCGGCTCCGCCTACCTGTACCAGGGCGAGGAGCTCGGCCTGCCGGACGTCACCGACCTGCCCGACGAGGTCCGCCAGGATCCGTCGTTCTTCCGCAAGGCCGGCCAGGACGGCTACCGCGATGGCTGCCGCGTCCCGATCCCGTGGTCCGGCACCGAGGCCCCGTACGGCTTCGGACCCGCCGCCGGCGGCCCCAGCTGGCTGCCGCAGCCCGCCGAGTGGGCCGGGCTCAGCGTCGAGGCGCAGACCGGCGACCCGACCTCCACCCTGGAGCTGTACCGTTCCGCGCTGGCCGTCCGCCGGGCGCAGGCCGACCTCGGCGCCGGCACCGGCGTCGAGTGGCTGGACGGCCCCGAGGGCACCCTGGCGTTCCGCCGCGGCGCCTTCGTCTGCACCGTGAACGCCACCGCCGGCCCGGTCCGGATACCGGCGCCCGGCCGGCTGCTGCTGAGCTCCGCCGGCGCGGACCCGCTGATCGACGGCGGCGAGACGGTGCTCGCACCGGACAGCACCGACTGGTGGGCGGTCTGACGTGGTTGCAATAGGCTCTGGGACCGTGACTACGGCGCGACTCTCAGACATCGCGGCGCAGGCGGGGGTCAGCGAGGCCACCGTCTCCCGCGTGCTCAACGGCAAGGCGAACGTCTCGGCCGCCACCCGGCAGACCGTGCTGGCGGCGCTCGACGTGCTCGGCTACGAGCGGCCGACCCGGCTGCGCCAGCGCAGTGCGGGGCTGATCGGACTGATCACCCCCGAGCTGAGCAACCCGATCTTCCCCGCGCTGGCCCAGGTGATCGAGCAGGTGCTGAGCCGGCACGGCTACACGCCGGTGCTCTGCACCCAGACGCCGGGCGGCTCCACCGAGGACGAACTGGTGGAGATGCTGGTCGACCGGGGCGTCGCGGGCATCGTCTTCGTCTCCGGCCTGCACGCCGACTCCACCGCCGACCACGACCGGTACGCCCGGCTGACGGGCCGGGGCGTGCCGTTCGTGCTGATCAACGGCTACAGCGAGAAGATCGACGCGCCGTTCATCTCGCCGGACGACCGGGCCGCGATGTGGATGGCCGTCCAGCACCTGGCCGAACTCGGCCACGAGCGGATCGGCCTCGCGGTGGGGCAGCGCCGGTACGTGCCGGTGCTGCGGAAGATCGAGGGGTTCACCGCGGCGATGCGGGAGGTGCTCGGGCGCTCCCGCGAGGAGGCCGAGGCGCTCGTCCACCACACGCTGTTCAGCGTGGAGGGCGGGCACGCGGCGGCCGGCGCGCTGCTCGACAAGGGCTGCACGGCGATCGTCTGCGGCAGCGACATGATGGCGCTCGGCGCGATCCGGGCCGTCCGGCAGCGGGGCCTGGCGGTGCCGCAGGACGTCTCCGTGGTCGGCTTCGACGACTCGCCGCTCATAGCGTTCACCGAGCCGCCGCTGACCACCATCCGCCAGCCGGTGGAGGCGATGGCCACCGCCGCGGTGGACGCGCTGCTGGAGGAGGTCGGCGGGAACGCCGCCCAGCGCGGGGAGTTCATGTTCCAGCCCGAGCTGGTGATGCGCGGCTCGACCGGCGCCGGCGCGCGCTGACCGCACGGACCGCACGGACTGCACGGCGAACGGCCGGGGCCCCGGGAGCACGCGCTCCCGGGGCCCCGGCCGTTCGCCGTGCCGCTCAGCCCTCCTGGGCGATCGGGCGGTCCGGGGTGACCCGGCGGCCGTCGGCGGACTCGCCGGTCCGGGTCTCGGTGCGCCGGCCGCGCTCCAGGTAGTCACGGAGGATCAGCTCGACGGCGTCCTGCGGGTTCTTGGTGCCGGACAGCATCATCGCGTCGATCGCGAGGTTGGCGTCGAGCGTGACGGTGACCTGGGCCATGGTGACTCCTCCTCGGGTACAGAGCAGCAGCATGCCCGGTGCGGCCGGATTTGACCATGACCTTCCGGCGGCCGCGGCGCGTTCCGGCCGGTCCGCCGGGGCACGCCCGCGGCGGGGCGGCGCGCGGTGCTTCCGCGCCGTCCGGGTGGCGGCGGTGGCGGCGGCGGCGGTGGTCGTGGCCCTGCGCTCGGGGGCGTCGGGGCCGCGGGGGCAGGGCCACGGGGTCAGGGGCGTGCTGCGCCGGTCGCGGTGGTCGTCGCCGTGTCCGGCGCGGGGCGCACCGGAGCCCCCGGGGAGGAGCGACCAGACTCCTCCCCGGGGGCTCCGGGCGTTCGTGGGTCAGACCCGGCCGGCGAAGTCCGGGGCCCAGTTGGCGACGGTCTGGGTCCGCACGCCCGAGCTGGGGTTGGCGGCCTCGACGTACTTGCCGTCGCCGATGTAGAGCGCGACGTGGTAGACGCCGGAGTCCTGGCCGTTGTTGGACCAGAACAGCAGGTCGCCCGGCTTGAGGGCGTCCAGCGAGACGTGCGTGGACGCGGCGGCCTGGTCGGCGGCGACGCGCGGGACGGAGACGCCCGCGGCGCGCAGCGCGGCCTGGGTGAGGCCGGAGCAGTCCCAGCCGCCGTTGCCGGTGCCGCCGTAGACGTAGGCCTGGCCGACCTTCGACTGGGCGAAGGACACGGCGGCGGCCATGCTGCCGGTGGCGGTCTGGGCCGGGGCCGGGGTCTCGGCCTGGGCGGCCGGCTTCGCGGCCGGCTTGGTGGCGGGGGCCTGGGTCTGCGCGCCCGCGCCGGTGCCGCCCTGCTGGGCGTCCTTGGCCCGGTTGAACCAGTCGAAGCCCTTGCCGGACTCGTCCGAGGCGGAGGCCGTGGCCTGGCCCTTGGCGCGGTCGCCGAAGGTCAGGTGCTGGCCCGGGTAGATGCTGTGCGGGCCGTCGGTCAGGGTGGCGCGGTTGAGCTCGTAGAGCCGCTCCCAGCCGCCCTGGACGTCGTTCTTGTCGGCGATGGCGGAGAGCCAGTCGCCGGCGACCACGGTGTAGTCGTCGGCCTGGCTCCAGCCGCCCTGCTGACCGGCCTGCTGGCGCCACTGCCGGCCGTCCTGGCCGCCGTCGCCCTTCCGGGCGTCGTCGGAGGCGGGGGCCGGGGCCTGGGCCTGCTGCTGGGGGGCCTTGGGCGCGGCGGGCTGCTCGGCCTTCGGCTTGGCGGCGGGCTTGGCGGCCTCGGCCGGGGCCGGGGCCGGGGCGGGGGTCTGGGCGGCCGGCTTGGCGGCGGCGGAGGTGTCGACGGCGGCCGGGGTGCCGCCCTTGGTCAGGCCGGCCTGGACCGAGCAGACCGGCCAGGCGCCGGGGCCCTGCACGGCGAGCACCTTCTCGGCGATCGCGATCTGCTGGTCCTTGGTGGCGAGGTCGGCGCGCGGGGCGAACGAGGTACCGCCGAACGCGGCCCAGGTGGAGCTGGTGAACTGGAGGCCGCCGTAGAAGCCGTTGCCGGTGTTGATGCTCCAGTTGCCGGTGCTCTCGCACTGGGCGACCTTGTCCCAGGTCGCGACGGTGGCGGCGGTGGCGGTGCCGGAGGTGAGGCAGGGGACGGTGAGGCCGATGCCCGCGACGCCGAGGGCGGCGATGGCGCGACGGGTACGGCCGGACAGACGGGTGCCGTTGGTGGGCAGCATGAAGACGCGGTCCTCTCCCACGCCTGCGAGGTGAGCTGTCGGATTCGGGCTGGAGTTGCCCGGCCGCGCTGTGGACGCGGCTTCACCCCTAGCCCTGGTCGGTCCGGGGACCGGCCTGGGCGAACTACCTGTGGTTCCCCCGCTCCTGCCGTGGTGCTTCGTGCTTCCAGCGCACCCGACGGCAGGACTCGGCGTTGCGGATGAGCTGGGTCCGTGTGGCCACGAACGGGGAGCACGTTAAGCAGAGCCGCATTCAAACCGCAAACATGTGTGAGGCACGTCACTGTTTGCGAAATCCGTGGTGGGCGGCTGTCCTTCATGATCAGAAATGACCGATTTCGCACAACGCCCGTCACGGTCAACGCAACTGCCTATGCTTCAGAACGCCGGCGGCACGCCGGCGAGGACGCAGCCGTCTGGGGGGAGGGCTACGCACCGATGGCCATGGACGAGGATCCGGCCGCCGCCCGCCCGGCCGCCCGGCCGCGTGGAGCGCATCGCAGGGCAAAGCACCGCAGAGCGGACATCCCACCCGAACCATCACCAACTCCCGTAAGCCGCCGCACTCTACTGCGCTGGCTCGCCGTCGGCACCGCCTTCGCGGCGATCAGCGGCGAGGAGGTCCTGCGGCGCTCCCTGAGCGGCCCGACCGAACCGGTCGCCGCCGTCGCCGGACCGTCCGGCGCCGACCCGACGGGACCGGACGGCGGCCACGGCGCCGCGCCGCCCGGGACCGCACCCGGCGGCGTCGCGCCCGACCAGCCCGCCCCCGAGCCCACCGTCGACCAGAGCGGCCGCCGCTGGTCCGACCCGGCCGGCTGGGGCGGCGCCGTACCCGGGCCCGGGAGCGCCGTCCGGATCACCGACCGGGTGCTGCTCGACACCGACGCCGCCGTCGGCACGCTGCTGGTGGAGCCGGCCGGGGCCCTCACCTTCGCCGCCGACCGCACCCTCACCCTCGCCGTCACCGGCAACGCCGAGATCCGCGGCGCCCTCGCCCTCGCCCCCGACGGCGCCCGCACCCACACCCTGCGCTTCCCCGCCGTCGACGAGAGGCGCTTCCGGGGTGACGGCATGAAGGTCGTCGACACCGACGTCGGCCTCTGGGTCACCGGCGCCGGGTACCTCCGGCTGGACGGCGCCGCCAAGACCGCCTGGGTCCGCGCCGACCGCGAACTGAGGGCCGGTGACACCACCCTCGACCTGGCCGCCCCGCCCGCCGGCTGGCTCCCCGGCGACGAACTTGCCGTCACCCCGACCGGCCCGCCCGACCAGGAGGACTTCGCCGCCCGCTACGACCTCGTCACCGTCCGGTCCGTCAGCGGAACGACCGTCACCCTGGAGCAGCCGCTCCGGCACGCCCACCCCCGGGTCGCCGCCGGAGGGGGCGTCACCGTCGGCGCGGAGGTGCTCAACCTGACCCGCAGCGTCCGGGTCGAGGGCACCGCCGGGGGCCGCACCCACGTCCACCTCACCAGCTCCCGCCGCGCCGACGTCCGCCACACCGCGCTGCGCTGGGTCGGCCCGCGCGCCGACACCAAGGAGACCTGGAAGGGCCGGGACGGCACCGTCCCGATCACCGCGCCCGTCCTCGGCCGCTACGGGCTCCACTTCCACCAGCTCGGCGACGCCACCCGCGGCACGGTGGTCGAGGGCGTGGTGGTCCGCGACGCCGGCAGCCACGCGTACGTCCCGCACGCCAGCCACGGCATCACCTTCCGCAGCTGCATCAGCCACGAGACCTGGGAGGACGCCTACTGGTGGGACGGGCCGCTGGACACCCGCACCCCGCAGCGCCCCTCCGACGACATCGTGTACGAGTCCTGCGTCGCCTCCCGCACCCTGCTCGAACCCGAACCCCGCGCCTACCGCCTGACGGGCTTCAACCTCGGCGCGGGCACCGGCGGCAAGGCGGTGGACTGCGTGGCCGTCGGCGTCCGGGGCGCCACCGGCGCCTCCGGCTTCGAGTGGCCGGAGAACAGCGAGGGCGTGTGGACCTTCGAGCGCTGCCTGGCCCACAACAACGCGCAGGACGGCATCTTCGTCTGGCTCAACGCCCGTCAGCAGCACCTCGTCACCCAGTTCGCCGCGTACCACAACGGCGGCTGGGGCATCGAGCACGGCGCCTACCTGAACGACTTCGACTACACCGCGACCGTGCTGTACGGGAACGCGGGCGGGGGAGTGGCGCTGCACGCGCTCGGCCGGGACAGGGGCACCGTCTTCGACGGACTCCTGGTCGACGCGGCCGGGCAGAGCGACTTCGCCGTCTCCACCGCCCGGCACGAACTCGCCGGGCAGTCCGTCACCTTCAGCCGCAGCCGGTTCACCGGCTACCGCCGGGCCGGGATCGCCTTCCGCGCCACCCCGGACGGCCGGCCGGACGACGTGCTGGTGCTGGACTGCGAGTTCGGCGGCAACGAGCTCTGGCTGGACCCGGAGGGCGTCCGGCCGAAGGACATCCTGTTGCGCCGGGCCGGCGGGACGGAGGTGCTCAAGGTCCGGAAGCCGGACGAGGAGGGCGCCGCGCAACCGCAGTGGAACGCCGTCGCCGCGCCGGTGGCCACGTTCGCGGGGCAGTCGCGGCCGGTGCTGGTGCCCGCGCTGAAGCTGAAGGACGCCGCCGCGCCCACCAGTCGGGTCGGCCGCTGAGGCGTGGCCGCCGGCCGCCGTGCGGGCCGGGACCGGAGCCGCCGTCGTCGCGGCCGGACCGGCGGGCAGCCGAAGGGGCCCGGAACGGATGCGTTCCGGGCCCCTTCGGACGGGCCGGTGCTACTGGGCGGCGTGCCGTCCGCCGGACGGCTCCCCGGCGTCCTCCCCGGCCGCGGCCTCGGCGGCCTGCGCCTCGAAGCCGACGGCCGGCAGCGTGGCCAGGTAGGTGGAGGCGATCAGCTGGCCCACCGTCGGGTACGCGCCCAGCGGCGCGGCCGACGGGCAGCCGGTCTCCTCGGCGGCCGTGGCGAGCAGCTCGGAGTCCGCCTCCGGGCCGATCACCAGCGGAGCGAGCGCCGGGTTCTGCGAGCCCATCTCACGGAGGTGGGCGACGGCCGCGGCCACCGAGCCGGGCAGGTCGAGCGCGGCGGGGACGACCGGCACGGCCAGGCGGGCGGCCAGCAGCATGCCGGTGATCCCGGCGGCGTCGGCGGCGGCCTGCCCGCCGACGGTGGTGAGCACCACGCCGTCGGCCGCGGTCGCGATGGCGAACAGCCGGGCCCGGTCGGCGCGGGCCAGACCGGCCTCGGAGAGGCGGACGTGGACGGCCTCGGCCAGCAGCGGGTGCGGGCCCAGCACGTCGGTGACGGGGGCGCCGTACTCGGCGGCGAGTTCGTGGAGCTCGGCCAGGAAGCCGTGCGGGCCGGGGACCAGCGGCACCACGACCGGCGTGGGCAGGCCGGACTCGGCCGCCTCGGCCAGCAGGTCGGCGACGGTGCGCTCGGTACCCGGACCGGCGTCGTGGGCCGAGAGGTAGCCGGCCGCCGTCTGCACGCCGTTCTGTTCGCTGCGGACGATGGACAGCAGCTCCTCGACCACGGACCGGGATTCCGGCCCGGCGGCCGCGGGCACGGCGAGCAGCAGGACCGGGGAACCGGTCGGGATCTCGGGGCGCTCGGGACGGCGGTGGCGCCCCCGCGCACGGGAGCCTGGAGTGCGGACGGGCAGTGGCGCGCCCGGGATGGCTGCGGTGCTCATGGCGGAGATCGTAGGACATCACCCCGCCGTGCTTGCAGTCGGCTGCCGTACGAGGAGGGGCGGGCCGTCCGAAAACCGGACATATCCGGCCTGAACCCGTTCCTCTCCCGGTATCCCCTCAGATGCGGGGGAAGGGGGTCCGAGTTGCAGGGGTGGCGCGTGACATGTCTCACAGTGCGGGCATCGCCTGACGGAGGGTCACGGCGGTGCGACTCCCGGCTTCCGAAGATCAACATTCAGCGGGTGGTCGCCTACGGGCCGTTATCGGAGGCTTGCCGATTCAGTCGGCTATGTCCGCTTACGTACCGTCAGGTGCACGGCTCGTGAAGAGTTCCGTTTCGGTGTCGAAAAGCCCGTGCACCTGCAACGTCCCGTGCTGATGCACGTGCACTGGAGCTATCATCACGTCAAGTGAGGCGTTGTGCCGGGCCGGTACGGGGCCGGCCCAGCCGTTCGGCTGAGGGCCGGGGCGCCGAGCTGGACGACCCACTCCGGAGCTCTTCGGGAGATTTCTATGCACGACACGTTCGACACGTACAACGGGATGGCCGCTGCGGACCTCAAGGGCGTGGTCTGGCAGAAGAGCCTGCACAGCAACTCGCAGGGCAACTGCGTGGAGTTCGCGGCCCTCCCGGGCGGCGATGTGGCGATGCGCAACTCGCGCTTCCCGGACGGTCCGGCGCTCATCTACACCCGGGCCGAGATAGCGGCCCTGCTCCTGGGGGCCAAGGACGGGGAGTTCGACCACCTGGCGGTCTGACCGGCCGTCGGCTTCACCATCGGGGGGCCGTCGTGGGTGCTGACACCACGACGGCCTTTGTCTTTCCCGGCCCGTCTTCCCCGGGCCTCGCTGCCGGTGCGCTGCCGGTCCGGGCCCTGCCCGCCGCCGGATCCGCCGACTCCCGCGGGCCTGCCGTCCCGGTGGCCCGTCGAGCCGCCGACCTGCCGAGCCGCCGACCTGCCGGCCCTGACCGGTGGCCTGGCGGCCTCCGCCCCGCCGGCCGGAGTCCTGTGCCACGGTTCCCGGCCGTCGCCGCCGTGCCGAGCCGCCGCACGCGGATCGGAGGGGCGCCACCGCCGGAAGGCCGCCGGTACCCGCTGCCCGAGGGTCACCGATCGCCGTTGCCGGGGTGTGTCGTGCTGGTCCGTGCCCTCCCGCCGGGGGCTGTGTGGTGCTCCCGCGGGGGTCCTGCCGGTCGTGCGCCGGACTACGCCGAGCGCCGGTGCCGTCCGCCGATCTCGGGGACCGGGGCCGGCCGCTGTTCCGGTTCCGCCTCGAACAGCGCCCAGACGACCTTGCCGCCGCCGAGCGGGTGCCAGCCCCAGGAGTGGCTGAACGAGTCGACCAGGTGCAGACCGCGGCCGGATTCCGCCACGAAGTCCGCCTCCCGGGCGACCGGGCCGATGTTGCTGGGGTCGCTCACCGCGCAGACGACCTGCGGGGAGCGGTGCACGAGGCTTATTCGGATCGGCAGCCTCCCGTCGGCCGCCGCCTGCATGGGAAAGTCGTAGTCGTCCACCGCACCCGGGCGCGCGCCGATCGCGTGCCGCAGGGCGTTGGTCACCAGCTCCGAGGCCACCAGCGCGACGTCGTCGAAGAGCTCGCCCAGGCCCCAGCGGTGCAGGGCGGTTCTGGCGAAGTCGCGCGCGGTTCTGACGGCTTCATATCGGGGAGCGAGCGTACAGGTGACCACATGGGGGTCGACTGCCAAGGCCGTTCCGGTGCTCATGAAGAGCTCCTCCCATAAGGGGGCGGACACGGCTGGACCCGCCGGGGTCATGCCGGTCACCTCCGACTCGCTCGGCCGCTCGGCCGCCCCCTCGACCAGGCGCGCGCGCACATGGGCCCGGTGGCGCGGGGGCGCTGCCGGGCCTGTGCACGGAGTCGCGCGTGGGGTCGACGCGGAGCCCGCGGGATTGCCAGGGATGTGCAGGTGCACGTGCACCATCGTCCTCTGCGCTCACTGCAGATGCAAGAGTCGATTCACGTGCAGTCGTTCAGATGGCATATGCAAACGCCGGATGCACGTGCATCCTGGTGTGCGGAGTGCAGAACTGATAGGAACATCCGTCAGTATCGGCACCGTGAGCGCTCAACTGATGGCAGACTGTGCGCTGTTTGCCCTAGGTGGAGGTTAGGACCACATGACCACAGTTCAGCCGGGCGGCGGCTCGATGGTCCGCCGGATCCTCCTCGGCTCCCAGCTGCGCCGGCTCCGGGAGGCGCGCGGCATCACCCGCGAGGACGCGGGCTACGCGATCCGCGCGTCCGAGTCCAAGATCAGCCGTATGGAACTCGGCCGGGTCAGCTTCAAGGAACGCGACGTCGCGGACCTGCTCAGCCTCTACGGGGTCGACGACGGCCTGGAGCGCGAGGCGCTCCTCGGACTCGTCCGGGAGGCCAACAAGTCGGGCTGGTGGCACAGCTTCAACGACGTCCTGCCGGGGTGGTTCCAGACCTACGTCGGTCTGGAGGAGGCCGCCGCACTGATCCGCACCTACGAGGTCCAGTTCGTCCCCGGCCTGCTCCAGTCCGAGGAGTACGCACGGGCGGTTTTCGGCCAGAGTCGGCCGGTGATCAGCGACGAGGAGGTCGAGCGCCGGGTCAGCCTGCGGATGCGCCGCCAGAAGCTGCTCACCGAGGGCGACAGCCCCCGGCTCTGGGCCGTCATCGACGAGGCGGCGCTGCGCCGCCCGGTCGGCGGGCCCAAGGTGATGCGCGGCCAGGTCCAGTACCTGATCGACGCGGCCGAGCAGGCCAACGTGGTGATCCAGGTCATGCCGTTCCGCTTCGGTGCGCACGCCGGTGAGTCCGGTGCGTTCACCATCCTGCGCTTTCCCGAGCAGGACCTGGCGGACGTCGTGTACCTGGAGCAGCTCACCAGTGCGCTGTACCTCGACAAGCGCGACGACGTCGACGCGTACATCCAGGTCATGGAGCGGCTCTGCGTGGACAGCCTCACGCCCGAGCGCACCATCGACCTGCTGGCCTCGATCCTCAAGGAGCGCTGAGCGCCGGACGTCGGTCCGCCGCCCGCCGCTCCATCGGACGGCCGCCGGCCCCGCGGTTCAGCCGCGGGCCGGCGGCCGTTCGCGTTCCGGGGGGAGCGGCTGGGGCGGACGGCCGAGGTCCCAGGCCAGGTCGTAGCGGCGGAACAGGTCGGCCCGGATCGGCGCCAGCGGCACCTCGGCGCCCGGCAGCAGGACGCCTATGCAGCCGCCCATCAGCGCGCTGCGCAGCACCGCGTGCTCGGCCGTCGGGTCGGGTGCGCCCCAGTCCCGCAGCAGTTCCTGGAGGATCGCGCCGAGCCGTTGCTGCTCCGGGTCCTGGACGAAGGCGCCGGTGTCCGGGTCGAGGATCAGCGCGAGGTGTGAGCGCATCACCCGCGGGTGGTCGACGGCCAGGCCGAGCACCGCGTCGATGGCCCGGGCCAGCCGGTCCTCCGGGGTCGCGTCGGGCGCCAGCTCGCCGAGCACGGTGGAGAGCTCCTGGTGCATCATCCGGTGGGTGGCGGACTGCATGAGCAGCCGTTTGCCGTCGAAGTAGTAGGAGAGCAGTCCGCGGGCCAGTCCGGCCCGTTCCGCGATGTCGGTCAGCGTCGTCCCGGCGTACCCGTACCGGTCGACGAGTTCGACGGTGGCGCGCATGATGCGCCGCCGCGAACGCTGGCGCATCTCCTCATTGACCGAATCCCCGCGAGGTGCCATCGTGTCTGCTCCGTACGTTCGTTGGCTGTCGGCCAATCTACTGGCGAGGCCGGCTGCAGGACCGTGGCGCCCGGCGGTCGGCCGGGCGGCGACGTCCGGTCCGTACGGAGGCGCCGGCTCCACCAACACGGGGGTTTGGTGGAGCCGGCGCCTGCCCGATGCGAGGGTGTCGGTCTCGGGCGTCGTGGAACTCGTGCCGCTGTTCAGCTCTTGCTGAGGATCTCGCCGCGCCGGTCGTCGACCAGGTCTACTGACGGATAATCATAGTCCGGTACGGAGGTGAGGGTTGCCTTCTTCCGTCGGTCGAGCACGGCACCCGCGACGGCGATCACCAGACCGGTCAGGGCGATGCCGGTGACGAACAGCAGGGCCGGCCGGTAGCCGTCCAGCTGTGCCTGCGCGCTGTGCCCGCCGCCGCTGCCGGCGGTGATGATGGCGGTGGCGCCGGCCAGCACGACCGCGGTGCCGACCTGGATCGCGGTGTTCACCAGTCCGGAGGCCAGGCCCTGCTCCTCGTCGGCCACGCCGTCCGTGGCGGCGATGTTCACCGAGGGGAAGGCCAGCGCGAAGCCGACGCCCAGCAGGACGATCGACGGCAGCACCAGCACCGGGTAGGAGCTGTGCTCGTCCAGCCGGAGGAACAGCGCGAACGCGCCGACCAGGGCGAGCAGGCCGATCGGCAGCAGCCGGCCGGTGCCGAAGCGGTCCACCACGGGGCCCATGAACGGCGCCGACAGGGCGATCATGGCGCCGGCCGGCAGCAGTCCGAGCGCCATCTCCAGCGCGGACCAGTCGAGCAGCTCCTGGAGGTAGAGGGTGACCACGAACTGGAACCCGCCGTACGCGCCGGTCATCGCGAAGGCGATCACGTTGGCCCGGGCGACCGCGCCGTTGCGGAAGATCCCGAGTCGCACCAGCGGGTGCGCGGTGCGGCTCTCGACGAACAGGAAGGCCGCGCCGAGCAGGACGACGACGGCGAGCGAGCCGAGGGTGCGCAGGCTGAGCCAGCCGGCGCCCTGTGCCTCGGTCACCGTGAAGACGAGCAGCAGCACGGTGGTCGTGCCGGTGATCGCGCCGAGGACGTCGTACCGGCCGGTGGCCTTCTCCCCGGCGGTCGGGCGGGGTAGCAGCCGGACGGCGAAGACCAGGGCGAGCAGGGCGATCGGGACGGGCATCAGGAAGGTCCAGCGCCAGCCGACCGAGGTGAGCAGTCCGCTGAGGACCAGGCCGAGCGAGAAGCCGCTCGCTCCGCAGGTGGTGTAGATCGACAGGGCCCGGTTGCGGGCCGGGCCCTCCGGGAACGTGGTGGTGATGATCGACAGGCCGGCCGGCGCGGTGAAGGCGGCGGCGACGCCCTTGAGGAAGCGGGCGGCGATCAGCAGTCCGCCGTCGTCGACCAGGCCGCCGAGCAGCGAGGCGCCGGCGAAGACGGCGAGGGCCACGAGGAAGACCCGGCGGCGGCCGAGCAGGTCGGCGGTGCGGCCGCCGAGCAGCAGCAGGCCGCCGTAGCCGAGCACGTACCCGGAGACGACCCACTGGAGGGTCGAGGTGGAGAGGTCGAGCTCGGAGCCGATGGACGGGAGGGCGATGCCCACCATCGAGATGTCCAGGGCGTCCAGGAACAGCGCGGCGCAGAGCACGATCAGCGTGCCCCAGAGACGGGGGGTCCAGTGTGGCCCGCCCTGTGATGAGTCGTCAGATGTCGTGACGGTCGCGGTGGTCATGGGGCAAGAGACTACATGCACGTGCATTCAATGCAAGTGAATAAAGTGTTAACGCATAAATTGCTGGCGCGTGTGATAGCGTGGCGGCGTGGCTGAACTCGACCCCCTCGACTCCCCGGCGGAGGCAGGTCTGGTCGCCGAGTGGCGCGACCTGCTCGCCCGGCACGCCCAGACCGCCTGCCTGCTCGACCGTGAACTCGGCGAGAGGCACGGGCTGGGCATGAGCGAGTTCGAAGTGCTGGAGCGCCTCGTCGAGGGGTGCGACGGCGGCAGCCACGGACTGCGGATCCAGGAGCTCGCCGACACCGTGCACCTGAGCCAGAGCGCGCTCTCCCGGCTGATCGGCCGACTGGAGAAGGCCGGACTCGTCACCCGCGCGATGTGCGCGAGCGACCGGCGCGGCATCCAGGTCGCGCTCACCGAGGACGGCCGCCGCCGCTACACGGAGGCCCGGCCGCTGCACCGCGAGGTGCTCGCGCTCACGCTCGCGGACGGGCCGGTGCGGGCCTGCGGGGCCCCCGCCGACTGACGGGCCGCCCGCCGGCGGGGCCGGATCCCCGCCAACCCGCCCGTGGGGGTCGGCCCTTGGGGCGCGCCCCGGTCCGACGCGACTCTGCCGGCACGCCCTAGAGCAGCGAGGCCAGCCCCGGTGCGGCGGCCAGCAGGACGACCGCCGCGGGCGCGGCCGCGGCGGCCAGGGTCAGCCGGAGCCGGTGCGGCACCGAGAGCCGGGGCTGCCCGGCCAGCAGCCGGTCCACCCGTCGCGGCGACTGCGCCAGGCCGGGCGGGCAGGAGCCGAACACCCCGCGCCCCAGGTTTAGTTCGGCCAGTGCCAGCGCGGTGGTGTGCCGCCCGTGCCGGCGGGCGGCCCGGTCGTCCGCCGCCAGCTCGACCAACTCGCCGACCTGGTCCCGGAAGGCGCTGAACACGCCGACCCCCGGGAAGCCGGACGCGAGGGCCTGCGCACCCTGCGCCAGCCAGTGGTGCCGGGCCCGGACGTGCCCGCGCTCGTGGCTCAGCACCGCCTCCAACTCCCGGTCGGTCAGCTGGCGGAGCGCCCCGGTGGTGACGACCAGCCGGGAGTTGTGTCCGGGCAGCGACCAGGCCCCGGGCCGGACGTCCTCCAGGACCACCAGCCGCTCCCGGCGCTGCCGGACGTCCGCGATCGTCGTCGGCAACTCGGGTGACATCGTGGCGAGTTCCGCATGCCGGTGGGCGCGCAGCGCCTTCGCCGAACGGACCTCGCGGGTCAGCGCGACCAGCGTCTGCAACCCGCCCGCCGCCAGCACCGCGGCGCAGAGCCGGCCCCAGCCCTCGGCGTTGTGCAGCCCGTACGCGGCCTCCACCCCGTGCGGCGCGCCCGCGAACAGCAGCGAGCGCAGCCCGGGGAGGGCGGCCGAGGCGGCCAGCAGCAGGCTCAGCGCGCAGCACAGCAGCAGGGCCACCACCAGGCACTGCCAGACCAGCAGTGCCAGGACGGGTTCGCGGTCCACCCAGCGGGCCCGGGTCAGCAGCCGGGGAGCGACCGTGGCGAGCAGCAGTCCGAGCAGCAGCAGGCCGATCAGGGCCGTCATGGCATGGGCTCCCCGAGGAGGCACGGAGCGCGACGGTGCGCTTCCTGCCAACCTATGCGCTGCCGACGCGGCGTGGCACGACTTTCGGTCGGCCAGTGACCAACGCCACGACTGTCCGCCGCCGGACCGCAGGGTCCGGTGCGGGGCGGGCGGGAGGTGGCGGGGAACGGGTGCCGGGGGTGGGTGCGGGGGCGGGCGGGGAGCCCGGCGGCGGGTCCGGTGTCACATGGTCAGGAGCATGGCGAACATGCCGATGCCCATCGACAGCCGGCAGGCCCGGGGGAGCGCCGCCGCCGCGGTCGGCACCCCGCCGGACCCGTCGCCGGCGACGCTCAGCAGCCGGCTGCCCGACCAGAGCGCGTAGCCGCCGAAGTACGCCAGCAGCACGCCGGTCAGCGCCGGTGACCCGGCCGCCGACAGGTGGTGCCCGGTGTGCGGGCCCGGCGCGGTGGCCATCACGAGCGCCATGTAGGTCATCGCCGACGCGCCGACCGCATGGTGCAGCCGGTGCGCCCGCCGGTCCGGACGGCACGCGGCGGCCAGCAGCAGGGCGACCGCGGGCGGGCCGAACACCCAGGCCCAGACGGTGCCCGGCACGGCCGTCCCGGTCACCGCCATGGCGGCCATCCCGAAGCCCATCAACGCCTCGGCGGCGTCCGACTCGTACGCGTGCAGCCGTCGGGCGCGGGCCGTCCCGGCGTCGGGTCCTCCCGGGCGGGGCGCCCCCGTCCCCGGCGGCGAGCAGGGGTCGCGGCGGAGCCGGCTGAGGCAGTAGCCGCCGGAGGCCGCGGTGAGGACGGCCAGCAGCCAGCTGACCAGGGTCGATCCGTGCAACGACGACCTCCCGGGCGGTGCGGACGGGCGTACGGCGTGGGGCCGGGCACGGTCCACGATCACCGCTCGGGGCCGAGTGCAGCAGGGCGCGCGCGGGGGCGCACGGTGGTGCCCGACCGGGTGGGCCCGGGGGCGGGCGCCGTCCACGGCCAGGCCGGCCCGCCGCGCCGTCCACCGCCAGGCCGGCCCGCCCGCCCGGCCCGCCGTGCCCGCCCGGTCCGTCGGGTGGGCCCTGCCCCGTCGGGTGGGCCCTGCCCCGTCGGGTGGGCCCTGCCCCGTCGGGTGGGCCCTGCCCCGTCGGGTGGGCCCTGCCCCGTCGGCCGAGGCCGGTCAGCCGAGTCCGGTCGGCCCGGACTGTCCCGAGAGCCGCCCGGAGGCGATCACCCGGCTCAGGAACCGCCGGGTCCGCTCCTGCCGCGGCGCCCCGAACACCTGCTCCGGCGGGCCCTGTTCGAGCACCACGCCGCCGTCCAGGAAGCAGACCCGGTCGGCGACCTCGCGGGCGAACGCCATCTCGTGGGTCGCGACCAGCATCGTCATGCCCCGCTCCTTGAGGTCGCGCACCACCGACAGCACCTCGCCGACGAGCTCCGGGTCGAGGGCCGCGGTGATCTCGTCGAGCAGCAGCAGCCGCGGCCCGGTGGCGAGGGCCCGGACGATGGCCACCCGCTGCTGCTGGCCGCCGGAGAGCCGGTCGGGGTACTCCCGGGCCTTCGCCGCGAGCCCGAGCCGGTCCAGCAGGTCGAGGGCCTGCGCCTCAGCCTCGGCCCGGGCCAGGCCGTGCACCCGGCGCGGGGCGAGCGTGACGTTCTCCAGCACCGTCATGTGCGGGAAGAGGTTGTACGCCTGGAAGACGACGCCGATCCGCCGCCGGACGGCGTCCTCGTCGGCGCGCGGGTCGGTGATCTCCGCACCGTCCAGGAAGACCGCGCCGTCGTCGATCCGCTCCAGCAGGTTGACGCACCGCAGGAGGGTCGACTTGCCGGAGCCCGAGGCGCCGATCAGCGCCGTCACCGAGTGCTCGGGGACGACGAGGTCCACGTCGCGCAGCACCACCTGGCCGTTGAAGGTCTTGCGCACCGACTCCACGCGCAGCACCGGCCCGCCGCCCGCGCCGTCGGCGGCCCCTCCGGTCGGTCGGCCGCTCACACCGCACCTCCGTGCTGCTGCTTGCGGTTCATCCGGGTGGTCAGCCAGCCGGTGAACCGGGTGAGCGGGATGGTCAGCACCACGAAGACGAGCGCCGCCACCAGGTACGGGGTGGAGTTGAACGACCGGCCGTTGATGATCTTCGCCGCGTACACCGCGTCGATCACCCCGCCGATCGAGACCAGCCCGGTGTCCTTCTGCAGGCTGACCAGGTTGTTGAGGAGCGGCGGAACCACCCGCCGGACCGCCTGCGGCAGCACCACGTACCGCATCGCCTGCGCGTTGGAGAGGCCCAGCGACCGGGCGGCGGCCCGCTGGCTCGGGTGGACCGACTCGATCCCGGCCCGGAACACCTCCGAGACGTACGCCGCGTAGGTCATGACCAGCGCGGCGCCGCCGAGCCAGAGCGGGTCCGAGGTGACCCCGGTCAGCCGGAGCGCCGGCACGCCGGTGATCATCACCAGCAGGCAGATGATCATCGGCAGGCCGAGGAAGAAGTCCACGTACGCGGTGGCCAGCAGCCGCACCGGCAGGAAGACCGGCCCGCTCAGCGTCCGGAGCACCGCGAGCAGCAGGCCGAAGAAGAGGATCAGCACGCCGCAGACGGCCATCAGCTCCAGGTTGATCCGCAGCCCCCGGAGCACCTCGGGCAGCGCCTGCCGGGCGTACTCGGCGCTGAGGAACGACCTCCGCACCGCCGGCCAGCCGGGAGAGCCGACCACCAGCAGGACCAGCGCCACCGCCGTCGCCAGCGTCGAGCCGGCCGCGATCAGCGCCGCCCGCCGGGCCCGGGCGCGCCGGTACGCCTCGTGGGCGAGCCGCCGCGCCGACGGGCGGTAGTCGTCCACCGCCGCGCCGGGGTCGTCCGCCCCGTCCGGCGCCCCCGGCGCGCCCTGAGCCCCCACGGCGTTCCGGGCCCCCGCCGCGTCCGGGTCGGCCGGACCCGGGGAGGACCCCTTCACGGCGCCGCTCACCTGAGCACGGGGGCCGAGACGGCGTCCGAGAGCCACTGCTTCTCCAGCTTCGCCAGTGTCCCGTCGGCCCGCAGCGCGTCCACCGCGCCGGAGACGCAGCCGGTCAGCTTCGAGCCCTTGTCCAGCACCAGGCCGAACTGCTCGCCCTGCGCCGCGCCCTCCAACTGGCCGACCACCTGGGCGTCCGTCACCTCGGCGCCGGTGATGTAGAACGCCGTCGGCAGGTCGACCACCAGCGCCTCGACCTGACCGTTCTTCAGCGCGGCCTTCGCGAGGTCGTTGGAGTCGAAGACGGCCGGCTGGACGGTCGGCCTGATGGTGCCGGTGACCGCCTCCAGGCTGGTGGTGCCGACCTGCGCGCCCAGCTTGGCGCCCTTGAGGTCGGCGAGGCTCCGGGCCGAGGCCGCCTTGGAGCCCTTCAGCGCGATCACCGCCTGGCGGACGTCGTAGTAGCCGGAGGAGAAGTCCACCGCCTGGCGGCGCTCGGCACTGATCGAGACCTGGTTGACGTCGAAGTCGAAGTCCTTCGGGCCGGGGGCGGTCGCCGTGCCGAACGGCGCGACCACCCAGCGCACCTTCTCCCTGGGGTAGCCCAGCCTCTCCGCCACCGCGTACGCGACCGCCGACTCGAAGCCCTTGCCGTTCTCCGGCGCGTCCCCCGAGAACCACGGGTCGTACGCGGGCTTGTCGGTGCCGACGGTCAGCGTCCCCGCCGTCCGGGTGGCCAGCGCCCCCGGGGCGCAGCCGCCGGCCGTGCCCGCGGACGAGGCGCTCCCGCCGGACGCGGAGTCCTGGGGGGCGCAGGCGGCCAGCACGGTACCGGCCAGCACGGTGCCGGCGAGCAGCAGCGCGACGAGCGGCTTGCGGGGGAGGGGCATGGCGGGACTCCCGGGAGGAGGGGGACGGACCGGTCGGGTGGGGAACCTCCCCCGGTGGCGACCCCGGAACACGCGCGGCATGGTCGGCTTACGAGGCTTCGCCCGCTCTGTCCCGGAAGATCCCGGCGGCTGTTCACACGGACGACATACGGCCGCCGGCGCCGTCCGCCGCAGATCCGTCGCCAGGTGCCCCCTTGAACAGAAGAACCTTTCGTACTTATGGTGGTCTCGTTGAAAACCCTCCTGTCGAAGTGAGTCCCCGATGCAGAATCTTTCGCCAAGGCTCGCCGTGGCGGCCGACGCTCCGGCCGAGACCCTCGCCGGCCACCCGGCCTGGCTGCGGCTCAAGGAAGCTGTCGAGGCCCTCCGCCCCCTGCAGTCCAAGGACGGCTCCATCGACCTGTCCGTCGTCGAGCGGCAGACGGTCGACCCGCTGGTCGCCACCGTGCGCACGGCGGTCGCGGAGCTGGCGCCGCTGTTCCCGCACGACGCCGCCTACCTGGCCGCCGTCGACGCCGACCTGGCCAAGTGGGCCGACACCGGCTACCGGGAGCCCGACTTCCTGGACTCGCTGCTCGCCTTCCAGCCCGCCGAGCAGCGCGAGGACGGCCTGGAGCACCTGGTCGTCTTCCCGATGTACACCCAGAACGGCAACCCGGACCGGAACCTGGAAGCCGTCCTGCTGAGCGTCGTCTGGCCCGAGTGGCTGGCGGAGCTGGAGCGCACCCGCTTCGACAACCCGATGTTCGTGCCGATCACCTTCACCGACTTCACGGCCGGCTACGACACCAACTCCGCCGTCCTCTTCCCCGAGACCGTGGCCGTGCGCAAGGCGCCGGAACGTTTCACCTGGGGCGGCATCTTCTGCGACCGCGAGGCGGCCCGCTTCCGGGTCGTCACCACCAACGCCGTCGAGCTGCTCGGCCTGGAGATCCCGGCCGACGCCGAGAGCCTGCTCCAGGACCAGGCGCGCTCGCAGCAGACCTTCGTGCTGTGGGACCTCATCCACGACCGCACCCACAGCCACGGCGACCTGCCGTTCGACCCCTTCATGATCAAGCAGCGCAGCCCGTTCTGGATGTACGGCCTGGAGGAGCTCCGCTGCGACCTCACCACCTTCAAGGAGGCGGTGACCCTGGAGGCCGAGGGCAACGAGCACGCCCGCGACGTCCAGTACGCGATCCTCTTCGACCGCATGTTCCGCTTCCCCGTCAGCGGCGACCGCGTCCGCAACTACGACGGCCTCGGCGGCCAGCTGCTCTTCGCGTACCTGCACAAGCACGACGCGCTGCGCTGGCGCGACAACCGCCTCAGCATCGACTGGGAGCGGGCCCCGCAGGTCACCAACGCACTCTGCGCCGAGATCGAGACCCTCTACCGCGACGGCATCGACCGGCCCAAGCCGGCCCACTGGATCGCCGCCTACGAGCTGGTCTCCCGCTACCTCACCCCGCACCCCGCCTCCACCTGGGCGAAGGGCTCCGAGGCGCTGCCGTTCGACATCACCGAGGGCAAGGCCCTCAACAAGGCGCTGTGCGACGCTGTGCTCCCCGACGAGTTCCCGCTGAGCATGTTCTACGAGGCCCTCTCCAAGAAGCTCAGCGGCGTCATCGCCTCGACCACCGGCATCACCGGTGCCGGCCTGCAGGGAGCTGCCGCGTGACCACCGCACCCAAGGGACCCCTCAACGGCAAGGTCATCGCCGTCGCCGGAGCCAGCGGCCCGGCCGGCCAGGCCGTGCTGCGCCGCCTCGCGGCGGACGGCGCCACCGTCATCGGCGCCGACATCGACGCCCAGCGGCTGGAGGCCGCCCTCGACACCGTGCGCGTCGCCGTGCGCGGCGCCAAGGTCAGCGGCCAGGTCATCGACCTCCTCGACCCGCAGGAGGTCCACGACTGGGCCGACCACCTGGAGGCCGAGCACGGCCACGTCGACGGCCTCCTCCACCTGGTCGGCGGCTGGCGCGGCAGCAAGACCTTCTTCGACTCCCGGATCGACGACTGGGACTTCCTGCACGACACCGTCGTGCGGACCCTCCAGCACACCTCGCTGGCGTTCCAGCCCGCCCTCGTCCGCAGCGCCGCCGGCCGCTACGCCATGATCTCGGCCGCCGCCGCGCACAAGCCCACCGCGGGCGGCGCCGCCTACGCCGCCGCCAAGGCGGCCACCGAGGCCTGGACGCTCGCCATGGCGGACTCCTTCAAGAAGGAGACCACCGCCGAGGACGGCAAGCCCACCGCCGCGGCTGCCATCCTGGTGATCAAGGCGTTGGTCAGTCCCGAGATGCGTGCCGAGAAGCCGGACGCGAAGTTCGCCGGCTTCACCGACACCGCCGACCTCGCCACCACCCTGGCGGGCCTCTGGGACCGCCCCGCAGAAGAACTGAACGGACAGCACCTGTGGCTGACAGCCCGATGACCGACCTCACCTCCCACACGGACGCGGCCCGGCGGCACGACCCCGCCGTCCGCGGCTTCGCCAGCGACAACTACGCCGGCGTGCACCCGGAGGTCCTCGCCGCGATAGCCCTCGCCAACGGCGGCCACCAGGTCGCCTACGGCGAGGACGACTACACCGCGCACCTGCAGGACGTCTTCCGCCGCCACTTCGGCGAGAAGGCCGAGGCGTACCCCGTCTTCAACGGGACCGGCGCCAACGTCGTCGCGCTGCAGGCCCTGCTCCCGCGCTGGGGCGCGGTGATCGCCGCCGAGTCCGCCCACATCAACGTGGACGAGGGCGGCGCCCCCGAGAAGATGGGCGGCATCAAGCTGCTCACCGTCCCCACCCCGGACGGCAAGCTCACCCCCGAGCTCATCGACCAGCAGGCCTGGGGCTACGGCGACGAGCACCGTGCCCAGCCGCTCGCGGTCTCGATCACCCAGAGCACCGAGCTCGGCACCCTCTACACGGTCGAGGAGATCCGGGCGATCGTCGACCACGCGCACCAGCACGGCATGCTGGTCCACGTGGACGGCTCCCGCCTGGCCAACGCCGCCGCCTCGCTCGGCGTCCCGCTGCGCGCCTTCACCACGGACGTCGGCGTCGACGTGCTCTCCTTCGGCGGGACGAAGAACGGCCTGCTGCTCGGCGAGTGCGTGGTCGTGCTCGACCCCGAGAAGGTCAGGAACATCAAGTTCCTGCGCAAGACCTCGATGCAGCTCGCCTCGAAGATGCGCTTCGTCTCGGTCCAGTTCGAGGCCCTGCTCTCGGGCGACCTCTACCTCCGCAACGCCGGCCACGCAAACGCGATGGCCAGCCGCCTGGAGGCCGCGGTCCGCGAGATCGACGGCGTGACGGTGGTGCGCCCGGTCGAGGCGAACGCCGTCTTCGCGATCCTCCCGCGCGAGGTCAGCGAGCGCCTGCAGAAGCGCTACCGCTTCTACTTCTGGAACGAGCACACCGGCGAGGTCCGCTGGATGTGCGCCTACGACACGACGGAGGCGGACATCGACGCCTTCGCCGCGGCCATCGCCGAGGAGATGGGCCGCGCGTGACGCGTGCCTGACCTGCCCGTTCCGGGTGCCCGGACCGCGGATCGCCCCGTCCTGCCGCCGCAGGACGGGGCGATTTGCATGTGGCGGGCGTAGCCCCGTACAGTTCCGGAGTCGCCGCGAGAGAGCGGGGGCAAGGTGGAAAGCCAATCCGATGAATGAAACTCCGGAAAACGGGGCGGAAAACGTCTGATAAGCTTGAAACACGAAAGAACGAAGCGCCCGGAGGGCCGGTGTGAAAGCCGCCTGAAGGAAGTGTCCGTTCCTTGAGAACTCAACAGCGTGCCAAAAGTCAACGCCAGATATGTTGACATCCCCGGCCTCAGATCATCTGGGGTTGGAGATTCCTTTTGAAGTAAAACACTAGCGAGGACGCAGTGCGCGGGACCGCCCTATTCCGGTGGTTGCCGTGCCGCTCAACGCGGGTGTCGACCGGATTACCGGTAAACATTCACGGAGAGTTTGATCCTGGCTCAGGACGAACGCTGGCGGCGTGCTTAACACATGCAAGTCGAACGGTGAAGCCCTTCGGGGTGGATCAGTGGCGAACGGGTGAGTAACACGTGGGCAATCTGCCCTGCACTCTGGGACAAGCCCTGGAAACGGGGTCTAATACCGGATATGACCTTCCTCCGCATGGGGGTTGGTGGAAAGCTCCGGCGGTGCAGGATGAGCCCGCGGCCTATCAGCTTGTTGGTGGGGTAATGGCCTACCAAGGCGACGACGGGTAGCCGGCCTGAGAGGGCGACCGGCCACACTGGGACTGAGACACGGCCCAGACTCCTACGGGAGGCAGCAGTGGGGAATATTGCACAATGGGCGAAAGCCTGATGCAGCGACGCCGCGTGAGGGATGACGGCCTTCGGGTTGTAAACCTCTTTCAGCAGGGAAGAAGCGCAAGTGACGGTACCTGCAGAAGAAGCACCGGCTAACTACGTGCCAGCAGCCGCGGTAATACGTAGGGTGCGAGCGTTGTCCGGAATTATTGGGCGTAAAGAGCTCGTAGGCGGCCTGTCGCGTCGGATGTGAAAGCCCGGGGCTTAACCCCGGGTCTGCATTCGATACGGGCAGGCTAGAGTGTGGTAGGGGAGATCGGAATTCCTGGTGTAGCGGTGAAATGCGCAGATATCAGGAGGAACACCGGTGGCGAAGGCGGATCTCTGGGCCATTACTGACGCTGAGGAGCGAAAGCGTGGGGAGCGAACAGGATTAGATACCCTGGTAGTCCACGCCGTAAACGTTGGGAACTAGGTGTTGGCGACATTCCACGTCGTCGGTGCCGCAGCTAACGCATTAAGTTCCCCGCCTGGGGAGTACGGCCGCAAGGCTAAAACTCAAAGGAATTGACGGGGGCCCGCACAAGCAGCGGAGCATGTGGCTTAATTCGACGCAACGCGAAGAACCTTACCAAGGCTTGACATATGCCGGAAACATCCAGAGATGGGTGCCCCCTTGTGGTCGGTATACAGGTGGTGCATGGTTGTCGTCAGCTCGTGTCGTGAGATGTTGGGTTAAGTCCCGCAACGAGCGCAACCCTTGTTCTGTGTTGCCAGCATGCCTTTCGGGGTGATGGGGACTCACAGGAGACTGCCGGGGTCAACTCGGAGGAAGGTGGGGACGACGTCAAATCATCATGCCCCTTATGTCTTGGGCTGCACACGTGCTACAATGGTCGGTACAAAGGGCTGCGATGCCGCGAGGCGGAGCGAATCCCAAAAAGCCGGCCTCAGTTCGGATTGGGGTCTGCAACTCGACCCCATGAAGTTGGAGTTGCTAGTAATCGCAGATCAGCATGCTGCGGTGAATACGTTCCCGGGCCTTGTACACACCGCCCGTCACGTCACGAAAGTCGGTAACACCCGAAGCCGGTGGCCTAACCCGTAAGGGGAGGAGCCGTCGAAGGTGGGACCAGCGATTGGGACGAAGTCGTAACAAGGTAGCCGTACCGGAAGGTGCGGCTGGATCACCTCCTTTCTAAGGAGCACATAGCCGCTTGCAGGCGAATGTCCTGCACGGTTGCTCATGGGTGGAACGTTGACTATTCGGCACAGGAAGAGACCAGGGGCTAGTACTGCTTCGGCGTGGAACGCGTTCTGGGATTGACTGTGTCGGGCACGTTGTTGGGTCCTGAGGGAACGGCCGTATGGTCGTTGCTTCAGTGATGCCGGTCCCATGCTTGTTCAGGTGGGTGTCTGGTCGTTGTTTGAGAACTGCACAGTGGACGCGAGCATCTGTGGCCAAGTTTTTAAGGGCGCACGGTGGATGCCTTGGCACCAGGAACCGATGAAGGACGTGGGAGGCCACGATAGTCCCCGGGGAGCCGTCAACCAGGCTTTGATCCGGGGGTTTCCGAATGGGGAAACCCGGCAGTCGTCATGGGCTGTCACCCATACCTGAACACATAGGGTATGTGGAGGGAACGCGGGGAAGTGAAACATCTCAGTACCCGCAGGAAGAGAAAACAACCGTGATTCCGGGAGTAGTGGCGAGCGAAACCGGATGAGGCTAAACCATGAGCGTGTGAGACCCGGCAGGGGTTGCGCTTGTGGGGTCGTGGGATTTTTCTTGACCGGTCTGCCGGCCGGTCGGCGAGTCAGAAACCGTATGGATAGTCGAAGGACATGCGAAAGGTCCGGCGTAGAGGGTAAGACCCCCGTAGGCGAAATCTGTACGGCTCGTTTGAAGAACTCCCAAGTAGCACGGGGCCCGAGAAATCCCGTGTGAATCTGGCGGGACCACCCGCTAAGCCTAAATATTCCCTGGTGACCGATAGCGGATAGTACCGTGAGGGAATGGTGAAAAGTACCGCGGGAGCGGAGTGAAATAGTACCTGAAACCGTGTGCCTACAAGCCGTGGGAGCGTCGTTCACGTTTTCGGACGTGGGCCGTGACTGCGTGCCTTTTGAAGAATGAGCCTGCGAGTTTGCGGTGTGTAGCGAGGTTAACCCGTGTGGGGTAGCCGTAGCGAAAGCGAGTCCGAATAGGGCGGTTGAGTTGCATGCCCAAGACCCGAAGCGGAGTGATCTAGCCATGGGCAGGTTGAAGCGGAGGTAAGACTTCGTGGAGGACCGAACCCACCAGGGTTGAAAACCTGGGGGATGACCTGTGGTTAGGGGTGAAAGGCCAATCAAACTCCGTGATAGCTGGTTCTCCCCGAAATGCATTTAGGTGCAGCGTCACGTGTTTCTTGCCGGAGGTAGAGCACTGGATAGGCGATGGGCCTCACCGGGTTACTGACCTTAGCCAAACTCCGAATGCCGGTAAGTGAGAGCGTGGCAGTGAGACTGTGGGGGATAAGCTCCATGGTCGAGAGGGAAACAGCCCAGAACACCGACTAAGGTCCCTAAGCGTGTGCTAAGTGGGAAAGGATGTGGAGTCGCAGAGACAACCAGGAGGTTGGCTTAGAAGCAGCCACCCTTGAAAGAGTGCGTAATAGCTCACTGGTCAAGTGATTCCGCGCCGACAATGTAGCGGGGCTCAAGCACATCACCGAAGTCGTGTCATTGCAGCATATAGGGCCAACGCCTGCTGTGATGGGTAGGGGAGCGTCGTGTGCCGGGTGAAGCGGCGGTGGAAACCAGTCGTGGACGGTACACGAGTGAGAATGCAGGCATGAGTAGCGATACAAGAGTGAGAAACTCTTGCGCCGATTGACCAAGGGTTCCTGGGTCAAGCTGATCTGCCCAGGGTAAGTCGGGACCTAAGGCGAGGCCGACAGGCGTAGTCGATGGACAACGGGTTGATATTCCCGTACCCGCTTTGAAGCGCCAACGCTGAACCAGGTGATGCTAAAGCCGTGAAGCCGGCCCGGAGTCTTCGGACAAAGGGACGTGGTGGAGCCGCTGAACCAAGTCTGTATTAGGTGAGCGATGGGGTGACGCAGGAAGGTAGTCCAGCCCGGGCGGTGGTTGTCCCGGGGTAAGGGTGTAGGCCGAGTGATAGGCAAATCCGTCACTCATTAAGGCTGAGACCTGATGCCGAGCCGATTGTGGTGAAGTGGATGATCCTATGCTGTCGAGAAAAGCCTCTAGCGAGTTTCATGGCGGCCCGTACCCCAAACCGACTCAGGTGGTCAGGTAGAGAATACCGAGGCGTTCGGGTGAACTATGGTTAAGGAACTCGGCAAAATGCCCCCGTAACTTCGGGAGAAGGGGGGCCATTCCTGGTGACGGCACTTGCTGCCAGAGCTGGGGGTGGCCGCAGAGACCAGCGAGAAGCGACTGTTTACTAAAAACACAGGTCCGTGCGAAGCCGTAAGGCGATGTATACGGACTGACGCCTGCCCGGTGCTGGAACGTTAAGGGGACCGGTTAGCTCCACTTCGGTGGGGCGAAGCTGAGAACTTAAGCGCCAGTAAACGGCGGTGGTAACTATAACCATCCTAAGGTAGCGAAATTCCTTGTCGGGTAAGTTCCGACCTGCACGAATGGCGTAACGACTTCTCGACTGTCTCAACCATAGGCCCGGTGAAATTGCATTACGAGTAAAGATGCTCGTTTCGCGCAGCAGGACGGAAAGACCCCGGGACCTTTACTATAGCTTGATATTGGTGTTCGGTTCGGCTTGTGTAGGATAGGTGGGAGACTTTGAAGCAGCAACGCCAGTTGTTGTGGAGTCGTCGTTGAAATACCACTCTGGTCGTGCTGGATGTCTAACCTGGGTCCGTGATCCGGATCAGGGACAGTGTCTGGTGGGTAGTTTAACTGGGGCGGTTGCCTCCTAAAGAGTAACGGAGGCGCCCAAAGGTTCCCTCAGCCTGGTTGGCAATCAGGTGTTGAGTGTAAGTGCACAAGGGAGCTTGACTGTGAGACTGACGGGTCGAGCAGGGACGAAAGTCGGGACTAGTGATCCGGCGGTGGCTTGTGGAAGCGCCGTCGCTCAACGGATAAAAGGTACCCCGGGGATAACAGGCTGATCTTCCCCAAGAGTCCATATCGACGGGATGGTTTGGCACCTCGATGTCGGCTCGTCGCATCCTGGGGCTGGAGTAGGTCCCAAGGGTTGGGCTGTTCGCCCATTAAAGCGGTACGCGAGCTGGGTTTAGAACGTCGTGAGACAGTTCGGTCCCTATCCGCTGTGCGCGTAGGAGTGTTGAGAAGGGCTGTCCCTAGTACGAGAGGACCGGGACGGACGAACCTCTGGTGTGCCAGTTGTCCTGCCAAGGGCATGGCTGGTTGGCTACGTTCGGGAGGGATAACCGCTGAAAGCATCTAAGCGGGAAGCCTGCTTCGAGATGAGCACTCCCACCTCCTTGAGAGGGTAAGGCTCCCAGTAGACGACTGGGTTGATAGGCCGGATATGGAAGCCCTGTAAGGGGTGGAGTTGACCGGTACTAATAGGCCGAGGGCTTGTCCTCAGTTGCTCGCGTCCACTGTGTTGTTCTGAAACAACGACCCCCACATCAGGTCACGGTGTGGGTGCGGTTGACAGTTTCATAGTGTTTCGGTGGTCATAGCGTGAGGGAAACGCCCGGTTACATTCCGAACCCGGAAGCTAAGCCTCACAGCGCCGATGGTACTGCAGGGGGGACCCTGTGGGAGAGTAGGACGCCGCCGAACAATCATTCACAAAGAACCCCCGCCGGGAAACCGGCGGGGGTTCTTTGCATTTCAGGGGAAGACGGAAGCGCGAGCGGAATTCGCGGAACGAGGGGCGTCAGCCCTGCGGTGCTGCCGCCGTGCCCCAGCTCGGCCGGCTCTCCGAGCGCTCGGGGGTGTCGGTGAGCCGGGTGGGGCTGCCGCCGTCCGGTTGCATGACGTACAGGTCGGAGGAGGTTCCGGTGCCGGCGGCCTGGGTGAACACGATGGAGCGTCCGTCGGGGGAGTAGGAGGCCGGGCCGTACGAGAGGTCGGAGGGGCCGGGGGTGAGCGCTTCGATCGCGCTGCCGTCGGCGTGCATGGTGTAGATCCCGCCGCCGGGGGTGAGGTCGGGGCCGGCCGGGAACGTGGTGAAGACGATCCGCCCGCCGTCGGGGGACCAGCCGGCGCGGCCGCCGGCCCGCAGCTCCCACGGGGTGAGCTGGTGCAGACCGGTGCCGTCGGCGGCGACGGAGAACAGGGCCCGGCCGTCGGCGGGCTGTCCGGTGGCGCTGGTGCGGTACTCGAAGACGAGCTGCTTCCCGTCGGGTGACCAGCTCGGGCTCGTCACCTCGCCGGAGTAGGGCTTGTCGTTGGTGAGGAAGGTCAGGCGCTGGACGTCGGTGCCGTCGGGGCTCATCAGGTACAGGTCGGAGTACTGGACCTGGCCGGTCTCGGGATCGCCGGCTCCCCAGGTGCGGTTGAAGGCGAGCCGTCGGCCGTCCGGGGAGAACGCGGGGTGGCTCTCGGCCTCGTTGACGCAGTCGGGGGCTCCGACGCTGCAGAGCGGGCCGACCTGGTGGGATTCCTCGCCGGTGGCCGTCGTGAGCCAGACCCGGGCGGCGTCGGTGCCGGTCCGGTCGAACGCGAGGGTGGCACCGTCGGGGGACCAGGACGGGTTGTCGTCCCGGGCGCCGTTCGGGGGCTGGGTGAGCGGGTGTTCGCCGGTGCCGTCGGGTCCGGTGGAGAGGATGGCGCCGGTGTCGCGTTCGGTGCTCGGGGTGACCCGGCTGGCGATCAGGCCGTTGCGCGCGGGCGGAGCGGTCGGGGTCGCGGCGACGGCGGCGCCGATCACCCCGGGGGAGGCGGCCGCTTCGGCCGCGGGGGTGGGCGTCGGGGTGGGGGAGGGCGACTCGGCCCGGATCTCGCTGAGCGGGATGTCGCCGGGCTGGGCGCCGCAGCCGGTGAGCAGGGCCCCTGCCAGCAGCAGGCCCGCACCGGCGCGAGTGCGGGTGCGGGCCGTGGTGGGGGTGGTCCGGGGGAGCCGTGTGTCGGTCATGCGCGTCTCATCTCCGTCTTCGATCCGCCGGGTGAGTGCGGGCGGGTCCCGAGGGAGCTGTCACTTTGTCAGATCGGACGCGGTGGAGACGGGGCGACACGCGACGCTGTGCGTCCGCCCGGGCACCCGGAGTAGTCCTTCGGGGTGTGGAGGGAACGCGACGGGCGGGTGCCGGGCTTGTTCAGTCGCGCGCGGTCCGGCGTTCGGCCTTGGCGGCGGCTTCCGCCTCGTCCTCGGCCTCGGCGGTCTCCAGGGTGGGAGCGGTGCCGCCGAGGTGGGTGGGCAGCCACCAGGTGTCGTCGGGGCCGGAGGGCTTGCCGGGGTACTCGCGCTGGGCCTGGTCGAGCATCTCGGACATCGCGGCGCGGAGCCGGCGGGTGACCATGACGGGCTTGTCGGTGGGTGCCAGCTCGATCGGCTCGCCGATCATGATGGTCACCGGGACGTGCCGCTTGGTGAGGGTCTTCGGGCGGCCCTTGGTCCAGAGCTGCTGGGTGCCCCAGAGGATGACCGGCAGCAGCGGGGTGCCGGAGTCGGCGGCCATCCGGGCGGCGCCGGTCTTGAACTTCTTCAGCATGAAGGAGCGGCTGATGGTCGCCTCGGGGAACACCCCGACGACCTCGCCGGCCCGCAGGGCTCGGACGGCGGCCTCGTACGCGGGCTGGCCGTCGGTGCGGTCGACCGGGATGTGCTTCATGCCGCGCATCAGCGGGCCGGAGACGGCGTGCTTGAAGACGTCGTCCTTGGCCATGAAACGGGTCTTGCGCTTGCCGCCGCGGAAGGCGCCGAGGCCGGCGAAGAGGAAGTCCAGGTAGCTGATGTGATTGCTCACCAGGACCGCTCCGCCCTTGGCGGGAATGTGTTCGGCGCCGACGATCTTGATGCGCACGTCGAGCGCGCGGAAGACGGTCAGTGCGGCGCCGATCACCGGCGGGTACACGAACTCTGCCACGGTCAGTCCTGACTTCGACGGGCCTCGCGGCCCGGTACGGCGGGTACCCGTGCCGTACGTGGGGGCCGACCGGGGGCGCGGCACGCCGCGGCGGCCACGGGTGATACACGGAGATGATCCCCCGAAGGGGTGCCCGCTGTCACCTGAGGCGTCCTGCCAGGCGGAATGTGAAGGTGTGATGTGCGTGATGGGCCGGGCCGGGAACTTTTCCCGGCCGGACCCGGACCCGGCTGCGGACCCCGGACTGTGGACCCGGGGCCGGGTCGTCCGGAGCGGGGCGGTCAGGCGGCGATGTCCACCCGCCCCTGCGCGCGGCGGACCAGCAGGTACATCTCGCAGCCCAGGCAGTAGCCGAAGGCGGCGTTGAGGAAGGCGGCGGCGAGTGCGAAGCCGGTCGCGAGCAGGCCGAGCCAGGCGACCCCGGTGAGGAAGCCGAGCGCGCCGACGACGGCGAAGACCAGGCCGACGCCCTGGGCGAACCTCGGCGGGCGCTCGTCCTCGGTCTCGGTCGGCGGTGCCAGGCGGGGGCGGACCAGGGTGCGGTAGAGCCAGCCGTACGGGGAGCGGCGCAGCCCGCCGAGGGCGCCGAGGGCGAAGACGAGCGCCTGGGCGGCGAGCAGCGGCCCGCTGCCGGTGAGCAGGACGGCGACGAGGACGACGGTGGTGAGCGCGGCGGCGAAGCGCGGGCCGCGGGGATCGATCTGCACGGGGGCTCCGGGAGGGACGGCGACGGGGTGACGGCGGGGGCGCGTCAGCGACAGCGCGAGGCCGTGGCCCGGCACAGGTCGACCACCCGGCGGGCGGTCAGCAGCGGCTGTGCGGGGCGGTCGGAGTCCACCCGGCGATCGTACGCGGGTGGTGGGCCGGCGGTCGACCGGTTTGCGGGGGTCCGCTCCGGGCGTCCGGAGGGGGCGGGCAGACTGGGGGGATGACCGGGTTGGTGGTGTGCGTTGTCGTGCTCGCGGTGGCGAGTGCGTTCGGGCTGCTGCGGGCCAAGCGCGACGGGAGGCTGCGGGTGCGGGCGAAGGACGGGGCGGTGGCGCTGTCGGCGGCCGAGCTGGGGGTGCCGCTCGGGGAGCGGGCGACCCTGGTGCAGTTCTCGACCGCGTTCTGCCAGCCCTGCCGGGCGACCCGCCGGGTGCTCGCCGAGGTGGCGGAGATGGTCGACGGGGTGGCGCACGTCGAGCTGGACGCCGAGGAGCGGCTGGAGCTGGTCCGGCGGCTGGACATCCTGCGGACGCCGACCGTGCTGGTGCTCGACGCGCGGGGCCGGGTGGTGCGCCGGGCGGCCGGGCAGCCCAGGCGGGCGGACGTGATCGCGGCGTTGGGCGAGGCGGTCTGAGGGGCTCCGCGCGCCCCCGGTGTGAAGGGCGCGGGCCGCTTCCGCAGTGGATCCGGAGGGGAACGGACCGCCCTGCGGCGTGGACCAGGGGTCGGACTGGGGCAGGATGTCCCCTGACGGCAGTGCAGGCCGTCCCGTGGCAACCGTCCGGACCGGGGCCCCTCCCGGGCGGGTCGGAGGGTCCGCGGGACGCTCGGAAGGGACCGCCCGACGTAAGCTACTGGCCAGTAGTGAACGTTGTGCTACCGGCGGGTATGCTGCCGGGAAGTTCCGGACCGGCACGGGAACACGCTGCCCGGAGCGGGTGCGTGCCGTGTTCGCGCCCGCTTGCACAGCCGCAGCCGCCGGACGAGACCAGTACAGGAGACAGGCCGTGAGCTTGAGGATCGTTGTCTGTGTGAAGTACGTGCCGGACGCGACGGGCGACCGTCGTTTCGCGGACGACCACACCACCGACCGGGAGGGCGTGGACGGCCTCCTGTCGGAGCTGGACGAGTACGGCGTGGAGCAGGCGCTGCGGATCGCGGAGGCGAGCGGTGACGCCGAGGTGACGGTGCTGACGGTCGGTCCGGACGACGCGAAGGACGCGCTGCGCAAGGCGCTGTCGATGGGTGCGGACAAGGCCGTGCACGTGAACGACGACGACATCCACGGTTCGGATGTGATCGGGACGTCGGCGGTGCTGGCGAAGGCGCTGGAGAAGACCGGGTTCGACCTGGTGATCGGTGGTATGGCGTCGACGGACGGGTCGATGGGTGTGCTGCCGGCGCTGCTGGCGGAGCGTCTGGGCGTGCCGCAGGTGACGCTGCTGTCGGAGGTGTCGGTCGAGGGCGGTGTGGTGAGGGGCCGTCGTGACGGTGACGCGGCGACGGAGCTGGTGGAGGCCGCGCTGCCGGCGGTGGTCTCGGTGACGGACCAGTCGGGTGAGGCCCGTTACCCGTCGTTCAAGGGGATCATGGCGGCGAAGAAGAAGCCGGTGCAGTCGCTGGACCTGGACGACCTGGGCATCGAGGCGGACGAGGTCGGTCTGGCGGGTTCGTGGACGGCGGTGGAGTCGGTGGCCGCGCGTCCGGCGCGGACCGCGGGCACGGTCGTCAAGGACGAGGGCGAGGGCGGCAAGGCGCTCGCGGGCTTCCTCGCCGACCAGAAGTTCATCTAGTCCCGCCCGTCAGCGCACCCAACGATCGATCAGGAGCAACGAATCATGGCTGAGATCCTGGTTCTCGTGGACCACGCCGACGGCGCGGTCCGCAAGCCGGCCCTCGAACTGCTGACCCTGGCCCGCCGGATCGGCGAGCCCTCCGCGGTCGTCCTCGGCGCCGGCGCGGCCGCCGCGGCGATCGCCGCCAAGGCCGCCGAGTACGGCGCGGCGAAGGTCTACACGGCCGACGGCGCCGAGTTCGCCGACCAGCTGGTCGTCCCCAAGGTGGACGCCCTGGCCCAGATCGCCAAGGCCAGCGAGGCCGCCGCGGTCCTCGTCACCTCCTCCGGCGAGGGCAAGGAGGTCGCCGCCCGCGTGGCGCTGCGCCTCGGCTCCGGCATCATCACCGACGCCGTCGACCTGGAGGCCGGCGACGGCGGCCCGGTCGCCACCCAGTCGGTGTTCGCCGCCTCCTTCCAGGTGAAGTCCAGGGTGTCGCAGGGCGCCCCGGTGATCACCGTCAAGCCGAACGCCGTCGCCCCGGAGGCCGCCCCGGCCGCGGGCGCCGTCGAGGACGTCGCCGTCGCCTTCACCGGCAACGCCGCCAAGGTCGTCTCGCGCACCCCGCGCGTCTCCACCGGCCGCCCCGAGCTGACCGAGGCCGCCATCGTGGTCTCCGGCGGCCGCGGCGTCGGCGAGGCCGCCGGCTTCGGCGTGGTCGAGGAGCTCGCGGACGCGCTGGGCGCGGCCGTCGGCGCCTCGCGCGCCGCCGTCGACGCCGGCTGGTACCCGCACACCAACCAGGTCGGCCAGACCGGCAAGCAGGTCTCGCCCCAGCTGTACATCGCGGCGGGCATCTCCGGCGCCATCCAGCACCGGGCCGGCATGCAGACCTCGAAGACCATCGTGGCCGTCAACAAGGACCCCGAGGCCCCGATCTTCGAGCTGGTCGACTACGGCGTGGTCGGCGACCTCTTCGCGGTGCTGCCGCAGCTCACCGCCGAGGTGAAGGCCCGCAAGGGCTGATCCGCCGCCAGGCAGGTCCACGAGGGCGCGTCCGGGAACACCCGGGCGCGCCCTCGGCGCGTCCGGGCCCCGACGGCGGCGCGGCGCGGTGGTCCCCGGGGCCGGGCCCCGGCGGCGGGCCCGTAGAGTCGGCGGCACGAGCGCCGGCGACCGCCGGCGGCGGGGCGGCCGATCGCGGACTGGGGCGAGGGCGGACACATGACACTCTTGACGGCACTTCAAGGCGGCTTCGGGGACTCCGGCGACGCGTTGCGGATCGACGGACGGACACTCTCCCGGGAGCAGCTGCTCGGCGCGGCCACCGCCGTCGCCGACCGGGTGGCGGGCGCCCCCGCGCTCGCGGTGCTCGCCCGGCCCACCGCCGAGACCGTGGCCGCCGTGGTCGGCGGCCTGCTCGCCGGGGTGCCGGTCGTCCCGCTGCCACCCGACTCCGGCCCCAAGGAACGGGCCCACATCCTGCGCGACTCCGGCGCGGCCCTGCTCGCGCACGCCGCCGGGGACACGCCCCCGGAGGACGGTCCGGCCGACGGCCCGGCGGTCACGGCGGTCCCCGTCGACCTGGCGGAGCGCTCCGCCACCACCTACGCCGAACCGGCCGCGGGGACGGCCGCCTTCATCCTCTACACGTCCGGCACCACCGGCGCGCCCAAGGGCGCGGTGATCCACCGCTCCGCCGTGGCCGCCGACCTCGACGCGCTCGCCGAGGCCTGGCAGTGGGATGCCGGGGACACCCTCGTGCACGGGCTGCCGCTTTTCCACGTGCACGGACTGGTGCTCGGCGTGCTCGGCGCGCTGCGCACCGGCAGCCGGCTGGTGCACACCGGGCGCCCCACCCCCGCCGCCTACGCGGAGGCCGGGGGCAGCCTCTACTTCGGCGTGCCGACGGTCTGGTCCCGGGTGGCGGCCGACGGGGAGGCGGCCGGGCGGCTGGCCTCAGCCCGTTTGCTGGTCTCCGGCAGCGCCCCGCTGCCCGTCCCGGTCTTCGAACGGCTGGCCGCGCTGACCGGCCACGCGCCGATCGAGCGGTACGGGATGACGGAGTCGCTGATCACCGCCTCCACCCGGGCCGACGGCGAGCGCCGCCCCGGCAGCGTCGGCCTGCCGCTGGCCGGCGTGCGGACCCGGCTGGTCGGCGAGGACGGCGGGCCCGTCCCGTACGACGGCGAGAGCGTCGGCGAGCTGCAGGTCGCCGGACCGACCCTGTTCGCCGGGTACCTCAACCGGCCGGACGCCGACGCCGAGGCCTGGACGGCGGACGGCTGGTTCCGCACCGGGGACGTCGCGGTGATCGGCCCGGACGGCTTCCACCGGATCGTCGGCCGGGCCTCCGTCGACCTGATCAAGAGCGGCGGCTACCGGATCGGTGCCGGCGAGGTCGAGGCGGCACTGCGCGACCACCCCGCGGTGGCCGACGCGGCCGTGGTCGGCGCGCCCGACGAGGACCTCGGCCAGGCGGTCGTCGCGTACGTCATCCCGGACGGTCCCGTGACGGGGGAACAGCTGACGGCCTTTGTGGCGGAGCGGCTCTCGGTGCACAAGCGTCCCCGCCGGGTCGTGCTGGTGCCCGAACTGCCCAGGAACGCCATGGGAAAGGTGCTGAAGAAGCAGCTGCTCGCCGAGTCGGCACTCGGGTGACGGGCGGTCACCCGACGGCTGTCGGGTGACGCCCGCTCACCTTCCGTGAGCCCTTCCTTTGGCGCACTCCACTGCGCACGGTGAGCGGACGCGTGCCTAACGTGACACGCAGGCAGAACTGAATCCCCGGGCTCCGCTCCCCGGCTTCCGGCCGTACGGCCGGAAGCCGGGGAGCGGAGCCCGGGGAGCGGTCCCGCCTCGTCCAGCGTTCCGCGATCCGCGTTCCGCGTTCAGTGCTCAGCAAAGGAAGACAGCAGGATGACGACCGTCAACACCGGCGCACCGGGTGCCGCCGACGAGCCGACCGGGCAGCACGCAGCCGCCACCACCTCCCAGCCGGCGCAGGCCGTCCGGACCTCCCGCCCCTCCCGGGCGGCGCGGGTCCGTCGGGGGATAGGCATGGTGGCGGTGATCGTGGCCGGTGCCGGCGTGGTCGGTCTCGGGACCGGCGTGGGCAGCGCGGCCGCCGAGCCGGCGCCGGCCCACGCGGGCTGGGACGGGTCGAAGTACTGGTTCAAGAACAGCCAGGGCCAGTGGCGCTGGACCACGCACTACGACGTCTACCTGGCGCGGACCGGGGCGTCGTCCGGGACCGCGGCCTCCTCGTCCGCGACGGTGAGCTCCGGGGGGATCACCCAGGGGTGGGACGGCTCCCGCTACTGGTTCAGGAACAGCCAGGGCGAGTGGCGCTGGACGACACACTACGACGTCTACCTGGCGCGGACCGGGGCGTCGTCCGGGACCGCGGCCTCGTCGTCCGCGGCCTCGTCGTCCGCGGCCTCCTCGTCCGCGACGTCGACCTCCGCCGACTCGGCGGTGCCGGCCACGGACGGCGACGTCGAGACGGCCGTGCAGTTCGCCCTCGCCCAGCTCGGCAAGCCGTTCAAGACGGCCGGGAACGGGCCGGACGGCTACGACTGCTCGGGCCTCGTCCAGCAGTCCTTCCGGCGTGGTGACATCGAGCTGCCGCGCGTCGCCAACGACCAGTACGCGGCCACCACACCGGTGAAGGCCTCCCAGCTGCGACGCGGCGACCTGCTCTTCTGGTCGGACGACGGCACCGCGCGGGGCATCCACCACGTGGCGATCTACCTCGGCAACAACCAGTACGTGGAGGCCGCGCGGCCCGGCACGCTGATCCGTGTCTCCGGGATCAGCAGCGGCTACTACCCGACCCACATGGGTCGGCCCTGAGCCGGGTCCGCGCTCGGACGACGACGCCCGGGCCGGATGGCCCGGGCGTCGTCGTCCGGCGGCGGCGCGGGGTGCCGGCGGGGCGGGCGGCCGCGGTGGCGCCGGGCTCCGGGGTCAGGGACGGCGGGCGTCGGGGCGGTCGGAGTCCGGGTGGCCGGGGGCCGGGTGGCCGGGGGCCGGATGGCCGGGGTCGGGGAGACCGAGGTCGGCCGGGCGGGGGAGGGCGCCGCGGGCGCCCGCGGCGGTGACGGCGAAGGCGCCGGCCCCGGCGGCGGTGGCCGCGGCCGCGGGGAGCGGCACGCCGTGGGCGAGCCGGGCAGCCAGGGCGCCGCAGAAGACGTCGCCGGCGCCGGTGGTGTCGACGACGGTCACGACGGGGGCCGGGACGCGGTGGACCGCGCCGTCGACGGCGACCAGTGCCCCGGCCGCGCCGAGGGTGATCACCGCGCCCTCGCCCAGGGCGGCCAGGGCGAGGGCGGTCGCACCGACGGCCGCGTCCTGGGCCGCGCCGTGGGAGGGGTCGTGGGGCCGGGTGCCGGTGCCGGTGCCGGTCAGCTGGGCGGCCTCGACGGAGTTGGCGACGATCAGCGGGCGCCGGCGGCCCGGGCCCGTCCAGTCGGGGAGGCGGCCCGCCGGGGCGGCGTTGTGGATCCAGCGGGGCCCGGGCGGGAGGGCGGCCGCGGTCGCCAGGATGCACTCCTCCGGGACCTCGCCGCTGGTGAGGACGGTGTCGGCGGCGGTGAGGGCGAGCGCGGCGAGCGCCTCGGCCACCTCGGCGCCGGTGAGCCGGGCGTTGGCGCCGGGGACGACCAGGATGCTGTTCTCGCCCGACGGGTCGACCACCACCACGGCTTGACCGGTGGGTGCGTCCGGGTCGGTGAGCACGGTGCCGGTCCCGACGCCCGCCCCGCGCAGGTCGGCCAGGGCGGCGCGGCCGTCGGCGTCCGCGCCGACCTTGGCCACCAGGTGGGTGGGCGCTCCCATGGCGGCCGCGGCCACGGCCTGGTTGGCGCCCTTGCCGCCGAAGCCCTGGGCCGAGTCGGTCACCAGGACGGTCTCGCCGGGTGCGGGGAGGGCGGGGCAGCGGAGGATCCGGTCGATGTTGACGGAGCCGACGGCCACGACGCGGCCGGGTGCGGTGGATGCGGTCACCGTTCATCTCTATGCGGTCGGGTGGCCGGAGGCAACACCGGAGGGGACGCCGGAGGGGAACCGGGGGGTCGGCGGGGCCGTCCTCTGATCGGGGCCGGAGTGACGGGCCGGGGAACACGGGGCGGGTGGTGCGGGTGGTGCGGGTGGTTCGGGGCGGCGGCCGGGAGCGGGTGGCCGGGCGCGTCGGCGGCGGGAGTCCGGCGAAGGCGTGCGACGGCGGCCGACCGGCGCGCGGGGCGGGTGCCGAGCCGGTTTCCCGTACACCTCGGGCGGGGCGCGCAGGGTGTGGAGGGGGCGCGTGCGAGGATGTCGGACGCCGGTTGCCGGGGGTGTGCACTCCGGCGTGTCGGGGGTCGTACGGGCGTTGCGGCAGGGCCGCTGGCCTGGGCACATGCCTCCGTCAACCGGAGCGGCCGACGGTCGCGAGCAGGACGGGCGGGGAGGCATGGGGACCGGCGCGGCGGGGGACCACCTCGGGTGGCGCTGGTTCGGCTGACGGGGGCGCCGCCCGGTGCGAACGGCGCCGGGGGAGGTCGAGGGGCAGGGGATGTCTGTGATCGTCTGGGTCAATGGCACGTTCGGGGCGGGCAAGACGAGTGCCTGCCGCGAGTTGGTGGAACTGCTGCCCGGCAGCACGCTGTTCGATCCCGAACTGGTCGGGTTCGGACTGCGCGCGGTGCTGCCGGCCGACCGGATGGCAGCGGTGTCGGACTTCCAGGACCTGCCGGCCTGGCGCCGGCTGGTGCCCGAGACGGCGGCCGCACTGCTCGGTGAGGTGGCCGGGCCGCTGGTGGTCCCGATGACGCTGCTGCGGGAGGACTACCGGGACGAGATCTTCGGTGCGCTGGCCTCGAACGGGATCACGGTGCACCACCTCGTCCTCGATCCTGAAGAAACGATCCTGCGCGAGCGCATAGCGCAGCGCGACGAGTGCCCGGACGATCCGGAGCGCAGTGCGCGGATCCGGCAGTGGTGCCTGGACCATCTGCCGCGCTACCGGGCCGCCCGCCGCTGGCTCGGTCGCGACGCCCGGCTGGTCGACACCGCCGGCCTCACCCCGCGCGAGACCGCCGCCCGGCTCGCCCAGCTCGTCCGGGACGGCTCGGCCCGCTGCCCGATCGTCCAGACCCCCGACCCCACCGGCGACACCGTGGCCGCCGCCGTCCTGTTCTTCGACGAACAGGACCGGGTCCTGCTCGTCGACCCGGTCTACAAGCCGGACTGGGAGTTCCCCGGCGGAGTGGTCGAACGCGGCGAGGCACCGACCGACGCCGCCCTCCGGGAGACCGCCGAGGAGCTCGGGCTGCGGCTCGACCCCTCCGCGCTGCGGCTGCTGGCCGTCGACTGGGAGCCGCGGACCGGACCGCGCCGGGGCGGGCTGCGCCTCGTCTACGACGGGGGGTTGCTGGACGCCACCGCCCGCCAGGGCCTGCTGCTCCAGCAGGAGGAACTGCGCGGCTGGCGGTTCGTCACCCTGGACGAGGCCGCCGGGCTGCTGCCGCCGGGCCGCTACCGGCGGCTGGCCGCGGCGCTGGACGCCAGGCGCTGCGGGGAGCTGAGGTACCTGGAGGCCGGGCGCCGCGCCGGGGTGGGGCTGGCGAGGGCCGCCGACGCGGCGTGAGCCGCCCGCCGGGTGCGGGGAGCCGGGCCGTGCGGCCCCGGACGAAGGTCCGCCTCGGACGGGCGGCGGCGGACGAGGGCGGCGGACGAGGGCGGCCCCGGACGGGCGGGCGGCGGACCCGGCGTCCGGAGCGGTCTCGGGCGCGGTCCCGGAAGCGGTCGGTGCGGCGCGGGCCGATGACGGCACCCCGGTGGCCGTGCGGCGGCAGGATGAGGCCCATGCCCTTCACCCTGAGTCACCCGGCCGCCGTGCTGCCCCTGCTGCGCGCGGCCGGCGAGCGCGGACCGCTGGTCGCTTCGGCACTCGTCGCCGGCTCGCTCGCGCCGGACGTGCCGTTCTTCGCCGAGTCGCTGCTGCCCGGCGCGTACCGGCAGGGCCGGCTGACCCACCGCTGGTGGGCGGTGCCCACGGTGGACGTCGCGGTCGCGGCCGCGCTGGTGGCCGGCTGGCACGGACTGGTGCGCGGACCGCTGGTCGCGCTGCTCCCCGAGCGGTGGGCGGGCGCGGCCGAGGCGCTGACGGTCCGCCGGGGCCGCCGGGGCCCCGCCCGGGGCGGGACGCTGCGGGGCGTCTCCCCGGCCGACGCCGCCTGGTTCGCGGCCTCGGCGGCGCTGGGCGCGGCGAGTCACGTCGGCTGGGACGCCTTCACCCACGAGGGGCGGCTCGGCGCCCGGCTGCTGCCGGCTCTGGAACGGCCCGTGGCCGGCGGACCACCGCTGTACACGGTGCTCCAGTACGGCACCTCGGCACCGGCACTGGCCGCGGTGGCGGGGTACGCCGTCCGGGCGGCCCGGGTGCTGGAACCGGTCCGCCCGGCGGTCGTCCTGAGCGACCGGGCACGGCGCTGCGCCGTGGCGGGGCTGGCGGCGGCGACGGCGGCCGGGGTGGTGCACCGGCTCGTGCCGCTGCGTCGGCGGCTGATCCCGGAGGTGTGCTTCGGGGCGGGGGCCGGGCTGACGGCGGGAGCGGTGGGGTACGCACTGGTCCGGGCCGCCGGGGTGGGGCTGCGGACGGCACGCGGGTAGTGCCCGGCGGGCGTGCGGGCCGGACCGCGGGCGCGCGGTCCCGGCCGTACGACGGCGCGCGAGGCGTGCGGACGGCGCGGTACGGAAGGCCGCGCCGTCCAGGGGGACGGCGCGGCCCGGGGAGTCCGCGGTGGCGGGTGGCGGGTGGCGGGTGGCGGGTGGCGGGTGGCGGCCGGGGCGGCCGTCGCGGGCCTCCGGCGTCAGACGGAACGCAGCTCGGCGTAGCGGCGCAGGAAGAGCGCCTCGGTGAGTGCCATCCGCTCCAGCTCCAGCGGGTCGACGCTCTCGTTGACCGCGTGGATCTGGGTGGTCGGCTCCTCGACGCCGATCAGCACGATCTCCGCCTCCGGGTAGAGCGTGCGCAGGGTGTTGCAGAGCGGGATCGAGCCGCCCTCGCCGGAGGCGACCATCGGCGTGCCGAAGGCCTCCGCCATCGCCTCGCCCATCGCCTCGTACGCCGGACCGGAGGTGTCGGCGCTGAACGGCGCGCCGTTGCCCTGGCGCTCGACGGTGATCCGGGCGCCGAACGGCACGTGGGCCTCCAGGTGGGCGACCAGCGCCTCCTGGGCGGCGGCGGTGTCGGTGCCCGGCGGCACGCGCAGGCTGACGGACGCCTTGGCGGAGGACTGGACGGACGAGGTGGCGCCCACCACCGGCGGCGCGTCGATGCCGAGGACGGTGACCGACGGACGGGCCCACAGCCGGTCGGCGACGGTGCCGGTCCCGGTGAGTGCGACGCCGTCCAGCACCTTGGCGTCGGCGCGGAACTGCTCCTCCGGGTACTGCACGCCGGTCCAGGTCTGGCCGCCGGTCAGGCCGGTCACCGCGACGTCGCCGTGCTCGTCGTGCAGCGAGGCGAGCGCCTTGACCAGGGCCTGCAGCGCGTCCGGGGCGGCGCCGCCGAACGCACCCGAGTGCAGGTTGCCGGCCAGGGTGCGGACCGAGACGTCGACCACGGTCATGCCGCGCAGGGAGGCGGTGACGGTCGGCAGGCCGGCGGCGAAGTTGCCGGTGTCGCCGATCACGATGGCGTCGGCGGTGAGGAGTTCGGGGTGGGCCTCGGCGTAGCGCTCCAGGCCGCCGGTGCCCTGCTCCTCCGAGCCCTCGACGATGATCTTCAGCCCGACGGGGTAGCCGCCGTCCACCCGGTGCAGCGCCCGGAGCGCCGTCAGGTGCATCAGGATGTTGCCCTTGCAGTCGGCCGCGCCGCGCCCGTACCAGCGGCCGTCACGCTCGGTCAGCTCGAACGCCGGGCTGAGCCAGGCGTCCTCGTCGAGCGGCGGCTGGACGTCGTAGTGCGAGTAGAGCAGGACGGTCGGCGCGCCGGCCGGGCCGGGGAGTTCGGCGTAGACGGACTGGGTGCCGTCGGGGGTGTCCAGCAGCCGGACGCCGGTCAGGCCCTCGGCCTCGAACGCCGCGGCGACCCAGCGGGCGGCCTTCTCGCACTCCTCGACCGGGAACTGGCGCGGGTCGGCGACGGAGGGGAAGGCGACCAGCTCGGCGAGGTCGGTGCGGGCGCGGTCCATCAGGGACCGGACGGCGTCGGCCAGGGGCTGCTGAGGCATCGGGGTGCTCCGGGGAGGGCTGGTCCGTCCGAGGGGTGGTGCGGGCGAACGTCGTTGACGGGGGTAGCGCCGATCATAGGCGGACACGAACGGTCGGCCGCGCGGGGGCGGTCCGGCGGGGCACCGGGTGCGGGCGGGTGCGGACGGGTGCGGGGGCGGCCCGCGGCGCGCCCGGTGACGCGGGCGGGGGATTCGGCCGGGCGTTCGGAGCGGTGCGGCCGACGGCGGCGGGGTCGGCCGCATTAGGATTGTTGCCCGTGACTGACTCCGGAAGCCCTGATTCTCGTAGCCCGCACGATGCCAGTGGCCCGCAGGTCGCGCGCGGCCCGCTCGACGCCGATTCCGACGCCGATTCCGGTGCCGACACCGTGGCTGACGGCGTGACCGACACTGCGGCCGATGCCGATGCCGATGCCGATGCCGTGGCTGACGGCGGTGCCGTGGCGGGCGCCGCGGCCGATGACGAAGGCGGCGCCGTGGCCGACGGCCCGGACCGGCTGGACGGCGTCTGGGACGTCGTCGTGGTCGGGGCCGGTCCGGCCGGCGCCTCGGCCGCGTACGCCGCCGCCGAGCAGGGCCGGCGCGTGCTGCTGCTCGACAAGGTCGAGCACCCCCGGTACAAGACCTGCGGCGGCGGCATCATCGGCCCCTCCCGGGACAGCCTCCCGGCCGACTTCAAGCTCCCGTTCCAGGACCGGGTGCACGCCGTCACCTTCGCCTACCGGGGCCGGTTCACCCGCACCCGGCGTTCGAAGCCGATGCTGTTCGGGCTGGTCAACCGGGACGAGTTCGACCTCCGCCTGGTGCAGGCGGCCAAGCAGGCCGGGGCGGTGCTGGTCACCGGAGTGACCGTCACCGGGGTGGAGCAGCGCGGCGGCGAGCACCGGACGGCGCTGGTCACCGCCGCCGACGGGCGGACCTTCGAGGCGCGCGCGGTGGTCGGCGCAGACGGCAGCGCGAGCCGGATCGGCCGGCACGTCGGCGTCTCCTTCGACCAGATCGACCTGGGCCTGGAGGCCGAGATCCCCGTCCCGCCGTCGGTCGCGGCCGACTGGGCGGGCCGGATCCACCTCGACTGGGGCCCGCTGCCGGGCAGTTACGGCTGGGTGTTCCCGAAGACCGAGTCCGGCAGCCTCACCGTCGGGGTGATCTCGGCGCGCGGCGACGGCGAGCGGACCAAGCAGTACCTGGCCGACTACATCCGCCGGCTGGGCCTCGCCGGCTTCCAGCCGAGCGTGGAGTCCGGGCACCTGACCCGCTGCCGGGCCGAGGACTCTCCGCTCTCGCGCGGCCGGGTGCTGGTGGCCGGCGACGCGGCCGGGCTGCTGGAGCCGTGGACCCGGGAGGGCATCTCGTACGCCCTGCGCTCGGGCCGGCTGGCCGGGGAGTGGGCGGTGAAGGTGGCCGAGGCCGGCACCGCGGGCGAGGTGCGGCGCGAGGCGCTGAACTACGCCTTCGCGATCAAGGCGGGGCTGGGGGTCGAGATGCGGGCCGGCAAGCAGATGCTGACCGCGTTCGAGCGCAGGCCCTACCTGTTCCACGCGGCGGTCTGCCTGGTCGATCCCGCGTGGCGGGCGTTCGCCCGGACCACGCAGGGGCACACCACCTTCGCCCAGGTGCTGCGGCAGTACCGGTCCGCGCGACGGCTGGCGGCGCTGGCCTCGCGCTGACGGCGGGCGCGGTCGGCGGTCGGCGGGCGGCGGGCGCGGTCAGGGGCCACCGTCGAGGGCAGTCGGGGGCTCTCCGTCCGGGGCGTTCGGTCCGGGACGCCCCGGGACGCCACCGGACGCCCCGCCGGGGACGCTCCGTCAGGAACCGGACCGTCCCTGACGGAGCGTCGGTCATGTGGTGCCGACCGGCGGTGCTACTTGAGCCCGTTGTCGATCGCCGTGATGAGCGCGCCACCCGGGGTGTCGCCCGTCATCTCCCAGATCATCGCGCCGAGCAGGCCCTTCGACTTCAGGTAGGCCGTCTTCTTGCCGATGGACCAGGCGTCGTCGAAGGTCCACCACTGCCCGCCCGCGCCGGTGTACCCGTAGGTCGCGACGGACTGTTCGTCGTGGTAGACGGAGAGGTTGGGGAAGGTGGTGATCAGGTTGTTGTACCCGCGGGTGCCGGCCTCCTCGGCGAACTGGCCGGGGGCTGCGCCGGTCGCGCTCTGCCACTCGCCCTTGACGCCGCCGTCCGCCACGCCCTGCCAGCCGCGGCCGTAGAAGGCGAGGCCGATGGTGAGCTTGCGCGGGTTGACCCCGGCGTCGAGGTAGGGCTTCAGCGCCGCGTCCACGCTGAAGTGGTTCGGGTACGGGTCCTGGGCGTCCGGGTAGAGGTTGCCCTGGTGCCCGGTGCGGTTGGGCTCCCACGAGTTGTCGCTGCCCGCGCCGTGGAAGTCGTAGCCCTGGACGTTGGCGATGTCCAGGTAGTTGAAGATCTTCGAGAGGTCCCAGCCCTGGTCGATCTTGACCGGGTCGGCCGGGGTGAAGGCGGTCAGCAGCTTGTGCGAGCCGCCGAGCGCGTCGAGCTGCTTGCGGAACTCGGCCAGCAGCTGCGTCAGGTTGGCCTTGTCGTTGGTGTTGTAGTGGTTGCCGGCGTGGCCGTCGGGGGAGCCGGGCCACTCCCAGTCGAGGTCGATGCCGTCGAAGATCCCGGCCGCCACGCCGTCGCCGCCGGCGCCGTTGTAGAGCGGCAGGTTGCCCTTGATCCACACGTCGATGCAGGACTTGACGAACTTCTGCCGGGAGGCCTCGGTGGCGGCCGCGTCGGAGAAGTACTTGGAGTACGTCCAGCCGCCGAGCGAGACCACGACCTTCAGGTTCGGGTACTTGGCCTTGAGCTTCTTCAACTGGTTGAAGTTGCCGCGCAGTTTGCCCCAGCCGTCGTCGGCCACGCCGTCCACCGACTGGGCCGCGCTCATCGGGCGGGCGTAGTCGGCGTCCGCGTCGCCCGCGCCGGTGCCCTGGTCCGGGTCCTGCGGGTTGGCGGTGGTGCCCCGGGTGACCCCGGCCATGCAGGTGAGGTTGACCGGATCGATGTTCTCGAAGGCGTAGTTGATGACGTCGAGCTTGGCCGCGCTGCCCGAGGTGTCGAGGTTCTTGACGAAGTACTGGCGGCCGTAGATGCCCCACTGGGTGAAGTAGCCGACCCGGGCGTACTTCCCGGCACCCACCAGGTCGGAGGTGGTGACGGAGAGCGGCGCCGAGGCGGGCGAGGCGTTGTCCGCGCCGTCCCGGGCCTTCACCGTGAAGGTGTAGGCGGTGGACGGGGAGAGGCTGGTGACGGTGGCGGTCAGCGTGGAGCCGGTGACCGTGCGGACCAGGGTGGTGCCCTGGTAGACGTCGTACGCGGCGACCTTGAGGTTGTCGGTGGCGGCGTTCCAGGCGAGCGTCACCTCGCTCGAACCCACGGCGGTGGTACGGAGGTTGGTCGGCGCGGTGGGCGGGACCGGGTCGGTGGCCGGGTCGAAGGTGGAGGCGGTGACCGGCACGCTGAGCGGGCCGGTGTTGCCCCGGGTGTCCTTGGCCCGGACCGTCAGGGTGTAGCTGGTGGCCGGGGTCAGCCCGGTGACCAGGGCGTCGGCGGTGGCACTGGTGGCGAGCACGGTGGTGCCGCTCAGCACCTCGTAGGACGCGACCTGGAAGTCCCCGCCGGTGGCGGCCGGCCACTTCAGCGCGAGGCTGTGCGCCGTCGAGTCGGTGACCACGGGGGTGCCGGGCGCGGACGGCAGGACGTCCGAACTCCCGTCGCACTTGTCGCCGTTGATGCGGCAGCCGGTCGGCGTGCCGACCGGCCCGTTGGCGACGAACCAGAAGCTGTACGGCTCGGTGGTGCCGTGGGCGGGCACGTTGGCGTTGTAGAACGCGTTGGTGGCCGTGACGTGGCGGCCGTTGGCCGTCGCGGTGCCGTTGTAGCTGTTCTGGATGGTCACGCCGGCCGGGAGGTCGAACTCCAGGGTCCAGCCGGAGACGGCGGCGGCGTTGTCGTTGCGGACGATGTAGGTGCCCTTCCACCAGGAGCCGTTGTTCTCCGTGGTGAAGGTGGCGGTGAGCTTCCCGGCGGCGTTGGCCGGCGTGGCCAGTGCGGTGATCGCGGCCAGCGGGAGGAGCAGGACGGACAGCAGCGCCAGCAGTCTGTGGCGCGCTCGCGGGCGGTGCGCCCGGGGTCGAGCGGACATGGTTCTCCCTGTGACGTGGGGGTTGGACAGGGTGACGTAGAACCGTACGGATGGTGCGGGGTGGTGCGGGGTGGTGCCTGATCGGCGCCTGTCGGAGCGGTGGTGCGTGGCCGATCCGTGCCCGCGCTTGTGGGGAGACGGGGCATGGGAACTGTAGGAGGACTGGACCAATGCGTCAACAGGTCTGTACCAGTGGGGAGTTGGGGTGGTCTCCCGGGAGGTGCGCGGCGGACCGGTGGACGGACCGGTGGACGGGCAGGTGGGCGGGGCGGTGGGCGGCCCGGCCGGGCGCACCTCAGGGGCGGCGTGGGCCGCCGGTCAACTCGTCCCCCAGCGGGCTGCGGGAGTACAGCACCGAGCGGCCGTGCCGGGCCCGGCTCACCAGTCCGGTCGCGTGCAGCACGGTCAGGTGCTGGCTCACCGCGCCCGCGGTCACACCCAGCCGGTAGGCGAGGTCGGTGGTGGTGGCCGGCTCGGCGAGCAGCGTCAGCAGCCGCGACTTCGGCGTGCCGAGCAGCTGCTCCAGCGCGCGCGGGGTGGCCGGCGGCCGCGGTCCGGCCATTCCGGCCTGGCCGCGCGCCGGATAACTGATCTGCGGTGCACGGTCGTCGCTGATCATCGTGATCGCGCCCCGGGCGAAGAACGTCGGCACCAGGACGAGTCCGCGGCCGTGCACGGTGATATCGCCGTCGGCGTCCGCCCAGTTCCGGTCGATCGAGAGCACGCCGTCCGCCCAGTGCAGCCGCCGGTCGAGGTCGGCGAAGAGCGTCGCCGCCCCCTGCTGGGCCAGCACCCGCGCCCGGTAGACCAGGTCCGCCTCCAGCACCGCGCGGGCCTGCGGCCACCAGGCGGGCGCCAGGCAGTACTCCCAGTACTCCTCCAGCGCGTCGGCGATCCGGGTCAGCAGCCGGGCCGGATCGGCCAGCCCGTCGGCCAGGACGGCGGGCATCGGCCGGTGGTCCAGCAGGAAGGTCCGTTCGAGTTCCGGGCGCAGCTGCTCGGGCGGGAGCGCCCGGACGGCGGCCAGCTCGGTGCGGAAGTCCGGGGAGGGAGTGGCCGGGCGGGGTGTCAGGAAGTCCGGGAGCCACCGGTTGGAGGAGACCAGTGAGAGGAGCAGCGAGGAGTCCAGCCGTTCGAACGAGGGCCGGATCCGCTCGAAGGCGGGGGACTGGAGTGTGTAGACGCCGGGATGGGTCCACATCCGCAGGCTGAGCGAGGCCTCCTGGATCGGCGAGCAGGCGAACCAGGTGGAGGCCAGGTCGGCCAGGCCGAGTCTGAACCGGTGCACGCGACCCCCCGTCGCCGACTGCATTTAGGCCCAGCCTAAATCAGTACTGCTGAGGGGCGGTGTCGGGGTGGGATCTTGGACATGACCACCTCACCGGCGGCGACTGCCGCACCTACCTCCGGCCTGCCCGAAAGCGGTGGACCCCCCGACGGACGACCGCCGGAGCCGGGCGCGTCCGGCGCGCCCGGGAACGACCGGGCGGCCGGGAACGCCTCGAACGCCTCGAACACCGGGAACACCGGCGCGGCCGGGAACGCCTCGAACAGCGGCACGGCCGCGGGCTTCGCGGGGGAGCCCGCGGGTGCTGGGAAGGCCGGCGGCCCCGGCGGCCCCGGGCGCTCGGAGCGGCGCGCGTCCCGGGCGTCCCGGCTGCTGCACCCCGACCCGATGGTCCGGCGGCTCGCCGGGATCACCCTGCTCAACACCGTCGGCAGCGGGCTCTCGCTCTCCGTCGCCGTGCTCTTCTTCACCGGCACCCTCGGACTGAGCGCCGCCCAGCTCGGCCTGGCGCTCACCGCGGCCGGGCTCTGCGGGGTCGTGGCGAGCGTCCCCGCAGGACGCGCCGCCGACCGCTGGGGATCGCAGCGGATCCTGGTCGCCCTGGTGGCGCTCACCGGTCTCGGCACCTTCGGCTACACCCTGGTGGACGGCTACCCGGCGTTCGTGGTGCTGGCCTGTCTGGTGGCCGCCGCCGACCGCGGTTCCTCCGCCGTGCGCGGCGCGCTCTACGCCGAGGTGCTGCCCGCCGACAAGCGGGTCGCCGGCCGGGCCTACCTGCGGGTGGTGACCAACGTCGGCATCTGCCTCGGCACGGGCGTGGGCGCGGTGGCCCTCCACCTGGACTCGCGGCCCGCCTACCTGGCGGCGATCCTGGCGGACGCCGCCTCCTACCTGGTCGTGGCGCTGCTGTTCCTGCGGCTGACCGTGCCCGGCACGGGCGGTGCCGGGCGGGCGGCGGAGGCGAAGCTGCCGAAGCCGGTGGCGGCGGAGCGGGAGAGGGGCCGCAACCCCGCGCTGCGCGACGGGCCGTTCCTGCTGGTGACCGCGCTCGGCTCGGTCCTGTGCCTGCAGTTCGCGATGCTGGAGGTCGGAGTGCCGCTCTGGATCGTCCAGCAGACCGACGCCCCCCGGATCACCGTGGCGGGCACCCTGATCGTCAACACCGTGCTGGTGATCGCCTTCCAGGTCCGCGCCACCAGGGGGACGGAGGAACCGGCCGCCGCCGCCCGCGCCTGCGGCCGGGCCGGGCTGATCCTGGCCGCCTCCTGCCTGGTGCTCGCACTCGCCCACGGCGCTCCGGCCGCGATCGCCGTCGTGGTGCTGCTGGTCGGCGTCGCGCTGCAGGCGATCGGCGAGGTGCTGAGCCAGGCGGGCAGCTGGGCGCTCAGCTACGACCTGGCGGGCGAGCGCGCGCACGGCGCCTACCAGGGCGTCTACAACGCCGGAAGCTCTGCGGCACTGATGATCGGGCCGGCCGTGGTCTCGACCGTCGTCATCGGGTACGGCCTGGCGGGCTGGGCCGCGCTCGGCGCGCTGCTCGCCGGCGCCGGCCTCGCCATGGGCCCCGCCGTCCGGTGGGCCGGACGCGAACGCGCCGTCAGCGATGGCGGTGGCAGCGGAGGCAGTGGCGGCAGCGGAGGCCGGCGGTGACGGCGCCGACGGCACGCTCCGGCCCGGGGCGGTGCGCCACGGGCCGGGCCGCGCCGACGACTTCCGCACCGGGCCCGTCCGTGCTCGGGCCGGAGCCACTGGTACCGGGGGCACCGGCTGCGGCGGAGCCGCCGAGGACTACTCCGGGACCACCGCGAGCGCCTCGATCTCGATCAGCACCTCGGGCAGGAACAGCGCCGAGACCTGCATCGCCGAGCTGGTCGGGAGCGGGGTGTCGCCGAAGAACTCGTTCCGCGCCTCGCGGACGGCGGCCAGATGCTCGATGTCCGTGAGGAAGTAGGTGAGCTTCACGAGGTCCGAGAAGTCCGCCCCGGCTGCGGCCAGGCAGCGGCGGATGTTCTCGAAGATCTGCCGGGCCTGCGCCTTCGGGTCGCCCGGCCCGACCAGGCGCCGCTCCTCGTCGAAGGCGACCTGGCCGGAGACGGCCACCAGCCGGCCGGTGCCGGTGACGACCTGCGTGTAGCCGGTGCCCGGGGCCACGCCGGGAGGCTCGGTGATGTGGGTCAGGTGGGCGGCGCGCCGCCCGGGTTCGGTGGTCATGAGGTCATCGTGGCCGACGGATGATCACCGCACCAGTGTGTTTCCGGGGCGGGCCGGGACCGGCGGCCGGGACCGGGGAGGCGCGGCGGCCGGTGGGTCGGCCGCCGCGCCCGGGCACCGGATCGGCGGTCCGGGCACGGGTGGCTCTGGTCGAGCGGAGGGTGGGCATGTCAGAGTCGTCCGGGCGGCGCCCCACCGGACGGCGTCCGCCCCCTCCGACCCACCCTCAGCCGGAAAGCAGGACCGCACCGATGACCCGCGAAGCGCCCCTCGTCCACGTCACCACCGAGGACGCCGTCACCACCCTCACCCTCGACTCCCCGCACAACCGGAACGCGCTCTCCACCCGGCTGATGGCCGAACTCACCGCCGGCCTCGCCGCCGCCGCGGCCGACCCGGAGGTGCGCGCGGTCGTGCTCACCCACGCCGGCAAGGTCTTCTGCGCCGGCGCCGACCTCTCCGAGGCGACCGGAGCGGACCCGACCGTCGGCCCGCGGGGCCTGGTCGACCTCCAGCGGGCGATCGTGGACTGCGCCAAGCCGGTCATCGCCGTCATCGACGGGCACGTCCGCGCCGGCGGCCTCGGGCTGGTCGGCTCGGCCGATCTCGCGGTCGCCGGGCCGGCCGCCACCTTCGCGTTCACCGAGGTCCGGCTCGGGCTGGCGCCCGCCGTCATCTCGCTGCCGCTGCGCCCCAAGCTGGACCCGCGCGCGGCCTCCCGCTACTACCTGACCGGCGAGGTCTTCGACGCCGCCGAGGCGGCCCGGATCGGGCTGATCACGCAGGCGGCCGACTCCGCCGAGGCCGCCGCCGTCGCGCTGAAGGGCCTGTTGGACGCCCTCCGGCTCGGCTCGCCGCAGGGCCTCGCCCAGTCGAAGCGGCTGGCCAACGCCGAGGTGGTGCGGTCCTTCGAACGGGACGCCGACGAGCTGGTCGAGCTGTCGGCACGGCTGTTCGGCTCGGAGGAGGCGCAGGAGGGGATGCGGTCGTTCCTGGAGAAGCGCCCGGCCCGCTGGGCCCGCTGACGGGCGGCGGACTCCGGACCGCCGGTCGCCCGGTCACCCGGTCGCCCGGTCGTCGTGGGCGGTGCGGGCGTCGGCCGGGTGACGGCGTCGACCGGGTGGGGTGTGCGGTCCGGAGCCGCGTCACGCCAGGGGCGTCGGCTTCAGCGGACGGCGGCGCCCTCGCGCCAGAGGTCGAGCAGCGACCGGTCGCCGGAGCGGGTCACCCGGTCGGTGTCGACGGGCAGCCGGTTCCACAGCAGCAGGTAGAGGTCGTGGGCCGGGCCGGAGAGCGTCAGGTCGGCGGCCGGGGCGTCGGCGGGTCCGCCCGGCGGGAGCTCCACGGACAGCTGCTCCCGGCTGACGGTCAGCAGCCAGGGACCCGGCCGGTCGCCGTCGGTCGGGCGGACGAGCACCGTCCGGGGCCGCTCGCTGCGCACCCGGGTCCGGTCGAGCGACATGAACCCGCGCAGCAGCTCGTCGATCCCGTCCAGCGCGAGCTCCGCGTCGACCCGGGGACCCTCGACGCCCGCCGCCGCGTCGGCGTCGGTGCGGTGCACCGCCGTCTCGTGCGCCTGGCGGCGGGCCCAGAACGCGAGCGGGCTGGGCGCGGGCAGGAAGCTCCAGCAGTCCAGGTCGGCCGGGGCCGCGGTGAGCGTCGCCACCAGGGTGGCGTGGCCGGTCCGGAACCAGTCGACCAGGTCCGCGTCGTCGGGCTCCGGGCCCCAGGCGGCGCGTTCGCCGTCGGCGTCCATCCGGGTGCGGTGCGCGTCGCGGACGTTGGCCGTCACCCAGCGGTGCACCTGGCCGGTGTGCAGCACCAGGTCGCGCAGCCGCCAGTCCGGGCAGGTGGGGACCGGCGCGGCGAGGTCGGTGCCGGCTGCGGCGTCCGCGAGCAGGGTGCCCTCGCGCCGCAGTGCGTCGATGTGGTCGGTGATCTCCATGGGCCGAGAGTCTTCCAGCGCCGGCGGTTCCCGGACCCGGTCACCGGGACGGTCGGCGGAAAGCGGCGGCAGGTTGGCAGTTTCTCGGGGGTCGCCGCGCAGCCCCCGGGCCGTCCTGCGGCGGCCTCGCCCGGTCGTCCCGCGGCGCCCCGTCGGTCGTCCCGCGGTGGCCGTGTGACCTTGGCCGCCTCCGCGCCGGGGGCGTCCTACGGACCGGTAACGTGAGCGCATGTCGATCACGCGTTCCCTGTTCACCGCTGTCCGGGCCGGTGGCCGGCGCGCCGCGAGCCGGGCGGTCCACCGGGGCTGGCAGTGGGTGCAGCGGGCGGGCGCGGTGTCCTGCGAGAACCCCGGGCCGTACCGGTTCGGTGAGCTGGGGGCCGGGACCAAGCTGACCTTCCCGCTCGGGGCGGTGTTCAACGAGCAGTGGATCACCATCGGCCCGTTCTCGATCATCGGCGAGCGGGTCACCATCAGCGCCGGGTTCCTGCCGGGTCTCGACCTCGGCCCCGAGCCGATCGTGCGGATCGGCGGCGGTTGCGTGATCGGACGGGACAGCCACATCGTCGGCCACCAGTCGATCGTGCTCGGCGACGACGTCTGGACCGGCCCCGGTGTCTACATATCCGACCAGGCCCACGAGTACCGCGCCACCGACCTGCCGATCGGCAAGCAGTGGCCGCGCAACGAGCCGGTCGAGATCGGCGCGGGCAGCTGGATCGGCACCGGCGCGGTGATCCTCCCCGGTGCGCGGCTGGGCCGCAACGTGGTCGTCGCGGCCGGCTCGGTGGTGCGCGGCGAGGTGCCGGACCACACGGTGGTCGCGGGCGCGCCGGCGAAGGTCGTCCGCCGCTGGACGGAGCAGGAGGGCTGGCAGCCGCCGTTCCGCACCGAGGCGCCCAGGCCGCTGCCGGACGACGTGACCGCCGCGCAACTGCGGGCGCTCGCCGGGTGGGACCTGCGGCTGCCGGGCGAGTCGGAGGGCTGAGACCGGGGCCGTCGGGCCGGTGGCGTGGCGCGGGGGCCGACGCGGTACGGGGGCGTGGGGCTACGGCGTGTCCTTCGGATCACGCCGGACCGGTTCCCGGGCGCGATCCGAACCGCGGCCGGTGCGGTGGTCGGCCGTGTGGTGGCCGGTCGTGCGGTGGTCGGCCGTGTGATGGCCGAGCGTGTGGTGGTCACCGGTGGACCCGGTGCGGTGGTCGGTGTCGCGCTCCGCGTCCCGGGCGGCGATGGCCGCGGCGATGCGCGGCAGGTCGGCGGGCCGGGCCGGGTCCAGGCCGGTGAGGACGGCGATCCGGCGCAGCCGGTAGTCGACGGTGTTCGGGTGCAGGTGGAGCAGCTGCGCGGTGTGACGGCGGTTCAGCCCGCCCGACAGGTGGGCGCGGAGGGTGGTGAGCAGCTCGCCGCCCTCCTCCAGGGGTGCGAGCAGTGAGGCGAGCCGCGACCTGGCCTGGCTGGGCCTGCTGAGCTGGTATTCGAGCAGGAGGTCGTCCAGCCGGTGCAGCCCGGGAGGCCGGCCGACGGCCCGCGCCACGCGCAGCACCTCGTCGGCGAGGGCGGCCGCCGCCGGCACCCCGGGCGGTGCCGCGGCCGCCGCGCCGGCCCGGACGGTGACGCCCGCCGCGCGTGCGGTGCGGTCCACGGTCTCGGCGAGCCGCTGCCAGACGCCGTCCGGTACGGCCTCCGGCCGGTGCTCCAGCGGGACCAGCACCACCCCGCCGGTGGCGGTGAGCGACGAGAGTGCCGACTGCCGTGTGGCGTGGTCGAGTTCGGCGCGCATCCGGCGCAGCTTGCGGTGCCCGGCCACGGTCCGCTCGACGCCGGGGGCCCGCTCGTCGGGGTGGTCGTCGACGGCGAGGCGGAGCACGGCGTAGGCGGCCGGGAGGTGGAGCCCCGCGCGTCCGGCGGCCTCCTCGGCGGGTGCGCCGTCGAGGAGGGCGGTGAGCAGGGCGTGCCGGGCGGTCCGCCGTTCGTCGGCGCCGGAGCGCCGTTCGTCCAGGTAGCCCGCGCCGGCGGCGGCGGTCGCCTGGCGGAGCTGGTCGAGCAGCAGCCGGTTGAGCACCAGCAGGTCGGCCGCGTCGCCGTCGCGGGCGTGCCGGGTGACGAGCTCCCAGCAGACCTCCAGCCCCAGGTGGTGGGCGAGCAGGACGGCGTCCAGCGGCACGCCCTCCTCGGCGCGCCGTGCGGCGGCCTCCCGGACGGCGGCGAACTCCGCTGCGGGGGCGGGCAGCCCGGTGCGGACGGCGTGGGCGAGCGCGCGGATCCGGCGTTCGGTGACCTGGGCCAGTTCGCCGGCGAGCTGTTCGCGGGGCAGTCGGCGGTACGTCGGCACCCGGTCGAGCAGTGCGGCGATGACGGCTTCGACCAACTCCGGTACGGCGCCGAGCAGGCACTGGTCGGCGGGGACGCCGCCGATCACGGGGATCCGCCAGCCGGCGGCTCGGGCGGGTGAATTGTGACCGGTCACAGGGATCACCGTCCAGGTCTGGGGGACACCCAAGGGCCAGGTCGGAGGGGCGACCGCATGATGGAGCCACTCGGGTTACCTGTTGGTAACAAACTTCCGCCGTGGAGGCAACAGTTGAGAACCCCACTTCTCCGCTTCGCCGCAGGACCGGTACGCCGCAGGATCCTCGGGCCGCTCGGCTCGGCCCTGCTGGCGGGCGCGCTGCTCGCCGGCGGCCCGGCCGGGGCGGCGCGGGCGGCGGACGCGACCCCCACCGCGCCCGCCGCCGTCACCGCCGTACCCGCCGTCACCGCCCCGGCCGGTGAACTCCCGCCCGACGGCGACCAGGTGGCGTCGCCGCCCGGCGCCAACGACTGGAACTGCCGGCCGAGCGCGGCGCACCCGAACCCGGTCGTCCTGGTGCACGGCACCTTCGCGAACCGGTACGAGAACTGGCTCGCGCTCTCCCCGCTGCTGAAGGGCAAGGGCTACTGCGTCTTCGCCCTGGACTACGGCATGGTCCCCGGAGTCACCTCGTCCGGCAGCGGACTGCTGCTGCCGATCGGCGGGCTCGGCCCGGTCGCGGAGTCGGCGGCCCAGCTGGGCCGGTTCGTCGACCTCGTGCGCACGGCGACCGGTGCCGCGAAGGTCGACATCGTGGGCCACTCGCAGGGCGGCATGCTCCCGAACTACTACCTGAAGTTCCTCGGGGGCGCGGCGAAGGTCGACAAGGTGATCGGACTGGCGCCGTCGAACCACGGCACGACGCTCTCCGGGATCGCCAACCTGGCCCCGTACTTCCCGCGGGTCGCCGAACTGATCTACACCGTGTGCGCCGCGTGCCGGGACCAGGTGGCGGGCTCGGACTTCAACCGGGCCATGGCCTCGAAGCCGGACACCGTGCCGGGCGTCCGCTACACCGTGATCGCGACGGTCTACGACGAGGTCGTCACGCCGTACCGGACCCAGTTCCTGACCGGGGCGAACGTGAACAACGTGGTGCTGCAGGACCGTTGCCCGGTCTCGCTGGCCGAGCACGTGGCGATCGCCTTCTCGCCGACCGCGCTGCACCTCGTCGCCAACGCCCTGGATCCGGCCCGCGCCACGCCGGTGATCTGCGGCTGAGGCGGGTGGGCGGCTGAGGCGGGCGGGGGCGGTCTGCCGCCGTCGCGGGGGAGCTGCGCAGGAAGTCGGACCGGCCGACTTCCTGCGCAGCGGCACGTCCGTGCCGGGACCGAGGGCTCCGGCACCCGGGCCGCCGTGGCCGGCGGAAACGCGCTCCCCGCCGTCGCGTCCACGGGCTACCGAGCTCTTTGCAAAGCCCTGCCGGGACTTTGCAAAGTCGTCCTAGGCGGTGCTGGCTTCGCGGAAGGTGATCACGGCGGTCACGCCGTCGGGCCGCAGCTCGTACGGGCCGGGCTCGTCGAGGAGCGCGCCGTCGTAGCGGGCGAGGGCGGTGGCGCCGGCGGTCGCGGTGCCGGACAGGCAGACCAGCAGGACGGTGGCGCCGTCCGGGACGTCCACCGCGCGGGGCGCGTCGGCGAGCAGGAGTTCGGCGGTGACGCGGCCGCGGCGGGTCATCACGTTGAAGTCGACCAGCGGGCCGCCGAGCAGCCGGCAGTCGGTGGCCGCGTCCCCGGCGAAGGCGAGCGGACGGAACGGGGCGTCGACGACGTGCTCGACGCCGTCGACGGTCAGGGCCATCCCCTCGCCCTCGACCAGCGTGATCACCCGGTCGATGCCCGGGAAGGCCGAGAACGGGCCGGCCGACGCGACGTCCGCCAGGCTGACCCGCCAGCCGAAGTCGTCCAGCCCGGAGCCTGCGGGGCACCCGGCCACCTCCCTGGTCACTCCGCCGCCGTTCCGCCAGGCCGTGGCAGGGCGCTCGGCGGCGGGGAGGAGCCGGACCGGTCCGCTGTTGCTCGTCATGGCGCGCATCCTCGCACGGCGGGGCGGGCCGGGGGGCCTCTGGGCGGCGGGTGGTGGGCCGAGCGGTGGGTCGTCGGGCCCCGGCCGGGTGGTCGCGGGCGCGGCGGCGACGCCGGTCCGGTCCCGTGGCGGGCGGTGGGGATGCCGGCGGGGACGGGACGGGGCAGGTCGTCGGGCGGCGGGTCAGCGCCTGCGGGCGGTGAGGGGGAGGACGGCGGCGGCGACGGCGGCGGCCGCCACGGTGGTGAGGGCGAGCGGGAGGCTGCTCGCGTCCGCGAGGAAGCCGATGACGGGCGGGCCGATGAGCATGCCGCCGTACCCGAGGGTGGAGGCGAACGCCACCGCCTGCGGGCCGCCGCCGGCGCCCGCCCGGGCGATGGCGAGCGGGAAGATGTTGGCCAGGCCGAGCCCGACCAGCACGAATCCGGCCAGGGCGAGCGGCACCGCCGGGGCGAGCGCGGCGAGCAGCATCCCGGCCGCCGCGGTGAGCCCGCCGAGGACCATCAGCCGGGTCTGGCCGAGCCGGGCGGAGAGCCAGGAGCCGCCGATCCGGCCCGTCGTCATGGCGAGTGCGTAGGCCACGTAGCCGGCGGCGGCCACTCCGGCGCTCGCGTGGACGTCGTCGGTCAGGTGCAGGGTGGTCCAGTCGGCGACGGCGCCCTCGCCGTACGCGCAGCAGAGCGCGGTGAGGCCGAGCAGGAGGACGAGCAGCCGGGTGTGCGCCGGGCGGCCGTCGGATCCGGTCTCGGTCCCGGTCCCGGTCTCGGTCCCGGCCTCGGTCCCGGATCCGGTCCCGCCTGCGGCTTCGGGGTCGGTCGCGGCCGCCGGGGCGGGCACGCCCGCGGCCGGGCTGCGCAGCAGCACGGCGCCAGCGACCGCGGTGACCGCCAGGCCCAGCAGACCGCTGAGCGCGAGTGACCAGCCGGCGGTGACGGCGCCCGCGACCAGGCCGCCGGCGCCCGCGCCGAGCAGGCCGCCGAGGCTGTAGCCGGCGTGGAAGCTGGGCATGACGGGGCGCCGGAGTTCGGCGACTATCTCGACGGCGGCGCTGTTCATGGCGACGTTGGCGCCGCCGTACCCGGCGCCGAAGAGGAACAGGACGCCGCCGAGGGCGGCCACCGAGTGGGTGTGGGCGGGCAGCGGGACGGCCAGGCTGAGCAGGGCGAGGGAGGCGACGGTGACCGGCCGCGACCCGTACCGCAGGCAGAGCCGCCCGACGACCGGCATGGTGGCGACGGCCCCGGCGGAGACGCAGAGCAGGGCCAGTCCGAGGGCGCTGTGGGAGGCGCTGACCTGGCTCCGGATGTCCGGGATGCGGACGACCCAAGCGGCGAAGAGGAAGCCGTCGACCGCGAAGAAGGCGGTGAGGGCGATCCGCGCGGCACTCCAGGCGGTGCGGGCGGAGGGCCCGGCGGAGGGTCCGCCGCGGTATCGAGTGAGGTCGGGGCTGTGGGGATCGGGGGTGTTGCTGCGAGACTGGGGGGACGGCGGGTCGGCGGGGGCGAGGGGACGGATTTTGTTTCGGAGCGGCACAAAGTAACAATAGGCACGTGCAGCTCACACCATCAAGTCCCAGGCCCGGCTCCGGAGCCGACTCCGACGCGCAGCGCGACGCCCACCGCCGCTCGGCTCCCGACCGCGGCCGGACGCTGCTGGGACCGGCGCTCTCGCTCATCCACACCGGCCAGACGCCGACCCGCTCGGCGCTCACCCGCGCGCTGGACGTCACCAGGGCCACCGCCGGAGCCGTCACCGCCGAACTGGAGGCGCTCGGCCTGATCACGGTCGACTCCCGCCCCGCCGGCGGCGGCCGCGGCCGCCCCTCGCACCGGCTCGCCATCGACCCCGCGGGCCCGGTGGTGATCGCCGGACAGATCCACGCCGACGGTCTGAGCGTCACCCTGGCCGGACTCGGCGGACTGCTCGACCCGCCGCTCCACCTCCCGCTGCCCGCCGCCACCGACCCGGTGCGACTGCTGCGCGCCGTCGCCCAGGCCGGTGCCGGACTCGCCCGCGACACCGACCGGCGCTGCCTCGGCGCCGCGCTCGCGCTGCCCAACCCGGTCACCGAACCGGACGGCACCGCGCTCGCCGCCCTGCACTTCGCCTGGCCCAGCGGCACCCCCGTCGCCGACCTGTACGACGTCGAGGTGGGCCGCGCCGACCACGGCCCGCGGGCGCTCGACCCGCTGCCCACCGCGATCGCCAACGACGCCAACCTCGCCGCCCTCGCCGAGTACCGGCACGGCGCCGGGCGCGGGGCCCGCCACCTGCTGCTGGTGACCTCCGGCCACCGGGGCGTCGGCGGCGCGCTGGTCATCGACGGCCGGCTGCACACCGGCAGCGCCGGCCTCGCCCTGGAGGTCGGCCACCTCACCGTCGACCCGCAGGGCCGCCCCTGCGGCTGCGGGAACCGGGGCTGCCTCAACTCCGAGACCGACCCCGACGCGCTCTTCGCCGCCGCCGGGCTCACCCCCGACCCGGACCGCCCGCTGCTCGACCAGGGGCGCGAACTCTGCCGGGCCGCCGCCACCGACGAGCGGGCCCGGGCCGCCGTCGAGCACGTCATCGACCGGCTGGGCCTCGGGCTGGCCGGCGTCGCCAACATCCTCAACCCCGACCGGGTGGTGCTCAGCGGGCTCCACCGCGACCTGCTGGAGGCGGCGCCGGACCGGCTGCGCGCGGTCGTCGCCGAACGCAGCCTCTGGGGGCGCAGCGGCCGGGTGCCGATCGTCGGCGCCGAACTCGCGCACAGCGCGCTGGCGGGGGCGGCCGAGCTGGGGTGGCTGCCGTACCTGGCGGACCCGCAGTCGGTGCTCCCGGGCTGAGCGCGGGGCCGGGCGGTCGGGGGCCGGACGGCCGGGGGCGGGGCCGGAAGGTCGCCGGTCGGGGCGAGCGGGGTGCCGGGCGGTCGGACCAGGGGGATAAGCGGAAGCTGGGCTTTCGCATAATGTCACTTATCGTGACTCTCGTACACTCGTAGTGAGTACTCGGAGGGGGCTTCGAAGGACTCGAACGACCCGTACGAGGAGAGTGGCCATGAGCACCCAGCCGACCGTCGAGCCGACCGTCGACGTCGACCGATCCGACGCCGAGTACCGGCGCTGGCTCAAGGAGGCGGTGCGCAAGGTCCAGGCGGACGCCAACCGTTCCGCCGACACCCACCTGCTCCGCTTCCCGCTCCCCACCGAGTGGGGCATCGACCTCTACCTCAAGGACGAGTCCACCCACCCGACCGGCTCGCTCAAGCACCGGCTGGCCCGCTCGCTCTTCCTCTACGGGCTCTGCAACGGCTGGATCCGCCCCGGCAAGCCGGTGATCGAGGCCTCCAGCGGTTCCACCGCCGTCTCCGAGGCGTACTTCGCGCAGCTCGTCGGGGTGCCGTTCGTCGCGGTGATGGCCAAGTCCACCAGCCAGTCCAAGATCGACCTGATCGAGTTCCACGGCGGGGAGTGTCACCTGGTCGAGCGCTCGGACGAGGTGTACGAGGCCTCCGCGCGGCTCGCCGAGGAGACCGGCGGCCACTACATGGACCAGTTCACCTACGCCGAGCGGGCCACCGACTGGCGCGGCAACAACAACATCGCCGAGTCGGTCTTCGCCCAGCTGCGCCTGGAGCCGCACCCCGAGCCGGCCTGGATCGTGGCCACCGCCGGCACCGGCGGCACCTCGGCGACCATCGCCCGGTACGTCCACTACATGCAGTACGACACCCGGATCTGCGTGGCCGATCCGGAGAACTCCTGCTTCTTCGACGGCTGGGTCCGGCACGATCCGGACGCGGTCTGCGACAGCGGCTCGCGGATCGAGGGGATCGGCCGGCCCCGGATGGAGCCCAGCTTCGTGCCCGGGGCGATCGACCGGATGATGAAGGTCCCAGACGCCGCCTCGATCGCCGCGATCCGGGTGCTGGACGGCGTCCTCGGCCGGAAGGCGGGCGCGTCCACCGGGACCGGGCTGTGGAGTGCGCTGCGGGTCGTCGCCGAGATGCGGGCGGCGGGGGAGCGCGGCAGCGTGGTCACCCTGATCTGCGACCCGGGTGACCGCTACCTCGACAAGTACTACTCGGACGACTGGCTGGCCGGCGAGCGGATCGACATCGCCCCGTACCGGGACGGGCTGGAGTCGTTCCTGGCCGGCGGCGCCTGGGTGGGCTGAGCGGGGGCGCGTCCGGGGGTTCCGGTCTCCGGGGCCACCCGGTTCGCGCGGGCTCGCGGTCTCCCGGTTCGCGCGGGCTCGCGGTCTCCCGGTTCGCGCGGGCTCGCGGGGCCGGGACCCGGGGTCAGGCGGTGGGCCGGCGCTCGGTGAGGAACAGTGCGCCGGTCAGCGCGACCGCCACGGCGGTGGCGCCGTGGATGCCGTACGCGGCGGCCGCCGAGCCGTGGTGGCTCAGGACGTTGAGCGCGTCGTCCAGCGGGATGAGCGCGTCGACCAGCAGCAGCCAGCCGAGGGCCCGGCGGTGCCCGGTGCCGAGCAGGACGAGGACGGCGATGCCGGAGGCGAGGTCGCGGATGCCCTTGATGGAGAAGAACGCGGCGGCCTCGCCGTGCGGCCACTCGGGGAGGCCGAAGCCGGACACCGTGCTCTCCGGGGCGAACAGGTAGCTGACGCCGATGTAGCCGATGCCCAGTGCGAGCAGTACGGCGAGGGTGGTGGCGACCTTCTCGCGGAGGGTGCGGCCGGTGCCGGTGCTGGTGGTCGCGGTGCCGGTGGTGGCGGTCCGGGCGGCGGTGGTCTGGACGGCGGTGGTGGTGGCAGTGGTGCTGGACATGGTGGATCCCCCTCGGTCGACTGCGGCAGGTGCTGCTTCCGCTAGATCTCCTAGCGGCGCTAGCTTCTGGAACGACGTTAGCGCGAGCGATGCTCGATTGTCTAGCACTGCTAGAATTCTTGCCATGGCCACCCAGGACCGCCGCGAGCGCGAACGCGCCGAACGGCATCAGCTGATCATCCGGACCGCCCGCGCCCTCGCCGAGGCCGAAGGCTGGGAGGCGGTGACGATCCGCCGGCTGGCCGGCGGCATCGAGTACAGCCAGCCGGTGCTCTACACCCACTTCGCCAACAGGGACGCGATCGTCGCCGCCGTCGCGCTGGAGGGATTCGCCGAACTCGCCGCCGACCTGCGCGCCGCGGCACGGGAGGCCGACGGTCCGGCCGCGGGCTTCGCCGCCGTCGTCGACGCCTACGCGGCCTTCGCGGCCGCCGGTCCCGCGCTCTACGACGCCATGTTCACCCTCGCCACGGACCTGCCGTTCGGGCGCCCGGACTCGCCCGCCCCGCTCAAGGAGGCCTTCGCGGCCCTGGCCGGCCCGGTCGCGGCGGTCGCCGGCACGCGGGACCCGGAGACCTTCACCGAGGTGGTCTGGACCGCCCTGCACGGGCTGGCCACCCTCACCCGGGGCGGCCGGCTGCGCCCGGACTTCGCGCGGCGGCGGCTGGAGCTGCTGGTCGCCGTGATGCTGGGGGAGCCGGCCGGCGGGGCGGAGGGCGTGGGTGGGACGGAGGGCGCGGACGGGACGGGGGGCGTGGACGGGACGGCCGCGGGCGGCTGACGGCCGGCGCCCGGTGGGGACGCCCGCCGGGGCGCCCCCACCCGGCTACGGCAGCCGGGCGGCCGGCAGGTCGGCGGGGACGAGGAGTTGGAGCTCCTCCGTCGACGGGTCGGCGAGCTGGGCGACGCGCATCGCGTGGCGTTCGACCATGGTCTCGAAGACCTGTCGGGCGGTGCGGCCGTTGCCGAAGTTGGGGCCGCGCTCGATCGTGGCGAAATGCGCCAGGAGGGCACTCGCGGTGTCGTCCGGGAGGGCGTACTCGTGCTCGGCGCACTGGGCCCGGGCGATCTGGAGCAGCTCGTCCGCCGAGTAGTCGGGGAAGCCCACGGTCCGTGAGAAGCGCGACGAGACACCGGGGTTGGCGGAGAGGAAGCGCTCCATCTCCGCGGTGTAGCCGGCCACGATGACCACCACCTCGTCCCGGTGGTCCTCCATCAGCTTCACCAGGGTGTCGATCGCCTCCCGGCCGAAGTCGCGGGCGCCGTCCTCGGGGGCCAGGGTGTACGCCTCGTCGATGAAGAGGACCCCGCCGCGCGCCCGGTCGAAGGCCGCGGCGGTGCGGATCGCGGTCGAGCCGATGTGCTCGCCGACCAGGTCGACCCGCGCCACCTCGACCAGGTGGCCGCGCTGCAGCACGCCGAGCGAGGCCAGGATCTCGCCGTAGAGCCGGGCCACCGTGGTCTTGCCGGTGCCGGGGGCGCCGGTGAAGACCAGGTGGCGGCGGAGCGAGGGCGCCTTCAGCCCGGCCTGCCTGCGGCGGCGGCCGACCGAGATCAGGTCGATCAGCGTCCGCACCTCCTGCTTGACGGTGGCGAGGCCCACCAGGCCGTCGAGCTCGGCGAGCGCCTCGTCGGCCGGCCGGCAGTCGGGGATCGGTCCGATCGCCGCGGCGGCCGGGGCGGAGGAGGCCAACGACACCGCGGCGGCGGTCAGTTGGGTGGCGCGGGGGGCCGGCAGGTCGAGCGCCGGCGCGGGCGCCGCCACCACGTCGTCCGAGGTGCAGCCGTCCACCACCGGGCCCGGTTCGGAGAACTCGAAGCCGGCCCGCTCGTTCTGCTCGGCCCGGCACCTGGTCAGCACCGTCCGGCAGCCGTCGATGATGTGGAAGCCGAAGCCCTTGCCGTGGGAGACCCGGCAGTCCTCGAAGGTGCCCCGGCCCTGCGCCGAGACGTAGACGCCGGCGTCCGATCCGGCCCGGACGGTGCAGTCGCGCAGCACCGGGTCGGCGCCCTTGGTGACGATCACGCCGGTCGCCACGTCGGAGATCTCGCAGTCCCGCAGCAGGCCCCCGCTGCCGTGGTCGCGGAACCAGAGCCCGGTGCCGGCCTCCTGGACCCGGCAGCCGGTGAGGTTGACCGTCGCGCCGCCGCTGACCGAGACCGCCGAGCTGCGGATCCGGCTGAACGAGCAGCCCTCCGCGACGGCCGCGGAGTCGCGGTCCAGGACGAACAGCGCGTCCGGCAGGTCGTGCAGCGCGCAGTCGGTGAGCGTGAGCCGGGCGCCGTCACTGACCCAGAGCGCCGGGTACTCGCCGGTCGAGCCGTGGATCTCGCACGACTCGGCGGTCGCCTCGGTGCCCTGGTCCCAGACCGAGAGCGCCCCGCGGCCGAAGTCCCTCACGGTGGAGTTCGCGAGGCTGAGCCGGGCCCGGCCGCGCAGGTCGGCGCCGTTCTCGGGCAGGTCGTGCACCCGGCAGCCGGTCAGCACCAGCTCGGCCTCGCCGTCCAGGGTGAGCCCGTTGCCGGTGACCCGGTGGATGTCGCAGTCGACCAGCCGCCCGCCCGCCTGCGACTCGGCCTGGACGCCGCTGCCCCGGATCTCGTAGATCTCGCAGCCGGTCAGTTCGGCCGCGCTGCCCGGATCGGAGAGCAGGACGCCCGCGCCGGCGGCGTGGTGCACCCGGCAGCGGTCGAGGGCGGCGGTGGCGCCGCCGAGCACGGCCAGCCCGGCCTGGCCGGCGGCGGACACCTCGCAGTCCTCGAACGCGGCCGCGGTGCCCGCGCCGCGCAGCCGCAGGCCGAGCCCGGTCGGGTTGGCCACCACACAGCCCCGCAGGGTGGGCCGGGCGCCCCCGGTCACCTCCACACCGGCGGACGAACGGGTCTCCACCCGGCAGCCGGTGAACGAGGGCGCGGCCGCCTCCCCGGTCACCAGCACCGCCGGGACGGAGCTGTCGCTGCCCTCGATCACCAGGTCGCGGACGGTCGCGGCGGCGGTGACCGTCAGCGGCACCCCGCCCGGCGGGTCGATCCGGACCGTGCCGGGGCCCTGGGCGGGAACGATCGTGACCGGCTTGTCCAGGACGACGTTCTCCCGGAAGGTGCCCGGCCGCACCGTGACGGTGTCGCCCGGTTCGGCGGCCGCCAGGGCCTCCGCGAGCGTGTCGTACTCGCCGGCGCGGCGTCGCCAGCGGGATGCGCTGTCCTGGGTGACCCGAACCCTGTGCTCAGCCATGACGGTCTGTCGTCCCACCTTCATCGAGCCGGCGATCTACGGACCTGACGCGCGCGGGCGCGGCTTCACCCACGTGGGACGCCTCCGGGAGCGGTGCACGCGGGTGCGCGGGCCGTCCGCCCACCGTAGCGCGCCCGGACGGGTGCTCCGGCCCGTCCGCCGCCCCGCGGACCGGGGACCGTCGCGGGTTCACCACATGCTTCAACGAGCGCGCACACTTCCGGTTCCGGTACGCGGGTACGGACCGCGCTCCCTCCCCATGCGGGGCCACGGGAGCCGTGGCCGGGCGGGCGTCAGGCCGGCCGGTCCGCCGGCCGGTCGGCGGGCCACTGCGCGCCGTCCTCCAGCACCTCGACCTCGTCGCCGATCCGCAGGGTGCCGAGCACGTCGCCCTCGACACCGGCCGGGCGCTCGGGGATCAGGTTCTGCCCGAACGCGGCCTTCTTGATCAGCCGGTGGTGCCGGGCCAGGGTGCGCAGCGGCTCGGGGCCGCGCCGTTCGCCGCTCTCCTGGTCGGTGGTGGTGACCACGCAGCGCCCGCACGGCTTGACCACCCGGAAGGTCAGCTCCCCGATCCGGATCCGGCGCCAGCCGTCCTCGGCCCAGGGCTCGCCGCCGGAGACGACCACGTTGGGGCGGAACCGTTCCATCGGCAGCTCCTCGTGGCCCTCCGGGTGATCGGCGGCGATCAGCGCGTTGAGCCGCGCCAGCGAGGCGGTGGTGGTGAGCAGCAGCGGGAACCCGTCGGCCATCGAGACGGTGTCGCCGGGGGCGGAGAACGCCGGGTCGACCGGCCGGGCCCGCGGGTCGTCCAGGTGCACCAGGCGGTAGTCGCCCACGTGTTCCTCGATCCACAGCCGGGCCTCCTTGGCGGCCTCGGCGGCCCGGAAGCGGGTGCCCCAGACCTCCACCTCGGCGAGCTGGTCGCCGAGGGCCGCGGAGGGCGCGGGAATCTCGGCGCGGGCGCCCCCGGGAGCGGTCAGGACGAGTGTGCCGTCGGCGAGGAGCTCGGTGCGGATCCGGCCGAGGGCGGCGTTCTCGCGCTGGGTCACGAACCGCCCGGTCGCGTCGGCGAGCATCCAGCGGCGGTCGCCGGACAGGCCCCACGGTTCGACCCGGGCGCTGTCGGGGCTCAGACGGTACATCGACTTGACGGGGTAGACGTGGAGTCCGGAGAGCTGCATTCCCCCATCCTGCCAGCACCGATCGCGCCGGAGTCAGCCCGGCGGCGGGTGCGCGCGCCCCTCGCGCCGCCCGCTCCGGACCGTCCTCCCGGCGCCCCTCCCGCGCCTCTCGCCGGCCCGCCCCCCACCGGCCCGGGCGGGCGCCGCGCGGTCCCCGCCCCGCGGCGCCGCCGGAATGCGCACGGACCGCCCGGGACGCCGGTGGGGCGGCGTTCCGGGCGGTCCGTGGATGACCCGTTTCTCCGTACGCCCGACGCCTTGGGTACGCCGGGTGGTGCTCAGGTGGTGCGGGTGCGGGCCGGATGGGGTCGGCCCTGGTTCAGTGGTCTGGGATCAGTAGTTCTGCCCCTGCGGTTGGTAGCCCTGCTGGAACTGGCCGGGCTCCCCGTACGGGGCCGGGCGCTGCGGCTGCATCGGGCGGACCGGTGCGACCGGGGTGACGGCCGGGCGCAGCTGCGCACCGCCGAACGACTGGTCGCCCGCGCCGTTGAAGCCGGACCCGGTGAAGCCCTGGCCGCCGGGGGTCGGGCCGCCGAAGCCCTGCGGGGCGCCGAAGGACGGCGCGCCGCCCTGCGGCTGGCCGGCGGGGTGCTGCGGGCCGCCCGGGGCGCCGGCCGGCTGAGCACCGAAGGTCTGCTGGCCGTGGCCGCCGACGAAGGTGTTCTGGCCGCCGAAGCTCTGGCCGCCGGACGGCTGGTAGCCGCCGGTGGTGGCCTGCGAGAAGCCGGGGGCGGGGGCCTGCGGTCGCTGGCCGGGCAGGTACGGCTGGGGGCCGCCGTAGCCGGGGACGGGCGGCTGGGGCGCGGCGGCGTACGCGGGCGCGGTCTGCGCCGGGATGTACGTGGTCGCGGGGCCGGAGGAGGGCGCGCTGCTCGGGCCGGGGCCCAGGGCGAGGCGGGCGGGCGGCAGGGCGGGGAGGTTGCCGCCGGGGGTGTCGTACCCGGTGCCGTACCGGTTGTCGTAGGACTGGCCGGAGAGGCCGGATCCGTAACCGGACGAGAGGGCCGGCGGCAGGGCGGCCGGCACGTTGATGGGCGCGATCTGCGGGACTCCGCGCTCTGCGACGAGGCTGTCGTAGATGGGCGTGCCGGAGGAGAAGGACGGAGAGGGGTAGCCGACTCCGTCGTAGGAGCGGGGCGAGGTCATGGGGCATACGGTAAGCCCACAACGAGCCTGCTGAGGAGAGTGGGAGGCCGAGCAGTTCGAGTGTTTACACAAGCTTCGCCCGAACAAAAGTTTCGAAAGTGTGAAGAACGGACATTCTGGCGGCTAGTTCTGGCCACCTTCGGAGAAGGGTGCGGACTCGAACGATGTCCGGACGGTGTCGTCGAAGGGCCGTGCGGTGACCGGCCGGTAGCCGGTTCGGGACCGGTCGGAGAAAGTTCTGCGGACGGGTTGTGCGCCGGCACTTTCGAGCCCCCGCCGACAGCGCGACGGGGGCTCGTGAATGTTTCGGGGATAAAGTCCCCGTGAGGCCCCCGGTCTCCCGGCCGGCCCCGCGGGGCCGCGGCCCCGGGCCGGTCAGCGCGGCTGTACCGACTGCGCCGCCGCCTCGTGGACGGGCTGGTGGGGCGCCTGGTGGGCCTGGTGCGCCGCCTGGGCGGGGAAGCCCGGCCGGCCGGCCACCTCGGAGGTGCAGAAGGAGCAGCGCACCGCCGCGACCGGGATGCTGCTCAGGCACTCCGGGCAGTCCGCCTTGGGGGCGGGAACCGGCTTGTCCCCGTCCAGCCGCGCCTGCAGCCTGCCGACCGGCACCACCACGATGAAGTAGATCACCGCCGCGACCAGCACGAAGCTGATCGCCGCGTTGACGAAGACGCCGTACGGGAACCGGGTGCCGGCCACCGCGAAGGTCTTCTGGGTGAAGTCGCCGACCGCGCCGGTCGCGACCCCGATCAACGGCGTGAGGAACGCCGTCACGAACCCGGTGACCACGGCCGTGAAGGCCGCGCCGATCACGATGCCGACCGCGAGGTCGACGACGTTTCCGCGCAGCAGGAAGCTGCGGAATCCCTTGAGCACCGGGTACTCCAAATCCGTACGGGGGAGGGCGGGATGGGACCACGGGCCCCGGCCGGACATCCTGCCGACCGGGTGGGCCCGCGGTCCAGCCGCGTTCACCCGATGTGCGTAACCGGGGGCGGCCGGGTCAGGCGGCGCGCAGACGCTCCGCGTACGGCTGGATCCGGACCACGGCACCGGCGATCCGGCGGACGGTGGGCGCGTCCATCTGGGACCAGAGCGGCACGGTCAGCACCGAGTCGGCGAGCCGGTCCGTGAGCGGCAGGGCGTCGGCCTGGCCGAGGTGGGCGTAGGCCCGCTGGCGCTGCACCGGCGGGTGGAAGTAGCGGCGCGAGTCGATGCCCTCGGCCCGCAGCGCGTCGGCGAGTTGGCGCGCGGTTAGGCCGAACCCGGCGGCGTCCAGGATGAGCGTGAGGTCCTTGAAGGTCGACGTGTCGCCGTCCTCCGGCAGGGCCAGTCGCAGGCCGGGCAGACCGGCCGTCACGGCGGCGAACTCGCCCACCAGCGCGCCCCGGTGGGCCACCCGCTCGGGCAGCCCGGCCAGCCAGTTGAGGCCGACGGCCGCGTGCAGCTCGCTCATCCGGGCGTTGAGGCCGGGGAACAGGGTGTCGTAGTCACCCGGGTTGCCGTAGTCGCGGGCGGTGCGCAGCCGCCGGGCGAGGCCGGCGTCGTGGGTGGCGACCAGACCGCCCTCGCCGGCCACCGCGATCTTGGTCGGGCTCATCGAGAACACCTCGGCGTAGCCGAAGTTGCCGATCGGCACGCCCCTGCGGCGGCTGCCGAAGCCGTGCGCCGAGTCGTACACCAGCGGCACACCGGCGGCGTCGGCGACCTCCTGGAGCCGCTCGACCTGGCAGGGCGTGCCGTAGACGTGGGTGGCCATCAGCGCGGCCGGGCGGTCGGCGGCGGCCAGCCGGGCGGCGGCGTCCTCCGGGTCGAGGGTGATGTCCGATGCGCGGGCCTCGGCGAACACCGGGGTGCCGCCCGCCCAGTGGGCGGCGTGCGCGGTGGCGGAGAAGGTGAAGCCGGGCATCACCACCGGCCGTCCGCCGCCGACGCCGGCCGCCTGCAGCACCAGCATCAGGCCGGCGGTGCAGCTGGAGACCGCCACCACGTGCGGCACCTCCAGCAACTCGGCCGCGGCCTCCTCCAGTTCGGCGACGGTGCGGCCGTTGGTCAGCTGACCGCTGTCCAGCACGGTGCCGAGCCGCTCCAGCAGCGCGGCGCGGTCGGGGACCTGGACCCGGGTGAGCGGCAGCCCGTCCGGGAAGGCGGCGGCGCCGCCGAGGGCGGCGGGCAGGGCAAGGGTGTCGGTGCTCATGGCGCGGGTGATCCCCCCTGGGACGGTGACGGCCGGGCCGGCGGCGACTGCCGCCGTCCGGGCGGTGCGGCGGGCGGTGCCGCAGGCGGTGGGGCGGGCGGTGGGGCGGGCGGCGTGGAAGGCGGTGGCTCGGGTGGTGGCACGGCCGCGGAGCCGGCCGGCGGGTGTGCGGACCGCGGCGGGCGCGACGCGGACGGGGGCGCCGCCGGCACCGCTGCGGGCGCGGCCCGCCGGGCGCCCCACTGGCCCGGTGAGACCCGCCAGACCGGCGGCGGGCGCCGGCTCGCCACGGCCCCGCGCGTCGCGGCGGTGGCCGGGACGACCAGCAGGACCAGTGCCATCGGCAGCACCTGGACGCGCTCGCGCGACAGGATGCCCATGTTGTTGATGGTCGAGAAGGCCCAGCAGAACAGCAGCGTGTAGACGGCGGCGAAGGCCACGTACGAGCGCTGCACGAACAGCCTCGGCACCCGGCTCAGCCGCGGCCAGGCCCGGATGAACATGACCAGCAGCGCGAAGCACTCCACCGACTGGATCAGGTTCTGGACGTTGGACGCCTCGAACGGGAAGGGCCGGAACAGCACGCTGATCACGGCGACCGGCAGCCCCGCCGGGTTGAGGCCGAACTCGGGTGCGGCGTCCTCGGGCGCGGTCGCGTTGATCATCGAGTTGCCCTGGCTGGTGCGCCGGGAGGTCTCCGAGAGCACCTGGTTGACGGCGTCGCCGCCGGTGCCGTCGGTCCCGAAGAAGGCGGAGACCTGCTGCAGCACCAGCACCGCCATCGCGCCCAGCACCACCGCGGTCAGGATGGTGCGCAGCGGCCCGAGCGCGCTCACCTGCCGCGGCCGCCGGCGGAGCACGTACGCGACCATCAGCCCGGCCCCCGCGAGTGCGGTGACGTGCGGGCGGACCATCGCGGTGCCCAGCGAGCCGAGCACGATGCAGGCGAAGGCGCCGAACCGGCGGTCCAGCAGCCGGGCCGTGCCGTACGTGGTGAGGCCCAGGCAGAACATCATCCAGGCGTCCTTGCCGATGCTGGACGGCCAGAACAGCAGGGACGGCAGGAAGAAGACCAGCTTCGCGTACTTGCGGGTGTCCGCCTCGGGGAAGGCGATCTGCAGGGCCCGCCAGAACAGCAGCAGGCCCCAGAAGCCCAGCCACGAGAAGACCAGGAAGCCGCCGATCAGCGAGGGCCCGGTGACCGCGTACACCACGCCGGTGAGGATGACGACGAAGCCGGTGCCGGCCACCTTCATGCCGAGGTCGTAGTGGATCCCGGCGAACAGGTCGGCCTGGTCGAGGTAGGCGGCGAGTTCGGTGCCCTTCCGGTGGTACATCTTCGCGTCGGCGGCGCCGCCGTACAGCACGAAGGCCATCAGGTAGCGGGGGAAGGAGCAGAGCAGCTTGGCGGCCATGGCCAGGAGCAGCAGCCGGAAGACGTTCCGTTCGGGGTTGGCGGCGGCGATCCGGGCCAGGACCGGCGTGCTCACCGCCATCAGTGCGGGAAGGATGAGCAGTGCGCCCCAGGTGTCGTACGAGGTGTGCGCCGAGGCCAGGACGAAGACCGTCACGTAGCCGGTGACCAGGGCGGCGGCGAGGGCGGAGGGCCAGGGGAGGCGGCTCAGGGCGGCCCGGGGGGACGCGGACCGGGGCCGCCCGCCCCGGGCCGGTGGCCGGGGGGTGCCGCGCGGGGCGGCCCCGGGCGGCGCGGACGCCCCCGGCGCCCCTGGCACTCCCGGCACCCCCGGCATCAGAACACCTCCAGGTCGCCGAGGCTGAACCGCCAGTCCGCGAGGGTGAGCGGGGTGGGGCCGGTCGGGGTGCGGGCGGCCAGGGTCATGCCGGTGCGCGGGGCGCGCAGGTAGCCGGTCCGCAGCGCGGCCGCGGCGGCCTCGGTGCCGGGGGAGAGGTGGGTGGCGACGTGGTCGCACCCGGATTCGCGGGCGGCGGCGCGCAGCAGGCGGGCGGCGCTGTCCCGGTCGCCGGGGCGGACGACGACGTCGGCGAGGGTGAACTCGGCCAGCGGGCCGCGCCGTCGGGGCCGGCCGAAGGCCAGGCCGGTGAGTTCGCCGCCGCGGTGGCAGCTGAGCACCCGGTAGTCCAGTCCGGGGGCCAGGCCGTAGCGCCAGCGCAGGAGTTCCGGGGTGCGCCGGACCGCGAGGCGGTCGTCGTCCGCGTCGGCGGCGGCCCGCTCGCGGAGCAGTTCGGCCAGCGGGCCGCCCGTTCCGGCGCCCGGCTGGGCGGCGAACCACTCGTCGGCGCCGGGCAGTCGGCAGTCCGGGGGACCGGCGGGACCGGCCGGGCGGCGGGCCAGTGCGGCGCGCACGCCGCGGGCGAAGGCGGCCGGGCGGACGGTCCGGACCGCGACCGGGACCCTGCCCAGCTCCTGCCAGCCCATCGCCCGGTAGCCGGGCAGGCTGTTGCCGTTGGGCGTGTTGAAGACCAGATCGGTGTCCCCGGCGACCTGGTCGAGCAGGTCCGTGGTGAGCCGGCGGAAGACGCCCCGGCCCCGGAAGTCCGGGTGGGTCGCGGTGTCCACCGGGCGGACCGCGGTCACGGGGCGGGCGTCGCGCCCCCGGTGCCACTGCCAGCGCAGGAACAGCCGGACGCCGGCCACCCGTCCGTCGGCGGTCTCGGCGAGCAGTCCGGGGCTCGCTCCGAACGGGTTGAGCCGGTGCTTCCAGGCGAAGAACCCGGCGGTGCGGGTGCCCGTCGGGCCGCCTGCCAGGGAGGCGGTGAGCAGGTCGAGCACCGCGGGGAGGTCGGTCTCGGCGAGCGGGCGGAAGGTCAGCTCGGCGGGGGCGGGCAGGGGGCTCACGTCCGGACTCGCTCTCCCATCGGTGGTCGGGGGCAACGGGGCGACTCGGTACTCCGGCAGGGACGGTGGGGTCGGCAGGGCCGGTGGGGCCGGTGGGCTCAGCGCAGCAGGACCCGGGCGTACACCGCCTCGACGGCCCGCTGGGCGCCGGCCACGTCGAACCGCTCCGACCGTTCGCGGGCGGCCGCGCCGAGCCGGGCGCGCAGCCCGGGGTCCTCGGCGAGCCGGGCGAGGGCGTCGGCCAGGGCGGCCGGATCGCCGGGGGGCACCAGGAACCCCTGGCCGCCGTCGTCCAGCACCTCGGGCATCCCGCCGACCCGGGTGACCACGGCGGGCAGCCCGCTCGTCATCGCCTCCATCAGGGCGACCGGCAGGCCCTCCTGGCGTGAACTCAGGGTGAACACGTCGAAGGCGGGCAGCAGTTCGGGGACGTCGGAGCGCGACCCGGTGAACACGACGGTGTCCGCCGGGGCGAGTTCGGCGGCCCGGGCGCGCAGTCGAGCCTCCAGTGGTCCGGCGCCGATCACCACGAGCCGGGCCCGCGGATGCCGCCGGAGCAGTGCGGCGTGCGCGGCGAGCAGGGTGGCCTGGTCCTTCTTCGGGGTCAGGTTGCCGACCGTGCCGACCACGAACGCGTCCTCCGGGAGCCCGAGTTCGGTGCGGGCGGCGGCGCGGGCGGCCGGTCCCCCGGGGGCGCCGGCGAGGTCCGGTCCGTGGTGCACCACGGACACCCAGTCGCCGGGGCGGCGCCGGTCCGCGGGGATGGTCCGCTCGACGGCGTGCGAGACGGCGATCACCGCGTCGTTGCGCCGGTAGGTCAGCGCGTTCGCCCAGCGGGTGGCCGGGCGGTAGCGGTCCCAGACGTTGTGCTCGGTGTGCACCAGGCGCGGCGCCGGCGTGACCGTGGGCGAGAGCAGCCGGACGGCGGCCGCCGGGACGGGCATGTGGGTGTGGACCAGGCCGTAGCGGCGGTCGGCGAGCAGCCGGCGCAGCCGCAGCGGCCAGCGCGGGTCGGCCCGGCCGGGGGTGCCGGGTACGCCGCCCAGGCAGTGCACGGTGACGCCCGCCTCGGTGAGCGCCGGGGCGAGCGCGTCCTTCCACGGCAGCACGTAGGCGACCTCGATGCGGTAGCGCGAACGGTCGGCGTGGCGGGCGCAGTTGAGCAGCAGCTGCTCGGCGCCGCCGCGGCCGAGGCCCTTGGCCAGCCAGAGCACCCGGGTGGGTTCGGCCGGCGGGCGGCCCGGTCGCCGGTGCGCCGCCGGGTGCGGGGGGCCGTCCGCCGCGCCGTCGCCCGGTTCGCCGGTCGGGTCGTCCGGTGGGTCGTGCAGCGGGTCGCGCACCGGATCGGTCACCGCTCCTCCGCATCGCGCAGCAGGGCCGGCTCGCCGTGGTCGCCGCCGTGACCGGAGCTGTGGCCGGAGCCGGAGCCGGAGCCGGGCCCGGCGCCGGCGGCTGGGGGGTGCGGGCCGTGGCCGTTCACGCCGTTGACCCCCCTGGCCCCGCTCGCGCCGCGCGCGGGCCGACCGGTGCGGTCGCTGCCGCCGTGGCCGTCGGCGCCCCAGGCCCCGGTCCGCGGGCCGTGTTCCGGCCCGTAGGGCGACTCGTACCGCGCGGCGCCCGCCGCACCGTGCTGCGCACCGCCTCCCGGTCCGTGCTCGGACCCGTACGCCGAACCGTGCTCGGGCCCGCGCCCCGGTCCGTGCTCGGGCTCGGGCCCGTCGCCGGGACCGGGCGCGCGCCGGGCCCAACTGGGCGTCGCCCGTCCGCCCCCGCGCCCGACCCCGTGTTCGCCGGCCCGCTCGCCCTGCCGATCGCCCTGCCGTTCGTCGGCCCGTTCCGTCGCGGGCCCGGCCGGACGCGGCGGCGCGGGCTGCTGCCCGCCCCGTCCGGCCGGTGCGGCGGTCCCGCCGCCCGTGGTGCCGCGCCGCCGCCGTCCGGAGGGCCGCCCGTTGGTCCCGAGCAGCGCCACCCCGGCCACCGGGACACCGGTGCGGGAGAGCAACTCCGCCACCCGGTCCGCCTGTTCCGGCGTGACGTTTCCGCTGCGTACGGTGACCAGCACCGCGTCCGCGTGCTGCACCAGGTCGTAGGCGTCGTTGGCGTGCAGCAGCGGGGAGGTGTCGACCAGGATGACGTCCGCGTGCCGGCGGGCCCGGCGCAGCACCTCGGCGGCACGCAGGACGAGCGCGGCCGGGTACGCGGTGGCGTGCCCGCCGGTGATCAGTGAGACGCCCTCGACGTTGGTGGGCCGGATCAGGTCGTCCAGCTCGCCCAGCCGTTCGCCGCTGAGCAGCTCGGCCATGCCCGGACCGTCGCCGACCCCGAGGTGGGCGTGCAGTTCGGGGTGCCGGAAGTCGCAGTCCAGGACGAGGACTTCGCGGCCCGTCTCGGCGAGTGCGGCGGCCAGGTTGGCGATCGTGGTGGTCCGGCCGTCGCGGCTGGTGCCGGAGGTGACCAGCACCACCGGGGCCGGCTCGGCGAGCCGCCGCGAGACGGTCTCCGCCGGGTCCCACCCCTCCCCGCCGGCCGGCCGGGCGAGCGAGTCCGGCCCGGTGAGCAGCAGGGTCGAGCGGAGCGAGCGGTAGGCCTCGGCGGCCGGGTCGGAGGGCCGGGCGCGGACCAGCGGTTCGCGCAGCCGCCGCAGCCGGCGGGAGAGTTGCGGCACCTCGCCGATCACCGGCAGGTTGAACGCCTCCTCGACGGCGTTGCGGGTGCGCAGCCGGGTGTCCATCCGGCTGAGCATCAGCGCGGAGACCACGCCGAGTGCGAGCCCGAGCGCCACCGCGAGGCCGAGGCGCACGCTCCGGCTGGGGGAGGAGAGCGGGTTGCTGTTCCCCTGCCGCGCGTCGATGCTGCCCCATTGCTGGATGGCGTCGGTCTGGGCGGCGTTCTGCAGCTTGCTGATCGTGGTGAGGGTGGTGGTCAGCGCGGTGGTGGCCGAGGTCAGCTTGGGCTGGAGCTTGGGCTGGTCGGCGGCCGGGGCGCGGGTGAACTGCTGCTGGATGTCGTTCAGCTGCCGCTGCTGCTCGTCGGCCTGGGCCTGGAGCCTCCTGATGGTCTCGGCGGCGCTGCGGGCCGACTCGTCGCTGTAGCCCTTGATGATGGCGGCCGAGTAGGCGGTGGCGAGGTCGGAGCAGGTCTGCCGGGTCGGCCCGGTGGTGGCGATGGTCAGCATCTGGGCGCTGTCGGCGGTGACCGTCCGGCGGGCGATCACCGCGGCGGCGTCGGCGATGCCGAGCTGCTTGGCGGCGGCCGTGGCGACGTCGGCCCCCTGCGCGTAGGAGAGCACCTGGTCGGCCCGCACGGTGTCACCGGCCCCCGCGACCGGCGTGATGGCGACCTTGCACTTCCATCTGGCGTTGTCCACCGTGTCGCCGGCGGGGGTCAGCAGCCAGCCGACGAGGAGCGCGGCGAGCGTGCAGCCGGCGAGCAGCCGCCAGTACCGCCGCAGGACGGTGAAGTGGTTTGCCGGTTCCACCGGTCGGATCCCCTCGCGTTCGTGGTGCGGTGGTGCTGTTCAGCGCCCGTCCGGCTCCCGTCGGGGAGTGCGGTGGGTCGGGGTACTGCCGGCACTGTCCGGACCGGTGGCACGGTCCGGCCGCCCGGGTACGGTGGAATCCCTCGGCCGATGTCGCAACCCGCCCCCCTGACGACTCGCGGTGGACGTCCCGGCGACGCGCTCCCCGCAGACCCGGCCCGGCCGTGCGCCGGCGCACTGACCGCCGCCCCCGCCGGTCCTCCTGGCGATGCTTCCCGAGCCGCGACGTGCGGCGCAACCGCTTTGGCGATACTGGGCCGGGAGGTTCCCGCACAACGGGCCACGACCGCCCGGATCCGGACAGAGTGCCCCCGGAGTGCCCCCGGACGGCCCGCCCGCCCGGCCGGGGGAGGCACCGCGCCGGGGTCGCCCGGCTGCGGCACGGCACGCCGGTCGGGCCGCCCGACCAGCTCAGACCGTCCCGACCGGCTCAGACCGTCCGCAGCCGCAGCGAGCGCTCGTAGAACCCGACCATCTGCGCCGACACCTGCTGCAGCGTGAACGAGGTCAGGAACCGCGCCCGGGCCGCCTTCGCCCGCACCCGCGCCGAGGCCCGGTCCTCCAGCGTGTCGACCAGCGCCTCCGCCAGCGCGGCCGGCCGCTCCGGCGGCACCAGCCGTGCGTAGTCCTCCGACCCGACGGTCTCGCGCAGCGCCGGGACGTCGGCGGCGACCAGCGGCACCCCGATCCCCATCGCCTCCATGGCCGCGCTGCCCAGCCCCTCCCAGCGCGACGGCACCGCGAGCGCGTCGGCCGCCGCCATCAGGTCGAACACGTCGTCCCGCGGCCCCAGGAACCGCACGCCGCGCGTCGTCCCGGCCAGCGCCCGCAGCCGCTCCGTCTCGCCGCCCTCGCTGCCGGCCAGCAGCAGCACCGCCTCCGGTTCCGCGCGCAGCACCGCCGGCCACGCCTCCAGGAGGACGTCCAGGCCCTTCTGGTACTGCTGACGGGCCGCCGCCAGCACCACCGGCACGTCCTGCGGCAGCTCCAGGGCCGACCGCACGGCGGCCCGCCGCTCCGGCGTCACCGTGCCCAGCAGCAGCGGGTCCCGCCCCCGCGGCACCACGTCGATCCGCTGCGACGGCACGCGCAGCCGGCGCGCCATCGCCCCGGCCACGTACCGGGTGAGCGCGTGGAACCGCCGGGTGCCCTGCGCGGTCGTCGCGTCCACGGCCTGTGCCGCCCGCACCTTCCAGGGGCTCAGCCCGCGCGCGTTGCGGTGCTCGGGCCCGTACGCGGCGTTGACGAGGCTGGTCACGACCGGTGTGCGGGCGGCGAGCGCGGCGGCCCGGCCGAGCACGTCCGACTCGTACAGCGTGGTGTGCAGGAGGTCCGGCCGGCGTTCGCGGACCAGCCGGTGCAGCGCGGCGAGGCTCTGCCGCCGGGTGGGCCGGCCGACCCCGAACACGTCGGCGCCGGCCGCGGTCAGCTCCGACTGGAAGCCGCCGGGCGAGTCCTTGAGGTACGCGATGTCGAGGCGGACACCGGCCCGCACCAGCTGGGGTGCCATCGCCACCAGGCCCTGCTCGGCCCCACCGACCCGGCTCACGCTGTCGATCACATAGAGCACATGCACAGGCCAACCCCCGCCCTCCTGGGCGCGCCCGGTCTCCCGTGCCGGGACGGCGCCCTGACTGCCGCTCAGCATCGCAGGTCGCGGCCGGTGCCCGCCAGCGAATCGGCCAGGACGGCCCGGTGTCGACCGGTCCCGCGGCCGGTCCGCGGCCGGCCGAGGGACCGGGCGGCTACCGGCGAGTACCGGCGGAGCGGCCGGACCGGCGGGGACGGGGGCGCCCGACGGCGCCGGGAGGGGCGCGCGGACCCGCCGACGGGCGCACCACGGCACCCGACCGGCGCCCGCCGGGAGTACCCGCGCCGACCAACGGACCACCGCCGGGTTATGCCCAGGGGTCGTCCGGGCGCGGGGCCCTGTGCCAAGGTCGTTCCCATGCCTGAAGCGACACCGGTCAGGACGGCCGGAACCCGCCCCCGCATCCTGCACCTCGTCACCGACCCCCGCCGCCGCGGCGCGCAGAACCTCGCCCGCGACCTCCACCGCGAACTCCGCCGACGCGGCCAGGCCTCCGCGCTGCGCGCCCTCGCCCCGCACCCCGACGCCCACCCCGACGCCGCCGACACCCGGGCCACCGCCGTGCTCGGCCCCGGCCGCCTGCACCCCCGCACCCTCGCCGCCCTGCGCACCGCCGCCCGCACCGCCGACCTCGTCGTCGCGCACGGATCCACCACCCTCCCCGCCTGCGCCCTCGCCCTGGCGGGCACCCGCACCCCGTTCGTCTACGTCTCCATCGGCGACCCCCGGCACTGGACGGCGAGCCCGCTGCGCCGCCTGCGCACTGGAACCCTGCTGCGCCGCGCCGCGGCCGTCACCGCGCTCGCCGACGAGGCCCGGGAGGTGCTGGTGGAGCGTTTCCGGCTGCCCGCCGCGCGCGTGCGCACCATCCCCAACGCCCGTGCGGCCGACCGGTACCCGCCCGCCGCGGGCGAGGCCGACCGGCGCGCCGCCCGGCAGTCCCTGGGCCTGCCGCCGGACGGCCTGCTGGTCGCCTGGCTCGGCTCGATCTCCCCCGAGAAGCGGCTGGACGTCGCCCTCGAAGCCCTCGACCGCCTTCCCGACGTCCGGCTGGCCGTGGCGGGCGACGGCCCGCAGCGCGCCGCCCTGGAGCGACATCCGGCCGCCGCCCGGGCCCATTTCCTGGGGACCCTCGCGGACCCCGCCCCGCTCTACCGGGCCGCCGACGCGGTCCTGCTGAGCAGTGACAGCGAGGGCGTGCCGGGGGTGCTGATCGAGGCCGCGCTGGCCGGGCTGCCCGCCGTCGCCACCGATGTCGGCTGGGTCCGTTCGGTCGTGCGGGACGGCACCACCGGCGCGCTGGTCACCCCGGGTGACCCGGTCGCCCTCGCCGAGGCGATGGCCAAGGTGCTCGCCGGTGACCGCGCCGGGCTCGGTGCCGCGGCGCGGGTCCACGCGCTGGCCCACTGCGAGCTCGACGTGGTGGCGGACGCCTGGCAGGAGCTCTTCACCGAGGTCTGCGGACACGACGGGCGGGGCTGACGCGTCCCGGTACGCCGGGCCGGGTGCGCCGTTCGGGCGAATCCCGGCCCGACGCACCGGGGCGACTGGCCGATGACGTTCCGTCACCGTCACACTGCCCGGTGTGAAGTCGATCCTCAGAACCACTCTGCTGCTCGCCGTCGCCACAGGGATCGCCGCGTGCCCCGTGCAGGCCGGCGCCGTATCCCACCAGCCGCCCCGCGAGGGTGCCCAGTTCGTCCGTCTCGACGCGCCGCAGCCGGTGCGCGAGAGCGCCCGCACCGAGGCGCTTGAGTTCTTCTGGTACGACTGCGGCCACTCCCAGCAGCTCGAACAGCCGCTCCAGGCCTGGGTCGAGAAGCACCGGGCCGACGTCGACCTGCGCCGGGTGCCGGCCGTCTGGCAGGGCAGCCGGGAGGAGGGTGCGCAGCGCGGACACGCGCGCCTGTACTACACGCTGGAGCGGCTCGGCCTGGTCGAGCGGCTGCAGTCCTCCGCGTTCCGCGCGATCCACTCGAACGAGGAGGACCTCACCACCGAGGACACCACCGCCTCCTGGGCCGCCCGGCAGGGCGTCGACGCGCAGCGGTTCCGCGAGGTGTACCGCTCGGAGGAGGTCGGGCGGGCCGTGGACGAGGCCGTCGCGCTGTTCGTCCGGTACGGCATCAACGAGCTGCCCACCGTCGTGGTGCAGGGCGAGTACCGGACGTCGCCGACCAACGCCGGCGGTGTCGAGGCGATGCCGGACGTGCTCGACCACCTGGTCGCGCAGGACCAGCAGCGCCACCCCCGCATGCAGCGCCACTGACCCCGGCGCCCCCTCCCGAACCCCTGGCGGGTCGGCCGTTCCCGGCCGACCCGCCCTTTTCGGCCGCCCCCGCGACCGCGAGCCGATCACCTTCACCGAACCGACCCCCGCCGACCACACCGTGTGCCACAGTGGGGGCCGGGCCGCCACCGCCGCGGGGTCAACCGCCGCCCTGACGTGCTCGCTTCTCGATACCGCCGGTACCGGAGAGGGCAGGTGTCCGTGGGGGGACGACGCGCGCAGCTCGTCGACGAGCGTGGCGGCGCGGCCGCGGCCGCGCCCGGGCACCCGTCGGCCGCCGACGGTCCGCCGGCCGAACTGGTCTTCAAGCGCCGGCTCCGCCCGGCCCGGGTGGCCCGGGAGTTGTGGGCGGCCCGCGAGCTGGTGCGCGCGCTGGCCGAACGCGATCTGCGGGCCCGCTACAAGCAGGCGGTGCTCGGCTTCGCCTGGGCAGTGCTCACCCCGCTCGCGCTCTGCGCCGTCTTCACCCTGGTCTTCCGCCGGGCCGTCCACGTCGACACCGGGGGCGCCGCGTACCCGCTGTTCGCCTACGTCGGCCTGATCGTCTGGCAGTTCTTCAGCAACACGATGAACCAGGGCGCGCTGAGCCTGGCCAACAACCTCAGCCTGCTCAACAAGGTCTACTGCCCCCGCGAGGTCTTCCCGCTCGCCACCATGCTGGTCGCCGGCGTCGACATGCTGATCGGCACCGCCGTCCTGGGCCTGCTCTTCCTGGTCTTCTGGACGGCGCCCGCGGCGACCCTCCTCTGGGTCCTGCCGCTGCTGGCCGTCCAGTTCGCCTTCACCTACGGCGTCGCGCTGGTCCTCTCGGTGGCGGTGGTGTACCTGCGCGACGTGCGGCACCTGCTGCCGATCATCACGCAGATGGGCGTGTTCGCCACCCCGGTCGCCTACCCGCTGGCGCAGATCCCGGAGCGCCTCCAGGAGGTGTACGTCGGGATCAACCCGCTCGGCGCCGTGATCGAGGGCTACCGCGACGCCCTGCTGTACGGCCGGGCGCCGGACGCCACGCTGACCTCGATCGCGGCGGTCTCCTCGGTGGTGTTCCTGGCCGGCGGCTACCTGCTGTTCAAGAAGCTGGAGACGGGGATCGCCGATGTCGCCTAGCCCGACCGCCACCGGTGACCTCCCGTTGGGAACCATCCGCACCGACCGGGTGTGGAAGCGCTTCAAGGCCGACCAGCAGCGGATGCTGCTGCGCGACAAGGTCGATTCCCTGGCCCGCCGGCTGCGCGGCGGGAAGGGCGAGGAGTGGCGCTGGGCGCTGCGCGACATCTCGATGCACATCGAGCCGGGCGACTCGGTCGGGCTGATCGGCTCCAACGGCTCGGGCAAGTCCACCCTGCTCAAGATGCTGACCCGGGTGATGTACCCGTACGGCGGGGTGATCGACGTGCGCGGCCGGATCGGTGCGCTGATCGAGATCCGGGCCGGCATCCACCCGGATCTGACGGGGCGTGAGAACGTCTACCTGTTCGGTGCGTTGCTCGGTCTGCGGCGACGCGAGGTGGCCACCCGGTTCGACGACATCGTCGAGTTCGCCCGGCTGGGCGGTGCGATCGACCGGCAGGTGAAGTTCTACTCCTCCGGCATGCAGATGCGCCTCGGGTTCGCCGTCGCCGCCTACCTGGAACCCCATGTCCTGCTGGTGGACGAGGTGTTGGCGGTCGGTGACGCGGTCTTCCAGCAGCGCTGCCTGGACCGCATGCGCGAGGTCGCCGAGCAGGGCACCACCATCGTCTTCGTCTCGCACGACCTGCCCGCGGTGGAGTCCATCTGCCGGCGCGGCATCTGGCTGGAGCAGGGGTCGATCCGGGTGGACGCCGGGATCAAGGAGGCGATGGCGGGCTACCGCGACTCGATCGAGGCGCAGTCCGAGGCCGGCGGCCGGGCGGGGGAGCCGCTCCGGCTGCTCAAGCACGAGGTGCGCGGCGAGGACCGGGAGGGCCTCACCACCGACGAGCCGATGACCGTCGAACTCACCCTGGACGGCGACTACCGGGGCGACGCGACCCTGCACCTGGGCGTCAGCGAGGGCACCTCCAGCCCGATCTTCCAGATCAGCCACGAGATCCGGCTCGCCGGCGGGGACCACCGGGTCGCCTGCGTGATCCCCCGGCTGCCGCTGCCGCGCGGCCGCTACACGCTCTGGACCGGCGTCTACAGCATCGGCAGGACCGACGGCGGCACGCTGATGAGCTGGCACCCGGTCGGCCGGTTCGACGTCTTCGGGCCGGTGCTGGACTCCCCGCCGCGCGCCGTGGTGCTGGCCGCGCCGGTGTTCGTGCCGCACCGCTGGGAGGAGTGACGCGTGGGACCGGTCCGGGTGCTCGTCCACCTCAACAACCTCGCCCTGGGCGGTGCCCAGCTCAACGCGGTCGACATCGCCCACGCCCTGCGGGAGCGCGGCCACGACCCGGTGCTGTTCGCCCAGGGCGTGGCCGGCCCGGCCCCGCTGGTCGAGATCGCCGCCGGGCACGGCCTGGACGTGGTGGTCGCGGGCGGGCCCGACACCCCGCACGCCGAGGTCCGCCGCCGGCTCGGCCGGCTGGCCGCCGAGCACGGCAGCCAGCTGATGCACGCCTGGGAGGTCCGGGCGGCCCGCAACTCCTACTTCGGGCCCGGGCGTTACGGCCGGCTCCCGGTGGTCACCACCTTCTACGGCATCCGGATGCTGCGGGGCCTGCCCCGGCACCAGCCGCTGGTGCTCGGCCTGGGCGCACTGCTGGGCGACGGCCGGGCCTTCGGCCATCGGGACGTCAGCCTGATCGAGCCGCCGGTCAACACCGCGACCGATGCGCCCGGTCTGGTGGACGGCGCCGCCTTCCGGCGTGAACACGGCATCCTGGAAGACGAGTTGCTGCTGGTCATCGTGACACGCCTGGTGCCCGCGCTGGAGAAGGACGCGGGCGCCGAACTCACCGTCGACGCGGTCCGGGCGCTGGACGATCCCCGCGTCCGGCTGGTCGTGGTGGGGGCCGGGCCCAGCCTGGAGCGGCTGCGCGCCCGCGCGGCCGCCGCCAACGAGGCGCTCGGCCGTGCGGCGGTGCTGGTCCCGGGCCAGTCGGCCGATCCGCGGCCCGCCTACGAGGCCGCCGACATCGTGCTCGGGATGGGCGGATCGGCGCTGCGCGGTCTGTCCTTCGGGAAGCCGGTGGTGGTGCACGGCGCGGCCGGCTACACCGCCGTGCACGAGCCGGGTCCGCTGGTCGAACCGCACGCGTCCCGCTGCATGTACGGCCTGGGTGACGGCACGCGCGCGCCGGGGGCCCTGGCCGAGCAGTTGCGCGGACTGCTCGACGGCCCGGACCGCCGGGCGGAACTCGGCGCGTGGGGGCGGGACTGGGTGGTCGGGCGCTTCTCGCTGGAGAGCGTCACCACGGCCTTCGAGGAGCTGTACGCGCGGGTGCTGGCCCGTCCGGCCGGCGCGCTCGGCTGGTGGAAGGACCTCGAACAGATGACCCGGTTCGAGTTCGCCAAGCCGGCCGGGCTGAGGCTGCTGCGGCGGTGACGGTCGCGGTGACGGCGGCCGCCGTGGTGGCGGTTCTCGCCCAGGTGGCGGTGCGGGCGGTGGAGATGAGAGGGGGCGGGTAGGCGGTCGCTCGGCCGGTGGCGGCGGCCCGGTGGGCCCCGACCCGTTTACCTAACCGGTTCGATGGTGTTTAATGGTTAGCATGAGCGAGCTGACGATCCCGCACATCCACCACCGCCACGTCGACGTCGACGGCCTGCGCGTCTTCTACCGCGAGACCGGCCCGGCCGACGCCCCGGTCCTCCTGCTGCTGCACGGATTCCCGTCCGCCTCGCACCAGTTCCGCCGGCTGTTCGACGCGCTCGGCACCCGCTACCGGCTGATCGCCCCCGACTACCCGGGCTTCGGCCACAGCGACAGCCCCGCCCCCGGCGCGTTCGACTACCGCTTCGACACCCTGGCCGACGTGGTCGAGGGCTTCTGCCGGACCCTCGGCCTCGACCGGTTCGCGCTCTACGTCTTCGACTTCGGCGCCCCGGTCGGCCTCCGGCTCGCCACCCGGCACCCCGAGTGGATCACCGGCCTCGTCGTCCAGAACGGCAACGCCTACGAGGAGGGGCTCTCCGACCAGGCACGGGAGTTCATCGCCAACCGGCCGGGCGTCGAGGGCGCCGCCGAACGCGCCCGTGCCATCCTCACGCTGGAGATCACCCGCGCCCAGTACGAGGGCGGCACCGGCGACCCCGAACTCGTCGCCCCCGACGGCTGGACGCTCGACCAGCACGCCCTCGACCTGCCCGGCCGCAAGGACATCCAGGTCGAACTCGCCCTCGACTACCACTCCAACGTCGCGCTCTACCCCGTCTGGCAGGAGTGGCTGCGCACCCACCGGCCGCCCACCCTGATCGTCTGGGGCCGCAACGACCCGTTCTTCACCGAGCCCGGCGCCCGCGCCTACCTGCGCGACCTGCCCGACGCCGAACTGCACGTCCTCGACACCGGGCACTTCGCGCTGGAGGAGAAGCTGCCCGAGATCGCCCCGCTGATCGACGACTTCCTCGCCCGCACCCAGAAGTAGCCCGGGGAGCGGGGCCGGGGCGGCGGCCCCGTCCGGCCCCTGCCCCCGTCCTGCCCGGGCGGGGGCCGCTCAGGTCAGGCGCAGCAGCAGCGTCACGAACCCGAGCGTCCCCCGGTAGCCGTGCAGCCACTCGGCGCGGTGCAGGTCCGCGGCGTCCCGGGCGGCCTCCGCGTCCGGGTGGTCCGGGTTGTCCAGCGCCCACTCGGCCAGCGAACCCGTCCAGGAGAACTCGTAGTCGTCCCACTCCTGCCGGCTGCTCACGTACCCGAACACCGGCGTCCAGCCGTCCGCCGCCACCCGGTCGACGGTGGTCCCCAGATCCGCGTAGTCCTCCCGGGCCGCACCCAGCCCCTCCAACGCCGACCGGCTCGGCTCACGCTCCCAGAACGCCTCGCCGACCAGCACCCGCCCGCCCGGCGCCAGGTGCTCCCGAGCGGCGGCCAGCGTCGGCAGCAGCCCGCCGAAGGCGTGCGTGGAACCGATGTTCAGCACCAGGTCGAAGCCCTCGGAATCGCTGAACTCCCGGGCGTCCACGTGGTGCAGGCCCAGCCTCCGCTGCACACCGAGCGCCTCCGCCGTCTGCCGGGCCCGGGTCAGGGCCGCCGCGTCCAGGTCCACCCCGACCGCCTGCCAGCCGGGTCGCGCGGTCAGCGCCCGGACCAGCCAGCCACCCTCGCCGCACCCCAGATCGAGCGCCCGGCCGTGCTCCGTGCCCGCCGTCGCCCGCGCCAGCAGCCGGGCCACCGACTCGTCGGTGACCGGTGCGGCGATCGGGTGGTGGACATGGGCGAGGCGGGAGATCGTTTGACGGTTCATTCGAACAGTGTCGCCCAGCCCGGCTCAGTACGTCCGGCCTTTCCAGGCGGCCCCCCGCCCCCGCCAGTGCTGCACCGCCGAATCCACCGTCATCAGCAGGTACAGCGACGCCGTGAACGGCAGCAGCAGCGCGGCCGGCGCCGGCTGCCGGTAGTAGCGGAGCATCGGCAGGAAGGTGCCCGTCATCAGCGCCCACGCCGCCCCGCCCGCCACCGCCACCGGCCACTCGCCCGCCACCAGGCCCGCCACGGCGGCCACCGGCGGCACCAGGTACACCAGCCCCAGCCCCAGCACCGTGCCGAGGAGCAGCAGCGGCGAGTGCCGCAGCTGGGCGTACGCACTGCGCGAGACCATCCGCCAGAGCTGCGCCAACCGCGGGTACGGCCGCACGCTGTCCACCTGCTCGGCCAGCCCCAGCCAGGTCCGCCCGCCCGACGCCTTCACCGCCCGCGCCAGCGAGACGTCGTCGATCACCGCCCCGCGGATCGCGGCCACCCCGCCCGCCCGCTCCAGCGCCTCCCGCCGCACCAGCGAACAGCCGCCCGCCGCCGCGGCCGTCCGCGAACCGGGCCGGTTGCTCCACCGGAACGGGTACAACTGGGCGAAGAAGTAGACGAACGTCGGCACGATCAGCCGCTCCCAGCCCGTCTCCACCCGCAGCCGGGCCATCTGCGAGACCAGGTCCAGCCCGTTCCCCTCGGCGGCGGCCACCAGCTCGGCCAGCGAGTCCGGGCCGTGCGCGATGTCCGCGTCCGTCAGCAGCAGGTACTCGGCGTCCGGCCCGGCCAGCTCCACCCCGTGCCGCAGCGCCCACAGCTTGCCCGTCCAGCCCGCCGGCAGCGGGGGAGGCGTGGTCACGGTCAGCTCCAGCCCCTCCGGGGCGGCCATCGCGGCCGCCAGCCGCCCCGTGCCGTCCGAGCTGTGGTCGTCGACCAGCACCACCCGGGCCCGCCCGGGGTACTTCTGCGCCAGCAGGCTCGGCAGGCTGACCGGCAGCACCCCGGCCTCGTCCCGGGCCGGCACCACCACCGCCACCTGCGGCCAGCGCGCGGGCGGCCGGCGCGGCGGCAGCCGCACGTCGGTACGCCAGAACAACCCGTGGCAGGCCGCCAGCCAGAGCCAGACCAGCAGGGAGAGCACGGCGATCCACAGCAGGACGGTCACCCGGGCAGTCTGCCGCACCAGGGGCCCGGCACGGGGCATCGACTAAAGTCTTGACCCGTGAAGATCGCACTGATGGACTCGGGAATCGGCCTGCTGGCCGCCGCCGCCGCGCTCCGGACGCTGCGTCCGGACGTCGATCTGGTGCTCTCCTCCGACCCCGCCTCGATGCCCTGGGGCCCGCGCACGCCCGACGAGGTGACCGAACTCGCCCTCGGCTGCGCGCGGGCGGCCGCTGCGCACGGGCCGGACGCACTGGTCGTCGCCTGCAACACCGCCTCCGTCCACGCGCTCGCCACGCTCCGGGCCGAACTCGAACCCGGCCTCCCCGTCATCGGCACCGTCCCCGCCATCAAGCCGGCCGCCGCCCTCGGCGGCCCGGTCGCCATCTGGGCCACCCCCGCCACCACCGGCAGCGAGTACCAGCGCGGCCTGATCCGCGACTTCGCCGGGACGGCCGCCGTCACCGAGGTGGCCTGCCCCGGCCTGGCCGACGCGATCGAGCACCGCGACGAAGCCGCCATCACCGCCGCCATCGCCGCCGCAGCCGCCCGCACCCCCGCCGGCACGGCCTCGGTCGTCCTCGGCTGCACCCACTACGAGCTGGTCGCCGACCGGATCCGGGACGCCGTCGCCCCGGCCGCCGCCGCGGAACTCACCCTGCTCGGCTCCGCCGAGGCCGTCGCCGCCCAGGCGCTGCGCCGCGTCGCCGACCCCACCCGCCGGGGTGGGGGCACCCTCACCGTCCTCCACGCGGGCGCCCCCGCGGCCCTGCCCGCCGCGGCCCTCGGCTACTCCGAGGCCCTCTCCCTCACGGCCCCGGCCGTCTGACCGCCCCGCGGACCTGTGGCCTAGCGCGATCGCCTCCCGCGCACGGACGCACGCGCCGGAGGTCGGCCGGTCCGACTTCCTGCGTCGGTGGGTCGTTCTTCCGTTGACCGCCTGGCTGGTCCTGCGCCGTGGCTGTGCCCGGCTGCCCGGCCGATGGTCCGTTCGGGTGCCGCACCGGAAGTCGGCTGCTCCGACCTCCTGAGAGCTGCTGGTTAGCCGGGGGCTTGTCTCGCTTGTTCGCGGTCACGTCGATCGCTGCGCTGTGGTTTCGGCCTTGGGTGAGAGGTGCGGCGTGAGAAGTCGGCCGGTCCGACTTCTGGTGCGCTGCCGGTTGCCCGGGGCCGGGGCCTGTCCGAGGGGTGGCGGGGCGGCGTGTCGATTGTGGGCCGCTGCTTAGGACGGCCGATGTGCGGGGCGAGGCGGCGCGGTCGGCACCCGCGTCTGCGGCCCGGACGTGGTGCCGGTGGCACGCGTGGTTTCAACGGGCCGGTGGTTCGTGCCGGAGGCACCTGGGGTGTGCAGGGGATCGGGCGGGTCGGCTCCCTGTGCGGGGGGCGTTGTGCGGCCGTCCCCTGCGGGCTGCGGCCCGGATGGCGCGCGTGTTGTCAGCGGGCCGGTGGTTCCTACCGTAGGCGCCCGAGGCGCAGGAAGTTGGGCAGGCCGACTTCCTGCGCGTGAGGGGGCGTGAGGCGTGAGGGGCGAGACGAGCGAGGGTGTCAGGCGGCCTGGCCGCGCCAGCGGCGGTAGGCCGGTTCGAGGCCGGACAGGATGGTGTCGAACCGCCGGGAGCTGGTCGTGGAGTCGACCTGGAGGCGGCTGATCTGCAGCGGGTGGTTGGGGAGGCGCGGGCCGAGGCGGTGGTCGGAGAGGAATCCGAGCCGGTAGCCGAGCTCGTGCAGGACGGTTTCGGCGCGGGGGTCGTGGCCGCCGTCGGGGTAGGCGAAGGCGGTCGGCGGCTCGCCGAGCCAGCGGGTGAGCGCCTCGTGGGCGCCGGTGATCTCGGAGCGGACGGTGGCGTCGTCGCAGCGCCCGAGGCAGGGGTGCCCCTGGGTGTGGTTGCCGATCGCGACGCCGCCCTCGCGGAGCGCGAGCAGGTCGGCGGGTGTGAGCTGTTCCTGGCCGGGCGGGCGCCGGTGGGCGCTGACCCGCAGTTCCTGGAGGCTGCGCCGCCGGTCCGGGTCGGGCATGGCCTTGAGCCGGCGCAGCAGCTGGGAGGGGTGTCCGCAGTCGAGCGAGCGGGCCCGCCCGCCGTGCCGGGCGAGGAAGTCGGCCTCGTGCCACCAGAACGGCTTCTCCGTCCCGATGAGCTCGGAGATCACGAAGGCCGCGGCCGGGATGCCGCGCTCGTTGAGGGCGGGCAGCGCGTGGGTGAGGACGCTGCGGTCGGCGTCGTCGAAGGTCACCAGCACGCTGCGGGCGGGCAGCGGGCGCCGTTCGGCGACGGCCTGCTGCACGGCGGCCAGCGAGACGGGTGTGGCGAGTCTTCGCAGCCGGTCCAGCTGGGCGCCGAACGAACGGGGGTCGGTCACGCCGTGGTAGGCGAGTACGGCGAGCCGCTGCGCGGCCCGGGCCCGGAAGAGCGGCTGGACCGGCGCGAAGCGGAGCCATTCACCGCGGGCGTCGGCCGGACAGGCCCCGGTGGCCCGGGGCGGGCGCGGTGCCGGGCCGGGGGTGTGCCGAGGTACGGGCCGCAGCTCCCGGCCTGCCGGTGGCCCGGTGAGCGGCGGCCCGGTGAGGGCCTCTCCGATGAACGGCCGACCCGCGAGCGCCTGGCCCGCGAGCGCCTGGCCCGCAGGCGCCGCGCCCGTGAGTGTCGCGCCCGTCAGCGCCTGTCCGTCGACCGGCTGCCCGTCGGTCGGCGTGACGATGGAGGTAACGGGGCTCGGCACCGGCACCGGCACCGCTACGGGCGCGGGCGCGGGAACGGGCGTCGGCAGGGACTCGGACACCCGGACGGGTGCGGGACCCGCGGGTTTCCGCCCCACGGACGGCCGCCCCCTGGACGGCGCCCCGGTCGGCGGCAGCGGCCGCAGGCCGGGTAGGGCCCGGACCGCGGCCGTGGGCCGGGCCATGGAACTGGAGGTCGATGTCGTGGACTGGGACTGCGGCACGGTTCCCCCTCGGTCGCCGATGCGGCGTGGCGGTACCGTCGGAGGACGGAGCCCGGCCTCCGACTCCAGGGCACGGCGGCTCCGCCCCCTGGGTATTTCCGGTCCTCGGTGGGGACTCCCAACCCGCACCGCGGACGGCTCCTGGATCGCTCAATGTAATGGAGACAGCTACGGCGTGTTGATGGTTGTACCGGACAGTCCAGGTTTTTCCGGGGGCTCGAAACCGATCGGCAACGAGGCCGAAACGGACGCCCCGGGCGTGCGCCGGATTGCACGCCCGGGAGGTGGCGGCCGGTGCGGTGCCGGACGGAACCGGGTGGGGGAGCCGACGGGCCGGTGCGGCGCGGTGATCACTGAGCGTGTCCGGGGAATCGCGTCCTGCATGCTGCCTCCGCCGTCGTGCCGGGGTACCTTGGGCTCATGGCAGACGCGGAACGTGATCACATCCACCCGCATGGTGCGACCCGGATGGACCGGTTCTGGCACGGCGGTGCCCTGGTCACCCACCAGGTCCCGCTGGCCCTGGTCGGCCTGGCCTGCCTCGCGCTGGGCATCGTGGTCGCCGTCGTGGTTCCGGACAGTGACGGTCCGGCCTGGGCGATGGCCGTGGCCGGATGCCTCGCGGCCGGGGTGCTGCTGCTCGGCCGGATCGGCTTCGCGCTGTTCCGCCAGCGCCGCCGCGCCACGGCCTGACCGGCCCGTGGCCCCGGCCCGACCGGCCCGCGCAACGGTCCGGGCCGCGGCCCGACCGGTCCGGGAATGCTTCCCGCCGGCCCTGGTCACGAAACTGAACTGACGATCGAGCCCAACCGGTCGGATCGGCCTGTTTTCGGCCCAACTGCCAGCCCCTTCTCGCTTCTTTCACAATTCCAGGGCATCAGCCCCACAGTTCCCCCTACTGTGAATTCCGTCCGCGCCGCCAACCGGCCCGGATGCGAGGCCACTTGCCGGCGCCGGGGAGGGCGCCGCAGAGGGGGGAACGATGAGCGGCACCACCGTGCCCGGAACCGCCCCGGTCGGCGGGGGGATCCGGGCCCAGGTGAAGCGCCAACTGGCGCGCCGGGTCGGGGCGAGCCCCGGCGAGGGCGCCACCGTGCTGATCTACCACCGCGTCGGCGGTGGAAGCCCGGACGAACTGGACGTGTCCACCGCCGACTTCACGGCCCAGGTGGACCTGCTCGCCGAGCTGCCGCCCGGCCGGGTGGTCTCCCTGGACGAGGCGACCGACCGGATCGAGGCCGGCCGCCGCACCCCCGGCACCGTCCTCACCTTCGACGACGGCTTCGCCGACGTCCACCGGAACGCCTGGCCCCTGCTGCGCGAGCGGCGCCTCCCGTTCACGATCTACCTGGCCAGCGGACGCGTCGGCGGGGAGATGCGCTGGGAGGGTTCCACCGCCAGGACCACCGGCGCGCCCGCGCTCAGCTGGGAGCAGCTGCGGGAGATGACCGACTCCGGCCTCTGCACGGTCGCCAACCACACCCGCAGCCACGCCCGCCCGGGACTGCTCTCCGTCGCGGAACTCGACGCCTGCAACGACGACGTCGAGGAACACCTGGGCGTCCGCCCCCGGCACTACGCCTACACCTGGGGTGTGCCGGTGCCGCACATGGAGCCGGCGCTGCGGGCCCGGTTCCGGACCGCCGCGACCGGCGAGGTCGGCCGCAACGAACCCGGCGTCGACCCGGTCCGGCTGTACCGGGTGCCGGTCCGCCGCACCGACCCGATCGACTTCTTCCGCGCCAAGCTCTACGGCCGGCTCATCCCCGAACGCGCCTACGCCCGGATCGTCGCCACCGCGAAGGCGGTGGGCGCCCGTGCCTGAGACCCGGCCCTTCCCGCGCCTGCGCGGTCCCGGCGGCCGCCCGCTGCGCGTCGCCCACCTCACCACCGTCGACATGAGCCTCCAACTCCTCCTCGCCACCGAGCTGAAGGTCGACCTGGCGGCCGGGTTCGAGACGTACGGGATCAGCGCACCCGGCCCGTACGTCCCCGGCCTGGAGGCGATCGGGGTGCGGCACGAGCCGCTGCACGCGCTCACCCGGGCCTGGCGGCCGCGTGCCGACGCCGCCGCCGCCCGCGAACTGCTCGCCGTGCTGAGCCGGATCCGTCCGGACGTGCTGCACACCCACAACCCGAAGACCGGTGTGCTCGGGCGCGTGCTGGGCCGGCTCGCCCGTGTCCCGGTCGTCGTCAACACCTGCCACGGGCTCTGGGCGCAGGCCCACGACCCGCTCGCCAAACGGGCCCTCGTGCTCGGGGCGGAGGCCTTCGCGGGCCGCTTCTCGCACGCCGAGCTCTACCAGAACGGCGAGGACCGCCGGACGCTGTCGCGCGCCGTCCCGGCCCGCCGCTCGCGGGTGGTCGGCAACGGCGTCGACCTCACGAGGTTCGCCACCGCCCCGGGCGAGCGGGCCCGCGTCCGGAGCCGGCTACGGGCCGAACTCGGCGTCGGGCCGGACGAGCTACTGGTCGGCGGGGTCGGCCGGCGGGTGGCCGAGAAGGGCATCCGCGAGTACGCCGAGGCGGCCCGTGCCCTGGCCGGCAAGGCCCGGTTCGTCTGGATCGGGCCGGACGACCCGGACAAGCCGGACGCCCACGGCTCCGAGAGCGGCGTCCACTTCCCGGGCCCGCGCAGCGACATGCCCGCGGTCTACGCGGCCCTGGACGTCTTCGTGCTCCCCTCCCACCGGGAGGGGTTCTCCCGCTCCGCGATGGAGGCCGCCGCCGGCGGCCTGCCGATGGTGCTCAGCGACATCCGCGGCTGCCGCGAGATCGGCACCCACGACGAGCACCTGCTCCTCACCCCGCCCGGCGACGCCCGGGCCCTCACCAGCGCACTGGACCGGCTCCTCACCGAGCCCGACCTGCGCGACCGGCTCGGTGCCGCCGTCCGGCGCCGCGCCACGGCGCACTTCGACCAGCGCGCCGTGGCAGCGGTCTCCCTGGAGACCTACGCGGCCGTCGCCCGCGCCAAGGGACTGCCCTGGACGGTCGGCTGAGTCCGCCCACCCACCACACCGCATCAGGGGGAAGGACCGTCATGAAGCGTGGGGGGGACCTCGCGGTCACCGCCCTGGCCGGCATCGTCGCGATTCCGCTCGGCCTGGTGATCGCCCTGCTGATCCGCTGCACCATGGGCGGACCGGTGCTCTTCCGCCAGACCAGGACCGGGCTGCGGGGCGAGGAGTTCCGGATCCTCAAGTTCCGCACCATGCGGGACAAGCGGTTCCCCGAGGAGCCGGACGCACCCCGGATCACCCGGCTCGGGGCGGTGCTCCGCCGGACCAGCCTGGACGAGCTGCCGCAGCTGTGGAACGTCGCGCGCGGCGAGATGGGTGTGATCGGGCCCCGGCCCACGCTGCCCGAGCAGGTCGTCCACTACTCCCGCCGCCAGCGCGGGCGGCTCGACGTCCGCCCCGGCCTCACCGGCTGGGCCCAGGTCCGGGGCCGCAACTCGATCACCTGGCCCCAGCGGATCGAACTCGACCTCTGGTACGTCCGGAACCGCTCGCTCCGGCTCGACCTGCGGATCCTCCTGCTCACCGTCAGGGTGCTGCTGCGCCCGGCCGGGATCACGGCGGCCGGGGGCGTCAACCCGGGCTTCCCGGCGCCCGCGGAGCCGTCCGGTGCGGCGGTGGCGGTGGCGGCCCCGGCCGGATCGGCGGCCCCGGCGGCCCCGACGGTTCAGGCGGCCCCGACGGTACCTGCACCCCGGGCGGCACCGGTGGGTCCGGAGGGCTTCCCCGGGCGCGAGCCGTTCCCCGCCGTCAGCCTGCCCCGGCAGGCGACCGCGTCCCGGCAGGCGGCGGCGCCGTGGCGGACCGCCGCGGCCCGGCAGGGCACCGCGCCCGGGCCGGCCGGTGTGCCGAGACCGGCCCCGCCGGTCCGCACCGCCGTGGAGGAGGCGTCCTGAGCCCGGAACCCGGCAGGATGGTGCCCATGACGTCCGAAACAGCACCGCACGGCCTCTGGATCGCCGGCGCCGGGGGCGTCGGCCGCGAGGCGCTGGACACCGCGCTCGCGGCCGGCGTCCCGGTCGCCGGGTTCCTCGACGACCGCCTGCACGGTGCCACCGTCCGGGGCCTGCCCGTCCGCAGGCCCGAGGAGCTCGGAGCCGGTGCCCGCTACCTGGTCGGCATCGCCGACCCGGCCTTCCGGAAGCGGCTCGCCGCCCTGCTGGACGGTCTGGGCGCGGAGCCGCTCACGCTGGTGCACCCGCGGGCGCTGATCGCCCCGGAGACGGTGCTCGGCCCCGGCTGCCTGGTGATGGGCGGGGCGTACGTCTCCAGCGGGGTCCGGCTCGGCGCGCACAGCCAGGTCCACTACAACGCCACCGTCGGCCACGACACCGTGGCCGGTGAGCGGGTGACGGTCTATCCGGGCGGGAACGTCTCCGGCGCCGTGCTGCTCGCGGACGGTGCCACCGTCGGGTCGAACGCGGTGGTGCTCCAGGGCCGCAAGATCGGCGCGGGAGCCTTCGTCGGCGCGGCCGCCGTGGTGACCAGGGACGTGCCGCCCGGCGAGGTGGTGGTCGGCTCCCCGGCCAGGCCGCTGCCCGGGGACGCCGCCCTGCGCACGCCCTGAAGGCCGTCCCGGGAAGCCGGGGCGGGGCGTCCGCGGCCCGGTCGTCCGGCGCGCGTCCCGGGGCGGCGGGGGAGGCCGCCGGGGCAGGGGGCGCAGGGGACGCGTGGTCCCGGCACCGCGGGCCGAACGGCCCCGGTCCGGACCCGGGACCCGGATAGGGTGCGGGACATGGCGATCCCCGAATTCCTGGCCGACCTGCGCTCCGTGGTCGGCACCCGTCTGCTCTGGCTCAGCGCCGCCGTCTCGGTCGTGGTGGACGACGCCGGCCGGGTCCTGCTGGTCCGGCGCAAGGACGACGGCCGCTGGGCGCCGCCCGGCGGCATCCTCGACCCGGGCGAGCAGCCCGCCGACGGGGCGGTCCGCGAGTGCCTGGAGGAGACCGGGGTGGTCGTGGTGCCCGAGCGGCTCGTCCTCACCACGGTCTCGCCCGAGGTCACCTACCCCAACGGCGACATGACGCAGTACCTGGTGCTGGTCTTCCGCTGCCGGCCGGTGGGCGGCGAGGCCCGGGTCGACGAGGACGAGACGCTCGCGGTCGGCTGGTTCGGGCCGGACGAGCTGCCGCCGATGGCCGAGACGGAGCTGGAGTGCCTCCGGCACGCCCTCGCCGACGACCCCGGGGCGGCCTTCGTCTGGTCGGGCGGGGAGCGCCCCTGAGCTCGGCCCGCACGCTCCAGGGACGGTTCCGGGGGGCGGTTCCGGGGGCGACGGAGCCGGGACACGCCCCGGCTAGAGCGTGCGGAACCAGTCCGCCGTCCGCGCCAGGCCCTCGCGCAGCGGCACCGGCCGGACGTCCGGGAACAGCTCGCGCAGCCGCGCGTTGTCGGCCTGCGAGTCCCGGACGTCCCCGGGCCGCGGCTCGGTGTGCGCGACCGCGACCGGGTGGCCCAGCACCGACTCCAGCTCGCCGACCAGCTCCAGCAGCGAGGTGCGGGTGCCGAACGCGAGGTTCACCGGATCGGCGTGCACCACGCGGCGGAGGACCGCGTCGGTGATCACCTGGGCGACGGTGCCGACGTAGGTGAAGTCCCGGCTCTGCCCGCCGTCCCCGTGCACGGTCAGCGGCCGCCCGGCCAGCGCGGCGTCGAGGAAGGCCGGCACCACGGCCGCGTAGGCGTGCCCGGCGGGCTGCAGCGGGCCGAACACGTTGAAGAACCGCAGCGGCAGCACCCCCAGCCCGTAGCAGTGGTGGTACGCCGCGAGGTACGCCTCGGTGGCCAGCTTGCTGACCGCGTACGGGCTCATCGGCGCGGTCCGCATGGTCTCCCGCTTGGGCAGCTCGCGGTTGGCGCCGTAGACCGAGGAGGAGGACGCGGCGGCCACGTACGGGCCGCCGGCCCTGCGGGCCGCCTCCAGCACCTGGAGGGTGCCGGTGGCGTTGGCGTGGTGGCTGGCCAGCGGGTCGGCCACGGAGCGGGGGACGGACGGCAGCGCGGCGAGGTGGACCACCGCGTCGGCGCCCGTGAAGGCCTCGTCGAGCAGCGCCGGGTCCAGGACGGTGCCCTCGTAGAGCACGGCGGCGGTCCCGGTCAGGTTGGCCTTGTCCCCGGTGGAGAGGTCGTCGACGACCCGGACCTGTTCCACCTCCGGCCGGTCCAGCAGGGCCCGGACGAGATTGGCCCCGATGAATCCGGCTCCGCCGGTGACGACGACGCGCATGGCTGAGGTTCCCCCCTCCGACCATCCGGCCCGCTCGACCGGTTCTGCGCCGATGGTAGCCGTGCGGTCACCCGCCGTGGGGTGGAAAGCCGAGAACGGCCGGAACCGGTGGGATCCGCCCGGGGCCGGACAGGTCCGGACGGGTCCGGACAGGTCTCAGCCCTTGTGCTGGCGGTACGCCTCCTCGGCGGCGTCCAGGACGGCGGCGAGGTCGCCGCCGGCCGTGGCGGTGGCCACCGCGGCCACCGCGCCCTCCACGAACGGGGCGTCGGCGAACCGGACCGGGAAGGGCAGGCCGTGCTCGTCCGCGTCGGCGAGCAGCGCCCGGACGGTGGTCACCGCTCCGCCGTGGTCGGCCAGGATCACCACCCCGTGGCCCTGGTCGACCCGGCGGGTCGCGGCGGCCACCAGCACGGCGCTGATGCCGGGGCCGGAGACGAGGTCCCCGCCGGTGGCCGAGACCGGTGCGGGGGAGTCGGCGTCGGCGAGCGAGAGCGCCATGGCCCGGAGGGCGGTGGCCAGTTCCTGGCTGTGCGAGACCAGGACGACGCCCACCCGGCCGTGCGCGGGCGGGCGTCCCGGGGCGGGCCGGGGCAGCGGCGTGCGGGAGGGCGGGGTGCGGGGCGCCGGCGGGTGGGCCGAGGGGGCCTCGGAGATGGGGATGACATCGGCGCGGGTGCCGTCCCGGCGGCTCATCGGCTGCTCCTGGGGGAGTTGGGCGGGGCGGTGGGGGCTTCCCACACTCTGGCAGCTCGCCCGCCGCCCGTCCGCGCGGGACACGCCCTAGCACAGCCGGGGCCGCCGCGGGGCCGCCGAGGGGCTCCCGGACCCGGTCGGGGGAGTCCCGGGCAACCCGCTGACCGGGGCTGCGGCGGTGACTAGGCTTGGCCCGTTCAGGCCGTCGGGAGGAGACACCAGCAGTGGCAGCGAACAGCGGGACCGAGGCGGGTTCGGTGGAGCAGGTGGAGCTCGGGGTGAACGGGAAGCCGAAGGTGGACTTCACGGGGGCCACCTGGCTGTGCAGCAGCCAGGGCGTCGGGGACGTCCAGATCGCTTTCGTGGACGGCTACATCGGCATGCGGGACGGCCGTCAGGAGGACGGTCCGGTCCTGGTGTTCACGCCGGCCGAGTGGCGCGCCTTCGTGCTCGGTGCGCGGGACGGCGAGTTCGACCTCACCTGAGGGTGTTCCGGCCTCGCCGGGGGCGGGTCCGGGGGTTCCGGATCCCGCCCCCGGGGGGGCTTCGGAACCGGGTCCGGTGCCGGCCCGGACCGCCGGGTCGGCACCAAGGTCTCCGCTGGTCATCTTTCTGATCACATTTGAGCGTGCCCCGTCATGATTTCTGTTGACTGTTAGACAAACGCAGCTCAGAGTATGAACACAGGCAGACGCCGTGCCCACCGCCCCCACGCGGCCAGACACGGCGCCTGCTGTGTGAACCCGACAGCGCTGCCGGGCCTTCCTCCCAGTCATCCCCTGCGCACCGGGGTGCGTTGGCCGGTCCCGGCCCACGAGGGGCCGGCAGTCGCCGGGAGGATGGCGCCGGAACCGAGAGCGACTCGGAGCCGGTGCCTGTGCCCGGGACCCGCACGCCCCCACGCGGCGGCGTCCCGAGCAGGTCCACGGGAGCGACGGGCCGGGGCCCCGCGGACCTTGCTTGTGTGTGGAACTGTTGGCTTGTGTGCTGTGCTGTGTGCGACGACGAAGCTGGGTGCTCGGCTGTTCGGCACGACGGTGTGCACAGTGAGGGAGTACGCGTGTAGGGCCGCGTTGCGACATGCCGTCCCCCCGAAGGGTGAAACCCAGAACGGCTGTCGTGCTGAACCGAACGTAGCCCGGACGGTTGCTCAGAGTCAACATTGGTCTCTGAGCGTGGATCTCCGTCCGGCGCCCCACCCACCCCGTGAGCGTGGTGCGCAGGGCACGTACGATGTTCCCATGTCTTTTCTCCGCCGTCGCTCCGGCCAGCCCGCCGGCCCGGACTTCGACGTGCTCGCGATGGACCCGGGCGACTGGCCCGGCGACTTCGGTGCGGCCATGATGACCGGCCCCGACGGCTCCTGCCAGGGGATTTTCCTGCGCTACGACCTGTTCGGCGGCAGAGGACCGGCGATGTTCATCGGCAACCTCCCCGAGGGGTCGCCGGCCCGGGACACCGGGGACAGCGTGCCCTTCGAGGTCCGGCAGCTGCTCGCGGCACTGGGCGACGAGGAATTGGTCGAGTTCGTCTCGGCCGAGGACTTCCCGGTGATGCTCGGGGACGACCTGCTGATCGTGAAGAAGGTCAAGGTCAGCGAGGGGCGGGTGTTCTGCTCCCAGTTCGGCCGGAGCGACGGAGTGCAGGTCACCATCGCCTCCTGGGACCGACCGATTTCGGACGACCTCTACCAGCTGCTCAAGCCGCTGCCCGCGGACATGTTCCAGCAGGGCTGACCGGGCGCCGGAACCCTGCCCCGGAGGACCGGGTTCCGCTTCCCGTTCGGCGCCCCGCCGGTTGCACCGCCGGATGTCCGGCCGCACCTCCCGCGGCCGTCGCGCGGTCGTCCCACCGGCTGTTCCCCGGTCGTCCGCCGATCGTCCGCCGGACGTTCCGGTCCGGGCCTCGGGCGCTGCTTGACGGTTTCGATCACGGCTTCGTACAGTCGCGAACATGTCGTGCCGTCTTCCGCTGCTGACCCGCCGCAGCTACCTCGACCTGCGGCGCACCGCCAGCGCGGCGTGTCCGGGCTGCTGAGGGGGATTCGTCCCCGAGGCGGTGGGCGGTCGGCCTGAGCGGCCGGCGCCGATCCGGGGGCGTTCCGCCGACCTCCGGGGCCGCCCACCGGTACCGCGCGCCCGTCCGGCGTGCCGCCCGCAGATGCCGAGCCCACGCTGCCGCCCGGAGGCACCAGCACCATGACCACCACCGCTGCCGACCAGTCGCCCGTCGCCCAGTCGCCCGTCGCGGCCGCTCTCGCCGGACTGCCCAGGGTCGTCGACCTGCTGGCCGCGCGGGCCGAGGAGCACGACCGCGACGCCACCTTCCCGTACCAGGGCATCGAGGCGGTGCACGAGGCCGGGCTGCTCACCCTGACCGTCGACCGGCGGTACGGCGGCCCCGGCGGCACGCTCGCCGACACCGTCCGGGTGCTGGCCCAACTCGGGCGCGGGGACGCCTCGGTGGCCGTGGTCACCGCGTTCACGCTGCTCCAGCACGCCGAGCAGGCCCGGGTGGCGGGCTGGCCGACGGCGGGCTACCGGCGGCTGCTCAACGAGTCCCGGCGCGGCCCGGCGCTGGTCAACACCCTGCGCGTGGAGCCCGGCGGCCGGACCGGTGCGCCGCCCGCCACGGTCGCCCGGCGGGAGGGCGACGGCTGGCTGCTCAGCGGCCGGAAGACCTACTGCACCGGCGCCGAGGCGCTGGCCTGGATGGCCGTGACGGCGCGGACCGACGAGCCGGTGCCGCGGATCGGGACCTTCCTGGTCCGCGGTGAGAGCGAGGGCCTGGAGGTCGACCCGACCTGGGACCAGCTCGGTCTGCGCGCGAGTGCCAGCCACGACGTGGTGCTGGAGGACGTGTACGTCCCGGCGGAGCTCGCGCTCGGCCTCACCCTGCCGAAGGGCGGGTCCCCGAAGGCCGGAGCCACCGCCTCCGCTTCCGGTCGGACGCAGACGGCCGCCTTCGTACCCGCGCCCGGACCTGTCGCCGGCTCAGGCTCCGCCGCAGCTCCGGCCGAGGCCGTTCCGGCGGCCGAACTCACGCGTGCCTGGCACGATCTGGCGCTCTCGGCGGTCGCCGTCGGGGTCGCCCGGTCCGCCCAGGACTGGCTGGTTCGCTTCCTGCACCAGCGCACTCCGGCCAATCTGACCGAGCCGCTGGGAAGCCTGCCCCGCTACCGCTCGGCGCTGGGCGAGATCGAGGCCCAGCTGATCGGTGCCGAGGAACTGGTCCACGGTCTGGCCCCGCGGGTCGACCGGGCGGAGCCGGACGCGGTCGCCCGCACCGGCCCGGCCCACCTGCTGGCCACCCGGGCGGCCATATCGGCCGTCCAGCAGGCCGTTTCGCTCACCGGGAACCCGGGACTGAGCCGGCGTCACCCGCTGGAGCGCTACCTCAGGGACGTGCTGAGCAGCCGGGTCCACCTGGCCCCGGACGAGGCCGTCCTGGAGGCCGCCGGCCGGGCGGCGCTGGAGCGCGGCGCCCGGCCCTGAGTAGAGAAACCCGGCCCTGAGCCGAGCGCCCGGCCCTGAGTCGAGCGCCGGGCCCGTACGCCGGGCGCGTGCGCCCAGGGGCCGGGCGCCGTCCGCTCAGCGGGTGCCGACCGCCGCCCGGACCGCGCGGCGGGCCAGTGCGGCGTCGTCGTACAGCCGGCGGATCATGATCCGCTGCTCCTCGCCGGCGCCCGGCACGTCGTACAGCCGGATCTCCCGCATCAGCACCAGCACCAGGTTCACCAGGAACGCGTCCCTGGCCATCGTGCCGCCGCTCTGGGCGAGTTGGCTGATCTGGCGGCGGGCCGCGGTGTCGCCGGAGAGCACGCTCCACAACACCGCCAGGTCGTAGCCGGGCAGGTACCAGCCGGCCTGCTCCCAGTCCACCAGGACCGGACCGGACGGCGCCAGCAGCATGTTGCTGAGCAGCGCGTCCCCGTGGCAGAGCTGGAGCGGCACGTGGCCGAGCCCGTGCAGCAGGCCGCGCAGGTCGCCGGCGTCCCGGTCGGTGAGCTGGCCCACCGAGTGGTACCGGGCGATCTCCAGCTGGTAGTCCATCCGTGGCTGGAACACGTCGGTCGGCGGCCGCCAGAGGTTGAGCGTCCGGACCGCGGTGAGCAGCGCCCGGACCTCCCCCGGGGTGGGCGCGTTGACCGGGTGCCGCTCCCGTGCGGCCGGCCGGCCGGGAACGCGCTCCATGACGAGCACGCAGCGGTCGTGGTCGGCCGCCACCAGGCGGGGCAGCCGCACCGGCGGGCGGTGCCGGACGAACGCCCGGTAGACCGCGACCTCGTGGTGGAAGTCGGCCACCAGCTGCTCGAAGTACTCGCTGCGCACCGCCTGCGGGGCCAGGCACTTCGCCACCACCGGTGCGCGGCCGATGGTGCCCGCCACCAGGATGTGGCGGCTCCCCTCGCGCAGCACCTGGCGCGGGGTGAAGGCGGGGCATATCCGGGCGACCCCGGCGAGCGCGGCCCGGATCGCGGGGGTCTGCAGCGCCGCGGGGTCGATCCGCTCCTGGACGCCGGACTGGCCCGGGCGGAGCGGCGGGCGCAGCATCCGGCCGTCGCCGGGGCGCGCGGCGGGGATCCGTGCGCCGGGGGCCCGTGTACCCGCCGGGACGGCGGTGTCGGGTGCGCGCAGCCCCAGGGCGGTCCGGGCGGCCTGGCCCCGCGGGTCCGCGGACCGCCCGTCGGCGCCGCGCGGGGCGGCGGGCCGGGCCGGCGGCACCTGCTTCGGTCCGGGACGGCCGGCGGCTGCGGTGGGGGGGCGCAGCGCCGTGCGGGTTCCGGTCGGCGTCGGGGAGGTCGCTGAGGAGTACATGGGGTGAGGGGGGTTCCTTCCTGTCCGTCTGCGGGTGCACCCCGCCGCTGCGGGGAGGGCCGGTGCCGCGTGCTTCCTGGCGTGACGGCGGCCCTTGCTCGGTCCGGTGGGTGGTACGCGGGCGCCGGGCACGGACGCCGGGGTCGGAACCCCGTGCTGCGGCGGTGGACCGGCCGTCCGCACCCTGGGGAATGCGGTCGGCCGGTACTGCCGTGGCCGTGCCCGGCGCCCCCGCGCCACCCGGCCGCGCCACCCCCTCGGGTGAGGACCGGGGACGTCCCGCGGCGCGCGGGGAATCCCCCCTGACGGCCTGGGACGCCGCCCGACCCGGGGGTCGAGGTGGCGCACCTCTACATCACACCCGAATGCCGGTGGTTGGTAATGTGGCGGGCCCTGGCGAAGCCTGGCGAATGCTCGCCTGGCACATGACGGAGCCTCTAGCCTCGAACCAGCCGAGGAACCTGGGGGCTTCACGTGAGCAGGGGACCCAACACCCGACTCGCCGACCTGTTCGTCCTGACCGGATGGTCGAAGGGCGAGCTCGCGCGGCTGGTCAACCGGCGTGGTGCCGCGATGGGACAGCAGCAGCTGTCCACCGACACCTCGCGGGTCCGGCGCTGGATCGAGCAGGGCGAGGTCCCGCGCGACCCGGTGCCGAGGGTGCTGGCAGCCGTGTTCACGGAGCGGCTCGGCCGTGTCGTCACCACTGAGGACCTCGGTCTGGAACGACACCGGCCCACCAGGACCGGAGCGGCGCATTCCGCCAACTCGTCATTATGGGAGCCGGATCGAACGGCCGCGGTCCTCACCGAGTTCACGGGAATGGACCTCATGCTGAACCGACGTGGATTGGTGGGCGCGGGCGCCGCGCTCACGGCCGGGGCGATCGTCGCCGACTCGCTCAAGGGCTGGCTGGGCGGGGACGCGGTCGCGTACGCGGCCTCGGCGCCCGGACCCCGGCCGGTGGTCGCCCAGGGCGGTGCCCGCCCGGTGGTCGACCTGTACGACGCCGGCCCGGTGGGCCCCGACGAGGTCGAGGCGCTGGAGCGCTCGGTGCAGGTCTTCCGGGCCTGGGACGCGGCGCGCGGCGGCGGCCTGCAGCGGAAGGCGGTGGTCGGCCAGCTCAACGAGGTGGGCGGCCTGCTGACGCACCGCCACGGCACCGCCGTGGAGCAGCGGTTGTGGCTGGTCGCGGCCAACCTGGCGGTGCTGGCCGGCTGGATGTCGCACGACGTCGGCCTGGAGCCGACCGCGCAGAAGTACTTCATGCTCGCCGCCGAGGCGGCGAAGGAGGCGGGCGACCGGCCGCGCGCCGGAGAGGCGATCTCGCGGGCCGCCCGGCAGATGGTCCACCTCGGGCGGGCCGACGACGCGATCGACCTGATGGCGGCGGCCAAGGCGGGCGGGGGCGGCCGGATGCTGCCGAGAACCCGGGCGATGCTGAACACCGTGGAGGCCTGGGCGCACGCCTCGATCGGCCAGTCGCAGGCGACCCGGCGGCTGCTCGGCGAGGCGGAGGACCTCTTCGCGGAGGAGGTCACCGGCCCGCCGCCGTCCTGGATGCAGGTCTTCGACGAGGCGGAGCTGCGCGGGATGCAGGCGCTGGTGCTGCGGACCCTCGCCGAGCACGACGGGTCGGCGGCCGCGGACGCGTGCCGGCACGCCGAGCGGGTGATCGCGCTGCGCGAGGGCACCGGGCAGCTGCGGTCGGCGCTGTTCGACCGGATCACGCTGGCCTCGGTGCACTGGATCACCGGCGAACCGGACGCGGCGGACTTCCAGGTCAAGATGGTGATGAACCTGATCGGCCAGAACTCCTCGCACCGGACGTGGGACCGCCTGCGGGAGATGTACCGGCTGACCGCGCGCTACCGGGGGGTGCCGGTGGTGGACGAGCTCCGGGCGGAGCTGGGCCGGGAGCTGCGGTCGGCGGACGCGAAGAACCGGCCGAGGCCGTCCTGAGTGCGGGCCGCCGGGCCGTCCGGCGGCGCTCGGATCGTCCGGTGCCCGGTCGGGGCCGCGACGGCGGGGAGTTCGGCGGGGCCGGCGGTGGCGGGCCTCGACGGGGTCCGCCGAGGGGTGCTTCAGCGGGATTCGGCGCGGCGCAGCAGCATGCGCAGGGCGGTGACGGTGCCGTCGTCGCCGAGCACGGGTTCGCCGGTGTACTCGACGGTGTCGTGCCCGCCGCCGGGGCGCCGGACCTGGAGGGTGCCGAAGGCGTGCCGTCCGTGCACCAGGGCGTCGGTCATCATCCGGCGCAGCTGGGGCCGGTCGGCCGCGTCCAGCCGGTCGGGCAGGCGGTCCAGGCTGAGCGGGCCGCGGCCCGGGTCGCAGCCGAGCAGCCGGTAGGCGCCGGCCGACCAGTGGGCGTCGTCGGTGAGCAGGTCCCATTCGGCCGAGCCGACCGTCGCGGAGTCGGGCGGCGCCTGCGTCGTGCCGTCCACTCTCTCGCCCGCCGGGCCGTCGTCGCCGGCGGGGCCGTCCCCGTCCGCGGCGCGCGTGCCGGCCGGGGTGGCTGCGGTGGCCACGACGGCCGGCGCGGCGCCCGGGGGGCGGGTGGCAGGATGCGTCATGATCATGGCATGTCCAGTGGTCCCGAGGTGGTGGGCGGGCCGGTCGGGTGGTGAGGAAGACTGTCGCACAGCGACGTCACCCTTGTGGGCGATTTGGACAGATCGCAGGCAAAATTCCCCCGGCATATGCCAGTGCGCACAAAGGGTCGGTCGCCCTGTGTGCGGCGGGGGGCCCGAGGCGGTAACCTTCGGTGATTCCGGCGCCCGGGCGCCCACCGCAGTACCGACCAGAGACCCCGGCGACGGAAATCCCGTTGCCACTACGACCGCCGCAACGGATGCTGACCTCATGTTCGAGCCAGTGATAGCACCCAGTGCCAGCCTCCTCGGCCTCCTCCAGCGAGGCCGCGGTGACGGGCAGCTCCATGCGCTGGCCGCCGACCGCACCGAAGCGATCGCCGCGCTGGAGGAGTGCGTCACCAGGGACCCGAGAGCCGACTGGCAGGTCGAGAACCGCTCCCTCTACTACGCGCGCCTCTACATGGAACTGGAGGCGCCGCTCGACGGGATCGAGGACCACCTCCACTCCCCGGAGGACCTCCTCGACGAGGACGAGTACCGGACCGGCCTCGCGCTCTCCGTCCTGGGCCACCTCGCCGCGTACGGGCGCCGCGACGCGCTGCTGATGCTCCGCGAGTACGCCGCCACCGGCACCAACTGGGCCTGGGCCCTGGACGAACTGGCACTGCGCGACGACGACCGCGGCCTACTGCTGCTCGGTACCGCCGTCCTGGACCACTTCGCGCCGGGCCCCGAGGGCGACGCCGAACTGCGCGAGACCATCCGCGCCGCCTACGAGCCCCGGCCCTGGCGGCTCTGGGCGGCCTACCACCCGCGGGTGGCGGCCGCCAGTGAGCAGTCCCCGTTCGACCTCTGGCAGCGCCAGCTGAACCGCAGCGGCGTCACCCCCGGCTGGTCCACCGCCGATGTGCTCGCCTGGGCCGACCAGGGCGAACTCGGCGGCCTGCGCGCCACCGCCTTCGCCGGGCGTCCGGACCGCACCGATCCCGCCCGTGACCTGCGGGACGGCCGCGACACCGGTGACACCACCGGCCCCGACGCGGTGGACCGCCGCGCCGCCGCCGCCGCCCGCTGCCTGACCGCCGTGGTCCGGCCCGAGGACCGCCCCGTCGTGCTGGAGGCCGCCCGGGCCGGGCTGCCCGGCGCCCGCCGGGCCGCCCTGCGGCACCTGGTGGACCAGCAGGACCCGGCCGCGGCCGGGTTGATCGAGGCGGCCGCCTCCGACGTGGACGACCGGCTGGTCCGGTTCGCCCTGGAACTGCTCGGCCGGATGCGCGGCCCGGAGGCGCTGGTGCACGCCCGCCGCTGGGCCGATCCGGCCACCGGCGGCGCCGACAGCGCCCTCGGCGAGGCCGCCGTCCAGCTGCTGGCCGACGCGGGGGAGCCCGCCGACGGCCCGCTGGTGGTGGCCGGGCTGCGCCGCTGGATCTCGGTCCGCGGAGTGGCCTGCGCCGGTTCCGGGCTCGGGGCGCTGGTCGACGGCGCGGGGCGGCTGGCCGCCGCCGGAGCCGTCCCGGTCCTGCGCCACATCTACGGGGAGGCCGCCTCCTCCGACCTGCGCGGCCGCGCCGCCCGGGCGCTCGCCGCGACCGACGTGCACTTCCCCGAGGGGCCGGCCGTCGAGTGCCTCTGGGACTGCGAGGAGTCCACCCGGGAGCTCGCCGCGAGGCACGTCGCCACCACCGGCGACGCCCGCGTGCTGGAGCGCCTGCGCCGCCTCGCCGCCGACCCGGCCGAGGAGGCCGAGGTCCACGCCGCCGTCCGGGGCCGGCTGACGGCCGCCCGGGAGCGGCGCCGGTAGCCGCCGGAGACACGACGAAGCGGGCCGGTCCACCTGGGGAAGGTGGACCGGCCCGCTGTCGTAGGTCGGTGGAACGCGGGGGCGGGTGGAACGCGGTTCTAGTCGCGGTCCCGTCCGGAGGGCCGGCCGCCGTCGGGCAGCCCTCCGGACCGCGTCACTTGACCACGCCGGCGTCCGGCGTCAGGGTGCCGACGGACACCAGGACGATGATCAGGATGCCGAGCGCGATCCGGTAGACCACGAACGGCATGAAGCTGTTGTTCGAGATGTACTTCAGGAACCAGGAGATCGCCGCGTAGCCGACCACGAAGGCGATCAGGGTGGCCAGGATGGTCGGCCCCCAGGCCGGTGACGGGCCCTCGCCGATCTTGAAAAGCTCCAGCACGCCCGAGGCCAGCACCGCCGGGATCGCCAGCAGGAACGAGTAGCGGGCCGCCGCCTCCCGGCTGTAGCCGAGCAGCAGGCCGGCGCTGATCGTGCCGCCCGAGCGCGAGACGCCGGGGATGAGCGCGAGCGCCTGGGCCATGCCGTAGCCGGCCGCGTGCGGGAGGGTCAGGTCGCTGATCGGCTTCGCGTGCCGGACGGCCCTGGTCCGGTCGGCGACCGCGAGGATCACGCCGAAGAGGATCAGTGTGGTGCCGATGATCCGCAGGTCGCGCAGGTCCTTCTCGATGGTGTCCTGGAACAGCTTGCCCAGGATGCCGATCGGCAGGGTGCCCATGATCACGAACCAGCCCATCCGCGCGTCCTGGTGCGAGCGGAGCGCGGGCCGGAACAGCGAGAGCGTCCAGGTCTTCACGATCGAGGCGATGTCGCGGCGGAAGTAGATCAGCACCGCGGTCTCGGTGCCGAGCTGCGTCACGGCGGTGAACGCAGCGCCCGGGTCCTGCCAGCCCAGCAGGGCGGGGAAGACGCGGAGGTGGGCGCTGGAGGAGATCGGCAGGAACTCGGTGAGCCCCTGGATCAGGCCGAGGACGGCCCCGTGGAACCAGTCGATCACCGGACACCCGCCAGGGGTATCCGTCGCTCGATGCGCATTCAGCGGTCCTTGTTGGTCGGTGCGGGAACAGGCCCTGCGGCATGCGGCCGGCGCATGCGAGTGGCACGGTCCGATGGCAGGCGAACCACCGGTCCCGCCCGGCGCTCGGGCCGCGCGCGGGCCCGGCGTGCGCCTGATGCTACGCCGTTCAGGTGACAGGCTGTCGCTCGCCCCCGCCGCTGTGCGCACCACCCCGCCGCCCGGGACCCTTCGTGCGCCGCCGGGGCCGGTCCGGGGTCGGGTTCGGGCGGGTCCGGGGTCGGGTTCGGGGCTGGTCGGAGGTTGGTCCGGGGCGGGTTCGGGGTCGGTTCCCGGTCGGGTCGCCGTCGGCCCGACCGGTGGGCGTCGGGCCGGTCGGGGTCGGCCGGGTGGGCGTCGGGCCGGTCGGCGTCGGGTCGGGGAAGGCAGGCGCGGCCGGGGGCGGCTCAGCCGGCGATCGGCCGGGCCCGCACCCAGATCCGGTCCTCGGTGAGGTAGGACTCGACGGCCAGCCCGGCCTCGGCCAGCGCCCCTTCGAACTGCGCCGTGTCGAGCGGCCGGGAGAGGAAGGTCTGGCTCCACCGCGCGTCCGGGAACTCGTACTCGACGTGGACGCGGTTGACGCCGTCCGCGACGGGCGTGGCCGAGACCACCCGCACCAGCCCGTCCGGGGCGAGCGGCCGCTCGCGGGGTACGTCGAGGTGCCAGTTCTCGCCCTCGCGCTGGAGCAGCACGCAGCCGTCCTCCGCGACGTGCCGCCGGCAGGTCTCCAGCAGCCCGCGGCGGACCGCCGGATCGCCGGCGTGGACCAGGAAGGACGCGAGCAGGACGACGTCGAACCGCTCGTCGAGGTCCAGCCGCTCGATCGGGCTGCGGACGGTCCGCGCCCCGCGCACCCGGGCCAGCATCTCGGCGGACTCGTCCACGGCCGTCACCCGGAACCCGCGGTCCAGCAGCGGATGCGTCACCCGGCCCGCGCCGCAGCCGAGTTCGAGGATGCTCGCGCCGGCCGGGACGGCGCGCTCGATGACCTCCGGCTCGCCGTTGGGCCGCAGCCGCTCGTACATCTCGACCGCGCAGCCGTCCGGAGTGATCGCCCCGGGGCCGGTCCCGTCGTATCCCGTGCGCCGTTCGTCAGCCATGCGAACCATCCGAACACGGCGGGCCCGGAGTGGGAAGAGCAGCGGGCGAATCCATGGTTGTCACATACCCCTAGGGGGTATACATTCATCGACGAACCGGGAAGCGGACGGCGATCGGGCAAGTGGAGGACGACATGGCACACCCCGCCCAGCACGAGCACCGGCAGCACGCGGGCCACGGAGACCACGACGGCCACCAGGGCCATGAGGGCCACCAGGGCCATGAGGGCCACCAGGGCCACACTGGAGGGATGGACCACTCGGCGCACACCGGGCACGGCGTCCGGCAGGGGCACGGCGCCTCGCCCGGGCACGGTGTCGGGGGTGCGAGCTGGCGGACCGCCGCGCAGGCCACCCTGCACTGCCTCACCGGCTGCGCCATCGGCGAGATCCTCGGCATGGTGATCGGCACCGCCCTCGGCCTGCACAACGGTGCGACCGTGGTGCTCTCGATCCTGCTGGCCTTCGTCTTCGGCTATGCGCTCACCATGCGCGGCGTGCTCAGGGCCGGGCTTGACGTCCGCGCCGCGGTGAAGGTCGCGCTGGCCGCCGACACCGTCTCGATCCTCGTCATGGAGCTGATCGACAACACCGTGATGGTGACCGTCCCGGGCGCGATGGACGCGGGCCTCGGCGACGTGCTGTTCTGGCTCGCCCTGGCCGGCTCGCTGCTGCTGGCCTTCGCGCTGACCGTCCCGGTCAACAAGTGGATGATCGGCCGCGGCCGCGGCCACGCCGTGGTCCACGCCTACCACGAGCACTGACGGCGCCCGCGCCGCCCGCGCGTGCACCCGCACCCGGGGCCGGATCCGCACCCGGGTCCACGGGCGGATCCGCACCCGCGACCGTGTCGCCCGGCCCGACGGCCGCGGCCCGTACCGGCCCTCCTGGGGCGGTAGGGGCCGCGGCCGTTCCGCGTTCCGGCCGGTGTTCCGGTCGGCGCGTCGGTCGGGGTGTCGCTCAAGGCGCCGGTCGGGGCGCCGTTCGGGTGCCGGTCAGTGGGCCCGGTCGAGCTCCGCGAGGGTCGCGTGCAGCCAGCCCAGTTCGGCCTCGGTGGTGGCGCGGGCGATCAGCAGCATCCCCCGGCGGAACGGATCGTCCACCTCCTCGGCGCCGACCGGGCGGCTGCCGTCGTAGAAGAAGCTGGCCGGTTCGCTGAGGAACGCCAGGCGCCGGCGGAGCACCGCGGCCTGGGCGGCCGGTTCGGCGTCGAGGTGCCGGAGGAAGGCGAGGGTGGTGAACCAGCGGTTCTCGTCGCTGATGTCCAGCTCCTCCGGTGCGCGGAGCCGGTCGAGCAGGGCGGCCCGCCCGGCGTTGGTCAGGCGGAGCGTGTGCCGGGGGGCGGCCGCCGCGCCGGGTTCGGTGGCGCGGACGAGCAGGCCGTCGGATTCGAGCCGCTTGATCGCCGGGTAGAGCGTTCCGTCGCTGATCGGCCGGACGTGCCCGGTGAGGGCCGCCAGGTGCCGGCGCAGTTCGTAGCCGTGCAGCGGCCGGTCGTGGAGGAACCCCAGGATCGCGAGTTTCAGCATGGGGTCACTCTCTCAGATGCCCGACCTGAATATATCGGTGTTGCTATACCTCGGGATCGAGGTATGGTCATGGACGTCACCCCACCGCACCCGCATCGAGGAGGAACACGACCGTGCGCGAAGCCACCGTCACCCCGAACGGCGACCGGATCCGCTGGGTGGAGGTCCCCGGCGTCGAACCCGCCCGCCTCTACCTGCACGGCCTCGGCTCCAGCTCGCCCGTCTACTTCGCGGCCGCCGCCGCCCACCCGCTGCTCACCGGACACCGCTCGCTCCTGCTCGACCTGCTCGGCTTCGGCATCAGCGACCGGCCCACCGACTTCGGCTACACGATGGAGGAACACGCCGACGCGGTGGCCACGGCGGTCCGGGCGGCGGGACTGGACCAGGTCGAGGTGATCGGTCACAGCATGGGCGGCGCGGTCGCGGTCGTGCTCGCCCACCGGCACCCGGGACTGGTCACCAACCTCGTCCTGGTCGACGCCGCGATCGACCCGGCCGCCCCCGTGCCCGGCCCGGGCAGCAGCGGCCTGGCGTCCTTCACCGAGGAGGAGTTCCTGGCCGACGGCCGCAAGCAGGTGGAGGAGTGGGCCGGTCCGTTCTGGTGGGCGACCATGCGGCTGGCCGGCCCCGAGGCGCTCCACCGCAGTGCGGTCCACCGCTCCCGGGGCACCGTCCCGACCATGCGCGAACTGCTGATCGGACTCGACCTGCCGCGCACCTTCCTCCACCCGGCCGAGGACGGCCCGTACCCTGGCGCGGAACGGCTCCGCGAGGCCGGGGTGGTGCTCGCGGCGCTCCCGGACTGCGGGCACAACATGATGTTCGACAACCCGGAGGGCTTCGCGTCCGTCACCGCCGCCGCGCTGGCACCCCGGGGCTGAACGCCCGGGACTCGACGCCCGGGACTCGACGCCCGGGGACCGAATATTCGGACACTGAACGTCCGGACACCGAATACCCTGCGATCGAACGCCCCGCGGTAGAACGCCCGCTGCCCGCTGCCCGCTGCCCGCCGCCTGCTGCCCTTCGACCCAGGGAGCCGTCCGCCATGGCCGTCCATGTACCCGAGGCGCTGGCCGCCTCCCTCGTCGACTCCCTCGGTGAGTCCGGCCGCGTCTGGGCGGCCGGACTGCCCACCCTGGCCGACGGTCTGCTGGAGCGCTGGTCGCTCCGCCCCGACGGGCCGACCGCGCACGGCGTGGTGGGCCTCGTCCTCCCGGTCCGGTGTGAGGACGGCACCCCCGCCGTGCTCAAACTCCAGCCCGTGGACGAGGAGACCGCCGGCGAACCGCTCGCCCTGCGCACCTGGGGCGGGCGGAGCGCGGCGCGGCTGCTCGACCACGACCCGACGACCGGGTCGATGCTGCTGGAGCGCCTCGATCCGGCGCGCTCACTGCTCGCCGAGCCCGACCACCTCGCCGCCGCCGGTGAAATCGCCTCGCTGCTGGCCGACCTGACGTCACATCAGGCACCGGTCGGGATGCGTACGCTGGCGGAGATCGCCGACGCGATGCTGGCGGAGGTCCCGGAAGCGCTCGGAGGACTCGCCGACCCCGGCGACCGCCGGCTGCTCGCCGACTGCGCCGCCGCCGTCCGCGAGGTCCGGCCCGACCCCGGCGACCGGCTGCTCCACTGGGACCTGCACTACGGCAACGTGCTCGCCCCGGTCGGCCCCGACGGCCGCGCGCCCTGGCTCGCCATCGACCCCAAACCACTCGCCGGCGACCCCGGGTTCGAGCTGCTCCCCGCCCTCCACAACCGCTGGGCCGACCTCACGGCCACCGGCGACCTGCCGCGAGCGCTCCACCGCCGCTTCGACCTCATGACCGAGCGCCTCGCCCTCGACCGGCCGCGCGCCGTCCGCTGGACCCTCGGGCGGGTCCTGCAGAACATCCTGTGGGACGTCGAGGACGGCGAGGAGGTGATCGATCCGGCCCAGCGGGCCGTCGCCGAGGCGCTGTTGGGGCGCTAGGCGATCGGGGCGGGGCCGCCCTGGCCCCCGCCTTCGCGCTCTCGCTTCTGCGTCCTCGTCTTGCGCTCTCGCTCTTTCGCCCTCGCCCCTGCGCGTCAGGTGGGTCGTGTGGTGCGGAACGAGTGCCGGTAGCTGGCCGGCGGGACTCCGACGACCCGCTTGAACTGGCGCCGGAGCGTCGTGGCCGTGCCCATGCCGGTGGCGACCGCGATCGCCTCGACGCTCTCGTCGGTCGACTCCAGCAACTCCTGTGCCCGGCGCACGCGCTGGGTCAGCAGCCACTGGAGCGGGGTCTGTCCGAGTACGGCCCGGAACTGCCGCCCGAGGTGGCGCGGGCTGGTGTTCGCCCGTCGGGCCAGGTCGGTCACTGTCAGCGGCCGGTCCAGCCGTTGCTGGGCCCAGGCGAGCAGATGGGCGAGTACGTGGTCGCCGGAGACCTGTACCGGCGTGGCCACGAACTGGGCCTGGCCGCCCGCCCGGTGGGGCGGCATGACGAGGCGGCGGGCGACGGCGTTGGCGATCGCGGCCCCGTGGTCGAGGTGGACCAGGTGCAGGCAGAGGTCCACGGCGGCGGCCTTGCCGGCGGCCGTCAGCACGCTGCCGTTGTCCGTGTAGAGCACGTCCGGGTCCACCACGGCCAGCGGATGACGGGCGCTCAGCTCCGCGGTGTGCGCCCAGTGGGTGGTGGCCCGGCGGCCGTCCAGCAGGCCCGCCGCGCCGAGCACGAACGCCCCGGTGCAGAGGGAGGCGACGCGGGCGCCCGCATCGTGGGCGGCGCGTACCGCTTCGACCACCTCGGCCGGCGGCGGCTCGTCGACGTCGGCCCACGCGGGCACGATCACGGTGTCGGCTCCGGCCAGCTCCTCCAGCCCCTGGTCGGGCTCGACCACGAACGGCCCGACCCGGACCGGTCCCGGGCCGCAGAGCCGGACGTCGTACCAGTCGTCCCGGGCCTCCTGCGGGGGATTGCCGAAGATCTCGTAGGCCACCGCCAGTTCGAAGTGCAGCAGGTGACCGGCGGCCAGCAGTGCGACAGTCGGCATGTCCGAAAGTGTACGGGTGCTGTCGTTCCGGACCATCACGGTTCGACCGGCCCCGCGGCGAGACTTGATCCATCGGCACGGCGAGAGCGGGGAATCATGGGTACAGCGGCAGCAGTGGTGGTCTACGGGGCGACCGGGCACACCGGGCGCTTCATCGTCGCCGAACTGCGCAGGCGCGGCTTCGCCGCCATCGTCTCTGGTCGTGACGCGGCCAAGCTGGAGGCGCTGGCGGCCGAACGGGGCGACCTGGAGGTGCGGCCGGCGACCGCGGACGACCCGGCCTCGCTGGACCGGGCCCTCGCGGGTGCGGCGGCCGTCATCAACTGCGCCGGACCGTTCGCGGTGACGGCCGGTCCGCTGGTCGAGGCGGCGCTGCGCGCGGGGATCCCGTACGTCGACGTCGCGGCGGAGATCGAGGCCAACGCCCGGACGTTCGCCGACTACGCGGAGGCGGCCCGGGAGGCCGGGGTGGCCGTGGTGCCGGCGATGGCCTTCTACGGGGGCCTGGGCGACCTGCTGGCGACCGCGGCGATGGGGGAGTGGACGGCGGCCGACGCGGTGCACGTCGCGTACGGGCTGAACAGCTGGCACCCCACGGAGGGCACCCGGGAGGCCGGCCGGGTGTCCCACCGGCGCCGCGCGGGGCGCCGGGTGCGGTTCGCCGACGGCGAGTTGCAGTACCACGACGACGAACTGTCCCGGCAGGACTGGCACTTCCCGGAGCCGTTGGGCGAGCGGGCGGTGCTCGCGGAGTTCACCATGGCCGACGTCGTCACCCTGCCGAGCCACCTGGCGGTGCCCGAGGTCCGCACCTACATGACGGTCGAGGCGGCCGGGGACCTCGCCGGGGCGGACACGCCGGCACCGCAGCCGGTCGACGACCTGGGGCGGTCGGACCAGACCTTCGTCGTGGACGTCCGGGTCAGCTCGGGGGGCGTCGAACGCCGTGCCACGGCCGGCGGCCAGGACATCTACGCGATCACCGCACCGCTGGCGGTGGAGGCGGTCCGGCGGATCCTGGCCGGGCAGGCGCGGACGACGGGCGTGGCCTCGGCCGGCGCGATGTTCGAGGCCGCGGAATTCCTGGAGGCGCTGAGCCCCTACCTGTCGGTCGACCTCCCGCACTGACCGGTGCCCCCGGCTGTGTTGGCTCGGGGTTGTGTGTCATGGCTTGGTTGGGGTGGTGCGCGCAGGAAGTCGGACCGGTCGACTTTTCGGTCGGGTGCTGGGTGGGGTGTGGGTGATTATGCAGACCGGTCTACAGAGAGGTGGTCTGTAGACCGGTCTGCATATTTTGGTGGGAGAGGGAGTTGGCTGATCCGACTTCCTGCGCAGGAACTATCCACCCCATTCACGCACTCCCCGGCTAAAGCTTGTTCCGGAAGGTCCGGGACTGGGCATTTCTCCGGTATGGGTGGGGTGCTGCGGGCTGAGCCGGTCTGGGTGGAGACGTTCACAGGTCTGCGGATGCGGCAGTTCGAGGGCCTGGTGCGGGTGGTGCGGGAGCGGGGTGGCAACGGGCCGGGCGGTGGCAGGCCGTGGTGCCTGCCGCTGCCCGACCGGGTCCTGCTGGTCGCCGTGTACTACCGGACCAATCTCACGATGCGCCGGCTCGCGCCGCTGTTCGGGATCTCGACGGCCACGGTCTGCCGCGTCGTCCAGCGCCTGGGCCCGCTCCTGGCCCTCGAAGCCGCTCCACGCCCGCAACCGGGCGTGGAGCGGCTGTGGATCGTCGACGGCACCCTGGTCCCCGTGCGCGACCGCAGCATCGCCGCCTCCGGCCGCAACTACCGCTTCTCCGCGAACGTGCAGGTCGTCGTCGACGCCGACACCCGCCTCGTGGTCGCCACCGCCCGCCCCGTGCCGGGCAACAAGGCCGACGCGCACGCGTGGCGCACCTCCGACCTGCCCGCCACCTGCTCCGGCACCACCGTCCTCGCCGACGGCGCCTACATCAACACCGGCCTCGTCGTCCCGCACCGCAGACGCGCCGGCCGTCCCCTCCTGCGGGCCCAGGAGGAGGACAACGCCGAACACCGACGCGTACGCGCCCGCGTCGAGCACACCTTCGCCCGCATGAAGAACTACAAGATCCTCCGCGACTGCCGACAGAAGGGCGACGGCCTGCACCACGCGGTGCAGGCCGTCGCCCACATGCACAACCTCGCCCGAACTGGATGAAACCAGCAGGTCAGACCACACCCCGACCTGCCCACACCCAGACTTCTGCAACAACCTTTAAGGGCTGTCCCGTAACTGGGTGCGGCAGGGCAGCCCTGCCTGGCATCATGGCTCCCGTGATTATGTGTCGAAAGGCCAATGCCGCGTAGACGGCCACGCGCGCTGCGCGCTGAACGGCCGGTCTCCCGCCTCTGGGGGCCGGCTCCTCCGATCCGGATTCACGGACTCTCCGCTGGGGCGAGCCTGGCGGTGCACCGGGTCGAGTACCTGAGTGGCAGCTTCTACATACACCCGGGCGCCACCGACCGGGCGTTGCGGCGATACCGCGAGTTCGTGCGCCCGCCGGGCAGGCGTCCGCTGTATCCGCAGGAGTCGTTCTGCTCGTGTACCTGGTGTTCCTTCGACGACGTCAGGCACGCGCGCGACGTGCTGGAGGAAGTCCTGGAGAGACTGCCGGAGCGGGCGCGTGCCGAGCTCGGCCGGCTGGTGAAGCCTCTGGATGTGGTGTTCTTGCACCGCACCCTGCCTGACCCGTTCGCGCACCGGCGCGAGTGGCGCACGGAGTTCTGGTGGTACCGCCGCCTGACTGACAGGTCGGAGCGGGGGTGAAGGAACCCGCGGCCGGTCCCGCACCAAGATGGGATGATCACGGCCATGGCTGTTGTGATCACGGCGTCGGAATCGTCCTGGATAGCCCCGTTCACCGGGCTGAGCCCGCGCGACTTCCGCAAGCTGATGACAGCGCTCCGCCGCGAGGGCGCTGACACCGTGCGGTCGGGCCGGCCTTGGAGTCTTCCGCTGGAGGACCGGGTCCTGCTGGTCGCGGCCTACTGGCGGACCAACCTGACGCTGCGGCAGCTCGCGCCGCTGTTCGGCGTGTCCAAGTCGGCGGCCGACCGTATCATCGACCACGTCGGCCCCCTCCTTGCGCTCAGGCCCCGGCGTCGGTTCCGCAAGGACACCGTGCTGATCGTCGACGGCACCCTCGTCCCCACCCGCGACCACACCATCGCGGAGAAGTCGAAGAACTACAGGTACTCCACCAACCATCAGGTCGTCGTCGACGCCCACACCCGCCTGGTCGTCGCGGTGGGCACACCCGTCCCGGGCAACCGCAACGACTGCAAGGCCTGGGCCGAATCCGGCGCCAAGGCTGCCGTCGGCCGGACCACCACCATCGCCGACGGCGGCTACCCCGGCACCGGTCTCGTGATCCCGCACCGCCGCCCCAAGGGCGGCGAGCTCACTGAATGGCAGACCGAGCACAACCGCGACCACAAGCGGGTCCGGGCCCGCGTCGAGCACGTCTTCTCCAGGATGAAGACCTGGAAGATCCTGCGCGACTGCCGCCTCAAGGGCGATGGCGTTCACCATGCCATGCTCGGCATCGCCCGCCTCCACAATCTTCTCCAGGCCGCATAGTCCGGGTCTGCCGCCAATGGGCGAGGTCTGGCCAGCCACCGCCAGAGACCAATTACGGGACATCCCTTAGCCCTGGCCGGCCTCGGGTGGTTGGTGGCCTGGCTGTTCTGCTGGCTTGTGGTGCCGTTGGTGGTGTGCCCGGTTGGTGCGGTTCCGTATTGCCTGGCTGTGCCGGTTTGGGGTTGTGTGTTGTGGGTTGGTTGGGGTGGTGTGCGTAGGAAGTCGGACCGGTCGACTTTTCGGTCGGGTGCTGGGTGGGGTGTGGGTGAATATGCAGACCGGTCTACAGAGAGATGCTCTGTAGACCGGTCTGCATATTTTGGGGCCGAGGGGTTGGTTGGGGCTGGTGGAATTGCGGATGAGGCGGATGGTTCTCCGCGCAGGAAGTCGGACCGGCCGACTTCCTGCGCAGAGAACCAGCGTCGGGTGAGAGGTCGAGGGACCGAGGACGCGCCGCCGTGTGGGTGCTCCGGGCGTGCGGGGCGGGGCCGTCACCGCTTCCGGAACACGGTGAAGCGGATCGGGGTGCCGGGCCGGGCCTGGGCGGCGGCGGCCAGATCGGCATACGGGACGACGCCGATGACCGGGTAGCCCCCGGTGGTCGGATGGTCGGCCAGGAACACCACCGGCCGCCCGTCCGGGGGGATCTGCACGGCGCCGAGCACCATGCCCTCGCTGGCCAGTTCACCGGTGCCCGCCCGGTCGACCGGCGGCCCCTCGGTGCGCAGCGCGATCCGGTTGCCGGCCGTCGCCACCCGGTAGGGATCGCGTGCGAGCCGCGCCAGGGCCTGCGGGGCGAACCAGTCGGCGCGCGGGCCGGGCCGCAGCCGCAGCACCAGGACGGTCGGCGGCGCGGCCTGCGGGACCAGATCGGGTGCGGGCCGGTACGGCGGCGGTGGGCCGACCGGCAGTGTGTCGCCGGAGGCCAGCGGGGCCGGTCCGAGCCCGGACAGCAGGTCGGCCGAACGGCTGCCGAGCACCGGGGGTACGGCGATCCCGCCCGCCACCGCCAGGTAGGCGCGCACGCCGTGCGTCGCCGCGCCGACTTCGAGGACCGCGCCGGCGGGTACGGCGACCGGCGCTCCCCAGGCGGCGGCGCGGCCGTCGACCCGGACCGGCGACGGCGCGCCGGTCACCGCGATGACCAGTGGACGGAGCGCGCGCAGGGCGACGCCGCCGAGCGTGGTCTCCAGGGCCGCCGCGCCGGGCGGGTTGCCGACCAGCCGGTTGGCCGCGCGGAACGCCGGCTCGTCCAGCGCACCGGCCCGGGGGACGCCGAGGTGGGCGACTCCGCGCCGCCCGAGGTCCTGCACGGTGGTCAGCGGTCCGGGCCGGACCACCGCCATCCCGTCGGCCGCGTTCATGCCGCACCCCCGGGGCGTCCGGCGGGGGCGTCAATCGCACCGGCCACACCAGCCACACCGGCCGCACCACCGATGCCACCGGACCGGCCCGTGCCGCCTACGGCATCCGGCCCGTCCGGCCCGCCCCTGCGGCTTGCTGCGCTCCCACCGCCCGCGGCGTTCGGGGGACCGGCTGCGCCTGGCCCCGTCCTGCCACCCGTTCCGCCACCCGTCCTGCCGTCCGCCCGGCCCGCAGTCCCCGGAGCGTCGGCAGTACCCGCATCGCCCGCCGGGTGCGCACCGTCCAGGTGGTCCGCGGCGGCCCGGTCGACGGCGCGGTTCCCGGTACTGGCAGGGTTCGGCCCGTCGGCACTTCCCGCAGCGTCCGTGGCGTTCGCACTGCCCGGGCGGCACGCTGAATCCGCCTCGCCCGCGCGGGCGAGGCGTTCCGTGCCGCTCTGACTGCCCGTGTCGCTCGCCGGGTCCGTGTCGCGGGTGTCGTCCGGACGGGTGCCCGTCCGACCGGCCACCCGTGCGGCGTCCGCCGTCCCGGGGCCTCCGGCGTCGGCGTCCGGACGGCGGGGACCGCTCCGCAGCGGGGTGAACCGGACCCGGACGCCGGGGGCGAGCAGGGCGGCCGGTTCGCGGGCCGCGTCCCAGAGCGGCAGCGCGGTGTGCCCGAGGAGCTGCCAGCCGCCGGGGGAGGAGCGCGGGTAGACCCCGGTGTAGGGGCCGGCCAGCGCGACCGAGCCCGCCGGTACGGAGCTGCGCGGGGTGGCGCGGCGCGGCACCGCGTACCGGGGCGGCAGTCCGGTGAGGTACCCGAAGCCGGGGGCGAAGCCGCAGAACGCGACCACGTACTCGGGTTCGCAGTGGATCCGGACGGCGGCCTCGGGGGAGACGCCCCACAGGGCGGCGACCTCGGCGAGGTCCTGGCCGTCGTACACGGTGGGTACCTCCACCAGTGGGCCGGGCACGGTGTCGGCCGTCGTCGGGCGGGCGGAGTGCAGCAGGGCGGTCAGGGCGGGAACGTCGGTGACGCCGTCCAGCAGGACGGTCCGCGCGGCGGGGACGATCTCCTCGACCTCGGGCAGTTCGCCGGCCGCCTGGCGTTCGCGCAGCCAGCCGTACAGGGCGGTGGCCGCGGCCTGGTCCGCGAGCTCGGCGAGCACGGCGCGGTCGCCCACCGGGAGGAGCGCGACGCCCTCGCCGCCGCCCCCGCCATCCCCGCCGCCGGTCCCGGTCGGGCCCGCGTCCCCGCCGCCGGTCCCGCCCCCGGGGCGGCCCGTTCCGCCCCCGCCCCCGCCCCCGCCCGCCGCCGGTGCGGCCGGGGTCATGCGAAGGCCTCCACCCGGACGCCCGCCGAGGCGAGCGCGCCGCGGATGCGCCAGGCCAGCTGGGCCGCACCGGGGGTGTCGCCGTGGACGCAGAGCGAGCGCGCCTCGACGGTGATCGGCTCGCCGCCGACCGCGACCACCGAGCCGTCCCGGGCGATGCCGACGGCGCGGGTGATCACGGTCTCCGGGTCGTGCACCACGGCGTCCGGTTCACGGCGGGGGACGAGCGTGCCGGCCCAGGTGTAGGCCCGGTCGGCGAACGCCTCGGCGACGACCGGCAGGCCGACGCCGTCGGCCACCGCCAGCAGCCGGGAGCCCGGCAGGCCGAGGACGGGGAGCGGCCCGTCGCAGACCGCCCCGGCCCGCAGGATGCCGGCGACCACGGCCTCCGCCTGCTCGGAGTCGGCCACCACCCGGTTGTAGAGGGCGCCGTGCGGCTTGACGTAGGAGACCCGGGAGCCGGCCGCGCGCGCGAAGACCTGGAGGGCGCCGATCTGGTAGGCGATCTCGTCCGCCAGTTCCTCGGGCGGGACGTCCATCGCGCGGCGGCCGAAGCCGGCGAGGTCGCGGTAGGAGACCTGGGCGCCGATCCGGACTCCGCGTTCGGCGGCCAGGGAGCAGACCCGGCGCATGGTGGACGGGTCGCCGGCGTGGAAGCCGCAGGCGACGTTGGCGCTGGTGACGACGGAGAGCAGCGCCTCGTCGTCGGTCAGCGTCCAGCGTCCGAACCCCTCACCGAGGTCCGCATTGAGATCGATCACCGCATCGGCCACGCCCGTCCGCCTCCCAGCAGCTGTTGAGCCAGATGGTAGGGCCTGCGGGTGAGGGCGGAGTGCCGCTCGTCCGGTCAGCCTGCGGCCGGGGCCGGGTGGTTCCCGGCCCGCTCGACGAGCGGCCGCAGCGCGCGCAGCACGATCAGCAGCGGCACCACGCCCACGATCCCGAACGACATGTCGACAAGCCGCCAGTACGGCGGGATGCCCCGGAGTGGGCCGCAGATCAGGGCCAGGGGGATGATCCCGGCGCAGGCCAGGACCGCCCACCGGATCACCCAGACGTTGCGCACCGGGTCCTTGATCGGGCCCCAGAACGCCGCCGCGATCACCAGGTGGGCGAAGGCGAGCCAGTCGGTGCCGTAGGCGAGGAAGGGGTAGCGGGCGTTGGTCTCGGCGATGCCGTCCCGTACCCGTTCGGTCCACTCCAGCAGGGCGGGGAAGCGGTCGGTCACCGGGGCGCCGGGGCCGGCCGCGAGGTCGGCGAGCCAGCGGGTCTCGGCCTCCAGGGGGAACGCGGTCAGGCCGCTGAGGACCAGGCAGACCACGAAGATCCACAGCCATCTCCGGACCTGTCGCAGGGCTGCCCGTTCGGCCGCGGTCGTCCCGCTGTCGGCCGTGCCACTGCCGGTCGTCCTGCTGTCGGCCGTGCCGCTGCCGGTCATGCCGCTCATGCCGCTCATGGCGCTCATGTCGCTCATGGCGCAAACCCCCGTGCCGAGGTGGCGGGCGGGGCTGTTCCCACCTGCACGGGAGTGACTCTAGACCTGGAATTGAACGCGTTCAACTCCACCTCGGGCCTGTCCGTGAGCGGTAGGGAGACAGCGCGGCGGGGAGGCGGGGCGGCACGGGGCAGGGCGGCGAGGCGGCAGGAAAGCAGGGTGGGCGCTGCGGCAGGCGGCGGACGTGACGGGGCCCGGCACCGCACCGGTGCCGGGCCCCGTCGGGAGGACCGCTGTCAGGGCGTGTAGGTGAACCGGTCCGCGACGACGGGCGCGCTCGCCCCGCCCGCCGTCGTCACCGTCACGTCGACCACGCCCGAGCCCGCCGGGGCGGTCGCCGAGCAGAGCGCCGGGCCGCAGGAGTACCGGGTGGCCGGCACGCCGCCGAAGCTGACCGTGCCGTTGGCCAGGTTGCTGCCCTGGACGTAGATCTGGGTACCGCCGGCGGCCGGGCCGCTGCTGGTGGTCAGACCGCTGACCGCCGGCGCGGGCGGCGCGGGCGGGGCCGCGCCGGTGTAGTCGAAGGTGGCGGCCGCGGTGGCGGCTCCGCCGGGGGTGACGACGGTGACCGGCACGCTGCCCGAGCCGCCGGGGGCGGTCACGGTGCAGCCCGTGCCGGTGCAGCTGCCGGCCGCGACCGCGCCGCCGAACAGCACGAAGCCGTTGTCCAGGTTGGTGCCGGTCAGCGTCACGGCGGTGCCGCCGGTGCCCGGGCCGGTCGTGGTGCCGACGCCGGTCACCGCGGGGGCGGCCTGGGTGGCCGGGGCCTGCGGGCCGCTGCCGAGCAGGTAGGTCGAGACGTTGTCCGACGGGTCGGCGTCGTTCCGGTTCGCGGCCGTCACCTTGATCGTCCCGGACGGCCGGGTGCCGTGGGAGACGACGTTGAGCTTCATGAACTCGCTGCGCCCCGGCGCGCGGTTCCCGGTGAAGTAGGCGTCGAGCCGGCGGCCGTCGGGCGAGACCTGCTGGGTGAAGGTGTAGTCCTGGAAGGAGGTGATGATCGCGCCGTCGGTGGTCAGGCCGGACGGCAGTTCGACGGTGAGGTGGGTGACCCCGGTGAGGTCGGCGGTGCCCGAGGACTTCCAGGTCACCGAGATGTTGGTGTTGTCGATCGGGAAGATCGGGTAGTTCCCGCTCTGCGACACGGTCACGTTCTGGCCGGTGACCGCCGCCTTGGCGGCCGGTCCGGCCTTGGTTCCGGCGGCGGATCCGGCCTTGGTGCCGACCTTGGTTCCGGCGGCGGTTCCGGTGGTGGTCGCGGCGCTGGAGACGGCGGCGCCGACGGTCAGGGTGGCCACGGCGAGGGAGGCGGCGAGGCCGGCTCGTACCAGTCTGGTGATCATATGAAGAATCATGGCGGGGGTGATTCGCCCACGGGGCCGTTTCTCGAAAGCGGGTTCTATTTGCCCGCGTTCGGTCGCGTTCCGTTGTCCTCCGCGTTCCCTGCCCGACCCGCTCGGGCCCCGCCGCTGCCGAGCCCCGGCCCGCCATGCTCCCGCCGCGTTCCCGCCGTCTCCCCGCCCCGCCCGTGCCCCGTGTCCCCGCCGCGCTCCCGCCGTGTCCCCGCCCCGCCCGTGCCCCGTCTCCCCGCCTCGCCCGCGCCCCGGGCTGCCGCCCCGCCACGCCCCCCGGGCCCACCGTCCCGCCCTCCGCACCCTGGTGCCCGTAAGGTCCGTTTCGGTCGATGTCGGCGCCTACCTCTAGTCTTGTCCACCGTGACCGCCATCGCTGACCAGCCCACCGAGCTCGGCTCCCGGCCGCCCGCCGGGCCCGCCGTCGCCGCCGCGCGGCCCGCGCCCGGCCCCGCCGCCGACGAGGGCCTGGCCCGCCGGCTCAAGGCGCTGGCCTGCACCGCGCCGCTGCACGACCTGGACAGCCGCAAGGTCATGCTGGCCGGCGAGTACGGCGGCTACGCGATGGCCGAGGTCGGGCTCGCCGCGATCGACCTGGTCACCCTCAACATGGACTTCGACACCGGCGCCGACCGCGAGATAGTGCTGGCCCGGCTGCTGCCCAGGGTCGCCGCCCAGGCGCCCGCCCGGTCCGCCGCCGAGCACCAGCGGGTCGGCCGCTGGGTGCTGGAGTCGCTGATCAACGTCGGCAGCGTGGACCGCGGCTTCCGCGCCGTCTACGGCACCTTCGACGCCGAGGGCGCGTACGTCCGCCGCGACTACGACTTCAAGCTGATCGAGGAGGTCCCGGGCCCCGACGGCGGCGTCTACCTGCGGACCACCGACGAGGCGGTCAACGTCCTGGTCGGCGCGCTCGACACCGACGTCACGTCGGCCCAGATCGCCGCCGAGGTCAAGCTGGAGGTGCTGATCCGGCGCGGCCGCCTGGCCGACGCCCAGCTCGCCGCCGAGCAGGCCCGCTACCGGACCGTCCAGTACGCCGAGACGCTGCGCCGCGCCCTGGACGCCACCCGGCGCAACGTCCGTGCCGTCGACTGGATGCAGGCCGTTCCGGACCTCATCGACGAGGCCCTCGACCACATCGCCGACCGCTACCGGCACGAGAACGCGATTCTCACCAACATCCGCAAGGCCCGCGACGAGGCGGAGGACCAGGAGCACAAGCGCCGCGCCGCCGAGCTGGTCGACATCGTCAAGGACTGCATCCGCCGCCACACCCAGCTGCAGACCAGGCTGCTGGAGGCGGGCCCGCTGTTCCGTGCCGAGCAGGACCGGCAGGCCTTCGCCACCCCCGGCGCCCGCAGCGGCGTCGACCTCTACGGCCAGCTGCTCGCCCCCGTCCTGCGGCTGCCGATAGAGCAGGCCGTCCGGCCCACCGGTGCGTTCTTCGCCCGCGGCGTCGGCCTGCGCACGCCCGTCTCGGTCCGGCTCTCCGACCTGGTCGACCTGCTGCTGACCCCGCCGGTCGAGCGCGAGCACCTGGGCGTCGAGCTGCCCGACCCCGACCTCGTCGCCACTCCCGACGACAGCCGCTTCTCCGAGGCCCAGCTGGAGGCCGCGCTGGTGCTGCTCGACCTGCCGGCCGACGCACCCCGCCGGCTCTCCGGTCTGCTCGCCGACGCCCGCGAGCAGGATCCGGAGCTCCCGTACCTGGTGGCCCTGCTCGCCGTGCACGCGGCCAGCCCGCCGGTCGGCACCGCCTACCGGCAGGGCGAGGAGCGGCTGCTCTTCGCGGTCGACGACGGGACGGTGCTGCGCGACCCGGAGTTCGGCGGCGCCGACCTCATCGTCGGCAGCGCCCTGCTCGACGCGGTCGGCATGGCGGCCGACCGCAAGGACGCCGGCTGACCCGCATGCCGACCAGTCACAGGACCCGTCACAGGACGACCGACCACCGGCCCACCCCACCGGACAGTCACCCGGCCGACCAGGCGAACCCGGCGAACACGGCTATCCCGGCGAACCCGGCCGACCAGGTCAGCCCGGCCGACCCGGCCGACCGACCCGCCGCCCACCGGACCACCCCCCGAACCCCCAGCAACGCCCCCGAGGAGCACCGCCCGTGACGACCCACCACGACACGTCCTGGGCGCCCGAGGCCGAGCCCGCCGCGCCCGCGCCGATCACCCCGGCCGACGTCGCCGACGCCGCCCGGCTGGTCTCCTTCGGCCTCCAGGCCAAGCTGCTCCCGGCCCGCGACGCCGAGTACGCCGAACTGGTCCGCCGCCACCGCGAGGACCCGCCGTTCGCCCGGCTCGCCGACGCCGTCGCCACCGGCATGGGCCTGGTCGTCCTGGAGGTGTCGCCGCGCGCCGGCATGGCCGTCGCCGCCGCCGAGGAGTCGGTCTTCGCCGTCCGGATGGGCGACTACTCGCGCCGCGCCGCCTCCGAGTCCACCGACCGCTTCCTGCACGGCCTGGCCCACCTCGCCGTCGCCGCGATGGCGTTCCCCCGGCCCGAGGACCTCGCCGACGACGGCTACCTCGGCCGGATCACCGTCAACGGCGTCGACTCCTTCGTCCGCCAGGCCTGCCGCCGCCTGGAGGAGCAGGCCACCTCGGACGGCGCCAACACCGACCCGCACAGCGACGCCCCCGGCCTGGAGGCCGCCTGGCGGGTCTGGGCCCGGCGCACCGCCACCGGCGCCACGAAGGACGCCCGCCGGCTCTCCGGCTCCACCATCGGCATCGTCGCCAAGGCGGTGCTGTTCCTGGTCGACTCCGGCTTCCTGCAGAAGGTCTCGGACGACTCCGGCGGCACCTACCGCACCACCGCCCGCTACCAGCTCCAGGTGCGTGACCTGGCCGGCAGCGCCGCCATGGCCGAACTGCTCGACCTCGGCGTCGTCCCGGTCTCCGACGGCACCGCCACCCTGCTGCCCCCGGACACCGGGGACGAACTGGTCGCCGACGCCGGCCTCCCGTTCCACTCCCTCTGACCCCCGGCCCCCAGGCCCCGCCCCGCACCCCCAGCCCTCAGGCCCTCAGGCCCGGCCCCCCAGCCTCCTGAGCGCCGGACGAATCCGCCCCGCCGCCCCCTCCGACCCCGCACCACCCCCTCCGACCCCGCACCACCCACCGTCCGAGCCGGCTCCCCGCCCACCCGCCTCCTGGAGAACTGCCGCACATGTACGAGCTCAACCGGGTCCGCCTCTACTCGATCGGACCGGCCGGCGCCCGCTACGCCGACACGGTGCTCGACCTGCGCGGCGTGGGCGAGCCCGTCGCCGACCCGGCCCCGCAGCAGATCGGCCTGTTCGGCGAGGAGGCCGACGGCCCGGTGCGCCGCCCGGCGCCCGCCGGCGTGCTCTTCCTGGAGAACGGCGGCGGCAAGTCCGTCCTGCTCAAGCTGATCTTCTCGGTGATGCTCCCCGGCCACCGCAACACCCTCGGCGGGGCCAGCTCCGGCGTGCTCCGGAAGTTCCTGCTCGCCGACGACTGCGGCCACGTCGCCCTGGAGTGGCAGCACACCGTCACCGGCGAGCTGATCGTGGTCGGCAAGGTCAGCGAGTGGCGCGGCCGCCAGGTCTCCTCCGACCCGCGCAAGTTCGCCGAGACCTGGTACTCCTTCCGCCCCGGCCCCGGCCTCACCCTGGACTCCCTCCCGGTCTCCGAGCGGATCAGCCTGGCCGGCGACCAGAAGGCCCGCGGCCGCCGCCGCACCATGAAGGGGTTCCGGGACGCCCTCACCGAGGCCGGCAAGGCCCATCCGCACCTGGACCTGGTCTTCGAGGACGGCCACGACCGCTGGACGGAACACCTCGGCGAGCTCGGCCTCGACCCCGAACTCTTCCGCTACCAGCGCGAGATGAACGCGGACGAGGGCGAGGCGGCCGGTCTCTTCGCGGTCAAGCAGGACAAGGACTTCACCGACCTGCTGCTGCGCGCCGTCACCGACACCCGGGACACCGACGGCCTCGCCGACCTGGTCCACGGCTTCGCCGCCAAGCTCGGCCTGCGCTCCGAACTCACCGCCGAACGCGACTTCACGGCCGGCTCGCTGGAACTGCTGGAGCGCATCGCCGAGTCCACCACCGCCCGCGAGACCGTCCGCGAGGCCCACCGCAGCGCCGAACGCCGCGCCCGCCGGCTCGCCCAGGCCCTCGGCTCCCGGGCCGCCGCCGAACGCGACCGCGCCCAGGACCTCGCCGTCGAGGTCGCCGCCGCCGCGGGCGCCGTCACCGCCGCCGAGACCGACCGCACCCGGCACACCCTGATCGCCGCCGAACTCACCCACCGGCACGCCACCCTCGCCCTGGCCGCGGCCACCGCCGAGGCCGCCGCCCTGCGCCGCGAACTCACCGACGCCCGCACCCTGCACTCCGCCTGGCAGGCCGCCGAGGCGGTGCTCCGCCAGCGCGCCGCCGCCGACCGGGTGGCCAGGGTCGCCGCCGCCATCCGCGAGGCCGAGCTGGACGCCGCCCCCGCGCTGGCCGCCCGCGCCCGCGCCGCCGGCGCCCTGGCCCGCGCCCTGGAGAGCGCCGCCGCGGCCGTCGAGGAGCGCGCCGACACCGAGGAGCAGCGCGCCGCCGAACTCCAGGCGGACGGCGCCAAGTCGCAGACCGACGCGACCGAGGCCGCCACCGCCGCGCAGAAGGCCCGCAGCGAGGCCGACCACCTGCGCCAGCGCCTCGCCGAGGTCGAGCAGGAGACCGAGGCCGCCGTCGAGGCCGGCTGGATCGACCCCGACACCGCGGAGCCGGACCCGGCCCGCGCCGCGCTGCACGCCGCCGACGTCGAGAAGACCGCCAGCGCCGCCCTCGCCCGGGCCCGCGCCGCCGCCGAGTCGGCCGCCGCCCGGCTGCGCGAGTCCGCCACCGCCACCGGCCGCGCCGAACTCGCCGACGCCCGCGCCACCGACGCCCGCAAGGCCGCCGCCCGGGCGCTCGCCACCGAGCAGCGCACCGCGGCCCTGCTCGCCACCGAGCCCAGGCTCGCCGACCTGCTCTCGCTCACCCCCGCCCCCACCGACTGGCACGAGGACGGCTCGGGCGTCGACGAGGACGCCGGCTTCCTCACCCCCGCGGTGCTCGACCGCAACGCCGAGTACCTGCGCGAACTCCTCGACGAGGCCATCGCCACCGCCGAACGCACCCTGTTCGACCTGCGCACCGCCGCCGCCGACGACTCCCGCATCCTCGCCGCGCTCGGTGACGGCGGCCTGCTGCCGCCCGGCCCGGACGTCCTCGCGACCGTCGAGTACCTGGCCGAGCACGGCATCCCCGCGCTGCCCGGCTGGCGCTACCTCGCGCAGTCCGTCGACCCGGTCGACCACGAGGCGATCCTCGCCGCCCGCCCCGAGCTCGTCGACGGCGTCGTCATCACCGACGCCGACTCCCTCGACCGGGCCCGCGAGGCCCTCCAGGCCGCCGCGCTGCTGCCCCGCTCCACCGTGGCCGTCGGCGCCGCCGCCTCGCTGATCGCCCCGATCACCGACGAGCCGGCCTTCTTCCTGGTGCCGCCGAACCCGGCTATGCACGACGAGTCCGCCGCCGACGACGAGCGCCGCGAGCTGCGCGCCCGCGCCACCGCCCGCGAGGAGCACATCCGCGAACTCGCCGCCCGGCTCGGCGGCGACCGCGCGCTCGCCGCCCGGCTCGCCTCCTGGCATGCCAGCTGCCCGCCCGGCACCCTCAGCGAGCTCACCGAGGCCGCCGCCGCCGCCCGCGAGCACGCCGAGCAGGCCGCCGCCGCCCTGGCCACCCTGCGCGCGGACCACGACGAGGCCGAGACCGACCACGCCGCCGCCGCCTCCGCCCACGAGGAGCACCGCGAGGCCGCCCAGCACGCCCGCCGCCGCGCCGACGCCCTCTCCGGCCTCGCCTTCCGGCTGCGCGAGCGCGCCAACTGGAGCCGCCGCCAGCGCGAGCTCGCCGAGGACGCCGCCGAGTGCGACCGCCGCCAGGCCGTCTGCGCCGAACGCGCCCGCACCTGCGACGAGGACCGCCGCGCGGCCCAGCGCGCCGCCGACGACGCCCGGCGCACCGCCCGCACCCTGCGGGCCGAACGCGCCGAGATCCCCGCCGCCGAACAGGACGACGAGCCCGCCGGGACGGCCCCCGCCGCGCTGCCCGCGCTCCGCGAGGCCTACCGCTCCGCCTCCCAGCTGTACGAGAAGGTCGGCGTCGGCGCCGACCTGCGCGCCGAGCAGGCCCGCGCCGAGGGCGACGAGGCCGCCGCCGCGACCGAGCTCGACCGCCTGACCAACAAGGTCCGCACCCGCGCCGAGGAGCTGCTGGGCAGCCCCGACGGCGCCGACGGCCCGGCCCGCCAGGCCGCGGCGGCCCGCGCCGAGGAACTGGTCGCCACCATCGAGGCCCGCTCCGCGGGCGCCAGCGAGCAGCTCGGCCGGCTCCGGGGCGAGGCCGAACGCTCCGCCCCGGCCGACGGCGAGGCGCACACCGAGCTCCCCGAGGAGCTCGTCCCCACCGACCCCGAGCACGCCCAGACCCTGCTGCGCACCGCCACCAGCCGGCTCGCCGAACGCCGCGAGGCCCTGGACGCCGCCCGCACCGCGCACGCCGACCTCCAGCGCACCTTCGACGCCGCCCAGACCGCGGCCGCCGACTTCGACGAGCACGCCGGGCAGCTCCGTGACGGCCTGCGCGAGCACCAGGACGACGCGGACCAGCCGGCCGAGCCGTACCTCGGCCCGCTCGCCGACGCCCGCGCCGCCGCCGCGGAGGCCCGCCGGGTGCTCCGCACCGCCGCCGGCGAGCTCTCCGCCGCCGAGCTCTCGGTCCGCGACGCCTCCGACGCCCTGGTCCGGCACGCCAACGCCGCCCGCTACGAGGCCGTCCGCACCCCGGCCCGCCAGCAGATCCGCGAACTGCCCGCCGCCGCACTGCCCGACCACGCCGCCGCCTGGGCCGTCGCCTTCGCCCCCCGGCTGCGCGTGCTCACCGACGAGCTCGCCCAGCTGGAGCGCAACCGCGGCTCGATCGTCGACCGCCTGCGCGGCCTGGTCGAGTCCTCGCTCACCACCCTGCGCGCCGCCCAGCGGCTCTCCCGGCTGCCCGAGGGCCTGGGGGAGTGGTCGGGCCAGGAGTTCCTGCGGATCCGCTTCGAGGACCCGGACCACGCCACCCTCGTCGAGCGGCTCGGCGAGGTCATCGACGAGGCCACCCGGGCGGCCGTCCGGAAGAACAGCGACCTGCGCCGCGACGGCATGTCCCTGCTGCTGCGCGGCGTCGCGGCCGCGATCGGCCCGCGCGGCGTCTCGGTCGAGATCCTCAAGCCCGACGCGGTGCTGCGCGCCGAGCGGGTCGGGGTCGGCCAGATGTCGGACGTCTTCTCCGGCGGCCAGCTGCTCACCGCGGCGATCGCGCTGTACTGCACGATGGCCGCGCTGCGCGCCAACGACCGCGGCCAGTCCCAGCTGCGGCACGCGGGCACGCTGTTCCTGGACAACCCGATCGGCCGGGCCAACGCCACCTACCTGCTGGAGCTCCAGCGCGCGGTGGCCGACGCCCTCGGCGTCCAGCTGATCTACACCACCGGGCTCTTCGACACGACGGCGCTCGCCGAGTTCCCGCTGGTCATCCGGCTGCGCAACGACGCCGACCTGAGGGCGGGGCTGAAGTACATCTCGGTGGAGGAGCACCTGCGTCCCGGCCTGCCGGCTCCGCAGGACCCGGACGGCCCGGCCGTCCACGGGGAGATCACCGCCACCCGGATGTTCAAGCGGCCGGCGGAGGTTCCCGCCCCGTAGCGGTCGAACGTACGGTGGGCCCATGTTGACGATCGTTCACTTCAGCGACATCCACCTGGGCCAGGACCACGACGGGGACGGCGGCGCGCGGGCCCGCCGGCGGGCCGAGCGGGTGATGGCGTACCTCGACGCCCTGCCCGGCGCGCCGGACGCCGTCCTGGTCTCCGGCGACCTCGCGGACCACGGCCTTCCGGCCGAGTACCGCGAGGTCGCCGAGGTGCTGAGGTCCCGTCACCCGGTGCTGCTCTGTCCGGGCAACCACGACGTGCGCGGGCCCTACCGGGAGGTGCTGCTCGGCGAGGAGCCCGCCGGCGGCCCGGTCAACCGGCTGCACCGGCTGCCCGGCGCGGACGTGCTGATGCTCGACTCCTCGATACCGGGCCGCCACGACGGCCTGCTCGACGAGGAGACCCTCGGCTGGCTGGACGGCGCCCTCGCCGAGGGCGGGCCGGAGCGTCCCGCGCTGGTGGCCTTCCACCACCCGCCGGTGCCGCTGAACCTGCCGTACGTGGACCCGATCCGGCAGTTCGGCGAGGAGCGGCTCGCCGAGGTGCTGGCCCGTCACCCCCGGGTGCGGGCGCTGCTCTGCGGCCACGCCCACACGGCGGCGGCCACCACCTTCGCCGGACTGCCGCTGCTGGTCGCGCCGGGGGTGGTCTCCACCGTCGCGCTGGCCTGCGAGGGCGGGCCGGACGTCACCTTCGAGCAGCCGCCGATGGTCGCCTTCCACGTGCTGGACGACGCGGGCCGGCTGACCACCCACTACCGGGTGGTCACCTCGGGCTGACGCGGTCCGGCACCGGCCGGCGGCTGTCTCGGCGGGGAGGCGGGCGGCCGTCCGGCCGGGGGCGGCTGCGCACCTGCCGGCGGAGGCGTCCGCGGGTACGCCTGCGGGTGTGCGGGCGGGTAGGCCTGCGGATGCCCCGGCGCATGCCCCGGCGCATGCCCCGGCGGGTACGTCTGCGGGTACGCCTGCCCGGGCCGTGCGGGAGCGCCCCTCGGCCCCGCCTGCCCCCGCGGACCCGCCTGCCCCCGCGGACCCGCCTGCCCCCGCGGACCCGCCGGTCCCGGCACACCCGCCGGGCCCGCCGCTCCCGGCACCCGGCTGCCGGCCATCGGGGAGGCGGAGTTCGGCCCGCGCATCCGCTGCGCGGCCACCTGGCGGGAGATCAGGATCTCCAGCAGGCACCACATCGTGCCGAACACCCCGAGCCCCATCGCCATCAGCGCGGGCGTCATCAGCCAGCTGTCCGCGTACGAGGACAGCGTCGCGAGCACGATGCCGACCAGGGTGAAGGAGAGGCAGAGCACCGCGCGGACGACGGAGGTCCGTACCTCGTCGGGCAGGCGGCGGCGTCGGCGTGCGGATGACATCGGGCGACCCCCAGGCGCGGTCACGGCGGCGTACGCGGGTGGACACGGGCGGACAGCAGGCGGACAACGGGTGGACACGGCCGGGGCGGGCGGGACTCCGCGGGGACGGGCGCCCCGGAACGCGCCCCTGCGCACCACTCTGCCCTGTCGTACCCGGACTATGCGCGCGAATCCGCCGAACTGACACCAAATCGTGTGATCGGGCCCAGAGCGGCCGAAACCCCGGCGGGCTCAGCCCAGTTGGCGGCCGAGCTCCTCCAGTGCGCCCGCCACGATCGTCCGCATCGCCCGCTCCGCGTGCTCGGCGTCCCCCGCGCAGACCGCCTCCGCGACCTCGCGGTGCAGCCGGATCGCGTACGGCTCGGGCTGATGGGGCATCAGATGGTACTCGGTCCTGCCGGTCAGCACCGCCCCGACGGTGTCGCCGAGGTGCGCGAACATCTCGTTGCGGGAGGCTCGCAGCACGGTGGCGTGGAACTCGATGTCGTGCCGGAGGAAGGCGGCCAGGTCGGCGGCGCGCGCGGTCACCGTCAACTCGACCGCCAGGGCGCTGAGTCGGCGCCGTTCGTCGTCGGTGGCGTGGTGCGCCGCGAGGGCGGCCGCGGCGGGTTCGACGGCCAGCCGGAGCGAGCCGAGGGAGCGCAGCTGCGCGGGCCGGTCGGCGCCGGCCAGCCGCCAGCGGATCACCAGGGGGTCGAAGACGTCCCAGTCCGACTTGGGCTGCACGGTGATCCCGACCCGGCGGCGGGAGGCCACCATGCGCATCCCCTCCAGGATCCGCACCGACTCGCGGACCACGGTCCGCGACACCCCGAACCGCTCCTCCAGCTCCTCGGCGCGCAGGACGGCGCCTTCGGGAACCTCCCCGGACGCGATGGCCGGCCCCAGCTCCGCGAGCAGTCGGCCGGGCAGCCCCTGGATCTCCATCCGCCCAGCCTAGACGCCCGGGCGGGGCGCGGAGCCCCCGACCCCGGTCCGCAGGGCGCGCCAGCCCTCCAGTAAAAGTATGACGATTTGATTTCTAGCACTTGAATACGTCATATCTTTGAGGCGATAGTGGCGGCCAGGCAACGAAGGAGCACCACCCATGGCTCTCAGCGTCGAGAACCACGACACCCGGGAGACACCCCTCACCGTCGTCGTGATGGGCGTCTCGGGCGTCGGCAAGACCACCCTGGCCCGCCTCCTGGCAGACCGCCTCGGCCTCCCCTTCGCCGAGGCGGACGACTTCCACCCGGCCGCCAACATCGCCAAGATGTCGGCCGGCACCCCGCTGGACGACCAGGACCGCGCCCCCTGGCTGCGCGCCGTCGGCGCCTGGCTGGCGGAGCGCACCGAGGCGGGCACCGGCGGCGTGGTCACCTGCTCGGCGCTGAAGCACGGCTACCGCGACATCCTCCGCGCCGCCTGCCCGGACGCCTGGTTCCTGCACCTCTGCGGCGGTCACCGGCTGGTCGAGGACCGGCTCGCCCACCGCACCGGCCACTTCATGCCGACGTCGCTGCTGGACTCGCAGTACGCCGCCCTGGAACCCCTCGGCGCGGACGAGCGAGGCGCCGTCCTGGACGTCGGCCCGTCCCCCGAACAGCTCGTCGAGAAGGCCGTGGCGCTGCTGCGGCCCGTCAATGGAGACCTCGCGTGACCACCCTCCTCGCGGCCGCCCCACCGGCCCTGCCGCACACCGACAGCGACATCCGGCTGTTGATCGCGGTCCTGCTCAGCATCGGCGCCATCGTCCTGCTGATCACCAGGCTCAAGCTGCACCCGTTCCTGGCCCTCACCCTCGGCTCGGGGCTGCTGGCGGCCGTCGCGGGCGCCCCCTTCGACAAGCTGCTAGGCAGCTTCTCCACGGGCTTCGGCGCCACCGTGGCCGGCGTCGGCCTGCTGATCGGCCTGGGCGCGATGCTCGGCAAGCTGCTCGCCGACTCGGGCGGGGCGAACATCATCGCCGACACCGTGCTTGCCCGTTCCGGCCCGAAGGCGCTGCCCTGGGCGATGGCGCTGATCGCGGCCGTGCTCGGCCTGCCGCTGTTCTTCGAGGTCGGTGTGGTCCTGCTGATCCCGATCGTGCTGCTGGTGGCCCGCCGGGGCAACGTCCCGCTGATGCGGATCGGCATCCCGGCCCTGGCCGGACTCTCGGTCCTGCACGGCCTGGTGCCGCCGCACCCGGGCCCGCTGGTCGCCGTCGACGCGCTGAACGCCGACCTCGGCATCACCCTCGCCCTCGGCCTGCTGATCGCCGTCCCGACCCTGGTCGTCGCCGGGCCGCTGTTCGCCCGCGTCGCCGAGCGCTGGGTCGGCCCGCTGGAGGTCCCGGAGAACACCGCCCCGGCCGGGACCGCCGAGCGGCCCGAGCACACCCCGTCCTTCGGTGCCGTCCTGGCGACCATCCTGCTGCCGGTGGTGCTGATGCTCGGCAAGGCGCTGGCCGACGTCGTCGTCGACGACCCGAAGGCGCTTCCGCAGCGGGTGTTCGACTTCATCGGCTCGCCGCTGATCGCCCTGCTCGCCGCGACCCTGCTCGGCATGGTCACCCTCGGCAGGGCGGCCGGGTTCGACCGGAACCGGATCTCCGACACGGTCGGCAAGTCGCTCGGCCCGATCGCCGGCATCGTCTTCATCGTCGGCGCGGGCGGCGGCTTCAAGCAGACCCTGATCGACGTGGGCGTCGGCAACGCGGTCAGCGAGTGGTCCGCCCGGTGGCACATCTCGGCGCTGCTGCTCGGCTGGCTGATCGCCGTGCTGATCCGCCTCGCCACCGGGTCCGCGACGGTGGCCACCATCACCGCGGCCGGCATCGTCGCCCCGCTGGCCGCCGACATGTCCTCCACCCACGCGGCCCTGCTGGTGCTCGCGATCGGTGCCGGCTCGCTGTTCTTCTCGCACGTCAACGACGCCGGCTTCTGGCTGGTGAAGGAGTACTTCGGGATGAGCGTCGGGCAGACCCTGAAGTCCTGGTCGGTGATGGAGACGGTGATCTCGGTGGTCGCGATCGCCCTGATCATGCCGCTCAGCCTGATCATCTAGCGGTACCGGGGGCCGGCCGGCGCGGGCCGGCCCCGGAAACGGCGGACGGGCGGGCGCTCCTCGAAGGAGCGCCCGCCCGTCCGCCGTTCAGGCCGGTTCCGGCGGAGTCACCGCACGGCCGGCGGCAGGGTGCCGCCGGGTGTCGCCGGTGCCCAGGTGGGCGGGGCGGCGGCCTCCTGCGGGTCGGTCTCCCGCAGCAGGACCCGCCAGCCGTCCGCGCCGCCGATCCCGTCGAGGCGCAGCTTCAGCTGTTTGACCTGCCGGCTGCGCTCGAAGTAGAGCACCACGGACTGCCGGACCGAACCCTCGCCGTGGAACTCGGCGGTCACCGGGCCCCGCGCCCCCTCCTGGAAGCTCCGGACCCAGTTCTCCGCCGTGGTGCCGGCCTCGGCGGCCGACCCGTCGGAGGTGGCCAGCGCCGCCAGCTCGTCGTGCGAGCCGTCGGCGAGCCGCCACACCACCTCCTGGGTGAGCCGCAGGCTGCCGGTGGAGGGGTAGCCGACGACCCTCAGCGGCTCGTGGCCCGCGTAGTCGTCGGCGTACCGCAGCCCGTCGTCCCCGGAGAGCCACCAGGCGGTGGCCCCGGAGGCGGCGACGGCGGCTGCGAGGGCGGCGGCGGTCGCCGCCTTCCACCGGCGAGCCATCAGGAGCGGCCCAGCGGGCGGACGATCCAGAACCGCTCGACCGGCGTGCCGAAGCGGCGCTGGCGGGCCAGGGCGTCGTAGAGCGTGGTCTGGTCGGTCGGACCGTGCTGGCGCAGTTCCATCTTCCGTCCGTAACTCACCACGACGGCGGCGTGGTTGATCCCCCGGTCGGTGTACCACTTGAAGAACACCAGGTCACCGGGCTTGGCCGAGTGCACGCTCATGATCGACTGCGTGTACCGGTAGCCGGTCAGGTGATTGTAGAGGTTCTGCGCGGCGGACCAGGTGTAGCTCTTGAAGGGCTTCCAGAACAGGTAGCCCTGGTCCCACCAGGCGTAGTCCCGGGTGCGGTCGCCCTGCCGGGTCCGCATGCCGCCGCCGTGGTACAGCGCCTTGGAGACGAAGTCGGTGCAGTCCTGGCCGTACTCGCGGCGGACCCCGATGCTGCGCCGGGCCCGGTCCGCGGTGCCGTTGCCGTAGACGCCCGCGTAGCTCGCGGTGGTCACGCCGGCCGGGGCGCCGCCCGGGCCCGGACACGCCGGAGGGCGGGCACCCCCAGCCCTGGGGTGCCCGCCCGGCGCGGTCCGGCCGCGGCCCTACTTGCCCTGGCGCTTGCCCAGGAAGGCCTCGACCTCGTTGCGGATCTCCGGCGTGTCCAGACCGCGGACGGTCATCGTGGTGCGGCGGCGCAGCACGTCGTCCACGGTGTACGCCCACTCGCTGTCGGCCGCGTAGGCGACCTGCGCCCAGACGTCCGGGCCGTCCTCGTGGATCGGCCGGCCGAGCTCCGGGTTCTCGTCGATCATGCGGGCGATCTCGAAGGAGAGGGTGCCGTAGTGGCTGGCCAGGTGCCTGGCCACCAGCGGCTCCATCCGGGAGCCCGGCTCGCGGTCGATCAGCAGGCGGTGCGCGACGGCGTTCGGCGCGCCGACGCCCGGCAGCGGGACGGTCGCGGCGATCGGGGACATGTCCTCGCCGAGGGAGGTGCCGGGCACGTGGGCCAGCTTCTCCAGCACGGTCCGGCCGATGTGCCGGTAGGTGGTCCACTTGCCGCCGGCGACCGACAGCATGCCGCCCTTGCCCTCGGTGACGACCGTCTCGCGCTTGGCGGCGGCGGTGTCGCCGGGGCCGCCGGGCAGCACCCGCAGGCCGGCGAAGGAGTAGGTGATCAGGTCGCGGTCGAGGTGCTCGTCGCGGATCGCGTGCGCGGCCTCGCCCATGATCTGGTCGATGTCCGCCTCGGTGGCCCGGACGTCCTGCGGGTCGCCGGTGTACTCCTCGTCGGTGGTGCCGAGCAGGACGTGGTCCTCCCACGGGATGGCGAAGGAGACGCGGTACTTGTCGATCGGGATGGTCAGCGCGGCGCGCCACGGCGAGCGGCGCTTGACGACGACGTGGGCGCCCTTGGAGAGGCGGATCGACGGCGCGGCGCCGGCGTCCTCCATCCGGCGCAGGTGGTCCACCCACGGGCCGGTGGCGTTGAGCACCAGGCGGGCGTCGACGCCGAACTCGGTGCCGTCCAGGCGGTCCTTGAGGTCGGCGCCGGTGACCCGGCCGCCGGTGAAGCGCAGGCCGGTGACCTCTGCGTGGTTCAGCACGACCGCGCCGGCGTCGACGGCGGCGCGCACCGTCATCACCGCGACGCGGGAGTCGTTCATCTGGTGGTCGCCGTAGACGGCCACCGAGCGCAGGCCCTCGGTGCGCAGCGCGGGCACCTGCTGCGCGGCGTGCGCGGCGGTGGAGACCCGGCCCATGCCGTCGCGGAACGCCGAGAGGGCGGAGTAGAGGAAGACGCCGGCGCCGAGCTTGGGCGCGCTGTGCGGACCGCCCTTGTAGACCGGCACGAAGAAGGTCAGCGGGTTGACCAGGTGCGGGGCGACGTCGGTGGCGAGCGCGCGGCGCTCCTTGTGGTTCTCTGCGACCAGCCTGACCGCGCCGGTCTGCAGGTAGCGCAGACCGCCGTGGACCAGCTTGGAGGAGGCGCTGGAGGTGGCGCCGGCGAAGTCGCCGGCGTCGACCATGGCGACCTTCAGACCGGCCTGGGAGGCCGTCCAGGCGACGGCGGTGCCGAGGATGCCGCCCCCGATCACCAGCAGGTCGTAGGTGGCCTTGCCGAGCAGCTCGCGGGTCTCGGCACGGGAGGCGGTGTGGCCGGCGGTGCGCTCGGCGCCCAGGGTCGGGATGGTTGCCATGGTGTGTGTACGGCGCGCGCGGGTCGGGCGGCGCCGCTACTCCTCTCGGTGTGCGTACGGCCCCTGGGAGAGGCCGGGTCGGCCCGGTGCGGCGGGCCGGTGAAACGGGAGCGGGCCGGCCGGGGCACGGGGCCCCGACCGGCTTCGCGATCAGTTGTTCTCGTCCTCCTCCACCCAGCCCATGGTGCGCTCGACGGCCTTGAGCCACTTCTTGTACTCGCGCTCCCGGGTGGCCTCGTCCATGCGCGGGGTCCACTCGGCGGCGCGGTGCCAGTTGGCCCGCAGGGTGTCGAGGTCGCTCCAGAAGCCGACCGCCAGGCCGGCCGCGTAGGCGGCGCCGAGGGCGGTGGTCTCGGCCACGTACGGGCGCTCGACCGGGGCGTCCAGGACGTCGGCGATGTTCTGCATGAGCAGGTTGTTGCTGGTCATGCCGCCGTCGACCTTGAGGGCGGTGAGCTCGACCCCGGAGTCCTTCTGCATGGCGTCGACGACCTCGCGGGTCTGCCAGGCGGTGGCCTCCAGGACGGCCCGGGCCAGGTGGCCCTTGGTGACGTACCGGGTGAGTCCGGCGATCACACCGCGGGCGTCGGAGCGCCAGTACGGGGCGAACAGGCCGGAGAAGGCCGGGACGAAGTAGGCGCCGCCGTTGTCCTCGACGGTGTTGGCGAGGGTCTCGATCTCGGCGGCGGTCGAGATGATGCCGAGCTGGTCCCGCAGCCACTGGACGAGCGAGCCGGTGACGGCGATCGAGCCCTCCAGCGCGTAGACCGGCTTCTGGTCGCCGATCCGGTAGCCGACGGTGGTCAGCAGGCCGTGGTAGGAGTTGACGATCTTCTCGCCGGTGTTCAGCAGCAGGAAGGTGCCGGTGCCGTAGGTCGACTTGGCCTCGCCCTCGTTGAAGCAGGTCTGGCCGAACAGCGCGGCCTGCTGGTCGCCGAGCGCGGCCGCGACCGGCACGCCGGCCAGGTCGCCGACGGCCTCGCCGTAGATCTCGGCGGAGGAGCGGATCTCCGGGAGGACGGCCATCGGCACGCCCATCGACTCGGCGATCTTCTCGTCCCAGGCGAGGGTCTGGAGGTTCATCAGCATGGTGCGGCTGGCGTTGGTCACGTCCGTGACGTGCTTGCCGCCCTCGACGCCGCCGGTGAGGTTCCAGATGACCCAGGTGTCCATGGTGCCGAAGAGGATGTCGCCGGCCTCGGCGCGCTCCCGCAGGCCCTCGATGTTGTCCAGCAGCCAGCGGATCTTCGGACCGGCGAAGTAGCTGGCCAGCGGGAGGCCGGTCTCGCGGCGGAAGCGGTCCTGGCCGACGTTGCGGCCCAGCTCGCGGCAGAGCGCCTCGGTCCGGGTGTCCTGCCACACCAGGGCGTTGTGCACCGGCTCGCCGGTGTGGCGGTCCCACAGGACGGTGGTCTCGCGCTGGTTGGTGATGCCGATCGCGCGGATGTCGTCCTTGGTCAGGCCGGCCTTCTCCAGCGCGCCGCGGACGACCGACTGCACCCGGGTCCAGATCTCGGCGGCGTCGTGCTCGACGTAGCCCGGCTGGGGGAAGATCTGCCGGTGCTCCTGCTGGTCGACGGAGACGATCCGGCCGTCCGCGCCGAAGATGATGCAGCGGCTGGAGGTGGTGCCCTGGTCGATCGCGGCGATGTAGTTGCCAGTGCCAGTGGAGGTCATGAGGGTCCTCGGCTCGTTCAGCGGTGTTCGGGGGTGGGTGGGTCCGACTCTCGGTCAGTCCCCGTGCTCGGGTCGGGTGGAAACCCGTGGGTCAGAACGCGACGTGGTACAGGCCGCCGGCCAGCAGGCCGCCGATGACGGGGCCGACCACCGGGATCCAGGCGTAGGACCAGTCGGAGCCGCCCTTGTTGGGGATCGGCAGCAGCGAGTGGACGATGCGCGGGCCCAGGTCGCGGACCGGGTTGATGGCGTACCCGGTCGGGCCGCCGAGCGACAGGCCGATGCCGACCACGGTGAAGGCGACGATCAGGATGCCGGTGCCGGAGAGGCCGAGGCCCTTGGTGAGGCCCTGGGTGAGGATGCCGAGGCAGAGCACGAAGGTGCCGATGACCTCGGTGAGCAGGTTCTGGACCGGGTTCCGGATCTCGGGACCGGTCGAGAAGATGCCGAGGGTGGGCTCCTGGTTGGCCTGGAACTGGCCGAGGTAGGTGAGCCAGACGAAGACGGCGCCGATCATCGCGCCGAGCAGCTGGGAGCCGAGGTAGAGCGGGACCTTGCCCCAGTCGCCGCTGTCCACGGCGAGGGCCAGGGTGACGGCCGGGTTCAGGTGGGCGCCGGACTTCGGGGCCGACATGTAGGCGGCGATCATCACCGCGAAGCCCCAGCCGAAGGTGATCGCCAGCCAGCCGGCGTTGAGGGCCTTCGACTTCTTGAGCGTCACGGCGGCACAGACGCCACCGCCGAGAAGTATCAGGGCGGCGGTGCCGAGGGTTTCGCCGACGAAGATGTCGCCGTTGGAGAACGCGGACACAAAGACTCCCTTGTCCATATGGCCCGGAGGTGCGGGTGGGGGCAGGGGCCGGGCGACCGCGGGGGCGGGTGAGCGCTCTGTGGGATCGAGTCGCACGGCCATCGTTCGACAATGTCGACCGTCATGCGGAAGCTTCCTCCCCGGGTCGCCCTCTCGTCAAGGCCGGGTTACGCAGCTGTGACCCTTCGCTGGTCCGGCTACTCGGTGTCACCGGTTGGATAGTTGCGATTTCGGACAAAACGGTAAGGCGCGGACAGGCGACTCGCCTGTCCGCGCCTCAGCGTGAACGTCGTGTTTCCGGTGGACGCCCGGTTCCCCGGCGCCGCCGTCCCGGCCCGGGCCTCCCGGGGGCCGGGGTCAGAACCGCCCGGCGCCCAGGTCCCGGGAGATCGCCCGTGCGGCGCTGCGCACCGACGCGACCAGCGAGGGCCGCACGAAGCCGTCCTCGCAGACCCGCTCCACCGCGCCGCTGACGCAGACCGCGCCGACCGGGTTGCGCCGCCGGTCCTGGATCAGCGCGCCGATCGAGGCCACGCCCTCCCAGGTCTCCTCGACCGAGTCCGCCCAGCCCCGTTCGCGGGTCAGCGCCGCCTCGGCGTCCACGTCGGCCGCCGAGGTCAGCGTCCGCGCGGTGTACGGCTCGAACGGCCCGTCGCCGAGCTCGCCGCGCGCCACCGGGTCGTACGCCAGCAGGACCTTGCCGAGCGCGGTGGAGTGCAGCGGCTGCATCGAGCCGACCTCCAGCACCTGCCGGGTGTCGTCCGGCCGGAAGACGTGGTGCACGATCAGCACGCCCTGCTGGTGCAGCACCCCCAGGTAGACGGTCTCCCCGGCCGCCCTGGCCAGGTCGTCCGCCCAGACCAGGGCCCGGGCGCGCAGCTCGTGCACGTCCAGGTAGCTCTGGCCGAGCCGCAGCAGCTCCGCGCCCAGCTGGTACTTGCCGCTCTCCGGGTCCTGCTCCACGAACCCCTCCTGCTGGAGGGTCCGCAGGATGCCGTGCGCCGTCCCCTTGGCCAGGTCCAGCGCCGTCGCGACCTCCGACAGGCCCAGGCGGCGCTCACCGCCGGCCAGCAGGCGCATGATCGCGGCGGCCCGGGAGAGCGACTGGATCGGGCCGGGCATTGGTACCTCCGCGCTGACAGGCGGTCGACAATGTCGACCGCAGTGGTAACGGCACGAGTCTGCCAGGCCGCGGCCCGTCCGTGCACCTTCCCCCTCGGTAACCTCACCCCGGGAGCCCGGCGGAGCACCGCGCGGGCCGGTCAGGTCGGGCCCGGCCTCAGGAGCGTACGCGGGCCACCTCGTCGGCCAGCTCCCGGATCCGGTCCGGCCCCACCCGGCAGCAGCCGCCCACCAGCCGCGCGCCGTCCGCCAGCCACCCGGCCACCCGCCCCGCCGCGAACGTCGGCGCGCCGCGCCACCGCCCGGCCCCGGCGTCCCAGCCCTCGCCGCTGTTCGGGTACGCCACCACCGGCTTGCCGGTCACCCGCGCCGCCAGCGCCACCGCCCGGTCCGCCTCCCGCGGATCGCAGCAGTTCACCCCCACCGCCACCACCTCGTCCACCTCCGCGGCCAGCGCGAACGCCTCCGCCAGCGGCTGCCCCGCCCGGGTCCGCCCGCCCGCCGCGCCGAACGACAGCCAGGCGGGCACCCCGAGCCCGCGCACCGCCCGCAGCAGCGCCCTGGCCTCGTCGGCGTCCGGCACCGTCTCCAGCGCCAGCAGGTCGGGCCCGGCCGCCGCCAGCACCTCCAGCCGCGGCCGGTGGAACGCCTCCAGCTCGGCCACGCCCAGGCCGTAGCGGCCCCGGTACTCGGCCCCGTCCGCGGTCACCGCCCCGTACGGCCCCACCGACGCCGCCACCCAGCGCCGCCGGCCGGGCGCCCCGCCCGCGGCCTCCCGGGCCAGCTCCACGCTGAGCGCCAGCAGCCGCTCCGCCCCCGCCCGGCCCACCCCGCACCGGGCGAACCCCTCGAAGCTCGCCTGGTAGCTCGCGGTGATCACGACCTCGGCCCCCGCGTCGAAGTACGCCCGGTGCGCGGCCGCCAGCGCCTCCGGCGCCTCCAGGAGCAGCCGGGCCGACCACAGGGCGCCCGACAGGTCGTGGCCGGCCGCCGCCAGCTGTTCGGACAGCCCGCCGTCCAGCACCAGCGGACCGGCCGCCAGCGCCGCGGCGAAGTCCGGCGGGGGAGTGCCGGGCATGGGACCTCCTCGCAGCGGAACACCTGGTCACAGCCTACGGGCGGGCCGCCGCCCGGTCCCCGGAAAACCATTTGCCGCAGAGGCAACCGGTCGCTACGTTGTGCTCATCCCGAGAACGACGACCCCGACAACGACGACACCGGCCACCACCGGCGACGAGGCACCGGCCGACGGAGAGGAGCGCGCCGTGACCACCCCACCCGACACCGCGGACGGCGCGGCCGCCGAGCAGGAGTGGCTCGCCTCCTACGACCCCCGCGCCTACACCCCGGTCGCCGTCACGGTCGACGTGGTCGCCCTGACCCTGCGCCACGGCTGCCTGCACGTCCTGCTCGTGGAGCGGGCCCTCCCGCCGTACCAGGGCCGCTGGGCACTGCCCGGCGGCTTCCTGCGGGCCGGCGAGGAGAGCCTCGACGAGGCCGCCGCCCGCGAGCTCGCCGAGGAGACCGGCCTGCACGGCACCGTCGAGGCCGCGGCCGCGCTCAGCCGGATCCACCTGGAACAGCTCGGCACCTACGGCGCCACCGACCGCGACCCGCGCATGCACGTGGTCGCCGTCGCCTACCTCGCCTTCGCCCCCGACCTGCCCGACCCGCAGGCCGGCACGGACGCGGCCCGGGCCGCCTGGCACCCCGTCACCGACCTCGACCTCCGGCCGACCGGCCGGCCCGAGACCGCCGGTGCACCCGCCGACACCCACGGGGGTGGCGTCGGCCGGTGCACCGGCCCCCACACCGCTCCACCGGCCGCGGAGGCGCCCCCCGCGGGCGGGACCGCCCCGATCGAGCTGGCCTTCGACCACGCCCGGATCCTCACCGACGGCCTCGACCGCGCCCGTGCCAAGATCGAGTACAGCCCGGTCGCCACGGCCTTCCTCCAGCACGACTTCACCATCCCCGAGCTGCGCGCCGTCTACGAGGCCGTGTGGGACGAGAAGCTCCACCCCGGCAACTTCCACCGCAAGGTGCTCTCCGTCCCCGGCTTCGTCCGGGGCACCGGCACCACCACCAAGCACGGCGGCGCCCGCGGCGGCCCGCGCGCCCGGACGTACCACGCCGGCGACGCCCGCCTCCTCCACCCCGCCCTGCTCCGCCCCGCACGCGAGGACGAGGCCGGCGGAGCGCCGGGCGGGGTGCCGGACGGGGTGCCTGGGCGGGCGACCGGGGAAGCGGCGGGAGAGCTGATCCGATGACCGGCCCCGGCACCCGGCCGACCCGCACTACCATCCGGCCATGACGACTCACGAGGCCGAAGCGGTGCTCCACCGACCCAACTCGCACTGCCACTTCTGCGGCACCCCCTACCCCACCGGCACCGACGGCTGGCCCCGCGCCTGCCCGCACTGCGCCGAGATCAGCTACCGCAACCCGCTCCCCGTCGTCGTCACCCTCCTCCCCGTCACCCGGGACGACGCCGCCGACGGCCTCGTCGTCATCCGCCGCACCATCGAGCCCGGCTACGGCGAGCTCGCCCTCCCCGGCGGCTACGTCGACTACGGCGAGAGCTGGCAGCAGGCCTGCGTCCGCGAACTCCGCGAGGAGACCGGCATCCCGGCCGACGCCGCCGACATCACCCTGGTCGCCACCGACTCCGACACCCGGGGCGGCTTCCTCTGCCTCTTCGGCCTGCTCCCCGCCCGCCCGTTCACCACCCTCCCGGCCTCCCGGCCCACCGACGAGACCGACGGCTGGCAGCTCTCCACCCCCGACACCCCACTCGCCTTCCCCTTCCACACCCGCGTCTCCCTCTCCTGGTACAACGGCGAGTTCAGCCGCCCCTGACCAGCGCCTGACCGCGCCGGGCAGACCCTGGCGCACCGGCCGATCACGTGGCAGGGTCTGCACCGACAGCCCCCAACCGGACGCGGGCCCTGCCACAAGCAGCCCCGTCCTTACCACCGGCCGGGAGACCACCACCGTGAGCACCCCACCCCAGGACCAGCCGCTCTGGCGCCCCGCCCCCGCCCGTGCCGCCAGCACCGGGATCGTGGCCTTCCAGGCCTGGGCCGCCCGACACCACGGAGCCCCGGCCGCCCCGCTCGCACCCACCGCCTCCGACGAGGAGGCCGCCGCCCGCTACGCGGCCCTGCACAGCTGGTCCGTCGAGGACCTCGACCGCTTCTGGACCGCCGTCACCCAGTGGTTCGCCGTCTCGATGGGCACCGCCACCGACCCCGACGGGCCCACGGGGGTCCTGCCCGACCCCGCGATGCCCGGCGCCCGGTGGTTCCCCGGCAGCACGGTCAACTACGCCGAGCACGCCCTCCGCCACGGCGAGGACCCGGCCAACGCCGACAAGCCGGCCATCCTCCACCTCGACGAGACCACCGAGCAGCCCGTCACCCTCACCTGGGCCGAGCTCCGCCGCCAGGTCGGCGCCCTCGCGGCAGCCCTCCGCGCGCACGGCATCGGGCCCGGCGACCGCGTCGGCGCCTACCTCCCCAACATCCCGCAGGCCGCCGTCGCCCTCCTCGCCACCGCGGCCGTCGGCGCCGTCTGGACCAGCTGCGCCCCCGACTTCGGCGCCCGCAGCGTCCTCGACCGCCTGCAGCAGATCGAACCCGCCGTCCTCTTCGCCGTCGACGGCTACCACTACGGCGGCAAGGACCACGACCGCACCGAGGTCGTGGCCGAACTCCGCCGCGAACTCCCCTCGCTGCGCGCCGTCGTCCACGTCCCCCTGCTCGGCGCACCCGCCCCGGACGGCGCCCTGCACTGGGACGACCTGGTCGCCGGCGACGTCCGGCCGGTCTTCGAGGCCGTCCCGTTCGACCACCCGCTCTGGGTCCTCTACTCCTCCGGCACCACCGGTCTGCCCAAGGCCATCGTCCAGAGCCAGGGCGGCATCCTCGTCGAGCACCTCAAGCAGGCGGGCCTCCACCTTGACCTGGGCCCCGAGGACCGCTTCCTCTGGTACACCTCCACCGGCTGGATGATGTGGAACTTCCTCATCGCCGGCCTCCTCGTCGGATCCACGATCGTCACCTACGACGGCAGCCCCGGCCACCCCGACACCGGCGCCTTCTGGTCCGTCGCCGCCCGCACCGGCGCCACCGTCGTCGGCACCTCCGCCGCGTACGTCATCGCCAGTCGCAAGGCCGACCTCCACCCCGGCCGGGACCTCGACCTCTCCGCGGTGCGCTGCATCGGCACCACCGGCTCCCCGCTCCCGCCCGACGGCTTCCGCTGGATCTACGACGAGGTCAAGGAGGACGTCTGGCTCGCCTCCGTGAGCGGCGGCACCGACGTCTGCTCCTGCTTCGTCGGCGGCGTCCCCACCCTCCCGGTGTACCTCGGCGAGATCCAGGCCCCCTGCCTCGGCGCCGCCGTCGAGTCCTGGGACGTCCAGGGACACCCGCACACCGACGAGGTCGGCGAACTCGTCGTCACCAAGCCCCTCCCGTCGATGCCCACCGGCTTCTGGAACGACCCCGAGGGCACCCGGTACCACGACAGCTACTTCGACACCTACCCCGGCATCTGGCGCCACGGCGACTGGATCACCGTCACCTCGCGCGGCACCGTGGTCATCCACGGCCGCTCCGACTCCACCCTCAACCGGCAGGGCGTCCGGATGGGCTCCTCCGACATCTACGAGGTCGTCGAGCGGCTCCCCGAGATCGCGGAGTCCCTGGTCATCGGCCTGGAGGAGCCCGACGGCGGCTACTGGATGCCGCTCTTCGTGGTCCTGGCCCCCGGCGCCGAACTCGACGACGCCCTCGTCGGCCGCATCCGCACCGCACTGCGGACCGAGCTCTCCCCGCGCCACGTCCCCGACGAGGTCATCGCCGTCCGCGGCCTGCCGCACACCCTCACCGGCAAGCGCATCGAGGTCCCGGTCAAGCGCCTGCTCTCCGGCACCCCGCTCGACCAGGCCGTCAACCCCGGCTCCGTCGACAACCTCGACCACCTGCGCTTCTTCGAGCAGCTCCGGCGCGACCGCGCGGCGAAGTAGCCGACCCCGCCGGCCCCGCCGGCAAGGCCCGCGCGCTGCCGCTGCTCCCGGACACGCCGAAGGGGCCCCTCCACAGCCACAGTGGAAGGGCCCCTTTCGCAGCGGAGGGGAAGCGCGTCGCCGCGCTCCCGCCCGCCCACGCGACTACTCGCCGGACAGCACCTGCTGGGCCGCGGCGCGCGCCTCCTCGGCGCTGTCCGCCGCCCGCGCGGCCTCGGCCGCCCGGCGGCACTGCGCCAGCGTGTACTTGGCCAGCGTGGACCGCACGTAGGGGATCGACGCCGCCCCCATCGACAGGCTGGTGACCCCGAGGCCGGTCAGCACCACGGCCAGCAGCGGGTCGGAGGCGGCCTCGCCGCAGACGCCGCAGCTCTTGCCGGCGGCCGCGGCCGCGTCGGCGGAGAACGCGATCAGGTCCAGCAGGGCCGGCTGCCACGGGTCCTGGAGCCGCGCCAGCGCGCCCACCTGGCGGTCGGCGGCGAAGGCGTACTGGGCGAGGTCGTTGGTCCCCAGGGAGAGGAACTCGACCTCCTGCAGGATCGAGCGGGCCCGCAGCGCGGCCGACGGGATCTCGACCATCGCGCCGAACTTGGCGTTCAGCCCGGCTTCACGACACGCGTCGGCGAAGTCCTTGGCGTCCTTGCGGTCGGCCACCATCGGGGCCATCACCTCAAGGTGCACGGGCAGGCCCTCGGCCGCCGTGGCCAGCGCGCGCAGCTGGGTCTGCATGACCTCCGGGTGCTCCAGCAGCGTCCGCAGACCGCGCACGCCGAGCGCCGGGTTCGGCTCGTCTGCGGGGGTCAGGAAGTCCAGCGGCTTGTCCGCGCCCGCGTCCAGCGCCCGGACCACGACCCGGCCCTCCGGGAACGCCTCCAGCACCTTGCGGTACGCCTCGACCTGCTTCTCCGCGCTGGGAGCCTTCGCCGAGTCGTCCAGGAAGAGGAACTCGGTCCGGAACAGACCGACGCCCTCCGCGCCCGCCTCCAGCGCGGCCGGCAGGTCGGCCGGGCCGCCGATGTTCGCCAGCAGCGGGACCTTGTGCCCGTCCGAGGTCGCACCCGGACCGGAGGACGCGGCCAGCGCGGCCTTCCGCTCGGCGGCCGCCCGGCGCAGCTCCTCCTGCTTCTCGGCGGTCGGCTCGACCAGGACGTCGCCCGAGCTGCCGTCCACCGCGACGACGCTGCCCTCGGCGACGTCGGACGCGCCCGGCAGGGCCACCACGGCCGGGACGCCCATGGCCCGCGCCAGGATGGCGCTGTGGCTGGTCGGCCCGCCCTCCTCGGTCACGAAGCCGAGCACCAGCGTCGGGTCCAGCAGCGCGGTGTCGGCCGGGGCGAGGTCCCGGGCGAACAGCACGTAGGGCTCGTCGCTGTCCGGGACACCCGGCATCGGCACGCCCAGCAGCCGCGCCACGATGCGGTTCCGCACGTCGTCCAGGTCGGCCACCCGGCCGGCCAGGTACTCCCCGGCCGAGGCGAGCAGCGCGCGGTAGGCGGCGAACGCGTCGTAGACGCCGCGCTCGGCGCTGCTGCCGACGGCGATCCGGCGGGCGACGTCGGCCATCAGCTCCGGGTCCTGGGCCATCAGGGCCTGCGCCTCCAGCACGGCCTGCGCCTCGCCACCGGCCAGGTTGCCGCGGGCGATCAGGTCCGCGGCGACCGCCTCGACGGCGGCCTGGGCGCGGGCCTGCTCACGCGGCGCGTCCTCGGTGGGGATCTGGGTGGCCGGCGGCTCCAGAACCGCCGTACCCATGTGCCGCACCTGGCCGATCGCGACCCCGTGGCTGACACCCACGCCGCGCAGCGTCTTCTCCATGTATGTCTCCGCTGAGGGAAGCGGCCCCGCCGGGTACCGCTGTGTGCCGGGACGCCCCGTCCGGTGCGGAGGGGCGGATGTGTCGGGAAGGACTGAGAGGGGTCAGCTCCAGCTGAACAGGGCGTCGCCCACGGCGACCTCCCCGTTCTCGCGGACGCCGATCAGCGCGTCGGGCGCCGCCTCCAGGGCGACGATCGGCGAGATCGGCGACTTGCCGGCGGCCTCGACGGCGGCCGGGTCCCACTTGATGACGGCCTGGCCGCGGGTGACCGTGTCCCCCTTGTTGACGAGGAGCTCGAAGCCCTCGCCGTTGAGCTGGACGGTGTCGATCCCGAGGTGCGTCAGCACACCGTGCCCGTCCGCGTCCACGACGACGAACGCGTGCGGGTGCATGGAGACGACCACGCCGTCCACCGGCGCGACGGCCTCGGTCGGGCGGCGCACCGGGTCGATCGCAGTGCCGGGGCCGACCATCGCACCCGAGAAGACGGGGTCCGGCACGCCGGCGAGCCCGACGACCTTGCCGGTCAGCGGCGACGTCACAGTGGTCATGGTTGAGCCTCCCAAGTGCGCAGTACAGGCGAGCGGCCGCGAACAGCGGCAGGGTGATCGAATGCAGTGATCGACTGAAGCCTAGATCATGTCAACTTCGGACATCTTCTGACATTCCCAGGCGAAGCGCCCCGCCTGCCCGCCCTCACCAGCTGGCCATCTCGCCGACCGCTAGTGGTCTAGTCCTCTTGGCCGATGCGCCGCACTCTACAGGCATCTTGGCGAATCGGGACCATTGCTGTATATGCTCGCGAGAGCAACAAATCACGCGTCCGACCGGGTGATGCCCGGCGCGGCTCGATTCGCGCTCCGGCCGACGACCCGCTATGGTTGGGCGAGTCGCCACGAGTTGGCGGTTAACACCAGGTTTCAGATACGAAAAGCACCGGTTAAGCAACGGTAAACGGATCTGCTAAGCTGGAATCACGAACGAAGCGCCCGGAGGGCCGGTGTGAAAGCCGCCTGAAGGAAGTGTCCGTTCCTTGAGAACTCAACAGCGTGCCAAAAGTCAACGCCAGATATGTTGACATCCCCGGCCTCAGATCATCTGGGGTTGGAGATTCCTTTTGAAGTAAAACACTAGCGAGGACGCAGTGCGCGGGACCGCCCTATTCCGGTGGTTGCCGTGCCGCTCAACGCGGGTGTCGACCGGATTACCGGTAAACATTCACGGAGAGTTTGATCCTGGCTCAGGACGAACGCTGGCGGCGTGCTTAACACATGCAAGTCGAACGGTGAAGCCCTTCGGGGTGGATCAGTGGCGAACGGGTGAGTAACACGTGGGCAATCTGCCCTGCACTCTGGGACAAGCCCTGGAAACGGGGTCTAATACCGGATATGACCTTCCTCCGCATGGGGGTTGGTGTAAAGCTCCGGCGGTGCAGGATGAGCCCGCGGCCTATCAGCTTGTTGGTGGGGTAATGGCCTACCAAGGCGACGACGGGTAGCCGGCCTGAGAGGGCGACCGGCCACACTGGGACTGAGACACGGCCCAGACTCCTACGGGAGGCAGCAGTGGGGAATATTGCACAATGGGCGAAAGCCTGATGCAGCGACGCCGCGTGAGGGATGACGGCCTTCGGGTTGTAAACCTCTTTCAGCAGGGAAGAAGCGCAAGTGACGGTACCTGCAGAAGAAGCACCGGCTAACTACGTGCCAGCAGCCGCGGTAATACGTAGGGTGCGAGCGTTGTCCGGAATTATTGGGCGTAAAGAGCTCGTAGGCGGCCTGTCGCGTCGGATGTGAAAGCCCGGGGCTTAACCCCGGGTCTGCATTCGATACGGGCAGGCTAGAGTGTGGTAGGGGAGATCGGAATTCCTGGTGTAGCGGTGAAATGCGCAGATATCAGGAGGAACACCGGTGGCGAAGGCGGATCTCTGGGCCATTACTGACGCTGAGGAGCGAAAGCGTGGGGAGCGAACAGGATTAGATACCCTGGTAGTCCACGCCGTAAACGTTGGGAACTAGGTGTTGGCGACATTCCACGTCGTCGGTGCCGCAGCTAACGCATTAAGTTCCCCGCCTGGGGAGTACGGCCGCAAGGCTAAAACTCAAAGGAATTGACGGGGGCCCGCACAAGCAGCGGAGCATGTGGCTTAATTCGACGCAACGCGAAGAACCTTACCAAGGCTTGACATATGCCGGAAACATCCAGAGATGGGTGCCCCCTTGTGGTCGGTATACAGGTGGTGCATGGTTGTCGTCAGCTCGTGTCGTGAGATGTTGGGTTAAGTCCCGCAACGAGCGCAACCCTTGTTCTGTGTTGCCAGCATGCCTTTCGGGGTGATGGGGACTCACAGGAGACTGCCGGGGTCAACTCGGAGGAAGGTGGGGACGACGTCAAATCATCATGCCCCTTATGTCTTGGGCTGCACACGTGCTACAATGGTCGGTACAAAGGGCTGCGATGCCGCGAGGCGGAGCGAATCCCAAAAAGCCGGCCTCAGTTCGGATTGGGGTCTGCAACTCGACCCCATGAAGTTGGAGTTGCTAGTAATCGCAGATCAGCATGCTGCGGTGAATACGTTCCCGGGCCTTGTACACACCGCCCGTCACGTCACGAAAGTCGGTAACACCCGAAGCCGGTGGCCTAACCCGTAAGGGGAGGAGCCGTCGAAGGTGGGACCAGCGATTGGGACGAAGTCGTAACAAGGTAGCCGTACCGGAAGGTGCGGCTGGATCACCTCCTTTCTAAGGAGCACATAGCCGCTTGCAGGCGAATGTCCTGCACGGTTGCTCATGGGTGGAACGTTGACTATTCGGCACGGTTGGGACTGAGTCTCTTAGTACTGCTTCGGCGTGGAAGAGAGTCTTGGTCTGGATCGTGTCGGGCACGTTGTTGGGTCCTGAGGGAACGGCCGTATGGTCGTTGCTTCAGTGATGCCGGTCCCATGCGAGGCGGTCTTCGGGTCGTTGAGCGTGGGTGTCTGGTCGTTGTTTGAGAACTGCACAGTGGACGCGAGCATCTGTGGCCAAGTTTTTAAGGGCGCACGGTGGATGCCTTGGCACCAGGAACCGATGAAGGACGTGGGAGGCCACGATAGTCCCCGGGGAGCCGTCAACCAGGCTTTGATCCGGGGGTTTCCGAATGGGGAAACCCGGCAGTCGTCATGGGCTGTCACCCATACCTGAACACATAGGGTATGTGGAGGGAACGCGGGGAAGTGAAACATCTCAGTACCCGCAGGAAGAGAAAACAACCGTGATTCCGGGAGTAGTGGCGAGCGAAACCGGATGAGGCTAAACCGTATTGGTGTGAGACCCGGCAGGGGTTGCCGATACGGGGTCGTGGGATTTTTCTTGACCGGTCTGCCGGCCGGTCGGCGAGTCAGAAACCGTATGGATAGTCGAAGGACATGCGAAAGGTCCGGCGTAGAGGGTAAGACCCCCGTAGGCGAAATCTGTACGGCTCGTTTGAAGAACTCCCAAGTAGCACGGGGCCCGAGAAATCCCGTGTGAATCTGGCGGGACCACCCGCTAAGCCTAAATATTCCCTGGTGACCGATAGCGGATAGTACCGTGAGGGAATGGTGAAAAGTACCGCGGGAGCGGAGTGAAATAGTACCTGAAACCGTGTGCCTACAAGCCGTGGGAGCGTCGTTCATCAGCTTGCTGGTGGGCCGTGACTGCGTGCCTTTTGAAGAATGAGCCTGCGAGTTTGCGGTGTGTAGCGAGGTTAACCCGTGTGGGGTAGCCGTAGCGAAAGCGAGTCCGAATAGGGCGGTTGAGTTGCATGCCCAAGACCCGAAGCGGAGTGATCTAGCCATGGGCAGGTTGAAGCGGAGGTAAGACTTCGTGGAGGACCGAACCCACCAGGGTTGAAAACCTGGGGGATGACCTGTGGTTAGGGGTGAAAGGCCAATCAAACTCCGTGATAGCTGGTTCTCCCCGAAATGCATTTAGGTGCAGCGTCACGTGTTTCTTGCCGGAGGTAGAGCACTGGATAGGCGATGGGCCTCACCGGGTTACTGACCTTAGCCAAACTCCGAATGCCGGTAAGTGAGAGCGTGGCAGTGAGACTGTGGGGGATAAGCTCCATGGTCGAGAGGGAAACAGCCCAGAACACCGACTAAGGTCCCTAAGCGTGTGCTAAGTGGGAAAGGATGTGGAGTCGCAGAGACAACCAGGAGGTTGGCTTAGAAGCAGCCACCCTTGAAAGAGTGCGTAATAGCTCACTGGTCAAGTGATTCCGCGCCGACAATGTAGCGGGGCTCAAGCACATCACCGAAGTCGTGTCATTGCAGCATATAGGGCCAACGCCTGCTGTGATGGGTAGGGGAGCGTCGTGTGCCGGGTGAAGCGGCGGTGGAAACCAGTCGTGGACGGTACACGAGTGAGAATGCAGGCATGAGTAGCGATACAAGAGTGAGAAACTCTTGCGCCGATTGACCAAGGGTTCCTGGGTCAAGCTGATCTGCCCAGGGTAAGTCGGGACCTAAGGCGAGGCCGACAGGCGTAGTCGATGGACAACGGGTTGATATTCCCGTACCCGCTTTGAAGCGCCAACGCTGAACCAGGTGATGCTAAAGCCGTGAAGCCGGCCCGGAGTCTTCGGACAAAGGGACGTGGTGGAGCCGCTGAACCAAGTCTGTATTAGGTGAGCGATGGGGTGACGCAGGAAGGTAGTCCAGCCCGGGCGGTGGTTGTCCCGGGGTAAGGGTGTAGGCCGAGTGATAGGCAAATCCGTCACTCATTGAGGCTGAGACCTGATGCCGAGCCGATTGTGGTGAAGTGGATGATCCTATGCTGTCGAGAAAAGCCTCTAGCGAGTTTCATGGCGGCCCGTACCCCAAACCGACTCAGGTGGTCAGGTAGAGAATACCGAGGCGTTCGGGTGAACTATGGTTAAGGAACTCGGCAAAATGCCCCCGTAACTTCGGGAGAAGGGGGGCCATTCCTGGTGACGGCACTTGCTGCCAGAGCTGGGGGTGGCCGCAGAGACCAGCGAGAAGCGACTGTTTACTAAAAACACAGGTCCGTGCGAAGCCGTAAGGCGATGTATACGGACTGACGCCTGCCCGGTGCTGGAACGTTAAGGGGACCGGTTAGCTCCACTTCGGTGGGGCGAAGCTGAGAACTTAAGCGCCAGTAAACGGCGGTGGTAACTATAACCATCCTAAGGTAGCGAAATTCCTTGTCGGGTAAGTTCCGACCTGCACGAATGGCGTAACGACTTCTCGACTGTCTCAACCATAGGCCCGGTGAAATTGCATTACGAGTAAAGATGCTCGTTTCGCGCAGCAGGACGGAAAGACCCCGGGACCTTTACTATAGCTTGATATTGGTGTTCGGTTCGGCTTGTGTAGGATAGGTGGGAGACTTTGAAGCAGCAACGCCAGTTGTTGTGGAGTCGTCGTTGAAATACCACTCTGGTCGTGCTGGATGTCTAACCTGGGTCCGTGATCCGGATCAGGGACAGTGTCTGGTGGGTAGTTTAACTGGGGCGGTTGCCTCCTAAAGAGTAACGGAGGCGCCCAAAGGTTCCCTCAGCCTGGTTGGCAATCAGGTGTTGAGTGTAAGTGCACAAGGGAGCTTGACTGTGAGACTGACGGGTCGAGCAGGGACGAAAGTCGGGACTAGTGATCCGGCGGTGGCTTGTGGAAGCGCCGTCGCTCAACGGATAAAAGGTACCCCGGGGATAACAGGCTGATCTTCCCCAAGAGTCCATATCGACGGGATGGTTTGGCACCTCGATGTCGGCTCGTCGCATCCTGGGGCTGGAGTAGGTCCCAAGGGTTGGGCTGTTCGCCCATTAAAGCGGTACGCGAGCTGGGTTTAGAACGTCGTGAGACAGTTCGGTCCCTATCCGCTGTGCGCGTAGGAGTGTTGAGAAGGGCTGTCCCTAGTACGAGAGGACCGGGACGGACGAACCTCTGGTGTGCCAGTTGTCCTGCCAAGGGCATGGCTGGTTGGCTACGTTCGGGAGGGATAACCGCTGAAAGCATCTAAGCGGGAAGCCTGCTTCGAGATGAGCACTCCCACCTCCTTGAGAGGGTAAGGCTCCCAGTAGACGACTGGGTTGATAGGCCGGATATGGAAGCCCTGTAAGGGGTGGAGTTGACCGGTACTAATAGGCCGAGGGCTTGTCCTCAGTTGCTCGCGTCCACTGTGTTGTTCTGAAACAACGACCCCCACATCAGGTCACGGTGTGGGTGCGGTTGACAGTTTCATAGTGTTTCGGTGGTCATAGCGTGAGGGAAACGCCCGGTTACATTCCGAACCCGGAAGCTAAGCCTCACAGCGCCGATGGTACTGCAGGGGGGACCCTGTGGGAGAGTAGGACGCCGCCGAACAATTCTTCTAGAGAAGCCCCCGCCGGGGAACCGGACGGGGGCTTTTCTGTTGTAAGGTCGACGTGCGAAGTTGCCACACATGACAGGAGGCTCCCGGGTGGAGGTCCAGGAGACGCGGGTCCAGACCGATCGCGTCCTCACCATCCCCAACCTGCTGAGCATGGGCCGGCTGGTCGGTGTTCCGCTCTTTCTCTGGCTGATTCTCTGGCCGGTGTTCGACGGACCGAACAACGACGGGTGGGCATTGCTGATCCTGATGCTCAGCGGCATCAGTGATTACCTGGACGGGAAACTCGCCCGCCGGTGGGGGCAGGTCAGCCGGGTGGGGCAGCTGCTCGACCCGCTGGCGGACCGGCTCTACGTGCTCTCCACACTCCTCGGTCTGACCTGGCGTGAGATCCTGCCGTGGTGGCTGACGGCGATCCTGCTGGCCCGTGAGCTGTTTATCGCGGCGCTGCTGCCGATTCTCAACCGGCACGGCTACGGGCCGTTGCAGGTGAGTTTCCTGGGGAAGGCGGCGACATTCAATCTGATGTACGCCTTTCCGCTTCTGCTGCTCGGCGCCGGTGACACCTGGATCGCCCAGCCGGCCGAGATCGTGAGCTGGGCGTTCATCTGGTGGGGGACGGCCCTCTACTGGTGGGCCGGCATTCTTTACGCCGTTCAGGCGCGGCAGATCGTCCGGGGCGGCCCGGCCTCCTCGGCGTCCACGGTCTGAGACGTGATCTGAGAGAAGTCCCACGGCGACACGGTGCGTCGGACGATACCTTCCGGGTAGAGAACCTCTGGAACGGTTTGATGGACCTGCAGGGTCCACCACCGCGAAGGAGGACGCACCCGTAATGAAAGCCGTTGTAATGGCAGGGGGCGAAGGCACCCGACTCCGCCCGATGACCTCCAGCATGCCGAAGCCGCTGCTTCCCGTGGCCAACAGGCCGATCATGGAGCACGTGCTTCGGCTGCTGAAGCGGCACGGCCTCTCCGATACCGTCGTGACCGTCCAGTTCCTGGCCTCACTGGTCAAGAACTACTTCGGTGACGGTGAAGAGTTGGGCATGAATCTCACCTATGCCAACGAGGAGACGCCGCTCGGCACTGCGGGGAGTGTCAAGAACGCCGAGGACGCGTTGAAGGACGACTCCTTTCTGGTGATCTCCGGTGACGCACTGACCGACTTCGACCTCTCTGAATTGATCGAGTTCCATCGCAGCAAGAACGCACTGGTCACGGTGTGTCTCACCAGGGTGCCCAATCCCCTTGAGTTCGGTATCACGATCACCGACGACGAAGGCCGGGTGGAGCGCTTCCTGGAGAAGCCGACCTGGGGGCAGGTCTTCTCCGACACGGTGAACACCGGTATCTACGTCATGGAGCCCGAGGTCTTCGACTACGTCGCGGCCGGCGAGTCCGTCGACTGGTCGAGTGACGTGTTCCCGCAGTTGCTCAAGGAGGGCAAGCGGGTCTACGGGTACGTCGCCGAGGGCTACTGGGAGGACGTGGGCACCCACGAGAGCTACGGCAAGGCCCAGGCGGACGTCCTGGAGGGCAAGGTCGACGTCGAGATCGACGGGTTCGAGATCTCGCCCGGCGTGTGGGTCGCGGAGGGGGCCGAGGTCGACCCCGAGGCGGTGCTCCGCGGGCCGCTGTACATCGGGGACTACGCCAAGGTCGAGGCCGGGGTGGAGATCCGCGAGCACACCGTGCTCGGCAGCAACGTGGTCGTGAAGCGCGGCGCGTTCCTGCACAAGGCGGTCGTCCACGACAACGTCTACGTGGGACCGCAGAGCAACCTGCGGGGCTGCGTGGTCGGGAAGAACACCGACGTGATGCGGGCCGCGCGGATCGAGGACGGCGCGGTGATCGGGGACGAGTGCCTGATCGGCGAGGAGTCGATCATCGCGGCCAACGTCCGGGTCTACCCGTTCAAGACCATCGAGGCCGGCGCCGTCGTCAACACCTCGGTGATCTGGGAGTCGCGCGGGCAGGAGCACCTGTTCGGGCTGCGCGGCGTCTCCGGGATCCTGAACGTCGAGATCACCCCCGAGCTGGCCGTCCGGCTGGCCGGCGCGTACGCCACGACGCTGAAGAAGGGGGCGACCGTCACCATCGCGCGTGACCACTCGCGAGGTGCGCGGGCGCTGAAGCGGGCGATGATCTCGGCACTGCAGACCAGTGCGATCGACGTCCGCGACCTGGAGAACGTGCCGATGCCGGTGGCCCGGCAGCACACGGCCCGGGGCAGTGCCGGCGGGATCTTCCTGCGGACCACTCCCGGGGTGCCGGATTCGCTGGACATCCTCTTCTTCGACGAGCGCGGGGCCGACCTGTCCCAGGCCGGGCAGCGCAAGCTCGACCGCGTCTACGCGCGGCAGGAGTACCGGCGGGCCTTCCCCGGCGAGATCGGGGACCTCACCTTCCCGTCCAGCGTCTTCGACGCCTACGCGGGGAACCTGCTGCGGGCCGTGGACACCACGGGCGTGCGCGAGGCGGGGCTCAAGGTGGTCGTGGACACCGCGCACGGGAGTGCGGGGCTCGTCCTGCCGAGCATCCTCGGCCGGCTCGGGGTCGAGGCGCTGAGCGTCTCCAGCGGGCTGGACGAGTCGCGGCCCACCGAGGACGCCGAGGAACGACGGGCCGGGCTGGCCAGGCTGGGCGAGCTGGTGGCCTCCTCCCGGGCCGCGTTCGGGGTGCGCTTCGACCCGGTGGGCGAGCGGGTGGCCTTCGTCGACGAACTGGGCCGGGTGATCGACGACGACCGGGCGCTGCTGGTCCTGCTGGACCTGGTGGCGGCCGAGCGGCGGAGCGGCCAGGTGGCGCTGCCGGTGACCACGACGCGGATCGCCGAGCAGGTCGCCGCTTACCACGGCACCCAGGTCATCTGGACCACGACCACACCGGACGACCTGGCCAAGGCGGCCGCCGCCGAGGGCACGGTGTTCGGTGGTGACGGGCGCGGCGGGTTCGTCGTTCCCGAGTTCAGCGGGGTGCTGGACGGGGCCGCGGCGTTCGTCCGACTGGTCGGACTGGTGGCCCGGACCCAGCTCACGCTGAGCCAGATCGACGCGCGGATCCCGCAGGCGCACATCCGCCGGCGGGACATCGCGACGCCGTGGGCGGCGAAGGGCATGGTCATGCGCTCGGTGGTGGAGGCGGCCGGGAGCCGGCAGCTGGACACCACCGACGGGGTCCGGGTGGTCGAGGCGGACGGGCGGTGGACGCTGGTGCTGCCCGACCCGGCCGAGGCGGTCACCCACCTGTGGGCCGAAGGCCCGGACGACGAGGCGACCGAGGCGCTGCTGGACGAGTGGGCGGCGGTGGTCGACGGCGCCGGACGGTGACGACCGGAGCCCGGTGACGGGCGGACGGCGGGGCGGGCGGCCGGGTGCCGCACCGTCCCGCTGTCCGTTTCGGGCGGTTGGTGGCGGTCGGTCCCGTTTGGCGTGTGTGCAGGTCAGGGGCTGTGCACAGGCCCCCCGTTCGCCGTGGGACGATGGTCCGCATGTCAGCGACGCCGACGCCGAGTGCCAGCAGTGGACGGTACAACCGTCCGGATGCCTCGATGTCCCTGCTGACCAGCGTCATGGACCACAGCCTGGACGAGGGGTACGCCGAGGCGGCCGCGGCGCGGGGCGGGGGCGGTCCGTACCGGATACCCGGCACGACCAGGGGCCTGCTCACGCTGGGGGCCGGGCTCGCCCTGGTCGGCGCGGTCCTCACGGTCGGGGCGGTGAACGCGCACAAGGCCGAGCCGACGCTCGCCAAGGAGCGCGACGCCCTGATCCACCGGATCAACGACTCCAACGGCTCGGCGGACCAGCTCCAGAAGCAGGTCCAGGACCTGCGGCGGAAGGTCGACAGCACCCAGCGGCAGGCGCTCGCCCCGGGTGAGGGCGACGCCGCCGTGCTGGCCGGTGCGGTCGGCCTGGGGGAGGTGACCGGCCCGGGAGTGAAGCTGGTGCTGGAGGACGCGGCCGGTACCGGCGCCGGCGGGAACGTGGACCCGCGGGCCGGGCAGGGGTTCTCCAACAGCGGACGGTTGCGGGACCGCGACCTGCAGCTGGTGGTGAACGGGCTCTGGGCCTCCGGGGCGGAGGCCGTCGCGATCAACGGGCAGCGGCTCACCGCGCTCTCCGCGATCCGCGCCGCCGGTGAGGCCGTGCTGGTGGACAACCGGCCGCTGGTGCCCCCGTACACCGTGCAGGCGCTGGGGGACGGGCCGAAGCTGGTGGGCGCCTTCGAGAGCGCCATGGCAGGCCAGTACCTGCGACTGCTGCAGGAGAAGTACGGCATCAAGTCGACCATCTCCGCGCAGAAGAACCTGACACTGCCCGCGGCCGTCGGCGTCACGCTGCGGACCGCCCAGCCGGCACCACCCGAACCCTCGCCGACCGTGTCCCCGTCCGCCTCCGGGGAGGCGTCCCCGCCCGCCGGTCCGGTCACGCCGTCGGCCACCGGCAGCGCGAGCCCCTCGGCCAGTGCCTCGCCGTCCGCGAAGCCGAGCGGACAGACCGGGGGGAAGCGCTCGCCGAGCCCCTCCGCCAGGACCACGACCGGCCACCCGACCACCGCGACCACCACCGGGTCGTCCTCCGCAGCGACAGGAGCAGCTAGACCGTGATTGCCGTACTGGGTCTCGTGATCGGGGTCGTCGTCGGGCTCGTCGTCCAGCCCGAGGTGCCGGACGCCGTCGTGCCGTACCTGCCGATCGCGGTGGTGGCGGCGCTGGACGCGGTGTTCGGCGGTGTCCGCGCGATGCTGGACGGGATCTTCAACGACAAGGTGTTCATCGTCTCCTTCCTCTCGAACGTTGTGGTGGCGGCGCTGATCGTCTTCCTCGGCGACCAGCTGGGCGTGGGCTCGCAGCTGTCCACCGGCGTGGTCGTCGTCCTCGGTATCCGGATCTTCTCCAACGCCGCTGCGATCAGGCGCCATGTCTTCCGCGCCTGAGCCGGGCCGCGGACGGGCGGCGGAGGAGAAGGTGGACGGATCTGCGGGAGATGTTGTGCGCGAGGACGGTGGCGGGGAGCGCGGGCCGGTGCCGGTGGAGGCCTCGGCCGGTGACCGGGAGGAGAAGCGCGGGGAAAGCTCTGCGGACCGTGCGGTGACCCAGGACGGGACCCGGGTCGGGACCCGGACCGGGACCCCGGTCGACGGGCGTCCCGAGGAAGGGGCTGCTGACGGGGAGCCGGCGGAGGACGGGGGGACGACCGTCTCCCCGGCCCCCGGAGCGCCGGAGGACGGCGCCCTGGAGGAGCCGCCGGGGGAGTCCCCGGAGGAGCCTGCGGTCGAGGCCGCAGTGCCCGTTCCGGGGCGCGCCCCCGAGGTGATTCCTGCGCCCGCGCGTGCGCCTCTGGCGGAGGCCGCGGCGGTGCCGGAGCCGGTGCGCCGGCCGGAGCCGCCGACCGAGGCCGACGTGAAGACCGAGGCTGACGTGAAGGCTGACGTGAAGGCGGAGGCGGAGGCGAAGGCCGAGGCCGGGGCGGAGCCCGGGCCAGGGCCGCAGCCGGAAGCGGAGTCCTCCGCGTCGTCGGTGCCCCTGACCGTGTCGGTGCCCGTGTCGGTGCCTGTGGTGGAGACCGGAGCGGCGAAGGCGTCCGAGCCGCTCGCCGCCGCCGGACCGGGGTCCGCCCCGGAAGCCGCGCCCGCGTCGGGCGCCGACGACCGGGCCGAGGGGCGCAGGAGGATGAAGGCCGCACTCTGGCCGCCGCGGCTGTCGCGCGGCCAGCTGGTGGTGGCGGTGCTGCTGTTCTCGCTCGGACTGGCGCTGGCGATCCAGGTCCGCTCCACCAACGACCACCACAGCCAGCTGCGGGGTGCGCGGCAGGAGGACCTCGTTCGCATCCTCGACGAACTGGACAGCCGTCAGCAGCGTCTCCAACAGGAGAAGGCGGAGCTTGAGCAGTCCCTGGCCAAGTTGGAGAACAGCTCCAACCAGGCCAAGGAGGCCCAGGAACAGACCAGGAAGAAGGTGACGGAGCTCGGCGTACTGGCCGGGACCGTCCGAGCCACTGGTCCGGGCATCGTACTGACGGTCGATGATCCCCAAGGGCAGGTGAAGGCAGATATGCTGCTGGACACCCTGCAGGAACTCCGAGCGGCGGGGGCGGAGGCGATTCAGATCAACGATGTGCGCGTGGTGGTCGACACCTACTTCACGGACGTGTCCGGCGGCGGTGTGCAGATCGACGGCAAGAAGGTCTCGGCGCCCTACCGGTTCACCGTCGTGGGGAACCCGCAGGACCTCACACCCGCGCTGAACATCCCGGGAGGTGTGGTCCGCACGCTGGAGAGCCATCAGGCGCGCGCGACCATCTCCCAACAGCAGAAGGTGCTCGTCGACGCACTCGTCGAACCGAAGACGCCGCAGTACGCCAAGCCGGCTCCGAAGTGAGCATCACACCCGGAGTTCCACACCAGCCGGTCCGACCAGCCGTCGGGCCCGCAAGCTGTCCGAGGTCCTCACCCTGCCCCGCGGGCGGGTCTGTCACACGCAAGGGGATTCGCCCGTGAGTTTCTTCTCCAAGTTGTTCGGTCGTAACAAGGGCCGCGACGCGGCCGCCGTCGAGGCGCCCACCGCGCGCCACCGCCGGGACGACGAGCCCGCCGTGCCGGGCATGCGCCCCGCCCCCGAGGGGTCGGAGTACGCCGAGCGCCCGCTGTTCCGGGACGGCGCCCAGTACGCCGGGAATCAGGGGGGCTACGGCGCGTCGGTTGACCCCTCCGGCGCCCCGCGCATAGGTTTCCCGTCAGGACCCTCAACCTCTGGTGGAGGGTTTGCCCCGGACCCGTACGCCGGGCACAACCCGTCGGGTGTGCCGCGCCAGGAGGCTGTGAACATGGCTGGCCCCACTCCGTGCTCCAGGTGCGGCAACCAGAACCCGGCCGCGGCCCGCTTCTGTTCCAACTGCGGCTCGGCGCTGCGCGGCGGCCTGCTGCCCGAGGGGTCGGCGGAGACCACGTCGACGATCTCGATCTCCGGCCTGGAGTCGTACGACCCCAACACCACGACCGGGACCGGTACGCCGGCCCTCTCGGCCGAGGTGCTGGCCGCGATCGACGCGCTGCCCCCGGGCTCGGCGCTGCTGATCGTCCAGCGCGGCCCGAACTCCGGCAGCCGGTTCCTGCTGGACTCGGACAAGACGACGGCCGGCCGCCACCCGCAGGGTGACATCTTCCTGGACGACGTCACCGTCTCCCGCAAGCACGTGGAGTTCCGGCGGACGCCCGGCGGTGGCTTCACCGTCGCGGACGTGGGCAGCCTCAACGGCACCTACGTCAACCGGGAGCGGATCGACGAGGTCGCGCTGAACAACGGCGACGAGGTGCAGATCGGGAAGTACCGGCTGGTCTTCTTCGCCAGCCACAACCGGGGGTACTGAAACCAACGTCGGCAGGAGCCCGAGTGAGCACGAATACCCCTTCATCTCCTCTCGGGGCGGCCACCCCCGCGCCGTTCGGCCCCGTGCCGGACAACGGCTCGCGCGGGGTGGTCGCGGCCCCCAGGCAGCCGGTCCGTCCGGACCGGACCGCCGGGGGCGGCCGGCGCCGCGGCGGTGTCGAACTGCTCAGCATCGGCGCGGTGCTGACCTTCCTGCGCGACGACTTCCCCGAGGTCACCATCTCCAAGATCAGGTTCCTGGAGGCGGAGGGCCTGGTCGAGCCCCAGCGCACGCCCTCGGGGTACCGCAAGTTCAGCCCGGCCGACGTCGAACGGCTGGCCTACGTGCTGCGGATGCAGCGCGACCACTACCTCCCGCTGCGGGTGATCCGCGAGCACCTCGACGCGATCGAGCGCGGCGAGGCCCCGCCCGCCCTGCCCGCCGCCGACGCCCGGCCGGGGCCGATGGAGGAGGCGGACCGCGAGCTGACCGCCTCGGCCGAGGCCTCCGCCGGGGTCCGGCTGGGCCGGGCGGAGCTGCTGGCCGCCGCCGAGGCCGGTGAGCGGGAGCTGGCCGAGTGGGAGGCGTACGGGCTGGTCCTGCCCGGGCCGGACGGCGGGTACGACGGCGAGGCGCTCCAGGTGGCCAGGCTGGTCGCCGAGCTGGGCCGCTACGGGCTGGAGCCGCGCCACCTGCGGGCCATGAAGGCCGCCGCGGACCGCGAGATCGCCCTGGTCGAACAGGTGGTGGCACCCCTGCGGCGGCACCGGAACCCGCAGACCCGGGCGCACGCCGAGGCCACCGCGCGGGAGCTGGCGACCCTCTCCGTGCGGCTGCACGCGGCGATGGTCCAGGCCGGTCTGCGGACTCGCTCCTGACCTGCGCCACCGCGCTGACCAGCACCGTCGGCGCTGCGCTTTCATATCCGGGTCGGGAGCCATAGGGTTGCGTGTGTGAATGAGCTCGACGTCGTGGGTGTCCGGGTGGAGATGCCTTCCAACCAGCCGATCGTGCTGCTCCGGGAGGTCGGCGGCGATCGGTACCTGCCGATCTGGATCGGCCCCGGCGAGGCGACTGCGATCGCCTTCGCCCAGCAGGGCATGACGCCGGTGCGCCCGCTGACGCACGACCTGTTCAAGGACGTCCTGGAGGCGCTCGGCCAGCAGCTCACCGAGGTGCGGATCACCGACCTGCGGGAGGGCGTCTTCTACGCCGAGCTCGTCTTCGCCGGCGGGGTCGAGGTGAGCGCCCGCCCGTCCGACGCGATAGCGCTGGCGCTGCGGACCGGGACGCCGATCTACGGGAGCGAGGAGGTGCTCGCCGAGGCGGGCATCGCGATCCCGGACGAGCAGGAGGACGAGGTCGAGAAGTTCCGCGAGTTCCTCGACCAGGTGTCGCCCGAGGACTTCGGCGGGAGCGGCCCGCAGTAGGGCGTGCCGCGCGGGTCGAGGTGTCCCCGCGCCTGAGCCGCCCCCGGTGGGTGTGACCCGGGGTGAGGCGCCCCGTCGGCCTGCGGGCCCGCGGGCCGTAAGTGCGCCGCCGTTTTGCCAAACCGCGTCCACCTACCCACACTAGGGGCACGAAAAACCACTCTCTTGAGTGATGTGGTCTGCCCGCCACGGCGTGGCGATCGTTGACGGGCCATAGGGGACTGCCTACCGTCAGGAGGGGCTGCCCGGGTGTCCGACGCCCGTGGTCTGGGTTGCCCGCAGCACGAGTGGACGGAGGTAGGCATGACCGGCACCGGCGATGAAGCGGCCGTGGGAGGCCTGTGCACCGTGCACATGCCGCGCACCGCCCGCAACGTGACCGAGCTGCCCCGCACGGAACTGCCCCGGGTGGGCCGGTTCCCGGCGGTCCAGCCCGGCCAACCGGCCATCGAGCGGCTCGCGCCCACGTCCGAGCTGATCGGCTACCGCGGTCCCACGGCCTGCACCGCGGCGGGGATCACCTACCGCCAGTTGGACTACTGGGCCCGGACGGGCCTGTTGGAGCCCAGCGTCCGTGCGGTCTACCCGGCGAGCAGCCATCGGCTCTACAGCTTCCGCGACATCCTGCTGCTGAAGATCGTCAAGCGGCTGCTGGACGCCGGCGTCTCGCTGCAGAACATCCGTGTCGCGGTCGCCCACCTGCAGTCCGCCGAGGTCTGCGACCTGCCCGGGCTGACGCTGATGTGCGACGGCGCGACGGTCTACGAGTGCGTCACGCCGCAGCAGGTGGTCGACCTGCTGAAGGGCGGCCAGGGGGTCTTCGGGATCGCCGTCGGCGCGGTCTGGCAGGAGCTGGAGCTGACCCTCGGGCGGCTGCACGCGGAGCGGACCGACACCGGGGAGACGGTGGTCGGGCACGACCCGGCGGACGAACTGGCGCAGCGCCGCAACAGGGCGGTCTGAACGAGGATCTGACGAGGCCGCGGGCCCGGACGGGGAACCGTCCGGGCCCGCGGCCTCGTCGTGCCCGGTGGTGAACCGAGAGAGGGAGGGCACGTGCGGTTCGGCTCCGGCATCCCCGGTCTGTTGGCGCGCAGGGCGGTGCGGCTCGGCGTCCGGTTGCGGCGGCGGCGGGCACAGCGACGGCTGTTCCAGCTCGCGACGGTGTGCTGCTCGCTGGCACTCGCGCCGAGCGCCTGGCTCTGGACCTCGGCGGGCGAACGGGTGGGCACCGTGGCGACCGCGCCCGAGGCACCGGTGGCGGTGGTGTTCGGCGCCGGGCTCTTCGACGGCAGGCCCTCGCCCTACCTGGCGCACCGGCTGGACGCGGCGGTCGAGCTGTTCGAACGGCGGAAGGTCCAGGCGATCCTGGTGACCGGGGACAACGGCCGGGACAGCTACGACGAGACCGACGCGATGCGGCGGTACCTGATCGAGCACGGGGTGCCGGACGTCCGGGTGGTCGGCGACCACGCGGGCTTCGACACCTGGGACTCCTGCACCCGGGCGCACCGGATCTTCGGGGTGGACCGGGCGGTGCTGGTGAGCCAGGACTTCCACGTGCGGCGGGCGCTGGCGCTCTGCCGGGCGGCCGGCATCGAGTCGTACGCGGTGGGTGTGCCGGAGGTGCGGGACGCCACCTGGCTGTACGGCGGGCTGCGGGAGATCCCGGGGGCGGGGAAGGCGGCGCTGAACGCCTGGCTGCGGCCGGACCCGCTCTTCCTGGGGCCGCGCGAGCCGGGGATACCGCGGGCGCTGGCGGACGCGGGGGCGGGACCGGGGGCGGCGGGCGGGTAGGACGCCGCCGGGGGCGCGGGCAGGGCTCGGCGGTCGGGCCGGCGGCCCGGTTCGCACGGGCTGTCGGACCCTTGCGGCATGATCGGCCCGTGCGGTCACTGCCGAGCATCATCCACCTCGACATGGACGCCTTCTTCGCGGCGGTGGAGCAGGCGTCCAAGCCGAGCCTGCGTGGGAAGCCGGTGGTGGTCGGCGGGCTCGGCGGGCGTGGGGTGGTGTCCACGGCGTCCTACGAGGCGCGGAAGTTCGGGGTGCACTCGGCGATGCCGATGGCGCAGGCCCGCCGGCTGTGCCCGAACGCGGCCTTCCTGGCGGGGCGCTTCGAGGCGTACCGGTCGGTGAGCGAGCTCGTGATGGGGCTGCTGCGGGAGCTGTCGCCGCTGGTGCAGCCGCTGAGCCTGGACGAGGCCTTCGTCGACCTGGAGGCCGGTCCGTACGGCGCGCTGCTGGCGGAGGCCGAGCACCGGACGGGCGAGCGGCTGGTGCTGGCGCTGGCCGAGGACCTGCGCGCGGACATCCACCGGCGGACCGGGCTGACCGCCTCGGTTGGGGCGGCCGGGTCCAAGCTGATGGCCAAGATCGCCTCGGAGCGGGCCAAGCCCGACGGGCTGGTGATGATCGAGCCGGGGCAGGAGCGCGCGGTGCTCGGGCCGATGCCCGTCCGGGCGCTGCCGGGGATCGGCCCGGCCACCGAGCAGGTGCTGCGCCGGGCCGGGCTGGACTCGGTGGCCGACCTCGCCGCGGCGGGGGAGGGTGAGCTGGTGCAGCTGCTGGGGAAGGCCCACGGCACCGGTGTGTTCCAGATGTCGATAGGGCTGGACGACCGGCCGGTGGTGGCCGACCAGGACGCCAAGTCGGTCTCGGTGGAGGACACCTTCGAGGTGGACCTGGCCGACCGGGACCGGATCCTGCGGGAGGTGGAGGCCCTGGCGGCGCGGTGCGTCCGGCGGCTGCGGGGCGCCGGGCGGTCGGGGCGGACGGTCGTGCTGAAGGTGCGGCGGTTCGACTTCTCGACGCTGACCCGTTCGGAGACGCTGCGCGGGCCGACGGACGACGAGGCGGTGATCACCGAGACGGCCCGCCGGCTGGCTTCGCAGGTGGACGTCACCGGTGGGGTGCGGCTGCTGGGCGTCGGGGTGGCGCAGCTGGCCGACTACACCCAGGAGGACCTGTTCGCGCAGGCCGTCCGGGAGGAGGCGGCCGCGGCCGGGCACGGGCACGGGGACGGCCCGGACGAGGAGGCGGAGGCGGACCGCGAGGAGGCGGCGTCTGCCGCGCGGCGCTGGCTGCCCGGGCAGGACGTGCACCACGCGGAGTTCGGGCCGGGGTGGGTGCAGGGCAGCGGGGTGGGGCGGGTGACGGTGCGGTTCGAGACGCCGTGGAGCGGGCCGGGGAGGGTGCGGACCTTCGCGGTGGAGGATCCGGCGCTGGAACCGGCCCGGCCGCTGCCGCTGCGGGGGAGCGGCGGTGCGGACGGTGGTGGCGCGGAGGGCGGTGCCGACGGGGGCGGCGGTGCGGACGGGGCGCGGACGGAGGACGGCGCGGGCGGCGGCTGAGGCACCGGCCGGGGGCCGGTGCGGCGGGCCGGGCCGCGGGCGGTGGGAACGGAGCGGCCCCACCCGGCAGGGGAGCCGGGTGGGGCCGCGTGCGGTTCCGGGCCGCGGACGGTCGCGATGCCCTCGCGGACCGTCCGGGTCCGGTCCCCGCGCCCTGTCCCTGGGCGCGGGGCCGGACGCCTCGTCAGGCGTCGGTCTTCACCGGCCGGGGGCCGGAGGTCAGGTCCGCGACCTCGTTGCCGTGGGCCACGATCGTGGCGGGCTTGACGGTGCGGATCAGGAACGGGACGGCGCCGGCGATCACGCAGACCACGGCGGCGGTCCAGAACGCGTGCTGGTAGGCGTCCAGGGTGGGGAGCGCGATCGGGATCGGCAGCTTCATGGTGTCGCCGGTGAGGATGGCGGCCATGACGGCGGTGCCGATCGCGCCGCCGACGGTGCGCAGCACGGCGTTCATGCCGTTGGCGATGCCGCTCTGCTCGACCGGGACGGCGCCGTTGATGTAGGCGGGCATCGCCGAGAAGGCGAGGCCGATCCCGAGGCCGAAGATCGCCGAGGAGAGGTAGATGTCCGCCTCGTGGCTGTGCCGCACGGCCAGGTAGGCCATCGCGACGGCGCCGAGGACCCCGCCGAGGACCAGCGGCAGACGCGGGCCGCGGCGGGCGATCAGCAGGGCGCCGACCGGGGCGGCGACCATCGAGCCGAGGGCGGACGGCAGCAGCATCACGCCGGCGTGCAGCACGGTGGCGGTGAAGCCGTAGTGGGCGTACTTCTCCGGGGTCTGGGCGAAGTTGCTGATCACCATGAACGAGCCGTACATGCCGAAGCCGATCAGCAGGCCGGCCAGGTTGGTGAAGGCGACGGCCGGGCGGGACATCATCTTCATGTCGACCAGCGGGTGCTTGACCTTGACCTCGATGACGCCCCAGACCAGTGCGACCACGGCGGCGACGGCGAACAGCCCGAGGGTGCGGGTCGACGTCCAGCCCCAGGTGTTGCCCTGGCTGACCGCGACCAGCAGGGCGGAGAGCCAGCCGGCCAGGGTGATCGCGCCGAGCGGGTCGGCGCCGCCCTCCTTGTCGGTGACCGGGTCGGTGGGGACCCGGACGGCGACCAGGGCGACCGCGAGCAGGCCGAAGAACAGGCCCATCCAGAAGATCGACTTGTAGCTCCAGTGCTCCAGCAGGAGGCCGGTGGCGACCAGGCCGAGGCCGCTGCCGACACCCATCGAGGCGCTGATGGCGGCGACGCCGCCGGTCACCTTCTGCTTGGGCAGCTCGTCGCGGACGATGCTGATGGCGAGCGGGAGCACGCCACCGCCGGCGCCCTGCAGGACGCGCGCGACGACCAGCCACGTGAAGGAGTGGGTGGAGACGGCGAGCGCGGAGCCCGCGACCAGACCGGTCAGCGAGATCAGCAGCATCGGCTTGCGGCCGCGCAGGTCGCCGAAGCGGCCGAGCAGGGGCGTGAGCACGGCGGCGGAGAGCAGATTGGCCGTCATCAGCCAGGTGATGCTGGAACCGGAGACGTTCAGTTCCTTGGCGAGCGAGGGCAGGATCGGGACGACCGCGGTCTGCACCACGCTGAACGACAGCATCGCCAGGATGAGGGCCGGCAGGACCCGGGCGGTGCTCTGCTTCTCGGCCGCGGTGGTGGGCTGTGGTGCCTCACTCACGGTTGCTTCCTCCCGTACATAGTGAATGAACTGAAGTAACCATGCCGGGAGATACTTCAGAGTGTCAAATATCCATTGGTTAAGCCTTGGCAAAGTCGAAGGGTTCGGCCGGCGCGGAACGCAGAAGGACCCCGGCCGGATCGGCCGGGGTCCTTCGGGTCCGGGGTCAGACCAGGGGCCTGAGCGGGAGCGGGCGCACCGAGTCCTCGGGGGTGGGGGAGACGGGACCGACCGGGGGGACGGACGAGTCCGGCGGGGTGTGCGCGGCGGGCGGGGGAGAGGCCGGGGCGGTCGCGGTGTCGTCGTGGACCTCGACGTGCTCGCGCCGCAGTTCGTCGCGGATCACCTCCTCGGTGGTGTACCGCTCCACCACCAGGCGGACCCGCTCGATCGGCGCCAGGTACTTGCGGACCACCGGGCGCTCCTCGCGCAGGGTGACCTCCTCCACCGCCTCGGCGATGTCCTTATCGCTCAGCGCGGCCCGCTCGGCCTCGCCGACCGGCATCCGCTCGACCCGGACCCGCTCGCGGACCACCGGGACCCGGCGCTCGACCGGCTCGCTGGTCACGTACTTGCGCAGCTTCGCGGTGCCGACGACGTGCCACTCGGTCGTGATGTCCAGCCGCTCCTCGCGGCAGGTGATCTCCACCGGGCCGCCGGGGGCGGACGGGGCCGGACCGCCGGCCGGGCGCGGGGCGGCGGCCGGGGAGGGCTGGGCGGTCTGCGCGGCCGGCTGCTGGGAGCCCGCGGCCGGGGAGGGCGCCGCGGTGCTCTGCGGGCGCGGCTCCGCCGCCGGGGGCGCCGCGACGGGCGTGGGGGTGGCGAGGGTTCGCACGTTGGCCTCCGTGCCGGGGTCGGCCGGCTTGCCGGGGCCGGCTGCCGGGCTGGTGGTGGGGGTGGCCGCGGTGGACGCGGCGGTGTGGAAGGTGAGCGACTTGGCGGGTGCCGCGGCGGACGGAGCGGGAGAGGAGTCCCGGATGCCGGCCGCCGTCCCCGCCAGTGCCGCGGTGCCCGCGAGGGGTGCGCCGTTCGACGGGGCGGTGTCCGTGCCGGGTGAGCCGTTCGAGGGCGTGCCGTTCGGGGTGCCGTTCGAAGGGGTCCCGTTCGAGGGGGCGGCGGCCGGGGTGCCGTTCGAAGGGGTGCCGTTCGACGCGGTCGTCCCGAAGTCGAGGTCGGCCGGCTCGGAACCGGAGCCGTCGCCCGCCGGGGGCTGCCCGTCCAGCACGGTGTCCAGCCCGTAGTAGCGGTAGAGCTGGAGCTCCTGGGCCGGCGACAGGTGCTGGCCCACGCCGAAGTCCGGTGACTCCTTCACCAGCGACTTGTCGTACGGCACCCGCAGCTCGTCACCGGAGAACTCGCTCGTGGTGAGGGGGACGAAGGCGTCGCGGCCGAAGATGCCGGTCCGCACGGCGGCCCACTCGGGCCGGCCGGTGGCGTCGTCGAGGTACACCTCGTCGATGGTGCCGATCTTGTCTCCGTTGCGGTCGACCGCCTTGTGGCCGATGAGGTCCCGGGGGTCGATATCGGTCTGCACTCTTTCCTCCAGTGCGCTGATCCTGCGGAATCCCCGCAGGACGGCGGCCGGCCCGCCCGTCCTGCCCGCCACTTCACACCAAAAGCCATGAACCGGACGCCCGCGACCGGGGCGGGGCCGGACGGGCCGGGCGGTGCGCCGTCCGGGTCACGGGCGAACCGGCCGAGTGACCTGACGCACCCGTGATCGAAGGGCCTCCCGCTGGTACCCTGGGCCCGACCGCCGAGCCCGCGCGGGAGAGTCCCCGACAGTCGAAAGCGCTGGTCGGGGCGCCGAAGGAGCAACTCCTCCCCGGAATCTCTCAGGCATCCGTACCGTGTGGGCTAGGTCACTCTGGAAAGCAGGGCAGGACTGCGGGCGAGGGAGCCGGCGGACACCACCCTCACCGACGGTGCAAGCCGGCGGGGCGCGCCCACCGCGCCCCCGCGCGGGTGAAGCTCTCAGGTCCCGATGACAGAGGGGGAGGCCTGTCGGGTTCGTCCGCCGCAGGCCGCTCCGCTGTTCTCCGCAGCGGCGAAGCCGTCCGGCGTACGTACCCCCGCCGGTCCGTGACCAGGAGGCCTCGACCACCATGAACGCCCAGCCGAACTCGGGACGCCCCACCACCCCCGCGACCCTCACCGAGCTCGAACAGGCCAGCCCCTTCGAGAACCGCCACATCGGCCCCGACGCCGCGGCGCAGGAGAAGATGCTGGCCCAGGTCGGTTACGGCTCGCTGGACGAGCTGGCCACGGCCGCCGTCCCCGAGGCGATCCGCTCCATCACCGCCCTCGACCTGCCCGCGGGCCGCAGCGAGGCCCAGGTCCTCGCCGAGCTGCGCGAGCTGGCCGGCCGCAACCAGGTGCTCCAGCCGATGATCGGCCTGGGCTACTACGGCACCTTCACCCCGCCGGTGATCCTGCGCAACGTGCTGGAGAACCCGGCCTGGTACACCGCCTACACCCCGTACCAGCCGGAGATCTCGCAGGGCCGCCTGGAGGCGCTGCTCAACTTCCAGACCCTGGTCTCCGACCTGACCGGGCTGGCCACCTCCGGCTCCTCCCTGCTGGACGAGAGCACCGCGGCCGCCGAGGCGATGGCGCTCGCCCGCCGCGTCACCAAGGTCAAGGGCGGTGTCTTCCTGGTCGACGCCGAGACCCTGCCGCAGACCGTCGCGGTCATCAACACCCGCGCCGTGCCGACCGGTGTCGAGGTCGTCGTCGCCGACCTGTCCGCGGGCATCCCGGCCGAGATCGCCGAGCGCGGCGTCTTCGGCGTGCTGCTCCAGTACCCGGGCGCCTCCGGTGTGGTCCGCGACCTCACCCCGGTGATCGAGCAGGCCCACGGCCTCGGCGCGATCGTCGCCGTCGCCGCCGACCTGCTGGCGCTCACCCTGCTCAAGTCCCCGGGCTCGCTCGGCGCCGACATCGCCTGCGGCACCTCGCAGCGGTTCGGCGTGCCGATGGGCTTCGGCGGCCCGCACGCCGGCTACCTCGCGGTGCGCGCAGAGTACGCCCGCTCGCTGCCCGGCCGCCTGGTCGGCGTCTCCGTCGACGTCGACGGCAACCGCGCCTACCGCCTCGCGCTGCAGACCCGCGAGCAGCACATCCGCCGCGAGAAGGCCACCAGCAACATCTGCACCGCCCAGGTGCTGCTCGCCGTGATGGCCTCGATGTACGCGGTCTACCACGGCCCGGACGGCCTGGCCGACATCGCCCGCCGCACCCACCGCTACGCCGCCGCGCTGGCCGAGGGCCTGACGGCCGGCGGCGTCGAGCTGCTGCACGGCGAGTTCTTCGACACCGTCACCGCCGTCGTCCCGGGCCGCGCCGCGGAGATCGCCGCCGCCGCCCGCGCCAACGGCGTCAACGTGTACCAGGACGGCGAGGACCGGATCTCGGTCTCCACCGACGAGACCACCACCCGCGAGCACCTGGCGGCGGTCTGGGCGGCCTTCGGCGTCGAGGGCGTCGAGGTGGCGGAGGGCGCCGAGGCGCTGCCCGCCGCGCTGCTGCGCGAGGACGAGTACCTGACCCACCCGGTCTTCCACAGCCACCGCTCGGAGACCGCCATGCTGCGCTACCTGCGCCGCCTGTCGGACCGCGACTACGCGCTGGACCGCGGCATGATCCCGCTGGGCTCCTGCACCATGAAGCTCAACGCGACGACCGAGATGGAGCCGGTGACCTGGCCCGAGTTCGGCCAGCTGCACCCGTTCGCGCCGGTCGACCAGGCCGCGGGCTTCCTCACCCTGATCCGCCAGCTGGAGCAGCAGCTCGTCGAGGTGACCGGCTACGACGCCGTCTCCATCCAGCCGAACGCCGGCTCCCAGGGCGAGCTGGCCGGCCTGCTGGCCGTCCGCGCCTACCACCACGCCAACGGCGACACCCAGCGCGACGTCTGCCTGATCCCCTCCTCCGCGCACGGCACCAACGCCGCCTCCGCGGTGATGGCGGGCATGCGCGTGGTCGTCGTCAAGACCCTCGTCGACGGCGACGTGGACGTGGCCGACCTCAAGGCCAAGATCGAGCAGCACCGCGACCAGCTCTCCGTGCTGATGGTCACCTACCCGTCGACCCACGGCGTGTACGAGACCGAGATCACCGACATCTGCGCGGCCGTGCACGAGGCGGGCGGCCAGGTCTACGTCGACGGCGCCAACCTGAACGCCCTGGTCGGCCTGGCCAAGCCGGGCAAGTTCGGCGCGGACGTCTCGCACCTGAACCTGCACAAGACCTTCTGCATCCCGCACGGCGGCGGCGGCCCGGGCGTCGGCCCGGTCGCGGTCCGCGCGCACCTCGCGCCGTACCTGCCGAACCACCCGCTGCAGCCGGAGGCCGGCCCGGCCACCGGCGTCGGCCCGATCTCGGCCGCGCCGTGGGGCTCGGCGGCCATCCTGCCGATCTCCTGGGCGTACGTCCGGCTGATGGGCGGCGAGGGCCTCAAGCGCGCCACCCAGGTCGCGGTGCTCAACGCCAACTACATCGCCAAGCGGCTGGCGCCGCACTTCCCGGTGCTCTACACCGGCCCCGGCGGCCTGGTGGCGCACGAGTGCATCATCGACCTGCGCCCGCTCACCAAGGAGACCGGCGTCTCGGTGGACGACATCGCCAAGCGCCTGATCGACTACGGCTTCCACGCGCCGACCATGTCGTTCCCGGTGGCCGGCACGCTGATGATCGAGCCGACCGAGTCCGAGGACCTGCACGAGATCGACCGGTTCTGCGACGCGATGATCGAGATCCGCGCCGAGATCGAGAAGGTCGGCTCGGGCGAGTGGGCCGCCGAGGACAACCCGCTGCGCAACGCCCCGCACACCGCCGCCACGCTGGTCGGCGACTGGGCGCACGGCTACTCGCGGCAGGAGGCCGTCTTCCCGGCCGGGGTGAACCCGTCGGACAAGTACTGGCCGCCGGTCAGCCGGATCGACGGCGCGTACGGCGACCGCAACCTGGTCTGCTCCTGCCCGCCGCTGGACGAGTACGGCGTCTGACGCAGGACCGGTACGGCCGGTCCGCACGGACACGGATGGGGCAGGGCCCCGGCGGAGCGTTCCGCCGGGGCCCTGCCCTGTGTTCCGTGGAGGTCCGGGCCGGTCGGTACCCGGGCCGGTCGGTTTCCGGTGGTTCGGTACTCGGTGGTTCCGTGCCCGGTGGTTCCGTGCCCGGCCGGTCCGGGGCGGGTCAGCCCGCCTGGACGGTCTGGCGGCGGGGAGCGATCACCCGGCCGTCGGGCAGCAGCTCGCCGGTGTCCTCGAACAGCAGGACGCCGTTGCAGAGCAGGCTCCAGCCCTGCTCCGGGTGGCAGGCCACGGGGACGGCGGCCTCGCGGTCCTCGGACTCGGCCGGCGGGCACTCAGGACGGTGCTGGCACATGTGTACCCTCGCTTCGCTCTGCGATCCTCCCCGTGACACGGTGCCGCCGGTCTGCCGTCGGGCGCTGCCGCGGTGGTCGGATTCTGTCCGGCGCCGGGCCAGGTGTGGACCGGCACTCAAGTGGGTAGGACAGCAGGTCCTTCCACGCTGGTTCCCAGTGTCGGCATCCGGGGACGCGCGCGCAGCGATTTCGTGACATGCGCCACAACCCCCGGGCAGAGATCACCCGTTCGGGTGGATTCGGCGTGCGGCCGGTTCCAGGTGGGCCATCCGGCGCCCGGCCCGGACGGGCCATGCCGAATGGCCCGCCCGGGCGATGACCGGGCGGGTCGGGGTGCGAGCGGGCGGTGCGCCGGGTGGGGCGCCCGACCTCAGGGCGAGCCGAGCAGCAGCGGTCGGCCGATCGGCGTCCGGGCCAGCAGCGGCAGCAGCTCGGCGGCCGGGTGGGCGCGGTGCGCGGTGACCCCGAGCGGCGCCGGTGCCAGCGGGATCAGCAGGTCCGAGCCTGTGTCGCCGTCCGGACCGTGCAGCCACAGGGCCGTCGCGTACTGGCCGGGGAAGGTCAGCAGCCGGGGCTGCCGCCGGGCCCTGGAGGACTGCGCGAGCTGCCAGGCCTGGCGCAGCGCCCGGACCGTCGAGTCCAGGTAGGGACCGGCGGTGAAGTGCGAGAAGGTGTGGCCCTCGGCCCCCTGCACCACCTCGGCCGCGGCGGCCACCTCGGCGCCGTCCTTGATCAGGAAGCGCCACCCCGTCCGCCGGGCGGCGGCGAGGTCGGCGCGCGGCCCGTCCAGGACGTGGACGGCGAGCGGATGCGCGGGGAGCAGTGCTCCGGTCGGATGGCGGAGCGCGGCGGCGGCGGGCTGGCGCAGCGCGGTCTCGGAGTCGAGTGCGGCGAGGACGGCGCGGAGCGCGCTGGGCGGGGGCTGGGGGGTCTGCAGAGTCATGGCAAGGTCGCCTCTCCGTGCGAGATCGGCGTGCGAGTGCGGCATACCGGCATGGCATGGTGCGTCGACGGTGACGGAACCTGGGCCTTGTCCGGTTGGGCAGGATCGCGGTGCCGGCGCGGCCGCCGTCGACTGGTGGTCTCGGGCTGAAAGCGGGCCGGGCCGTGGGGCAGTGCGAATTCTACTCGAACAGGTGCGCAGGGTGACCTGTTTATCACAGGCGGTGGCGCCGAGCAAGTCGGCAGATTAGCTGAAACGGCATCAGTTCCCTTGCATTGCAAGCCGATCGAAGCGTTCGGGTATCGATCTTCCGGGTGGGCATGATGCTTGCACGGTCGGTCGGCCGGCCGGCTCAGGAGGAGGGGATCATGGGCGAGAAGGTCGTGGCGACGCGGGCGGACCTGTCGGACCGGCAGCTCTACCGGCGCAAGCTGCAGTCCTGCCTCGACGTGTTCGGCCGAATGCTCCAGGAGGACAGGTTCGACCGGCCACGGGCCGTGATGGGGCTGGAGATCGAGCTCAACCTGGCCGACGAGCAGGGCCTGCCGGTGATGAACAACGGGCAGGTCCTCACCGCGATCGGCTCCAGCGACTTCCAGACCGAGCTCGGCCGGTTCAACATCGAGGTCAACATCGCGCCGCACCGGCTCTGCGGGCACGTCTTCGACGAGCTGCGCGAGGAGATCGACACCGGACTGCGCTACGCCGACCGGCGGGCCGGGGAGGCCGGGGCGCGGATCGTCATGGTCGGGATCCTGCCGACCCTGGAGCACGGCCACACCGGGCTGGACGCGATGTCCCACAACCAGCGGTACAGCCTGCTCAGCGACCAGATCCTGGCCGCCCGGGGCGAGGAGATCACGCTGGACATCGAGGGGGTCGAGCACCTCCAGCTGGAGTCCATCACGATGGTGGCCGAGGCGGCCGCCACCTCGCTCCAGCTGCACCTGCAGGTGACGCCCGAGCGGTTCTCCTCGGTCTGGAACGCCGCCCAGGCGATCTGCGGTCCCCAGCTCGCGCTCGGTGCCAACTCGCCGTTCCTGTTCGGCCGGGAGCTGTGGCGGGAGACCAGGCCGGTGCTCTTCCAGCAGGCCTGCGACACCCGTTCGGCGGAGCTCAAGGCACAGGGGGTGCGCCCCATCACCTGGTTCGGCGAGCGCTGGGTCGACTCGGCGTACGACCTGTTCGAGGAGAACCTGCGGTACTTCCCGGCGCTGCTGCCGATCTGCGACGACGAGGACCCGGTGAAGGTGCTCGGTTCCGGCGGCGTGCCCCGGCTCGCCGAGATGCGGCTGCACAACGGCACCATCTACCGCTGGAACCGCCCGGTGTACGACGTCAGCGGCGGGGTGCCGCACCTGCGGGTGGAGAACCGGGCGCTGCCGGCCGGGCCCACGGTCGCCGACACGCTCGCCAACGCGGCGTTCTACTACGGCGTGGTCCGGGTGCTGGCCGAGCAGTCGCGGCCGATCTGGACCAGGCTGCCGTTCGAACGGGCCGACGAGAACTTCCGGCAGGCGGCCCGCTACGGCGTCGACGCGGTCTTCCAGTGGCCGCGGCACGGCCGGGCCGGACGCGGCAGCGCGCTGACCGCGGTGCCCGCGGTCGACCTGGTGCTGGGCGAACTGCTGCCGATGGCCCACCAGGGACTGGACGCCTGGGGCGTGGAGCCGGCCGACCGGGACCGCTACCTCGGCATCATCGAGCAGCGCTGCCTGCGCCGGACCAACGGCGCCGCCTGGCAGAGCGCGACCTTCCACCGGCTGCGCGAGCAGTACGGGATGGACCGGCCGGCGGCGCTGGCGGCGATGACCCGGCGGTACATGGAGTACTCGCGCGGAGGGGAGCCGGTGCACACCTGGCCGGTGGGGTAGGGCCGGTCCCGGTGCCCCCGGTGCCCCCGGCTGGTCTCGGGCCGGTCCACCGGGGGTGCCCGGGACGCGCTGTGGAAGGATGACCGCTCCGGTGGTCGGCCGACGGCCGGAGCGACGCCCGTCCGCCGCCGTCCGTGCTGGAGCACCTGGTGACCACCGTCCCGACCGAACCGGAGACCGCGAAGCCCACCCGCCGGCTGCTCGGGGTCGAGCTGCTGACCGTCCTCGGCCTCTCGCTCGGGGCCAGCGGCATCGGTGCGCTGATCAGCTTCGCGGGTTCGCTCACCGAACCGCTCAACCTGGGCCGGCAGGTCGCCACGCTGAACGGCTCGCGCGCCCCCGGCCGGCCCTGGCTGGACCTGCTCTGGCAGCTGTACTACGTCGGCCGCGGTCTGATGCCGGTCGTGCTGGTGGGCTACCTGCTGGTCCGCGAGGGCGTGGCGCTGCGGGTGCTCGGCTTCGACCTCGGGCAGAAGCTGCGCGACCTCGGCCGGGGTACGGCGGTCGCGGCCGCGATCGGCGGTTCGGGACTGGTGCTGTACCTCGCCTCGCAGGCGGCCGGCTACAACCTGACGGTCGCGCCGTCCGGGCTGCCGGACGTGTGGTGGCGGATCCCGGTGCTGGTCGCCTCGGCCTGGCAGAACGCGATCCTGGAGGAGGTCGTCGTCCTCGGCTACCTGCTGCGCCGGCTGGGGCAGCTGGGCTGGTCGTGGCCGGCGGCGGTGGCGGCGAGTTCGCTGCTGCGCGGCTCCTACCACCTGTACCAGGGGGTCGGCGGGCTGGTCGGCAACATCGTGATGGGGGTGGTGTTCTGCCTGCTGTACCGGCGGTGGGGGCGGGTGATGCCGCTGGTGGTGGCGCACGCGCTGATCGACACGGTGGCCTTCGTCGGGTACGCGCTGCTGGCCGGTCACGTGAGCTGGCTGCCGACCGGGTGAGGCGGGGCGGTACGGGCGGGGCGGTACGGGCACGGCGCGGGTGACGGCCCGGCCGACCGGTCCGGGCGGCGGGTCCGGGTGGCGGGTCCGGGCGGCGGGGGTCAGCCGGCCCCGGGGCGGGCGGTCGGCAGGCGCAGGGCGCCGGGACGCGGCGGCCGGGCCAGCAGCCGGTCCACGTGGCGGCGTTCGAGGCCCTGGCCCGGGTCGATCGGCAGCAGCACGCGGTCACGGCGCCAGAGCGCGTTGCGGACCAGCCGGCCCGGGATGAGGTCGTCGACCCAGGCGAACGGCCGGCCGGCCGCGTAGCGCAGCAGCGGGGCCCACTTGCGGGCGGAGAACAGCTCCATCAGCGGGACGCGCGGGTCGCCGGGTTGCGGCGTGTAGCCGGTGAAGCGGACCACCGGCAGGTCCGGCAGGCCGACCGCCGGGGCGATGTGGGTGTTGGCGTGCTCCTCCCACGTGGTGGCCCACACCAGTTCGTAGCTGCCGGCCAGTTCGCGCAGCCAGCTGCCGTGCCGGGCGGAGAGCAGCACCGTGTAGCCGAGCAGGGTGTGCGCGTCGAAGTCGGCCTCCGGGGCGGGACAGACCGGGTTGAGCACTCCGTCGACGTCCAGGAACAGCAGTGGCTTCGGCATCGGGCGCCCCCCAGGTCTCACTCGTCGTCACCTGGTCGGACGAGCCCCGCCTGCCGGTGGTTGCCCGCCGAAGGGCGCATACGGGGGCGCACGGGGTGCGTCAGCGGGTGGGGGCGGGTTCCGTGCGCGGTGCGGCCGGGCCGTCCGCGGCGTCGTCGGCACCGCTCTCGGCGCCGGCACCGGCCGGACGCCTGGAGAGCCGGCGGACCTGGGGCTCCAGCAGCACCGCGGCGCTGAGGAGGAGGCAGAGCACGGCGCAGGCCCAGAGCGCGCCGGAGAGGCCGAGCACGACGGCGGCGGGCCCGGCCAGCGCCGTGCCGAGCGGCGCCAGCGAGAGCGAGCCGAGCTCGTCGTAGGCGGCGACCCGGGAGAACGCCTCGGCCGGGATCTCCTGCTGGAGCGCGATCATCCAGTTGACCCCGAAGACGGTGACCCCGACGCCGGAGAGGAACATCGCCGCCGCCAGCACCGGCAGCGGGGCGGACAGCGCCAGGGCCGGAGCGGGCGCGCCGAACAGGAAGACGCCCCAGTTGCCGACCAGCAGGATCCGGCGCGGCTGCCAGCGCGCCATCAGCACGCCGGTGGCGACCAGGCCGACGCCGTAGGCCGCCATCGCGAGCCCCCAGTCGCGGGCCCCTCCGAGCCGCTCCTTCGCGACGATCGGCCCGTACACCGCCTCCACCGCGCTGATGCAGGCGACCAGGACCGAGAACTGGAGCACGATCACCCAGAGCCAGCGGCGGGAGGCGAACTCCTGCCAGCCCTCGCGCAGGTCGCGCAGCATCCCGCCGCCCGCGGCCGGAGCGGCGGGCGGCACCGTCTCCAGGAGGAACCGCAGCGCCGCGGCGATGAGGAAGCAGCCGGAGTCCAGGGCGAGCACCCAGCCGGGACCGACCGCGGCGGTCAGCGCGCCGCCGAGCGCGGCGCCGCCGATCTGGGCGGCGTTGAGGCCCATCCGGTACACCGAGAAGGCGCGGGCGGCGTGTTCCGGCGCGACGCTCTCCAGGACCATGCCCCCGGAGGCGGGGGAGTAGAACGCGTAACCGGCGCCGCCGCCGGCGGAGAGCAGCATGAGCTGCCAGAGCGGGGCGTTCCCGGCCAGCACGACCGCGGCGAGGCCCGCCTGCGCGACGGCGCTGAAGAGGTTGGCGCCGACCATGACGTGGTGGCGCGGCAGCCGGTCCGCGACGGCGCCCCCCAGCACCAGCAGCAGCACGGTGGGCAGCAGCCGGGCGGCGGTGACGTAGCCGACCTCGGCGGTGGAGCCGCCGCCCTCCAGGACCGCGAACGCGGTGGCGATGGGGGCTCCGGCGTTGCCGAGACCGCCGATCACGGTGGCGGCGGTCTGGATCCTGAAGTTGCGGCTCGCCCAGGCGAACCGGCGGTGTGGCGCGGGTGGGGGTTGGCTCTGCACCCGGCGACCATGCCAGGGGGGCGGACAGCTGTCCAGGGAGTTTCGGGCCTTACCGGAGGGGTCAGCCGAGGTGGCCCCGGAGGAAGCTGAGGGTGCGCTGCCAGGCCGCCCGGGCCTGGAGGGGGTCGTAGGTGCCGAGCGGGTTCTCCTCGTTCATGAAGGCGTGCCCGGCCGGGTAGAAGTGGATCTCCGGACGGATGTCGGTGGCCTCGCCGATCCGGGTCGCCGCCTCGTCCACGGCCGCCATCGGGATCGACCGGTCGTGTTCGCCGAAGTGGCCGAGGACGTGCGCGGTCAGGCCCCGGTACTCGAAGTCCGGGTCGGGCGGCAGGCCGTAGAACGGCACCGCGGCGGCCACCCGGTCGCCCTCGGCGGCGGCCAGCAGGAGGGCGAAGCCGCCGCCCATGCAGAAGCCGACCACCCCGACCGCGTCGCCGACCACGCCGTCCAGGCCGAGCAGGTGGTCGACCGCGCCGCGCAGGTCCCGGACGGCCTGCTCGACCGGCAGCTCGCGCTTGAGCCGGGCGGCCTCGGCGCTGTCGTGGGTGGTGGCACCGCCGAAGAGGTCCGGCGCCAGGACGGTGAAGCCCTCGGCGGCGAACCGGTCCGCGACCCCGGCCAGGTACGGGGTGAGCCCCCACCACTCCTGGACCACCACCAGGCCGGGGCCGAGGCCCTGCGGCGGGCGGGCCAGGTACCCGTGGGCCTCGCGGCCGTTGCTCGGGAAGACGACGTTCTGCCGGGAGCCGTGCTGGTCGGGCATGGCTTCCTCTCGGGGACGGGCCGCGCGCGGCGGCGTGGACGTCGGCGCGGGGCTCAGCCCATCTCCTCCAGGGCGCGGCCCTTGGTCTCCTTGATGCAGAAGGCCACGAACGGGATGGAGAGCAGGGCGAAGACCGCGTAGATGACGTACGTCGCCGACAGGTTCCAGTCGGCGAGGTCGGGGAAGCTGACGGTGATCGCCCAGTTGGCGATCCACTGGGCGGAGGCGGCGACGGACAGGGCGAGCGCGCGGATCCGGTTCGGGAACATCTCGCCGAGCAGCACCCAGACCACCACGCCCCAGGAGAAGGCGAAGCAGAACACGAAGACGTGGGCGGCGACGAGGGCGACCGTGGCGTGGGTGTCGTCCAGGGTGGCGCTGTCGCCGGTGCCCTGCCGGAAGGAGAACGCCCAGGCGGCGGTGCCCAGCGCCACGGCCATGCCGGCGGAGCCCGCCAGGGCGAGCGGCTTGCGGCCGATCCGGTCGACCAGGGCGATCGCGACCACCGTGCCGACGACGTTGACGATCGAGGTGGAGAGGCTGATCAGCAGCGAGTTGGACTCGTTGATGCCGACCGACTGCCAGAGGAAGGAGGAGTAGTAGAAGATCACGTTGATGCCGACGAACTGCTGGAAGACGGAGGCGCCGATGCCGATCCAGACGATCGGCAGCAGCCCGAACCGGCCGCCCAGCAGGTCCTTCAGCCGCGGCTTGTGGCTGGACTCCAGCACCGCGCGGATCTCCGCGACCCGGGCGTCGAGGTCGACGGCGTCGCCCTCGACCTCGCGCAGCACCTTGCGGGCCTGCTCCTCGCGGTGGTCGGCGATCAGGTAGCGCGGGGACTCCGGGATGGCCAGCGCCATCAGCCCGTAGACGAGGGCCGGGATGGTCTCCACACCGAGCATCCACTGCCAGGCCTGGATGCCGCCCAGGTGGCCGGTGGACTCGCCGCCGGCCGCCTGGTTGAGCGCCCAGTTGGCCAGCTGGGAGACGGTGATGCCGAGCACGATCGCCAGCTGCTGGAAGGATGCCAGCCGGCCGCGGTAGGCGGTCGGGGCGACCTCGGCGATGTAGGTCGGTGCGATGACCGAGGCGATGCCGATCGCCACACCGCCGACCACCCGCCAGGTGGCCAGCACCTCGATGCTCGGCGGGAACATCGAGCCGACGCCGCTGACCGCGAAGAGGACGGCGGCCAGCAGCATGGTGCGGACCCGGCCGAGGTGGTCGGCCAGCCGCCCGGCGGCCACCGCGCCGGCCGCGGAGCCGAGCAGGGCGATGGCCACCACGAAGGCGGTCTCGCCGTTGCCCACCCCGAAGTGCTTCTGGATGCCCGTCACCGCGCCGTTGATGACCGCGCTGTCGTAGCCGAACAGGAAGCCGCCCATCGCGGCGGCCGCGGAGATGAAGACGACGTGTCCGAGGTGGGCCTCACCGGAGGCCGGATGGGTCTGGGTACTGGACACGTGCGCTCCCCGGGTGGACGGCCCGCCCCACGGCCGAGCGGGCAGGATTCGTGTCACATTCGACCAGCGGTGGTCGGGTTCCGCCCGAATTCGGGCTGATCGGGTGACTTGGCGTCAGCCCGGCTACCCCGGCACCCGGGTTCCATGCGGGGTGCCGGGGTGCCGGGGTGCCGGGGTGCCGGGGTGCCGGGGTGCGCGCTCGTGTCGGGGTGCCGGGGCGGGGCGTCGTGGCCGGACTGCGTGCCGGGCCGCGGCCGGACTACGGCCGGGGCGTCTGGCGGCGGGCGTTGCGGCGCAGCAGCTGCGCGCGGGTGCCCGCGTCCAGGCCGGCTCCGCGTTCGGCGAGGCGGTCGGCCAGCGCGTACTGCTCGGCCGGCGGCTTCTTGTCGTCGAACTTGAACTTGGCGCGGACCTCGCGGACCGTCAGCCGCAGCCCGCGCAGGCCGGGCAGGAGCCGGCCGAACGCGCTGTCGCCGGGGAGCACCCGGGTCTGCGGGGTCTCCGGCTGGAAGTGGGCCAGCTGGCGGTTGAGGATCTCCGCCTTGCCGGCCGCGTCCTCGACGATCTCGGCGGTGGCGTGGAAGTGCACCGAGGCGTAGTAGCTGGTCGGTGTGCCGGGTTCGCCGCGCCAGTGGCCGGGGGCGAAGGCGTAGTCGTCGGTGACCGCGAGGGTGACCTCGGGGTCGTCCCGGACGGCGGCCAGCAGCGGGTTGGGGGCGGCGAGGTGGAGCAGGATCTCGCCGCGCCCGGCGTCCAGCAGGAAGTGGGTGGGGACGAGGACGGGGCCCCGGCCGGGCCCGCCGTTGGCGGCGAGCAGGCCGAAGTCGCGCCCCTCGGCGAGCCAGGCCCGCCACTCGGCCTCGTCGCCGCGGTCCCAGGAACGGATCAGCACCGGTGCGCCCCCCGTCAGGCCGTCAGGTCGCGGAGGTTGGCGGGCAGCGGCACGGTGGTGGAGGCGTCCGGCTCCGGGGTGCCGTAGCCGCTGGTGACCGGGACGATGCCGGCCCAGTGGGGCAGGCCGAGGTCCTCGGGGTCGTCGTCGGCGAGGTCGGCGCGGGTCTTGGCGGAGACCTCGTCGAGGTCGAGGCGGATCACGGCGGTGGCGGCGAGTTCCCTGGCGTTGGCCGGGCGGACCTCGGCGGAGCGGCCGGGGACGACCTGGTCGACCAGTGCGTCGAGGGCGACCGTCAGCTCGTCGGGGTCGGTGACCTGGTGGGCCGTTCCGTGGGCGACCACCGAGCGGAAGTTGATCGAGTGGTTGAACGCCGACTTGGTCAGCACCAGCGCGTCGACCAGGGTGACGGTGACGCAGACCGGCAGGCCCCGGTCGCCCCCGGCACCGCGCAGCGGCCGGCTGCCGGTGGAGCCGTGCACGTAGAGTCGGTCGCCGACGCGGGCGTGGATGGTGGGCAGTACGACCGGGGCGCCGTCGGCGACGAAGCCGAGGTGGCAGAGGTAGGTGGCGTCGAGGATGGCGTGGATCGCCTCCCGCTCCCAGGTGGCGCGGTCCTTGTAGCGGGTGGGAGTGGTGCGCGGGGTGCGGGGGTAGGACGCTTCGCCGTCCGCTATGGTCGACATGACAACCTCTATGTACTAGTGCATAATCTGTTTTGTGCTAGGAGACTATCGGATCACCGGTCGGCGTGCCAGCGAAATCGCGGCCGACGTCGAGCAGGGCGTCAGCAGTGGCCGACTGGCCCCCGGCACGGCGCTGCCGCCGCTGCGCGACCTCGCCGCCGAACTCGGCGTCAACCCCAACACCGTGGCCGCCGCCTACCGGCTGCTCCGCGACCGGGGGGTGATCGAGACCGCCGGCCGCCGCGGCAGCCGGATCCGCCCCCGGCCGGCCCACACCCCGCGCGACCAGCTCCGGCTGCCCGTCCCGCCGAACGCCCGCGACCTCTCCAACGGCAATCCCGACCCGGCACTGCTGCCCGACCTCACCCCGGCCCTCGCGGCCGCCGCCGAGGCCGCCCGCCGCAACCCGGTGCGCTACGGCACCCCGGCCGCCGACCCCGGTCTGCTCGCACTCGCCGGTGCGGCCTTCGCCGCCGACGGCCTGCCGTCCGGGCCGATCGCCGTCGCCTCCGGCTCGCTCGACACCATCGAGCGGATCCTGGCCACCCGGCTGCGCCCCGGCGACGCCGTCGCGGTCGAGGACCCGGGGTGGGGGAGCCTGCTCGACCTGCTGCCGGCGCTCGGACTGCGGGCCGCGCCGGTCCGGCTGGACGACGCGGGCCTGCTGCCCGACGCGCTGGCCGACGCGCTCGCCGACGGCGCCCGCGCGGTGGTGGTGACCAGCCGGGCGCAGAACCCCACCGGGGCGGTGCTCACCGCGGACCGGGCCGCCGACCTGCGCGCGGTGCTGGCCGGCCACCCGGACGTCCTGCTGATCGAGGACGACCACGGCCACGGCATCGTCGACGCGCGCTACCACCCGCTGGCCGGTGCCGGATCGGCGCACTGGGCGGTGGTCCGCTCGGCCGCCAAGGCCTACGGTCCGGACCTGCGGCTCTCGGTCGCGGTCGGCGACGAGGACACCATCGGCCGGGTGCTCGGGCGCCAGCGGCTCGGGGCCGGCTGGGTCAGCCATCTGCTCCAGTGCACGGTGGCCGAGCTGTGGCGCACCGACGCGGCGCCGGCCGGCCGGGTCGCCGCCGCCTACCGGGCGCGCCGGGACGCGCTGATCGTCGAACTGGCCGCGCGCGGGATCGGGGCGCACGGCGCGAGCGGGCTCAACGTCTGGGTGCCGGTGCCGGACGAGACCACCGCGCTGGCCTCCCTCGTCCAGCGGGGATGGGTGGTGGCGCCCGGCGCGCGGTACCGGCTGCAGTCCCCGCCCGGCCTGCGGATCACCGTCGCCGAGCTCGACCCGGCGCAGGCGCGGCAGCTGGCGGACGACCTGGCCGCCGTCCTCGGAACGGGCGGGGCCGGTTCGCGACTGATCTGAACCGGCCGGTAACCCAAAGAGAAATACGGTGCAGATACCTAGCGGTAACAAGCGCGAGCATGTCATCTTCATCGCGCCACCGGCCGGCGGCCCACCCTCACCTCCGCGTCTCCCCGTCCCCACCATGCGGGCGAGACCGACCGCAGGAGTTCCGCCGTGCCCGAAAACCGTTCGAGCATCATCCGCAGGACCACCTCCTGGCGAGGGCGACTGCTCACCGCAGCCCTCGCACTCCCGCTGGCCACGGCCATGGCCACCGCCGGGCTCGTCGCCGGCACCGCCGCGCCGGCCCGGGCCGCCGCCGGTGCGCCCGCCGCCGTCCCCACCGGGCCGACCGCCAGCGTCACCCTCGGCGACAGCTACATCTCCGGAGAGGCCGGCCGCTGGAAGGGCAACTCCGTCGCCTCCGGCGGGAGCCGGGCCGGCACCGACCGGGCCTGGAGCGGCAGTGCGGCCGACCCGGCCAAGGTCTACGGCGCCACCTACGCGAGCGGGTGCGACCGCTCGGACGTGGCCGAGGTGCGCAGCGCGCCGACCGTGGCCCAGACCCAGATCAACCTGGCCTGCTCGGGCGCCGTCGCCGAGAACGTCTTCCGCGCCTCCAACGGCGGTCGGCCGTTCAAGGGCGAGGCCCCGCAGGCCGACCAACTCGCCGCAGTGGCACGGCAGTACGCCGTCAAACTGGTCACGCTCTCGGTCGGCGGCAACGACCTCGGCTTCGCCGACGTGATCGAGGCCTGCGTCGCCGACTACCTCGTCTGGTACTCCTACTGCCACGACGAGCAGCAGGGCGAGGTCGACGCCCGGATGCCGGCGGCGATGGCCGGGGTCGGCAAGGCGGTGGACGAGGTCCGCGCCGTGATGGCGGGCGCCGGGTACGCGGCCGGCGACTACCGGATCGTGCTCCAGTCCTACCCCTCGCCGATCCCCCGCGCCGCCGAGATCCGCTACCCGGAGAGCGGTTGGAGCCGCTCGGACACCGGCGGCTGTCCGCTCTGGAACGGTGACGCGGACTGGGCGCGGGACTCGCTGGTGCCGCAGATCTCCCGGTCGCTGGCCGGTGTCGCGGCCGCCAAGGGGGTGCAGTTCCTCGACCTGTCCGACATGCTGCAGGGGCGCGAGGTCTGCTCGAAGGCCACCCGGCAGGCCACCTCGACCAGCGCGCCGTCCGCCACCACCAGTGAGTGGGCGCGGTTCCTGGACGGCGGGCTCAACGCCTCGCAGGGCGCCCTCCAGGAGTCGCTGCACCCCAACTACTACGGGCAGTCGGCGCTCGGGCGCTGCCTGACGCTGGTGTTCGGCAAGGCGGGCGGCAACTGGGCGTGCCGCAACACGGCGGGGCAGGACGCCAACGGGATGTACCTGACCGCGAAGTAGCGGCCGGAGACCGGCCGGTGCCCCTTCCCGCGGTCGTCGGGGGAGGGGCACCGGTTCCGGCTCTTCGGGGCGTCGGGGGCTGTCCGGGGGTGTTCGAGGGTGTTCGGGGCGCTGCTGCCGGGCCCCGGGCGGACGCCCGGCCGGTCAGCCCTTGGCGAGCAGGGCCTGGGCGTGCGCCTTCACCTGATCCTTCGTCAGATAGGCGTCGGTGTACTCGAAGTCGCGCAGTCGGGCGGGCTGGCGGGCCAGGAGCCCGGTGCGGACGAAGTCGTCGCCGGCGGTCGCGTTGAGCAGCCAGTTGGCGCCGACCCGGAACTTGGCGGCGTTGGTGCGCATCGCCATCAGGTGGTATCCGCGCGCCACCACCTGCGCCGGCACGCCGCGCAGTTCCACGCCGACCGGCTTGGAGACGGCGTCCTTGCCGCCGAGGTCCACGACCAGGCCCAGGTCCTTGTGGTAGTAGGGCTCCAGGGGCTGGTTGCGGAGCGCGGCGATCACGTTGCCTGCCACCGCCCGGCCCTGGCGGGCCGAGTGCTGGGCGGTCGGCGGGCAGACCGCGCCGTCGCCCTTGGCGAGGTCGGGCACGGCGGCCGCGTCGCCGAGCGCGAACACACCCTCGAACTGCGGCACGCGCATCTCCGCCGTCACCGCGATCCGGCCCCGCACGGTCTCGGCGTCGAGGGTGCCGATCAGCGGGCTGGCCGCGACGCCCGCCGTCCAGATCAGCGTCCGGCAGGGCAGTACCCGGCCGTCGGTGAACTTGACCGACTCCGCGCCGACTTCGGCCACCGAGACGCCCAGCGACACCTCGATGCCGCGCCCGCGCAGTACCTCCAGCGCGGCGGTGCCGAGCGCGTCGCCGAGTTCGGGCATCAGCTTCGGGGCGATGTCGATCAGGTGCCACTTGATCTGCCGGGCGTCCAGCCGCGGGTAGCGGAGGGCGGCCGCGGTGGTGAGCCGCTGCAGGCAGGCGGCGGTCTCGGTGCCGGCGTAGCCGCCGCCGACCACCACGAACTGGAGCCGGGACTCGCGCTCGCGCTGGTCCACGGTGGCCGAGGCGAGGTCGAGTTGGGCGATCACGTGGTCACGGACGTAGGTCGCCTCGGCGAGCGTCTTCATCCCGCGCGCGTAGTCCGTCAGGCCGGGGATGTCGAAGGTGCGGGTGACGCTGCCGGGCGCGAGGACCAGGTAGTCGTACTTCAGCGCCACCACCTCGTCGGTGATCTTGCGCACCACGCACACCTTGGAGCCGGGATCGACGCCGATCGCGCCGCCGGGGACGATGTGGGTGCGCCGCAGCGTCCGGCGCAGCGAGACGGCCACCGACTGCGGGGTGAGCACGCCGGCCGCCACGTGCGGCAGCAGTGGCAGGTACAGCTGATAGCTGAACGGCGTGACCAGGGAGATCTCCGCCTCCGAGGGAGAGAGCTTGCGCTCCAGGCGGCGCGCGCACTCCAGCCCGGCGAAGCCGCCGCCCACGATCAGGATCCGGGGTCGTTCCATCGTGCGTCCCTCACAGTGCAGGTCGTTCAGTCACGGTGCCGGTCGTATAGAGGTGCCGGTCGTACGGGAGGTGCAGGTCGTACGGAGAGGTGTCGTACGGAGAGGTGCAGGTCGCGCGTCCGTGCAGGGTGGTGCGGGGTGGTGCGGGGAGGCGCCGGCCGTGCCCGGGCGGACGTCCGCCCCCGACTACTGTCCGCCACACTCGCACGGAGCAGCACGGGCTGCCACCGGGACGACCCGGGAGGGCGAGCCGGCCGACTGACACCCGCCCCCTGCATATGCCCGATAGGCTGTCGGCCGTGCTCCCCGAGGTGACGGCGGTCCGATACGTGACGCCACTGCGAGAAGGCGGCTCGATGCCGGGCCTGGTCGAGGCCGACGACCGGCGGCTCTACGCGCTGAAGTGGGTCGGTGCGGCGCAGGGCCGCAAGGCGCTGGTCGCGGAGGTGCTGGCCGGGGAACTCGGCCGGCGGCTCGGCCTGCCGGTGCCCGAACTGGTCGCCGTCGACCTGGACCCGGTCCTGGCCCGCAGCGAGCCGGACCCGCAGATCCAGGACCAGATGCGGGCCAGCGGCGGGGTCAACCTCGGTATGGCCTTCGTCAGCGGTGCGCTCAACTTCGACCCGCTCTGCTTCGAGGTGGACTCCGGGCTGGCCGGGCAGGTGCTCTGGTTCGACGCGCTGATCGGCAACGTCGACCGCTCCTGGCGCAACCCCAACCTGCTGGTGGCCACCGGCGGACTGCGGCTGATCGACCACGGTGCCAGCCTGATCTTCCACCACCACTGGCCCGGCGCCGCCGCCTGGACCCGCCGTCCGTACGACGCCTCCGACCACGCGCTGCTGCGCGCCGAGCCGGACCTGCTCGCGGCCGACAAGGCGCTCGCCCCGCTGGCGGAGACGGCGATCGCGGAGGCGGTCGCGCAGATCCCCGACGTCTGGCTGGTGGACGAGCCCGGGTTCGACTCCCCCGAAGCGGTGCGCGCCGCGTACCGCGCCCAGCTGACCGAACGACTGGCCGGTCCGCGCGACTGGCTGCCGGAGGTGTCCGCGTGACCGGGCCGATCCGGTCGGCGCTGCCGGCCGTCGCCGAGCTGCACGACTACGAGTACGCGGTGATCCGGGCGGTGCCCCGGGTGGAGCGCGGTGAGTGCGTCAACGTCGGCGTGCTGTTGTACTGCCGGCAGAGTTCGCACCTGGCGGCGCGGACGCACCTGGACCAGGCGCGGCTGCTGGCGCTGGACCCGGTGGCCGACGTGGCCGGGGTGCGGCGGGCGCTGCACGGGATCGAGGCGGTCTGCCAGGGCGGCCCGCAGGCCGGTCCGGCGGCGGCGGACAGCCCGGGGCAGCGGTTCCGCTGGCTGGCCGCACCGCGCAGTGCGGTGGTCCAGCCGGGGCCCGTGCACACCGGGCTGACCGCGGACCCGGAGGCCGAGCTGCGGCGGCTGTTCGACCAGCTGGTGCTCTGAGCGGTGGGGCGGCGGTTCGGCCGCCGGATCTTTGCTGTGATCAAATCTTGAGTTACTGAAGCACTCGGTCGTACCCTGACCTCATGGGTTCGACAGCGACGACGACCGTACCGACCAACGCCCAGCTGATGGAGGCGCTGGCCGCCGTCGGCGCCGCGTACTTCCAGGACTTCGCGGCCGCCGCGGCCCGGCACGGTCTCTCCTCCTCGCAGGCAAAGGCGCTCGGCGCCGTCCAGGAGCCGGTGCCGATGCGCGCCCTGGCGGGCCGTCTCGGCTGTGACGCCTCCAACGTCACCGGGATCGTCGACCGCCTGGAGTCGCTGGGCCTGGCCCACCGCGAGGCGGCGGCCGGCGACCGGCGGGTCAAGATCGTGGTCATCACCGATCAGGGCCGGGAGATCCTGGGGCTGATCCGGGGCGAGATGGAGCGGACCCACCACGCCATCGGGACCATGACCGACGAGCAGCGGGTGGCGCTGCACTCGATCTGCCTCCAGGTCCTCCCGGTGCTCAGCGGCCGGTCGGCCCCGTAGGGTCCGCCGCTCCCGTGGTGCCCGTGGTCTCCGCGGTGCCCGCGGGGCTCGCCACGGCCGTCGGCTCCCCGGGCGGCTGACCCTGCTGCGCCGACAGCTCCGCCGCGAGCGGGGCCGGCAGTGGGCCGTGGTGGAGCAGGGTCAGCCGCCGGGCGGCCCGGGTGAGCGCGACGTACAGGTCCGAAGGCCCCTGGGCGAGCAGCCCGGCCGGGTCGACCAGCACCACCGAGTCGAACTCCAGGCCCTTGCAGGCCCGGACGGTCAGGGCGCCGAGGCCGGCGGCGAGCGCGTCCGGGGCGATCACCCCGAGGGTGCCCGGCGCCGCGGGGAGCCCGGCGAGGGCGGCGGCGTAGTCGCCGTCCGGCACCGGCACCGCGCGCGGCCGGTCGTCGGTGCTCCGGACCGACTCCGGCGGCCGCCGGGCCGGGTCGTGCACCCGCAGGACGGCGGCGGCCAGGGCCATGACCGCGGCCGGGGTGCGGTAGTTGACCGTGAGCCGCTCCTCGCGCCAGCGGCCCGGCAGTTCGCGGTCCATCACCTCGGCCCAGGACCGGGCACCGGCCGGCGAACCGGTCTGGGCGAGGTCGCCGACCACGGTCAGCGAACGGGCCGGCACCCGGCGCATGACGGCCCGCCAGGCCATCGCGGACAGCTCCTGGGCCTCGTCGACCACCACGTGCCCGTACGCCCAGCTGCGGTCGGCGCCGGCGCGTTCGGCGGTGCTCCGGTACGGGCCGGCGTCGTGGAACCGCTCGGCGAGCAGCTCGGCGTCCAGGGTCGGATCGTCAGACTGGCCGGTGCCGGTGAGCACGCCCCGGGCGTACCGCAGGTCATCGGCGTGCGCCCGGTCGGCGGCGCGGGCCCGGGCCCGGGTCACCGAGGGGTCCTCGCCGAGGAGTTCGGCGGCCTCGTCGAGCAGCGGGACGTCCCCGGCGGTCCACGCCGAACCCGGCGGGCGGAGCAGGGCCCGCCGCTCGGCCGCCGCGAGCCCGGGGGCGGCCGCGGCCAGCAGTCCGGGATCGGAGAGCAGCCGGTCGATCAGCCGGTGCGGCGTCAGGACCGGCCAGAGGGCGTCCAGCCGGGCGCGGACGTCCGGCTGCGCCCAGAGCTCGCGCGGCGCGTACCGGGCCTCCTCCTCGTCGTACGGGTGGCCGAGGGTGAGCGACTGCTCGACGGCGAGGGCGTCGAGCAGGGTGCGGAGGAAGAACACCCGGGCGCGGTTGTGCGGCAGCCGGAGCCCCCGGGCGGCCTCCCGGGCCTCGGCGCAGACCCGTCGGGGCAGCCGCAGCTCCCCGCCGAGGGCCACCGGATCGCCGTCGGGCAGCAACTGGTGTGCCGCGACGGCGCGTTCGACCACGTCCGCCATCCACGGGCCGCCCTTGACCGCGGCGGTGGCCGGAGCGTCCTCGCCGGTGGCCCGGACACCGGGGAACAGCTCCCCGACGGTGCGGAGCACCACCCCGGTCTCGCCGAGCTCGGGCAGCACCCGGCCGATGTAGCGGAGGAAGGCCGGGTTCGGGCCGATCACCAGGATGCCGCGGCGCTCCAGCACCGCGCGGTGCGTGTACAGCAGATAGGCGGCGCGGTGCAGCGCGGTGACGGTCTTGCCGGTGCCGGGCCCACCCTGGACGACCAGCGCGCCGGGCAGCGGGGCGCGGATCACCCGGTCCTGCTCGGCCTGGATGGTGGCGACCACCGTGTCCATCCGGCCGGTCCGCTCCCGGTCGAGCGCCGCCAGCAGCGCGGCCTCGCCGACCAGCGTGCGCCGAGCGTCCTCGGGGAGGGCGGCCAGGTCGAGCGCCTCGTCGTCCAGTCCGGTCAGGGTGCGGCCTTCGGTGCGCAGGTGGCGGCGGCGGACCACGTCGCCGGGCTCGGCCGGGGTGGCGGTGTAGAACGGGCGGGCGGCGGGGGCGCGCCAGTCGAGCAGCAGCGGCTCGTGGCCGTCGTCGGTGAGGCCGGTCCGGCCGACGTAGCGGGTGGTGCCGTCACGGTGGTCGAGGCGGCCGAAGCAGAGGCCGCGTTCGACGGCGTCGAGCCGCGCGGTGTGGCGGGCGGCCTCGGCGGCGCGGAGCTCGCGCTCCAGCCGGGCCTGGTGGGTGCCGCCCGGGCCGGCTCCGGCGCCCGCGGCGGCGAGGTCGCGGCGGGCGCGGGCGCGGGCTCCGTCGAGTTGGGCGTAGAGGGCGGTGAGCTGCGCCTGTTCGGCGTCCAGGGCCTCGGCGTGGTGGGGCTCGGGGTGGTGGGGCTCGGAGCCGGCGTGGTCGGGTTCGGGGGCGGTGCGGTGGGGCCCGGGCGCGGCGGGGTGGTGGCGCTCGGCGGGGTGGGCCCCGGGCGGGCGGGGCGCACCCGCGGGGAGCGGAGTGGTGGGAACCGCTGGAGATTCGCTCATCGATGTGGTATCCTTGCGGCGTAAGACTTCTGCGGACACGTGCGGTGAGTGCTCAATTGCCGCAGCCTACCCGATCCGGCGGCGTTCGGGCTGACCTCGGCTGTTAGGCTTGCGAAGCGTGAGCGCGAAGCCCCAGATCCCCAATGTCCTGGCCTCCCGGTACGCTTCGGCGACCCTGGCCCAGCTGTGGTCCCCCGAGCACAAGGTGGTGCTGGAGCGGCACCTCTGGCTTGCCGTCCTGAAGGCCCAGCAGGACCTCGGCGTCGAGGTGCCGGCCACGGCCGTCGCCGACTACGAGCGAGTGCTCGACCAGGTCGACCTCGGCTCGATCGCCGCCCGTGAGCGGATCACCCGGCACGACGTCAAGGCCCGGATCGAGGAGTTCAGCGACCTCGCCGGCCACGAGCAGATCCACAAGGGAATGACCTCCCGGGACCTGACCGAGAACGTCGAGCAGCTGCAGATCCGGCAGTCGCTGGAGCACGTGCGCGACCGCACCGTGGCCGTCCTGGTCCGGCTCGGCCGCCTCTCCGCCCAGCACACCGAGCTGGTCATGGCCGGCCGCTCCCACAACGTGGCCGCGCAGGCCACCACCCTGGGCAAGCGCTTCGCGACCGTCGCGGACGAGCTGCTGGTCGCCTTCCGCCGCCTGGAGGAGCTGATCGCCCGCTACCCGCTGCGCGGGATCAAGGGCCCGGTCGGCACCGCCCAGGACATGCTGGACCTGCTCGGCGGCGACACCGACAAGCTCTCCGAGCTGGAGCGCCGGGTCGCCGCGCACCTCGGCTTCGACAACGTGCTCACCAGCGTCGGCCAGGTCTACCCGCGCTCGCTGGACTTCGAGGTGCTGACCGCCCTCGTCCAGCTGTCCGCGGCCCCGTCCAGCCTGGCCAAGACGATCCGTCTGATGGCCGGCCACGAGCTGGTCACCGAGGGGTTCAAGGAGGGCCAGGTCGGCTCCTCCGCGATGCCGCACAAGATGAACACCCGTTCGTGCGAGCGCGTCAACGGCCTGGCCGTCATCCTGCGCGGCTACGCGTCGATGACCGCCGAGCTGGGCGGCGACCAGTGGAACGAGGGCGACGTCTCCTGCTCCGTGGTCCGCCGGGTCGCGCTGCCGGACGCCTTCTTCGCCTTCGACGGCCTGCTGGAGACCTTCCTGACCGTCCTCGACGAGTTCGGCGCCTTCCCCGCCGTGATCGAGGCCGAGCTGGACCGCTACCTGCCGTTCCTGGCCACCACCAAGGTGCTGATGGGCGCGGTCCGCGCGGGCGTCGGCCGGGAGACCGGGCACGAGGTCATCAAGGAGCACGCCGTCGCCTCCGCGCTCGCCATGCGCGCCGGCGCCCGGGAGAACGAGCTGCTGGACCGCCTCGCGAACGACGGGCGGATCCCGCTCGACCGGGCCGCGCTGGACGCGCTGCTGGCCGACCGGCTCTCCTTCACCGGCGCCGCCGGTGCCCAGGTCGCCGAGGTCGTCCGGCAGATCGAGGCGGTCGCGGCCGCCCACCCCGAGGCCGCCAAGTACGCCCCGGGTGACATCCTCTGACGTTCCGTCAGGCCTTCCGTCAGGCCTTCGAGGGCCCCGTCGCCGTACCGGTGGCGGGGCCCTCGCCGTGCCCGGACGCCCCCGGCGCGAGGTGGCCCGGGTCCAGCGGCGGGCCGTTGGTGGAGCAGGAGTAGCGGCAGTCCGGCTCGGCCACCGGGTGGTCCTCCGGGGCCAGTACGTTGCCGCGGACGGTGGCCAGCGCGGTCAGCCCGCCGGCCACCAGCAGCCCCGCGCAGATCAGCATCGCGGTGTGGAACGCCGCGTCCACCGAGGCCGGCACCTGGTAGGCGTCCCCGCTCAGCCCGGCCAGGGCGGGCAGCGCGGCGACCGCGAGCAGGCCGGCCGCCCGGGCGGCGGCGTTGTTGACGCCGCTGGCGATGCCCGCGTGCCGCACCTCCACCGCCGCCAGCACCGTCGCGGTCAGCGGCGCGACCAGCAGCACCATTCCGGAGCCCATCACGGTGACGGCCGGCAGCACGTCCGTCCAGTACGAGGCGTCCGGGCCGATCCGCAGCATCAGCAGCACCCCGGCCGCGCAGAGCAGCGGTCCGACGGTGAGCGGCAGCCGGGGCCCGATCCGCTTGCCCAGCCGGCCGGCCCGCGCGGAGAGCGCCAGCATCAGCACCGTGATCGGCACCAGGGCCACCCCGGAGACCAGCGGGGAGAAGCCGGAGACGATCTGCAGCTGCACGACGAGCAGGAAGAAGACCCCGCTGAACGCCGCGTAGACGGCGAGGGTGACCAGGTTGACCGCGGTGAACAGGCGGGACGAGAAGAGGCCCAGCGGCAGCATCGGCTCCGGCGTGCGGCGCTCGACGACGACGAAGGCCACCCCCAGCAGGATCCCGGTCGCCCCGGTGAGCCATACACCGGGGGAGAGCCCCTCCCCGGCGGCGGTGAGCGCATAGGTGAACGTGCCCAGGGCCAGCGCGGCCAGCACCGCGCCGAGGACGTCGAACCGCCCGCTGGAGGCCTCGTCCCGGCTCTCCGGCACGTGCCGGGCGGCCACCGCGACGACCAGCACGGCCAGCGGGACGTTCAGCAGGAAGATCCACCGCCAGCCGGGCCCGTCCACCAGCCAGCCCCCGAGGAACGGTCCGACCGCCGCCGACACCCCGCCGAGTCCGGACCAGAGGCCGACCGCGGCCGAGCGGTCCTCCGGGTGGAAGACCGCCTGGAGCATCGCCAGCGACCCCGGGGTGAGCAGCGCCCCGCCGACGCCCTGCACCGCGCGGGCGGCGACCAGGACCTCGATGGTGGGGGCGGCGGCGCAGGCCGCCGACGCGACGGCGAACCAGACCACGCCGAGCAGGAAGATCCGGCGCCGGCCGTACCGGTCGCCGAGCGCGCCGCCGAGCAGGATCAGTCCGGCCAGGGTGAGCAGATAGGCGTTCAGAGTCCACTGCAGGGCGGAGAGCGGGGCGTCGAGGTCGACGCCGATCCGGGGCAGCGCGACGTTCACGACGGTCCCGTCGAGCATCGCCAGGCTGGAACCGAGCACCGTCGCCAGAAGTACCCAGCGACCCTGCGCGGTGCCCAACCGCAGGGTGCCGGCCTCGGAGGTGGCCACGGCCCGATCGTCCGCCCCGGGGGCCTACGTGACAAGGGTCACCGGGGGCGTGTCGGCGAATGGCTTTCCGTGAGTGATCGTGTGCGGAACGGTCCGGAAATCGGCGGAGGGTCGTGGATCAGTGGCACGCGGTGAATTGATTGTGTGCGTACTGTGCAGCCGATCATTCGGAGCGTGACGGGCCCCGGGGGTTTTGTTGCGGGTTCAAGAGATCGACATTGCTTCACTCGGACGGATGAGTTTTAGTTCAGCGACCGCCCGGCGTCAGCCCGGGTGGCCACCGGGTGGAACGCCTAGTCCTGCCGCTGCCCGGTGGTACGCAACGAACTCTGTACGGCAGGAGCGGGGGACCCAAAGGTAAGTCGCCGGACCGGAATTCACGGTCCGGCTTGGGGTGAAGCCGCCTTGATGCGGCCGGGCAACTCCAGCCCGAACCCGACAGCTCACCTCGCAGGCGTCGGAGAGGACATTCCCCATGCCCGCACAGGCTCGTCGTATCGCCCTGCCCCGCGCCGTCCGCATCGGCATCGCCACCGCCGTCACCGGCGCCGCCTTCGCCCTCCCGCTGGTCACCACCGTCAGCGCCCAGGCCCACGAGGCCCCGGCCGCGAAGCCCCACACCAGCACCTGGACCGGCGCCGCCAGCGTCGACGCCACCCCGGCCGCTCCGGCCGCCGAGACCGCTCCGGCCGCCCAGGCCGAGGCGAGCTACAAGGTCGTCGGCGGGGATACCCTGTCGAAGATCGCCGCCGCCAAGAACGTCCAGGGCGGCTGGGAAGCCCTCTACGAGCACAACCGCTCGGTCATCGGCGCCAACCCGAACCTGATCTACCCGGGCCAGCAGCTCGGACTCGGCGGCAAGGCCGTCGAGTCCGCGAAGCCCGCCGCGCCCGCCGCCAAGCCGCAGGCCTCGCAGGACTCGGCGAAGCCGGCCGCCAAGCCGACCGCGCCCGCCGCGAAGCCCGCCGCCCCGGCCGCCAAGCCCGCTGCCCCGGCCGCCAAGCCGGCTCCGGTCCAGGCCGCGAAGCCCGCCGCCCCGGCCCCCGTCGCCGCCTCCGGCTACGTCGCCCCGCTGGCCGGCGCCAAGCTCGGCACCGCCTACGGTGTGGCCGGCTCGATGTGGTCCTCCGGCCACCACACCGGTGTCGACTTCTCCGCTGCCACCGGCACCCCGCTGCGCGCCATCGCGGCCGGCACCGTGGTGAAGGCCGGCAACGGCGGCGCCTACGGCAACGAGGTCGAGATCAAGCTCGCCGACGGCAAGTACGCCCAGTACGCGCACCTGTCCTCGATCGCGGTGAAGGTCGGTCAGACCGTCACCGCCGGCCAGCAGATCGGCCTCTCCGGTGCGACCGGCAACGTGACCGGCCCGCACCTGCACTTCGAGATCCGCACCGGCTCGGAGTACGGCTCGGACATCGACCCGATCGCCTACCTGCGGGCGCACGGCGTCTCGATCTGACCCGTCCGGTCGATTCGAGCGGCCTGAGGGTCTGAGGGCTTGAAAGCCTGAGGGTCTGAAGGACTGAGGGGCTTGAAGGCCTGAGGGTTTGAAAGTCTGAAGGCTTGAAGGCTTGAAGGCCTGAACGGCCTTGGCGGTCGGACCGGTCCGATTGGGCGGACCGGTCCGACCGAATACCAGAACCACCGCTGGGTGCGGGGTGAACGACCTCCCGGGATGGTCATGTCGGGTGACCGCTCGACCGGGTGATCGCCGCACCACCAGTGGATCCACGGGCGCGGGACACGCCCGTTCGACCGGCCCGGTTCGCGAAACCTCCTTTCGCGAACCGGGCCGGTCGTCTTTGTTTTCACCCCCCCTGACTCGGGGGGAATTCCTTCGGCGTTTTCCCGGCGGAGTCCGGTCGCGGGGTGGGGCCGTGGAGCGCCGGCCGGGGTCGCGGGTCGCGGGTCGCGGGGTCGCGGGTGTGGGTGCGGTCGACCCGGTGGGGTGTTCGCGGGGCTCCTGGCCGTCCGTCACCGGCGCGTGGGTGACCGGCGGGCGTCGGGACGGCCGCTCCGCCGGGTCGGGTGGTGGGGCGCGCCGGGGCGCTCAGGGCCGGTGGGCGGGCTCCGCATGCTGGGCGGCGGTCAGCAGCTGGTGCACGCGGTGCCCGAAGTCGTCGGCGTCGTGGGCCGGTTCGGGGAAGACCAGACGCACGTCGCGGTGGCCGTGCGGGTGGTCGAGGCGGAGCACCAGGCCGTACCGGTCGAGGGCGAGCGGACGGACGTCGGGCCGCTCGGTGAGCAGCTCCTGGTCGAGGAGGCGGGTGAGCACCTCCAGGGCGTCCGAGTGGTCGTCGGCGAGGTGGGTCAGCATGCCGGCCTCGTAGCGCGCGAGCGGGTCGGGCGCGGCGAGCGCGAGGTCGGCGCCGGTGAGCGCACTGGTGCCGTACGGGGTGGAGAGGACGGCGTGGGCGACGTCCAGGCGCAGGTGGACGCTGAGGCCGTCGTCGGCGAGGTGGGCGAGGTGGAGTCGCCCGGCCAGGGTGAGGCGGCCGCGGACCCGGTCGCGGACGGCGACCGGGGCGATGTCGGTGAGGTCGAGGACGACGGGGAGGCCGTCCTGCTCGCGGGCGGTGGCCAGGGTGAGCGGGGCGTCGAGCGGTGCGCGCAGCCGGATCCGGGAGCCGTGCACCGACACGGGGGTGGTGAGTTCGTGGTGCTCGCCGCAGGCGCGGACGACGACGGAGGAGGCTGCGCAGAGCAGGCTGCCGACCCGTTCGGCGGCGGTGGGCTCGGGGACCTCGGCGTCGATGGGGGTGGGGCTCATGGCAACCTCCGGCTAGTTAGGTGAGCCTAACCTAATGACTTGCATGGCGGTAGGCAAGGCGGCGCGGTCGTCCCGCGCGGTCGTCCTGGGCGGGTGAGTGGAGGGGGAGGTGTGCGCGGACCGATATGCCGCGCTTGCAAGTAACCGGCGGTCGGTCGTATTGTCGACGCTGGTAGTTGCGCACGCAATGGTCTGCTGCGCGGTCGACCGGTACCCCCTGCAACGCTCCGGAAAGCGGTCCCTCTCATGCCCCTCGCGCTCCTGGCGCTGGCGATCAGCGCCTTCGGCATCGGCACCACCGAGTTCGTGATCATGGGCCTGCTGCCCGAGGTCGCCGGCGACTTCTCGGTGTCCATCCCCACCGCCGGCCTGCTCATCTCCGGCTACGCGCTCGGCGTCGTCGTCGGCGGGCCGCTGCTCACCGTCCTCGGTACCCGGGTGCCCCGCAAGGGCATGCTGCTGATGCTGACCGGCCTGTTCATCGCCGGGAACCTGGTCTCCGCGGTGGCCCCCGCCTTCGGGCTGCTGATGGCGGGACGGATCCTCGCGGCCTTCGCGCACGGCGCGTTCTTCGGCATCGGCTCGGTGGTCGCCGCCGACCTGGTCGCCCCCAACAAGCGGGCCGGTGCGATCGCCCTCATGTTCACCGGGCTCACCGCCGCCAACGTGCTCGGTGTGCCGATGGGGACCCTGCTCGGCCAGCACTTCGGCTGGCGTTCCACCTTCTACGTGGTCGCCGGGCTCGGGGCGATCGGCTTCGCCGGCATCGCCGCGCTCGTCCCCGTCCAGCCCAGGCCGGAGGGCGCCCGGCTCGGCGCCGAGCTGGCGGTCTTCCGGGCCCCGCAGATCTGGCTCGCGCTGACCATGACGGTGCTCGGCTGGGGCGGCATCTTCGCGATGTTCACCTACATCACGCCGATGATGACCGAACTCGCCGGCTTCTCCGCGTCCAGCGTCACCTGGCTGCTCTTCCTCTTCGGCGTCGGCCTCTTCGTCGGGAACCTGTTCGGCGGCTGGTTCGCCGACCGCGCGCTGATGCGCAGCCTGTACGTGATCATCGCGGTCCTCACGGTGCTGCTGTTCGCCTTCACCTTCACCGCGCAGAGCAGGGCCGGTGCGATCGTCACCATCCCGTTGATCGGGGTGTTCGGCTTCGCGACCGTCGCCCCGCTGCAGAAGCGGGTGATGGACCAGGCCGCGGGCGCGCCCACGCTCGCCTCGGCCGCGAACATCGCCGCGTTCAACCTGGGCAACGCGCTGGCCGCCTGGCTCGGCGGGCTGGTCATCTCGGCCGGGCTCGGCTACCAGGCGCCGAACTGGGTGGGCGGGCTGATGGCCGCCGGGGCCCTCGGCGTGACCGTGCTCTCCGGTGCGCTGGAGCGGCGCTCGGGCCTGCGCGGTGCCGGACGGGCGGTGGCGGAAGGTGGCGCGGTCCCCGGTGTTCCCGGCTCCGGCTCCGGCGACGGCTCTGCCGCCGGTGGGACCGCCGGTGCCGCGTCGCCGGTGGCGGGGGCGGTGGCCGCCCGGAGGTGAGGCCCCGGTTGCGTCGAAGGGCCCGGACGGGAAGCCGTCCAGGCCCTTCCGCGTACGGGGGCGCGGCGTCAGCCGACGACGGCCTGGGCGTCGATCTCGACCAGCATCGGCTCCTGCGGCAGCTCGACGAAGATCGTGGTGCGGCAGGGCTTCACCCCGCCCGGCTTGATGTTCTCGTCGATGAACGCGGCGTACACCTCGTTCATCAGCGGGAAGTCGGCGCGCTTGGTGAGGTAGACGCGGAACATCACCACGTCCTCGATCGTCGCGCCGCCCGCCTCGACGATCGCCTTGACGTTCTCCAGCGTCCGCCGGGTCTGGGCCTTCACGTCACCGTGGAACAGGTACTCGCCGGTGGCCGGGTCCTGCGGGCCCTGGCCGGAGACCTGGAGGATCGGGCCCTTGCGGACGCCCTGGGAGAACATCCACGCCGGGGCGGGGGCGCCGTCGGTGCGGATCTCGGTCTTGTCGCTCATGAGCTTCCTTCGTTCCGGTGATTGCTCAGGTGGTCGGCGGGGTCTGGCCGCAGTCGGCGGAGACGGCCCGGGTGGTGGCGAGCAGGTGGGGCAGCAGCTCCAGCACCTGCTCGTACGGGAGGACGACGTCAGGGACCGAGATCGAGGCGGCGGCGACCACCCGGCCGCTGGCGTCCCGGATCGGCGCCGCCACGCAGTTGATGAACGCCTCGTGCTCGGCGTGGTCCTGAGCCCAGCCCTGGACGGCGACCTTCTCCAGCTCGGCCAGCAGCGCCTCGGGAGTGGTCAGGGTCCGGGCGGTGTGCGGGGTGAAGTCGATGCCGGCCACCACCCGGCGGCGCTCGGGCACCGGCAGGTCGGCCAGCAGCACCTTGGAGACGGCGGCGCAGTGCAGGGCCGCGCGCAGGCCGATCCGCGAGTACATCCGCACCGGGTGGCGGGAGTCGTACTTGTCGATGTAGACCACCTCGCCGCCCTCGTACGCGGCCAGGTGCACGGTCTGGCCGGTGGCCGCGTTCAGCTCGGCCAGGTGCGGTGCGGCGATGCGGCGGACCCCGCGCTGTTCCAGGGCCAGGCCGGAGAGTGCGAAGAGGCCGGCGCCCAGGTGGTAGCGGTAGGCCGGGTCCCGGTAGACGAACCGTTCCTCTTCGAGGCTCTGGAGCAGCCGCAGCACGGTGGTCTTGTGCACGCCGAGCACCTCGGCGAGCTGGTCCAGGGAGCGCTCGCCCTCGCCGAGCTCGGCGAGGATGCGCAGGGCGCGGGTGACGGTCTGGCTCATCGTGCTCCAAGGGCCGGGGAGGCGGCCGGTCGGGGGTCGGCGGCACCGCCCCCGGGCGCCGGTGCCGAGACGGGCGCGGCCGTCGTGGGGGCGACCGGTCCGGACGCCCCCGCCGCGGGGGCCGTCCCGGCGGGTGCGGCCGCGGGCAGTACAGGGGACACGATGCCATCCGCCGACACCCGGGTGGCAGCCCAGTCCTCCGGGGAGGCGGCGAGCAGGGCCTCGACCACCGGCTCCGGCGGCAGCTCGGCCTGGTCGCCGTGGGCGGTCAGCGCGCAGGCCGCGCTCAGGTGGCCCAGCCGCAGCCGGCGCCGCTGGTCGAGGCCGCGCACCGTCCCGGCCAGGTAGCCGGCGGCGAAGGCGTCGCCCGCGCCGGTCGCCTCGACCACCTCGACGGTCAGGGCGGGCTCGGTGACGGCGGTTCCGTCCCGCTCCAGGGCGGTGACCAGCCGGGCGGCGTCCTTGACCACCACGGTCGCGGGGGAGGGGAAGCGCCGGCGCAGCGCGTGCGGGTCGCCGGTGCCGAAGGCGGCCTCGGCCTCGTCGGCGCCGAGCAGCAGCAGGTCGGCCGCGTCCAGCAGCGGCGGCAGCACCGAGACGTCGCGGTCGCGCCAGAGCGCCGGGCGCCAGTTGAGGTCGAAGCTGACCAGCCGGCCCGGGCGGCGCTCGGCGAGCAGCGCGCGGAGCAGGGCCAGGCAGTCGTCGGAGAGCGCCGCGGTGATGCCCGACAGGTGCAGCAGGCGGGCCCCGGCCAGCAGGCGGGCGGCGGCCGGGTCGGCGAGCAGCGCGGGGGAGAGCGCCGCGGCGGCGGAACCGCGCCGGTGGTAGTGGAGCCGGCTGCGGCCGGGCCCGAGGTCGTGCCGGTCGCCGGTGGTGCCGCCGACCTCCTTGAGGTACACGCCGGTCGGGCGGTGGGGGTCGACGGCGACCGCCGACACGTCCACCCCCCGTGCGGTGAGTTCGCCGAGCAGGCGGCGGCCGAAGCCGTCGTCGCCGACCCGGCTGATCCAGGCGCTCGGCACGCCCAGCGCGGCCAGGGCGCCCGCCACGTTCGATTCGGCGCCGCCGACGGAGAGCCGGAACGCCTCCACCGACTCCAGGGGGCCGGGGCGGTCGGGCAGCAGGACGGCCATCGACTCGCCCACGCAGACGGCGGCCGGGGCGGTGGGCGGGGCCGGGGCGGTGGGCGGGGCGGTGGGGTCGGGGGCGGTGCGGGGGTCCGTACCGGTGGGGCGGTCGGGTGATCCGGGAGCGGGCGGGGCGGCGTCGGGCGCCCCGGTTCCGACCGCGTCCGCTCCGGTTGCGTCCGCTCCGCGTGCGTCCGGGCCGGTCGTGCCCGGTCCCGGTGCGTCCGGCCCGGTCGCCGACGGGTCGCCGAGTGACGGGGTACCGGGCGTGGGGGTGCCCGGGCTCACGGCGGCGTCCTGTCGTGGCATCTGCTGGGCTCCTCGGATTGCTGCGGCCGACCGGGTGGGGGTGCTGCGGCCGACCGGGTGGCCCGCCTGCCGCGGGCGACCGTCGTTGACCTTCGTCCGGCGCCGATGCTAGAACCGTGTTGCCAGCATGTGCAACCCTCGTTGCACATGTTGCAACACGGCAAATGGAGGAAGACGGTGGACCAGACCTTCGCAAGCAGCGGCACCGGGCCGGGCATCGACACCGCGGCGGTGGCGGCCCTCGCCGACGAGTCGCTCGACTGGCGGTTCAAGGCGCTGCCGCCCGCGGCCTGGGGCCTGAGCGTCCGGGACTACCTGGCCACCGGCCCCGCGCTCGCCGACCTCGGCACCCCGCTGCTCACCCTCGACGCCGGCGCGCTCGACCACAACCTGCGGACCATGGCCGCCTGGTGCGCCGACGCCGGGCTGGCGCTCGCCCCGCACGGCAAGACGACCATGGCCCCCGCGCTCTGGCAGGCCCAGCTGGCCGCCGGCAGCCACGGCATCACCCTCGCCAACCTGCCGCAGATCCGGGTCGCGCGAGCCTTCGGTGTCCAGCGGGTGCTGCTCGCCAACACCCTGCTCGACCCGGCAGGCCTCGGTTGGCTGGCCGGCGAGCTGGCCGCCGACCCGTCCTTCGCCTTCACCTCCTGGGTGGACTCCACCGCGAGCGTCCGGCTGATGGACGACGCGCTGCGCGCGGCCGGCGCCGAGCGGCCGGTCGAGGTGCTGGTCGAACTCGGCGGCCCGGGCGGGCGGACCGGCGTGCGCACCGTCGACGAGGCGGTCGAGGTCGCCGCCGCGGTGCTGCGCGCGCCCACGCTGCGACTGGCCGGCATCGGCGGCTACGAGGGCGCGCTGGCCCACGACGCGAGTGCGGACGGCCTCACCGCCGTCCGCACCTACCTGCGGAGCCTCGCCGAGTTGCACGGGCGGCTGGCGAGCGCGTACCCCGACGGCTCGGCGCCCGTGGTGACGGCCGGCGGCAGCGCCTACTTCGACCTGGTGGCCGAGGAGTTGGGGGCCCTGCCGGACGCGTTCGTGGTGTTGCGCTCCGGCGCGTACATCGCCCACGACGACGGGTTCTACCGCGGGATCTCCCCGCTCGCCCGGGGTGCGGGCGCGGCTGCCGGTGCCGGTGCCGGTGCGGTGCCGCTGCGCAGTGCGTTGCACGGGTGGGCCCGGGTGGTCTCCCGGCCGGAGCCGCAGTTGGCGCTGCTGGACGCCGGGAAGCGCGACCTGCCGTTCGACGAGGGACTTCCGGAGCCCCAACTCGTCCGCGGGGGAGCCGAGCTGACCGGAACATCGGCGCGGATCACCGCGCTCAACGATCAGCACGCCTTCCTGCGGGACGCCGGCGACCTCGCGCCCGTCGGCGCCGTGCTGCGACTGGGTGTCTCGCACCCGTGCACCGCCTTCGACAAGTGGACGCTGATCCCGGTGCTGGACGACGCCTCTGCCGCCGAGCCGAAGGTCACCGGACTGGTCAGGACGTTCTTCTGATGGGTCGACAGGGCGAGCCGGTCGGGCCGGCCGAGCCGGCCGGGCAGGTCGGGCCGGTCGGGCAGGGCGACCCGGTCGGGCAGGGCGACCTGGCCGGGCAGGTCGGGCGGGCCGGTCGGATGGGTCGGGGCCCCCGGGAGGTGGTCTTCAAGGGGGCCACCGTCGTCGACGGCACCGGCGCCGACCGGTACCGGGCCGACGTCCGGATCGCCGACGGGATGATCGCGGAGATCGGCCACGGCGTGGACGGGGCACGGGTGGTGGACGCCACCGGGCTGGTGCTGGCGCCCGGGTTCATCGACATGCACGCCCACTCCGACCTCGCCCTCCTGCTCGAACCCGAGCACCCGGCCAAGGTCACCCAGGGCGTCACCTGCGAGGTCCTCGGCCAGGACGGCCTCTCCTACGCCCCGGTCGACGACCGCACGCTGCCCGCGCTGCGCCGCCAGATCGCCGGCTGGAACGGCGACCCGGAGGGCTTCGACTGGGACTGGCGGACGGTCGGCGGCTACCTGGACCGGTTGGACCGGACCGGCCCCGCCGTCAACGCCTGCTACCTGGTGCCGCACGGGTCCCTGCGGATGCTCGCCGTCGGCTGGGACAACCGGGCCCCGAGCGCCGCCGAACTCGACCGGATGCGCGCGGCGTTGGCACAGGGGCTGGCCGAGGGCGCGGTCGGGATGTCCAGCGGGCTCACCTACACCCCCGGGATGTACGCCGACACCGCCGAGCTGGTCGAACTCTGCCGGGTGGTCGCCCGGTACGGCGGCTTCCACGCGCCGCACCAGCGTTCCTACGGTGCGGGCGCCCTGGAGGGCTACGCGGAGATGGTGGAGATCGCCAGGAGGTCCGGCTGCCCGCTCCACCTGACCCACGCCACCATGAACTTCGGCGTCAACCAGGGCCGGGCCGGCGAACTGCTCGCCCTCGTCGACCGGGCCCTCGACGAGGGCGTGGACCTCACCCTGGACAGCTACCCCTACCTGCCCGGATCCACCACCCTCGCGGCACTGCTGCCCAGTTGGTCCACCGAGGGCGGCCCGCGCGCCACCCTCGACCGGCTCGGCGACCCGGCGGCGCGCGAGCGGATCCGGTACGAGGTGGAGGAGAAGGGCAGCGACGGCTGCCACGGCGTGGTCACCGACTGGGCCACCATCCAGCTGTCCGGCGTCCGCAACCCGGAGCTGGCCGGCGCCGTCGGCCGGACCGTCGCCGAACTCGCCGCCGAACAGGCCCGCAGCGGCACCGAGGTCTTCCTCGACCTGCTGCTCCGCGACGAGTTGGCCACCACCATCCTCCAGCACGTCGGCCACGAGGAGAACGTCCGGGCGATCATGCGCCACCGCGCGCACACCGTCGGCAGCGACGGACTGCTGGTCGGCGCCCGGCCGCACCCGCGGGCCTGGGGCACCTTCCCCCGGTACCTGGCCCGCTACACCAGGGAGGCGGGCGTGCTCACGCTGGAGGAGACCGTCGCCCGGATGACCGGACGGCCCGCCGCCCGGCTCGGGCTGGACCGGCGGGGCCGGATCGCCCCCGGCCACCACGCCGACCTCGTCCTGTTCGACCCCGAACGCGTCCAGGACGCCGCCACCTTCGACCGGCCGCGGCTGCCCGCCGTCGGCATCGAGCACGTCTACGTCAACGGCACCGCCGTCGTCCGGCAGGGCCGCACCACGGGCGCCCGCCCGGGGCGGGCACTGCGCCGAACCGAACGAGGAACCCGAGCCGCATGAACTCCCAGCCCGTCCCCGCCGATCCCGCCGTGGTCGCCGCCGCGCGCGCGGCACTGGCCGCCGAACCCGTGATCGCGGTCGTCCGCGCCCCCCGGATACCCGACGCCGCGGCACTCTGCGACGCACTCGCCGAGGGCGGCATCACCTGGACCGAACTCACCTTCACCACACCGGATGTGACGAGCCATCTGGAGCGGGCGGCCCGGGCTGCCCAGGCCGGCCGGCGGGTCGGGGTCGGCACGGTGCTGACCGCCGAACAGGCCGAGCAGGCGCTCGCCGCCGGTGCCTCCTTCCTGGTCACCCCCGGGGTGCGGCCCGAGGTGGCGCGGGTCGCGCACGCCGCGGGGGTGCCGGTCGTGCTGGGCGCCCTCACCCCGACCGAGGTGGCCCGGGCCGTCGACCTGGGCGCCGCCGCCGTGAAGATCTTCCCCGCGCGGGCGTTCGGCCCCGGCTACTTCAAGGACCTGCGCGGGCCGTACCCGGACGTTCCGCTGGTCGCGTCCGGCGGCGTCAACGCGGGGAACGCGGGGGAGTTCCTCGGCCAGGGCGCGCTCGCGGTCTGCGCCGGGACGGACGTGGTGCCGCCGGACGCGGTCGCGGCCGGGGACTGGGCGGAGATCACCCGGCGGGCGAAGGCCTTCGTGGAGGCGTGCGCGGTGCGGTAGCGGCGGGGGCCCGCGCGGCTGCCCGGGTGCCTGCGGGGCGCGGGTGCGCGGGTGGGCAGGCGAGCGGGTGCGCGGGTCCTGGCCGGTCCTGGCCGGTCCTGGCCGGTCCGGGAGCGGCCCGGGAGCGGCCCGGGAGGGGTGCGGGGCGCGGGAGAGGGGAGCGGGAGGGGCGCTGGAACGGCGCGGGAGGGGCGCGGGGCAACCCGGGGGCTCCTCCCGCGGCCGGCCCCCGGCGCCCGTTCCAGGGCCGGGAGTGGCCGCTGCGGACTGTTGGGACGGCCGGGATTCAACGAGAATCGATAGCCCCCGGCACCCGGCAGGAGGATCCACCCATGACCTCGACCCGCCCCGGCCCCGACTGGCTGGCCGACGCCGTCCTCTACCAGATCTACCCGCAGAGCTTCGCCGACTCCGACGGCGACGGAATCGGCGACTTCGCGGGCATCACCGAGCACCTCGAACACCTCGCCTGGCTGGGCGTCGACACCGTGTGGCTCAACCCGTGCTTCGCGTCGCCGTTCCGCGACGCCGGGTACGACGTCGCCGACTACCTGACGCCCGCACCGCGCTACGGAACCGCCGAGGACCTCGCCGCCCTGGTCGAGGCCGCGCGGCGCAAGGGCATCCGGGTCCTGCTGGACCTGGTCGCCGCCCACACCTCGGACCGCCACCCGTGGTTCCTGGTCTCCGCCGAGGACCCGTCCGACCACCGCTACATCTGGTCCGACCGGCCGGTGGACGGCTTCGTCGCCTCGCCGGGCAGCCGCCCGGGCTGGTACCGGCCCAACTTCTTCGACTGCCAGCCGGCCCTGAACTTCGGCTACGCGCGGGAGGATCCGGAGCAGCCCTGGCGCCAGCCGGTGGACGCCGAGGGGCCGCGCGCCAACCGCGCCGCACTGCGCGGCATCATGGACCACTGGCTCGGCCTGGGCCTGAGCGGCTTCCGGGTCGACATGGCCTCCTCGATGATCAAGGACGACCCCGGCTTCGCGGAGACCGGCAAGCTCTGGACCGAACTGCGCGACTGGCTCGACCGCTCGCACCCGCAGGCGGCCCTGTTCGCCGAGTGGGGTGACCCGGCCGCCGCCGTGGGGGCGGGCTTCCATGCGGACTTCTTCCTCCAGTTCGGCGGCGCGGACCACGGGTTGCCGCTGCGCTCGCTCTGGAACAACGACGCCGGGACGGTCGAGGAGTACTGGAAGCAGGGCCCCTGCTACTTCGAGGCCGAGGGCCGCGGTACGCCCCGGGTGTTCCTGGACGCCTGGCGCTCGGCCGCCGAACTCACCGAGGGCGCCGGGTACATCGCGCTTCCCACGGCCAACCACGACTTCTCCCGGCTGGCCACCGGGCCGCGCACGGAGGAGCAACTCGCCCCGGCGTTCGCCCTGTTGCTCACCTGGCCCACGCTGCCGGCCGTCTACTACGGCGACGAGATCGGCATGCGGTACCTGCCCGGGCTTCCGGACGTCGAGGGCAGCGTGCTCGGCCCGCGGTACAACCGGGCCGGCTCGCGCACCCCCATGCAGTGGACCCCCGGCCCGAACGCGGGCTTCTCGACGGCCCCGGCCGAGCGCCTCTACCTGCCCGTCGACCCCGGGCCGGGCCGGCCCGACGTCGCGACCCAGCGGGCCGACCCGACCTCGCTGCTGCACACCGTGCGGCGGCTGATCGCGCTGCGCCGGGCCCACCCGGGGCTGGGGGCGGCGGGGTCGGTGGAGGTCCGGCATGCCGGGTACCCGCTGGTGTACACCCGCGCCGGGCGGTACCTGGTGGCGGTCAACCCGCGGCGCGAGCCGGCGGTGGTGGCGCTGGACGGCGTGGTGCCGGAGGGCCTGGCGGCCCGGCCGCTGGACGTGCAGGGCGTGCGGGTGGCCGGCGGCGAGCTGCGGGCGGACGGCTTCTCGTACGGGGTCTTCGAGCTGGGCTGACGCGGGCGGGAGGTCCGGTGCGGTGATCGGGGGCGGGCTTGGGCCCGCCCCCGATATGGTTGTACACTGCATCCAGATGGTTGCATTTACCATCCTTCTTGGAAGTCGTCACCGGAGGACGGACCACACCCCATGAGCACACCCCCGACCGCCGCCGCAACGCCCGACCTGCGGCACTCGCTCAAGCACCTGGCCGTCCACCTGCTCACGCCGCTGCTGATGTGCCTCGGCATGGCACTCGCCTACCAGGGCGCGTTCCACCAGCCCGAGCCCCGCCACCTGCGGGTCGCCGTCGTCGGCACCACCGACCAGGCACGCGGACTGGCCCACGCCGTCCAGGCCCGGGCCGGTTCCGCCCTGGACGTCGCCACCCTGCCGGACCGGGCCGCCGCCGAGCAGCGGCTGCACGACCGCGAACTGGTCGGCGCGTTCCTCCCGGACGACCGGCACCCCGAACTGCTCGTGGCCAGGGCCGGTTCGGACACCTCGGCGATGGCCGCCGAGAAGGTGTTCCAGCGCGTCACCGCGGAGCAGGGCCTGCCGCTGGCCGTCACCGACCTCGCGGCCCCGAGCGGGGGCGACCCGACCGGCCAGGGCCTGTTCTTCCTCCTGGTCGCGCTCAGCATCGGCTCCTACGGGAGCGTCGCGGTGATCGGTGCGGCCGGTGCGGCCCTGGGCATGCGGATCCGGGTGCTGGTCGGGCTGGCGACCTCGCTGGCGGTCAGTGTGATCGGGATCCTCACGGCCGGACCGGTCTTCCACGTCGTGGACCACGACCTCGCCGGAGTGTGGGCGCTCGGCTGGCTCTACTCGGCCGGGGTGATCGGGATCGGGATCGGACTGCACACCTTCCTGAAGCGGTGGACCACGCTGGCGATGATGGTGCTGTTCGTGATGCTGAACTTCACCAGTTCCGGCGGCGTCTACCGCCCCGACCTGCAGAACGGGTTCTTCGGCGCGCTGCACACCTTCTGGGCCGGCGCCGGCTTCCTGGAGGGCGCGCGCAGCCTGCTGTACTTCGGCGGCGGCGCCGGGTTCGGCGGCCACCTGGTGACGCTGGTGCTGTGGCTGGTGGCGGCCGGCGTGCTGGTGGCGGGCGCGGCGCTGGTCGAGAAGCGCAGTCGGGCGGGTGCGGGTGCGGCTGCGGGTGCGGTCGGGAGCGGGAGCGGGAGTGGGAACGGGAGTGGGAGCGCGGAGGAGGAGATGGAGGAGGCGGTCGCGGTCTGAGCGAGCCGTTCGGTGGACGGTGATGCGGTGGCGGTGGCAGGACGGGGAGGGGGCGAGGGCCGGGGGCGACCGCTCAGGGCCCGGCGGTGGACCCCCGGGCGGCGAACGCGCGCCGGTAGTCGGTGGGCGAGACGCCGACCCGGGCCGTGAAGTGGCGGCGGAGGTTGGCCGCGCTGCCGAGGCCGCTGAGCCCCCCGATCCGCTCGACCGGCAACTCGGTGGCCTCCAGCAGGTACTGGGCGAGTGCGAGCCGCTGGTGCAGCAGCCACTGCAGCGGGGTGGTGCCGGTCGCGGCCTGCAGGCGGCGGAAGAAGGTCCGCGGGCTCATCCGGGCCTGCCGGGCCAGGTCCTCGACGGTGAGCGGGCGTTCGAGGTTGGCGGTGGCCCACTGCAGGACCGGGGCCAGGCTGTCGTCGTCCGCGACCGGTACCGAGAGGTCCACGAACTGGGCCTGCCCGCCGGGCCGGTGCGCCGGAACCACCATCCGCCGGGCGAGTCGGTTGGCCACCCGCGCGCCGAGGTCCCGGCGGACGATGTGCAGACAGAGGTCCAGTCCGGCGGCCACCCCCGCGCTGGTCAGCACATCGCCGTCGTCCACGTAGAGCACGCTGTCGTCGACGGTGACGCCTGGGTACCGCTTGGCCAGGTCGGCGGTGTGCGACCAGTGCGCGGTGGCCCGCCGTCCGTCGAGGATGCCGGCGGCCGCGAGCGCGAACGCGCCGGTGCAGAGCGATACCATGCGCGCTCCGGCCGCCGCCGCGCGCCGGAGTTCCGCGACGAGCGCCGGGGGCACCTCGCGCTCCCCGGACACGCAGGCGTCCGGGACGGAGGTGACGACCACGGTGTCCGCGTCCGCGAGGGCGTCCCAGCCGTACTCGGCGCGCAGCGAGAAGCCGAACGCGGGGGCGGCGGGGCCTCCCGCGCCGGAGGAGGGCGCGGTGGGCCCGGCGGGTGCGGCCGGTGCGGGCGTCTCCGCGCAGAGGCGCAGGTCGTACCAGCGGTCGGCCAGGTCGGGTTGGGGGATGCCGAACACCGCGCAGGCCATGCCGAGTTCGTAGAGGTCCCAGAGCGGGATGTCGGCGTGGTCGAGGACGGCGATCGCGACGGTGCCCGGGGCGGTGGACGACGAGGGGCCGGTCGGTACCGGGTCGGCTGGCGGCGAGGTTCGCGGCGGTGATGCGGTCACGGTGTCCCCCTGGCAGGAATAGTGCGGCGAAGGGCAATCCTGCCACTGTCGGTGCCCCGGCCCCGGCTGTGAGGGTGGTCGATGTCGATCAGGACCGTTGTCGTTCGTCCCTCTGGAGCACTCCACATGCCGTACACCCCTGCCCTCGTACCAGTCGCCGTGCCTGCCGGGGCCTGCGCCGATCCCGTCACCGTCCTCGGGCTCGGCGCCATGGGCACCGCCCTGGCCGGAGCCCTGCTCGACGCCGGCCGCGCCACCACCGTGTGGAACCGCACCCCCGCCAAGGCCGGGCCGCTCGTCGCCCGCGGCGCCGCCCACGCCGCCACCGCGGAGGAGGCGGTCACGGCGAACGAGCTGATCGTCGCCTGCGTCCTCGACTACGCCGCACTCCGCGCGGTCCTGGCGGGGCGGGAAGGAGCCCTCGCCGGGCGGACCCTGGTCAACCTCACGTCCGGATCGCCCGAGGAGGCCCGCGAGTTCGCGGGATGGGCCGCCGCACACGGACTCGGCTACCTGGACGGGGCCGTCATGATCACCCCGCCCGGCATCGGCGGCCCCGATGCGATGCTGCTCTACAGCGGTGAGGCCGGTGCGTTCGCCCGCTACCGCGACGCCCTCACCGTGTTCGGCGACCCGGTCGACCTCGGCCGGGACCCGGGGGCCGCGAGCCTGTACGACGTGGCGCTGCTCGGCCTGATGTGGTCCTCGCTCAGCGGCTGGCTGCACGGAGCGGCCCTGGTCGGCGCGGACGGGGTGACGGCCACCGACTTCACGCCGGTCGCCAACCGCTGGCTCGCCGGAGCCGTCACCGGATTCGTCTCCCGGTACGCGGCCCAGGTCGACGCCGGGAGCTACCCCGGCGACGACGCCAGCCTCGACGTCCACCGCGCCGCCATGGCCCACCTGCTGCACGCCGGGCGGGCCCGCGGACTCGACACCGCGCTGCCCGCGCTGCTCGCCGACCAGGTCGACCGCGCCATCGCCGCCGGCCACGGGGCCGACAGCTACGCCCGCCTGGTCGAGGTGATCGGCGAGTGACGGCGCTCCCGACCACCCGGGTCGACTGGCCCGGTCTCGTCACCCGGGCCGCCGGGGCGACGACCGCCGTCCTCGCCGGGGCCGCCGACGCCGACTGGACGCGGCGCCCGGCGGGCAGCGCGTGGACCTGCCGGGAGACGCTCGACCACCTCGCGCTCGGGGTGCTCGGTTACGCGGGCCTCCTCACCGCGCGGCCGACCGACCGGTACATCGCCCTGTTCGGTTCGCTGGATCCGGCCGCACCCGTCCCGCACTGCCTGGAGGGGCTGCGGATCGCCGCGGCGCTGCTGGCGGCCACCGTCCGCGACGCCCCGCCGGAGGCCCGCGCCTGGCACCCGTGGGGGCACTCGGACTCCTCGGGCTTCGCCGCGATGGCGGTGGTCGAACTCCTCGTCCACGGCTGGGACCTGGCGGGCGCGCTCGGTGTGGCGGAGGGACCGGACGGGGGCGGGGTCCTGCCGGAGCGGCTGGCCGCTCCGGCCGTGGCCCGGCTGTTCCCGGCGGCGCCGGTCGGCTTCGCGGCCGGTGACACGCTGCTGTGGTGCACGGGACGCGCGGCACTGCCCGGCCTCGGTCGGCGGCCGGCCGGGGAGTGGAGCTGGGACGGGCGGGTGCGGTAGCCGCGGGGGTGGGGGCGGGTGGCCGGACCCGCACCCGCCGGGGCCGTGGGGCGTGCCTGACCCGCCGGGCGTGCCGGGCACCGGCGCGCGGGTCAGCCGTGCCGGCCGGCGGTGCGGCGGAGCAGGCCGGTGACGATGCCGCTGAACCCGCCCGCCGCCCAGAGGACGGCGGCGAACGGCGCGAGGTAGGAGGGCCAGGCGAGCCGGCCGACGGCCACCGCCGTACCGAGCACCGCAAGCCCTCCCGCCACGGCGGTCAGGGCGCGCGGCCACCCGGCCGCCGACCGCATGGCGGCGAGGCCGAGCCGGTGCGCGGCCCCGGCGGTGAGCAGCGCCGCCGGGAGGAGGAGTACGGACAGCACACCGGGACGATAACCCGGGGCTGGGTCGGGCGTGGGGGCTGGTGCTGGTGCTGGTGCTGGTGCTGGTGGTGGTGCCGGCTCGGGACCGGGACCGGGGTGCGCGTCGCCGGACGGGTGCGGCGGCCTGCGTCCGCGGCTCTCGCTCGTCCCGACGCTGCCCGCGCGGTCGCCACGACGTACGCCGTGCCCGGCGGGCACGGCGGGCCCGGCACATGGAACGAGGCCCCGCCACCGGCCCCGCCGTTCCACGGTCCGGGGGCGGAGAGCCGTACGGCCTGCCCCTGGAGGCGGTCGAGGGCTCCAACCCGTCGAGATCGTCGGCCGGTTGGGCCGGTTGGGCCGGTTGGGCTGGGAGCGCGGGCGCGCCACCGCTGACGACGTACCCGGAGCGGACGGTTCCCGCCGCTCGTGCGGCACGGTTCCGAGGCGTGTCCTGGGCCGGGCGGGCCCGGGGCCCGCACCAGGGGACTGTGCGTGGCGTTCAGGAGCGGCGCGGTGGACGGGTGAAGCAGCAGTCCCCGCAGACGCCCGCCTGCGGGCCGATGCGGTAGTAGAGGCAGCAGCTGTTCCGGCGGAACGCGGTGCCGCCGAGCGCTCCGGGATCCCCGGGGATCCCGGGGACCCTGGTCGCGAGCAGCGTTCCGGTGCCGGCCAGCGGCGGCCGGGCGAGCACCTGGGCGACGAGCGCCCGGGCCCGGGCCGGGCCGTGGGGCGCGGGGGTGCTGCCGGGCTGCGCGGCGGTGTGCACGTCGAGCATGCGCAGGGCACCGGCGAGGGCCGACGCGGTGTTGCCCCGGAGCAGCCCGTCGGGGAGCGGGACCACGGCCCTGACGGCCTCCTCCAGGGCCGTCAACTGTCCTTCGACGACGGACCGGTGGAAGCGGTCGACGAGGGAGCCCCGGTCCGCCTGCGCCGGTCGGTACGGCGTCCAGAGGTCGATCGGCCCCTGCTCGGGGACCCGGACCCGCGCCAGGTCGGGGTCGAGCTCGGGCACCTCGCCGAGCAGGACGGCCGCGCCGAGACCCACCGAACACAACCGGGCGGCCAGTCCGAGGTGCAGGATCGACGCGGCCACCCGCGTCTCGGCCGTGCCGAGCCGCCGGGCGACCTCCCGCACCCGGCCGGTCAGCAGCCCGTCCGGGCCGGGGGCGTAGAGGTCCCGCAGCGGACGGAAGCCCGGTGGCGGGCCCTCGCCGGGGGAGCGGGCGACGTCCAGGGCGAAGTAGGGGCCGACGGCGGTGAGCCGACCGTAGTCGGGAGCGCCGTTCGAGTCGGGTCGGGGCGGGACGCCGGGAGACGTACGGGCCTGGGGCATCGGGCGGGTCCTCCGGTTCCGGGCTGCGCGGGTGCGTGGGCGTGCGGGTGCGTGGGGACGTGCGGTCGGCGTGGCGGCGGCGCGGTCCCGGACGGCGGAGTCGCCGGTACGTCGTGCGGGCGCCGGTGCCGGTGCCGGCGCCGGTACGGATGAACGGTACCGTGCCCCGGCGGCCGGAGCCGGGTGTCCCGGACGCGGCGGGGAACCGCCCTCCGCGCCGCCCCGGAGCCGCGCCGGACGGTGGTTCAGGGGTGTCGCACCTCCGGCCGGGGCGAGGACCCGGCCCGTGTCCGGGAAACGGGTCCCACCTCCTTCGCCCCTTGGGCCGCCCGGGTGACCGTCCGGCCGGATCGTAGGCTCATGCGCATGCGTGCTGACCCTCCGGCGGACCGTGTGCGGGCCCGTTCCGGGACCGACCTCCGTCCCGCCACCGACCGTTCCGGCCCCTTCCCCCGCCCCGCCCGGACCCGCCGACCGCTGGCCGCCGTTGCGGCACTCCTCCTGCTCGCGCCCGTCGCTCTGGCGCACGGGGGTGAGCACGCCGCCGCGCTGCTCATCGCGGTCATGGCCGCCCTGGCGGTCTCGGTGGCGGTCCTTCCGTGGCCGTCGCCGTCGCGACGGGTGACGCTCGCGACGGCGGCGGGCGCCGTGGCCGCCGCGTCGCTGCTGCTGGACGCCGTGTACACGGGGCCGTACCGACTCGCCGGTCTCTGGCTGCCGTTCGAGTGGCCGGCCCTCGTGGTGCTGGCGGGGCGGGTGGTCCGCCGGGCGCGCGGTCGGTGGGCCGGCGTGGTCGGCGCGGCCGTGGCGGCGGCGGTGGTCGCGGTACCGCTGCGGTTCACCGCTCGGGTGCCGGAAGGAGGATGGACCGGCTCGCTGATCGCCGTCCTGCTGTCGGTGGTGCCGCTGGCCGGGGTGGTCGGGGCGGGCCTCTACCTGCGGGCACTGGACGCCCGGCGGGAGCGTGCGGTGGCCCGGGCCCGGCGCGAGCAGCGGCTGGAGGTGGCGCGGGGGCTGCACGACTCCGTCGCGCACGAGGTCACCGGCATCGTGCTGGAGGCCCAGGCGGGCCAACTGCCCGGCCAGGAGCCGGAGGAGACCGCCGAGTTGCTGCGCCGACTGGAGGAGGCCGGGCTGCGGGCACTGGACTCGATGGACGCCATGGTCGGTGCGCTGCGGGAGCCGCAGCCGGACGAGGAGGAGGGCGGGGGCCGCGACGGGCGCGGGGCGGCCGGCGGGGGTGCGGCGGGCCGGGTGACCGGCGCGACCCGGTTGCGCGGGCTGGCCGATCTGCCGGAACTGGTCGGCCGGTTCACCACCACGGGCGCGGTCCGGGCCCGCCTGGAGGCGGCGCCGGAAGCCGTCGGGCTGCTGACGGGGGAGGCGGAGGGCACCGCGTACGCCGTCGTCCTGGAGGCGTTGACCAACGTCCGCAGGCACGCGCCCGGGGCCGTCGACGTGGTGGTGCGGGTGGCGGTCGGTTCGTCGGGCGGTCCACGTGGCGGCCGTACGGTGGAGGTGTCGGTGACCGACGACGGCGGTGGCGGACGCGGCGTCAGGGGGCTCCTGCGGCGCCGTCCGGGCAGTGGCGGCACCGGCCTGGTGGGGCTCGCCGAGCGCGTCGCCGCGCACGGCGGGGTGCTGGAGTCGGGGCCGCGGCGGCCGGCGGGCTGGCGGACCGGCTGCGTGCTGCCCGCCCGCTAAAGGTTGTTGCAGAAGTCTGGGTGTGGGCAGGTCGGGGTGTGGTCTGACCTGCTGGTTTCATCCAGTTCGGGCGAGGTTGTGCATGTGGGCGACGGCCTGCACCGCGTGGTGCAGGCCGTCGCCCTTCTGTCGGCAGTCGCGGAGGATCTTGTAGTTCTTCATGCGGGCGAAGGTGTGCTCGACGCGGGCGCGTACGCGTCGGTGTTCGGCGTTGTCCTCCTCCTGGGCCCGCAGGAGGGGACGGCCGGCGCGTCTGCGGTGCGGGACGACGAGGCCGGTGTTGATGTAGGCGCCGTCGGCGAGGACGGTGGTGCCGGAGCAGGTGGCGGGCAGGTCGGAGGTGCGCCACGCGTGCGCGTCGGCCTTGTTGCCCGGCACGGGGCGGGCGGTGGCGACCACGAGGCGGGTGTCGGCGTCGACGACGACCTGCACGTTCGCGGAGAAGCGGTAGTTGCGGCCGGAGGCGGCGATGCTGCGGTCGCGCACGGGGACCAGGGTGCCGTCGACGATCCACAGCCGCTCCACGCCCGGTTGCGGGCGTGGAGCGGCTTCGAGGGCCAGGAGCGGGCCCAGGCGCTGGACGACGCGGCAGACCGTGGCCGTCGAGATCCCGAACAGCGGCGCGAGCCGGCGCATCGTGAGATTGGTCCGGTAGTACACGGCGACCAGCAGGACCCGGTCGGGCAGCGGCAGGCACCACGGCCTGCCACCGCCCGGCCCGTTGCCACCCCGCTCCCGCACCACCCGCACCAGGCCCTCGAACTGCCGCATCCGCAGACCTGTGAACGTCTCCACCCAGACCGGCTCAGCCCGCAGCACCCCACCCATACCGGAGAAATGCCCAGTCCCGGACCTTCCGGAACAAGCTTTAGGGGCGACCGCGCCCGCCCCCGAGGCGGGTTGCTTCGGCTTCGCCGACCGCGACGCGCGGTTCCGGGGCGAGGAGCCGCGCGCCCGGCCGTGCTGTGCGACGGCGGGCGGACCCGACCTCCGGGGCCGGTCCGCCCGGGCCCCGCCCGAGCCCGAGCGGGCCGCGGGCGGGCGGCGCCGTCGTGCGAGACTGCCCTCCGTGACGAGCCCGAACGCAGAGCCCATCCGGACGCTGATCGCGGACGACCAGGAGGCCGTGCGCCGCAGCGTGCGGCGGATCCTGGAGGCGCAGCCCGACATCGCGGTGGTCGGCGAGGCGGCCGACGGGGTCGCCGCGCTCGAACTCGCCGGGGAGCTGCGTCCGGACGTCGCGCTGGTGGACATCCGGATGCCGCGGATGGACGGCCTGGAGCTGACCAGGAGACTGGCCGGTCCGGGCGCCGCCGTGCCGGTGCGGGTGGTCGTGCTGACCACCTTCGACCTCGACGAGTACGTCTACCCGGCCTTGCAGCACGGAGCCTCGGGGTTCCTGCTCAAGCGCTCCGGTCCGGCGCTGCTGGCCGAGGCCGTCCGGGCGGCGGCGGGCGGGGAGAGCCTGATCAGCCCGTCGGTCACGGTGCGGCTGCTGCAGCACGTCACGGCGCCGCGGCGGTCGGACCGGCGGTCGGCTCCGGCCGCGCCCCTGACCGGACGCGAGGTGGAGATCGCCGGGCAGGTCGCCGCGGGTCGGACCAACGCCGACATCGCCGCCGAGCTCTTCATCTCGCCGGGCACCGTGAAGACCCACGTCGCGAGCATCCAGCGCAAGCTCGGGGTGGCGAACCGGGTCGGCATCGCCGTGCACGCCTGGGAGATGGGGTACGCCGTGCCGACGGCGTCGTAGCCGGGCGGTGCGCCGGCGGAGGTCTCGTGGCCGGGCGGGAGGTGGCCGGACGGGACGTGGCCGGGCGCCTCGGGTCGGGACCGGACGTGTGGAACCTGCGAGGTGGGGGTGGCCTCCGGACGACACGTCCTCCGGCCGAACAGTTCGATCGTCGACCGAGGTACCAGCGGCAGACCCTGATCCGTCTCGATCTGTCGCCACTGCCTCCTGCGGTCGAACTCCCTCATCTACCTCGCAGGTCCATATCCATGATGCTCCTCGCCCGTCCGACATACCAGGGGTTTCCGTAAGGAATTCCATCGAATCGGACATCGCGGGCCCGTGCTGCCGGGCGGGGCGGGGCGGGGCGCTGTGGGGGTGGGGCGCTGCTGGGGTGAGGCGCTGCGGGGCGGGGCGATCAGCGCAGTGCGTCCTTGCGCAGGAACCGCTTGAGCCGCTGCCAGGGCCAGGTGTTGATCACGTCCTCGGCGGTCAGCCAGGCCCGCTGCGCGGTGCCGATCCCGTAGCGGGGGTAGGCCAGGTGCGGGGTGGCGTGCGCGTCGCTGTCGACCGAGAACCGGACCCCGTGGCGCCTGGCGCGCAGCACGTCCTCGTCGCGCAGGTCGAGGCGCTGCGGCGAGCTGTTGATCTCGACGGCCGTGCCGGTGCGGGCGGCCGCCGCGAAGACGGCGTCCAGGTCGACGTCGATCGGTCCGCGCCGGCCGATCCGCCGGGTGGTGAGGTGGCCGATGACGTGGACGTGCGGGTTCTCGCAGGCGCGGATCAGGCGGCGGGTCTGGGTCGCCCGGTCGGCGCCGAAGTGGGAGTGGACCGAGGCCACGCACACGTCGAAGCCGGCCAGGAAGTCGGCCGGCCAGTCCACCGTGCCGTCCGGGCCGATGTTCAGCTCGGTGCCGTGCAGCAGTCGCATCCGGCGGTGGCGGCCCGCGAGTTCACGCAGCCGCTCGCGCTGGGCGAGCATCTTCTCGTCCGTCATCCGCTGCATCACCAGGTCGGGCGCGTGGTCGGTGACGGCGTAGTAGGCGTAGCCGCGGGCGGCCGCCGCGTCGATCATGTCCTCCAGGCCGGCCAGGCCGTCGGTCAGGTCGGTGTGGGTGTGCAGGTCTCCGCGGAGATCGGCCTCGGTGACCAGGTCCGGCAGCTCGCCGCGCAGCGCCGCCTCGATCTCGCCCCGGTCCTCCCGCAGCGGCGGCGCGATCCACGGCAGGCCGAGCGCCGCGTAGACCTCCACCTCGGTCGCCGAGACGACCTTGTCCCCGCTCCCGGCGTCGAACAGCCCGTACTCGGAGAGCTTCAGGCCGGCCCGCACCGCGATCGTGCGGAGCCTGATGTTGTGCGCCTTGGAGCCGGTGAAGTACACCAGTGCCGCGCCCCAGTCCTCCTCCGGCACCACGCGCAGGTCCACCTGGAGGCCGTCGGTGGTGCGGACCGAGGTCTTGGTCGGACCGCCGGCGATCACCTCGGCCACGTACGGGAGCCCGGTGAGCGCCGCCATCAGCGGCGCCGAGTCCTCGGCGGTGGCCAGCACGTCGATGTCGCCGACGGTCTCGCGCATCCGCCGCAGCGAACCGGCGTACGCGCAGCGGGTGCAGCCCGGGACGGCCGCGAGCGCCGCGACGATCTGCTCCGCCTGCGCGGTGGCGACGTCCAGCAGGGTCCGCCCGCCGGACTGCCGCATCAGCTCGATGCCGTGCAGGATCTTCTCGCCGCTGCGTTCGCCGAAGCCCGCCAGCCCGGTCAGCCGGTCGGCCCTGATCGCCTCGGCCAGCTCGTCGACGGAGGCGATGCCGAGGTCGCGGTAGAGCGCGAGGGCGCGTTTGGGGCCCACGTTGGGGACGGACATCATGGCGCGCGCCCCGGCCGGGATCATCGCGCGCAGCGACTCCAGCGCCTCGATCCGGCCGGTGGAGAGGTACTCGGCGACCTTCTCGGCGGTGGACCTGCCGACGCCGGGGATCTGCTGGAGCTCCTTGGCGCCGAGCCCGGCGATGTCGTCGGGGTGGCCGCCGACCGCCCGGGCGGCCTTCTCGTAGGCGCGGGCGCGGAAGGCGTCCCCGCCGGTGATCGAGATCAGGTCGGCGTACTCCTGGAGCAGCTCCCTGACCTGGTCGTTGAGCCGGGCCATGGGGTCAGTCTAGGTTCGGCGGCCGGTTCCGGCCGTGCGGCGGCGCAGGGCGCGGGTGGTGGGTGCGAACGGCGGGCGCGGGTGGTGGGCGCGGGTGGTGCGCGGGTGGTCGGACGGTGCCCGGGCACGGTGGCGGGGCGTGTGTCGTTGGGTGGGACGGGCACCCGGGCGCGGTCGGTCGGGCCCCCCGGGGCCGGGCGGGAGCCAGGGGCTGCGGGGGCGTGCGGACGGTGGGTCCGGGGGTGCTCTGGGAGTGTTCGGGGGCGGGGTGCGCGTGATCCAGGGCGCGCGCTGGTCCGGTGCGCCCCGCCGGTCGGCGGGTGGCGGCTCCGCCGGTCGGCGGGGTGCCCCGGTCGGCCGCGGGCCGGGAGCCGGATTGTCACCCGGGCGGCTCTGACACAGGCTGGGTACCGGACCGGGGAAGCGGTCCGTGCCGGCTTGCCGGGGATTCTGCGGAGACGGTCCGCGAGGGACGAGGGGCGGGGCGATGGCCGGCGGGAAGCTGTGGGACTACGTGGCGTCGGGCGCCCGGGCGCTGGGCGGGTTCGGTCCGCGGGCGCGGGCCGGGGCGTCGGCGGGTGCGTGGCTGCTCAAGGGCTCCGGCGGCGGCCGGCCGGGCGGTGCGACCGCGCCGGGCGCGGTCCCGGCCGTCGGGGGTCCGGGCGGTCCGGGCCGGTTCGGCTCGGGCGGGATGGTCGGGCCGCAGCCGCTGTCGAGGACCGAGCTGGAGCGCCTGAGGTGGACGGACCGGGTCGGCGGCTGTGTGCCGGACGCGCGGCACGTCCAGGTCGCCGACGTGGTGCGGCGGGTGCTGCGGGGCGGTGGCCGGTCGGCGGCGGTGTCGGTGCTGATGCCGGTCGGCCTGCCGGTGGTGGCGGCGGACTCCCGGCGGCTGGAGGCGGCGCTGGCCGCGCTCGTCGACCACGCGATCCGGCGCAACCCGCCCGGTGTCCGGGTGCTGGTCAGGGTCGACGCGGTCCCCGGCCCGGGCGGCCCGGGCAGGCTGGGGTTCCCCGGGGCGTCCGCGGTGCCGGAGGTCCCGGTGGGTGAACTGGCGCGGGTGGAGCTCAGGGTGGTGGACCGCGGGCCGTCGGAGATGCCCGAGGCGCGGCACTGGCTGATAGCCGGGGCGCGGACCGGCGAACCCGGCGGCCCCGACGGCGGGCGCGGCCCGGGCGGACCGGCCGGGCGCGTCGGGCCGTCCGTGCCGGCGCTGGCCCGCGCCGCCGGGGGGCGGCTGGGCGTGGAGCAGACGCCGGGGGGAGGGGTCACGGTGGTCCTCGTGCTGTCCGTCGCCGGCGACTGACGGCCGAGCCCCGTACGGCGGTGCCTCGTACGGCGGTGCCCCGTACGGCGGTGCCCCGTACGGCGGTGCCCCGCGGGTCCGTGCCCCTACGACCGTGCCCCGCAGGTCCGGGCCCGCGGGCCCGTGCCCCGCGCCGGGGCCGCGGCGTTCGACGGAACCGCAAAGACTTCTTCGCAAAAACCCTTTGCGAAGAACTGTTGGCTGTCCTATGGTGCTGCCATGACCGAAGACCGCAGGTGGCCGCACAGCCCGGATCCGCAGACCGATGTCGTGCTCGACGCGAAGGGGCTGCGCGCCCTGGCCCACCCCGTGCGCGTGCAGCTGATCGGGCTGCTCCGCAAGTACGGCCCGTCCACGGCCACCAGGCTCGCCGAGCAGCTGGGGCTGAACTCGGGCGCGACCAGCTACCACCTCCGCCAGCTCGCGGCGTCCGGGTTCGTCGCGGAGGACACCGAGCGCGGCAATGCCCGTGACCGGTGGTGGAAGGCGGTCCACCAGGTCACGTGGTGGACGGACACCGACCTCGCGGACGAGGACCCGGAGGCGGCGCTCGGCTACCTGCGGTCGATCGTCGCGGCCCATACCGTCACCGCGCAGACGGCGCTGAACGCCTACGAGACCATGCCGACCGCCTGGCGGCACGCCCTGGACCTCAGCGACTCGGTCCTCCAGCTCACCCCGGAGGAGGCCCGCGGGCTGGCGGGGGAGCTCACGGAGGTGGTCGCGCGCTACCGGCGGGCCGACCCGGTGGAGCCCGGGCCCGAGGGCACCGAGCGGGTGGCTGTGGTCGTCCACGTGCTGCCCGACCCGATCACGACGGCGGCGAAGGAACTGGAGGAGCGATCATGACCACGCGAACCACCGACCTGCCCGGTGCCGGGACCACTGCCGTCGCCGCGGTTGCCGGGCCGCGCAGCCTCCGGCCCCTCGTGGGTGTGCTGACGGCGATGGCCGTGTCGCTGACCGGGACACGGGTGTCGGCCATCGCGCTGCCGTGGTTCGTGCTCGCCACCACCGGCAGCGCGACCATGACCGGTCTGGTCGCCTTCGCCGAGCTGACACCGTACGTGCTGGTCAAGGCCCTCGCCGGGCCGGTGGTCGACCGGATCGGCCCGCGCGTCGTCTCCTGGACGACGGACGCGGTGAGCGCCGTCGCGGCCGGGCTGGTCCCCCTGCTGCACGGCCTCGGCCTGCTGCCGTTCTGGCTGCTGCTGGTCATGGTCGCGGTCATCGGCGCGGCCCGCGGCCCGGGGGACTTGGCCAAGGAGGTCATGGTCCCCGAAGCGGCCGACCGGGCCGGCGTTCCGATGGAGCGGGCCACCGGCCTCTCCGGCGTCACGGAGCGGCTGGCCTCCACGGCGGGCCCGGCGGTGGGCGGCGGGCTGATCGCCCTGGTCGGCCCGATGGCCGGACTGACCGTCAACGCGGTCGCCTTCGCACTGGGCTCGCTGGTCATCGCGCTGGCGCTGCCGCGGGGCATGGGCCGGGCGGTGGCGTCACCCGCGGCCGGGGCCGGGCCGGCGGGGGAGTCGGATCGCCTGTCCGAGGCGCCGGCCGGGAGTGGCGCGGCGCCGGTGGCCGGCCGCCGGGCCGTGGACGCGGGCGGGCGTGCGGTGGAGGAGCAGCCCGGGTACTGGCGGATGTTCGGCGAGGGGTTCGCCTTCCTCCGGGGCGAGCCGCTGCTGCTGACGATCGTCGTCATGGTCGCGGTGACCAACCTGCTGGACGCCGGGTTCTTCACGGTCCTGGTCCCCGTGTGGGCCCGGGAGTCGGGCGGCGGCCCGGCCGCCATCGGCCTGATCGGGAGCGCCTGGGGGATCGCGGCGGTGGCGGGCAGCCTCATCGCGGCCGCGTTCGCCCACCGGCTGCCGCGCCGGACCGTGTTCTTCGTCGGCTTCCTGCTCTGCGGCGCCCCGCGCTTCCTGGTGCTGGCCGTCGACGCGCCGATGGGTGTCGTCCTCGCGGTCTTCGCGGTGGGCGGTTTCGGCTCCGGATTCCTCAACCCGATCCTCGGCGCCGTCCAGCTGGAGCGTGTACCGCGCCACCTGCTCGGCCGGGTCAACGCCCTCGGCGACTCGCTGGCCTGGGCCGGCATCCCGCTGGGCGGCCTCCTCGCGGGCTCGGCCGTGGCGCTGGCCGGTCTCATACCCGTGCTGTTCGTGTGCGGCGGCCTGTACTTCGTCACCACGACCCTGTCCGGTCTGCGGCCCGAGTGGCGTGAGATGGACCGGCGGCGCGGCCGTGGACCGGTGGCGGCCGCCGCCGCGAGCAGCAGTCCGGCAGAGGAGCCGGTGGCCGCTGCCCGGGTCGTCGCCTGACCCGGACGACCGCACCGGCCTGATCCTGATCCTGACCAGGCCGGGGCGGGCGGGGAGAGCTCCGGTCCGGCCCGTGGCTCCGGCCCGGCCCGGCCCGGCCCAGCCCGGCCCGGTCGGGCGGGCGAGCGGTCCGTCGGGGCGGATTCCAGCCGCAGCTGCTCCGGTGCCTCGGCGAACGGGGGCCGGAAGGACCCACCGCAGCCGGGCACTCTGCGGGCGGCGGCCTCCGGGCGGGCGCGGTCCGAACGGCGCGCCGTCCGGGCGGGCGCCGACCTGCGGCAGCCGCGTCAGGAACGGGGAGCCGGGGTGGTCACGACTGTCGGGTCACGGCGGTCGGGTCCCGCCGGTCGGGGACCGGTCCGGGAAAACCCGACCAGCGGAGGAGGAGAACGGAGACGAGCGCGGCCAGCGCGCACCAGGTCGAGATGAAGGCCAGTCGCCAGAGCAGGGCGCAGAGTACGGCGCCGGCGCCGGTGAGGAGACCGAGCAGGCGGAGCAGCCGGTCTCCGCTGAGGAGGAGGGAACCGACGGTGGCGAGGAGGTAGCCGACGAGCAGAAGGGCGGAGTGGGGGACGCCTACTCCGTAGGTGAGGGTGTGCGTGTGCTCGGTGACGGTCACCGGGTGGAGGGTGACGGCGAGGGACAGCGGGACGGCCACCAGGACACCGAGGAGGGAGACGGCCGTGAGCAGTCGGCGCCGGGCCGGGCCGCCGTCGGTCGCGCACCGGACCCCGACCGGGACCAGGACGGGGAGGAGCGGCAGGGCGATCACCGCCCACGCCGTGCCCGCCCAGCGGGCCGGGCCGGAGGGCAGGTCGCCGTCGGCGCCCGACCAGACCGCGGCCTCGATCAGCTGGTGCACACCCAGGACGAGCGGGAGGGCGGCGAGCGGGAGCCGTTCGGGCCACCCGGCACGGTGGGCCCGGACCAGGCAGAGGACGCCGATGGCCGACACCGTGCCGCCGACCACCAGATCCGCCCGAGCGCTCCAGCACATGCGGGGTGTTCCGGTGGCCGGTCAGCCGGTGTCGGCGGGCGGGTCGGCCGGGCCGGTACCGCCGTCGTCGCCGGGGCCACTTCGGTCCTTGTGCTCCACCGCGCTCCCTTGAGTCCCGTTCGTCCGAGTGCTGCTCCGTCGGCTCCTGCGGCCGTGGGCCCCGTTCCCGTGGGTCCCGTCCTCCTGATCGGCGGCTCGCCTTGCCCCGTCCCGCCCGTCCTGCCCGCCTCGTCCGTCCCGCCCGCCTTGTCCGTCCCGTCCGTCCCGTCCGGCTCCTCCATCCTCCTGGTCCGTGCCGTCCTTGTCGCCGCGGACCTCGGCGGCACCGTCCCGGGCTTCCCCGACGGCACCGGGCATCGCGGGGTGGCGGCCGATCACCACCACTCCGATCACGATGGCGAGCAGTCCGGCGATCTGCCACGCCAGGGCACCCGGGGTGAACCGGAGCCGGTCGCCGAGGAAGCCGACCGCGCAGGCGATTCCGGCGATCGGCTGGGCGGCGGTCAGTGCGGGCAGCGACATGCGCAGCGGCGCGGCCTCGAAGGCGCTCTGGACCAGCAGCAGCCCGACCACGCCCGCCGCGACCACCGCGTACGGCTGCCAACTGCGCAGCACCGCGTCCAGGCCTTGGTCGTCGAGGCGCAGGGTGGTGGTCCGGGTGAGCGCGTCCTGGAGGCCGTAGAGCAGTCCTGCCGCGAGGGCGAGCAGGGTCGCCTCCTCGAACAGCGGCATCCGGCGGGCCAACGACACCAGCAGCAGCGTCAGGCCGACCACCGTGCCCACCACCAGCCAGTGCCGCAGCTCGCTCGCCGGTGGGCCGCCGCCGGTCGGCCGGCCGGCCACGATGAACGCCGTCACCCCGGCGGCGAGCAGCACCACACCCGCCCAGCCCGAACGTCCCAGCGTCTGCTTGGTCAGCACCCGGGAGAGCGCCATGGCGAAGATGAGGTTCGTGGCGAGCAGCGGTTCGACGAGTGAGACCTCGCCCTGGTTCAGGGCGAGGGCGGAGAGGATCAGCCCGCAGACCATGAAGCCGGTGCCGAGCAGCCACTCGCGCATCTTCAACAGGTCCAGCAGCAGTCGCCAGCGGAGCATGTCGGCACGCGGAGCCCGCTGCGCGGCGTGCTGCTGGAGGACGAAACCGAGACCCAGACAGCAGGCGGCGCTCAGTGCCAGGACGAAGACCGCCACGAAGGGACCACCCGAAGGTCGTTGCCCGCGCCGCACCGCCGGGTCTCCGGAGGCCGGGCTTCCGGAGTGCGGGAGGACCTCCGTGCGAAGCCGCCCTCCGGGAGCGTCCCGCGGCGTTGGCGCGCTGTCGTCAGCCTACCGCCGGGGCAGGGCGCCGACCCGCGGAACGGCGCCCCGGAGGCAGGGCGCGGCGCCCGCTTGCCGCCGCCGTGGTGGCGGGCGCACGCTGGTGTGAGCGGCCGCCACGGGGCCACCACCCGTACCGGTCCGAGCAGGCGCGACGGGGGTCGGCGCCAGGAGGTGTGGCATGCACAACCAGTGGGATGTGGAGCTGAGTTTCGAGGAGGACGGCGTCCACACGGGATGCGACGCGAGGCTGACCGGGGCGCGAGCACCGGGCCTCACGGCGCACGGTGAGGCGACGAGGAGCGCGGACGACCGTCCGCTCGCCCGGATCGGCGAGGAGGTCGCGGCCTCGCGGGCCCTGGAGGCGCTGTCCCGCAAGCTGCGGGCCCAGGCCACCGGGGAGATCGAGGACGAGGGTCACCGGCCGGGCTACCTGATCTACTGACACGGCGGAAGCCCCGGACGCCCCCGACGCTCCGGACGCCGTGGACGCCGTGGAAACGGCGGACCCCGGACCGGCCCCGAACGGTGAACCCGCCGCCGTCCCGGACGGGACGGGCGGACTTCGGCCGGTCCGGTCCCGGCCGTCGGCCGCCGTCCCCGCGGGCGTCGGGCGGAGACGGCGGGCCCGGTCCGGTCGGTCCGGTGGGCATCCGGTGCGGCCCGAAGCGCCGGCGGGTGCCGCAGCCCGGTCCGGTCAGCCGGTCAGCCGGTCAGCCGGTTCGCGGGGGCAGCGGTTCGGCGGCCGGCCTGCGGGCCGGGACGAACAGCACCGCGATCACCGCCGCCACACCGAGCAGGGCGGCCGTGACCACGAACGCCCGGTCGTACCCGGCGGCCAGTGCGGCCAGCGGGGTGTCACCCTCCTCCGTTGCCCGGCGGGTGGCGGACACCGCCAGGGTCGACAGGACGGCGAGGCCGATGCTGCCGCCGCACTGCCGGCCGGCGTTGAGCAGGCCGCTGACCAGTCCGGCCTCCCGGGGATCGACTCCGGAGGTGCCCATGGCCGTGTTGGCGACCATGCAGATGCCGACCCCGACGCTGGCCACGAGGGACGGTCCGACGAAGCCGGTGAGGTAGTCGGAGTCCACGCCGAGTCCGGCGAACCAGAGCATCCCGAGGCCCGAGAGCAGCAGCCCGCCGGTGAGTGTGACCCGTCCGCCGAACCGGGCGGTGAGCCGGCCGGCGACCATGCTGCCCGCCGCCGTCCCGGCGCAGAACGGCAGGAACGCGGCGCCGGCCGCGAGCGGGCCGTAGTGCAGGACGTTCTGCAGGAGCAGCGAGCAGAAGTAGAAGCCGACCAGCATCCCGGCCCCGAGCAGCGTGACCACCGTGCTCGCCACCCAGGCGGTGCGGGCGCGGAGCACGCCCAGCCGGACGATCGGTGCCTGAGCGAACCGGGCCTCCCAGAGCAGGAAGGCGAGGCCGAGCAGGACGGCGGCGGCGAGGGTGCCGAGGGTCCGGGCCGAACCCCACGGATGGCGGTCGGTCTCCATCAGTCCGTAGACCAGGGCGGTCATCGCACCGGTGCCGAGTACGGCGCCGAGCACGTCCGGACGGCCGGTGCGCGGCGGGCGGACGGCCGGCACCGAGCGCGCCGCCAGGACGACGCCGACCAGCACGATCGGTGCGTTGACGAAGAACACCCAGCGCCAGTCGAGCAGGTCGGTCAGCACCCCGCCGAGCAGGACGCCGAGCGCGCTTCCGCCGGCCGTCACCATCGACCAGATGCCGAGCGCCCGGGCCCGGGCCGGGCCCTCGGCGAACGTCACCATGATCAGTGTCAGGCCGATCGGGGCCAGCACCGCGGCCGCGACGCCCTGGCCGGCGCGGGCGGCGACCAGCTGAGCGGGCGACTGGGCGAAGCCGCCGAGGACCGAGGCGATCCCGAAGAGCACCAGGCCGGCGAGCACCGCCCGGCGGTGTCCGACCAGGTCGGCGATGCGGCCGCCGAGCAGCAGCAGCCCGCCGAACGCCAGGGCGTAGGCGTTGACCACCCAGGGCAGCGCGCTGTCGACGAAGCCGAGCGCCTCGCTCATGGCGGGGAGCGCGATGTTCACGATGCTGGCGTCGAGCGTGACCATCAGCTGACAGAGGCAGACGGTGGCGAGGACGAGGCCGGGCTTGATGTGGGGCGCGTGCGGGGCGTGCGGGGGGTGTGGTGCCCGTGGGGCGGAGCCCTTGGCGGGGGTCGGTTCCCGGGCGGGCGATGTCCCGGACGGCGCCTCGGGCGTGGCCCGGGCAGGGGTGGGTGGCGCGGCTTCGGGCATGATGACCTCCGATGCGAACGTTGTTCGCGTAAGGTAAGCCTTAGTAGTCGACGGGTGCAAGCGCGCCTGTGGAGGGGGTGGGTTGGCGGAGCCATGGCAGGATGGCGGCGTGTCGGAAGAGAGCGGTCGGCCGGGCGCCGGCGGACGTGAGGCGGGTCGTGGGGCACACGCCACGGGCGGGACCGCCCCCCTGGCCGGGCCTGCCGCGGCGCCCGAGAACCCGCTGACGGCTGCGCCCGAGCCTGTGCCTGAGTCTGCGCCCGAGCCCGAGCCTGTCCCTGTGCCCGAACCTGCGGCGGCGGGTACGGGCGAGGCCGTGGAGGCGCGTGGCCGTTACGGGCGCAAGCGCCCGCGGCCGGGGCTGACCACGGCGGGCGTGGTCGCCGCCGGGCGGCGGGTGATCGAGCGTGACGGGATCGACGCGCTCACCATGCGCGCCGTCGCCACCGAACTCGGCACCGCGCCCGCCTCGCTCTACCGGCATGTGGCCGATCGCGAGGCGCTGCTGCTCGCGGTCCTGGAGGAGATCGCCGAGGGCCTGCCGGTCGACGTCCCGGCTGCCGATCCGCAGTCCCGGTTGCTGCGGCGGCTGCTCGACGCCCACGACTACATGGCCGGTCACGCCTGGGTGCTGCACGTCCTGATCCGGGGCGAGCTGGTGGCGGAGAACGCGCTGCCCTTCAACGACGCCTGCCTCGCCGACCTGATGTCCGCCGGGATCCCGCCCGAGCGGGCGCTGTCCGCGTTCCGCGCCTGCTGGCAGCTGGTCGTCGGCGAGCTGCTCACCGAGCACCCCGTCAGGCCGCCCCGCGAGCCGAGTCAGCGCCGCGCCGTGTACGAGGGGGTGGACCCGGCGCGGCTGCCGGCGCTGGGGCGGGTGCTCGCCACGCTCGGGTACGTCGGGCTGGGGGAGCGGTGCGGGGAGCTGGAGGTGGCGCTGCGAGCGCTGATCGGCGGTCTGGCGCGGGGCTGAGGTCCTGCCGGGGGAGCAATCCGGCGGCGGTCAGATCCAGGCGCGGTCCGTCCGATCGAGGTGCCCGAGCCGGGGGTTCGCGTGGTCGGGGGAGCCGCGCCCCGGCGGCGTGCACGAGCGGTGGACAGGTCATCCTCGGGCGCACGAATGGGACTGGTGGAAGCGCGGAGCTCCACCCCCGCACTATGCCTCGATCCGGGTGTCTGCCCTTCCCTCCGTCAAAGGGGGCAGTGCTGACGTCCCCCCGCAGCCGAGGCCTTGCCCAAAAGATCTTGCTACCTGGACTAAACACTGGGCGCCGCCCGACCGTCTATGTAGGTGACTGGCACTCCCATGTCAGCTGGTTGGGCCCGGCCGCCGAGCTCCGGGCAAAGAGTCATCGGCGGCCGGACCGACCGATCCTGTTCGATCCCCCGCCACTTCAGCGGGCTGAGAGTCACCCCGTGCCCACATTTTGACTATAAATGACAACCTTTCGGATCGGCTTGCATATGAGATCCCGACGGGCAAATACTGCTGCCGCAACGCAGTTCGAACTCCCGGGGTGACTTCGCCCGGAGCCCCCGGGTGATCCAACACGACATGGGAGTGCCGTGACCGTCAACAATCGCTCCACCGGCAAGCGGATTTTCCGGGAGGCGCGGAGCTGGGCCACCTCGACCGTGGTCGTCGCCACCGAAGTTGTGGGTCGATTCACAGGTCCCCACACCACGGCCGACGAGATCACCAGCTACATCCACATCGGCTCCATTGCCGCCCTGGGCGTCCAGTTGGTCATCATGGCCGGCCGGCGCGGCTATCGAGCGCTCAACCTCCGTGGATCCGTCAATCTCGCGTGGGGAGCGGCCGGCCCCGACTCGGACGGCCAGTGATCCGGGCAACCGAGTCCAGTGGGAGCGAGGCGGGAACCCCCGTCTCGCTCCCACTGGAGTTTGAGGCGTTCTACATGGAAAACCTTCGCAGGGCACTCGTCTATGCGGTACAGAGAGGCCTTGACCTCCCCAGCGCAGAGGAGGTCGTCAGCGACGCGTTCCTAGCCCTGTATAGAAGGTGGGACCATGTCATGACGCTTGCCAACCCAGCGGGCTACCTCTTCACCACCGTGCGAAATGCAGCCATCAACCATTTCCGGCGGCGCCAATGGGAAGTTCCCCACGACCTACAAGCCGGCGGCAAGCGCGTCGGGCCCGATATCGTCGAAGAACCCGATCATAGTCGCATGGAAATCCTGCAGCTGATCGATCAGCTGCCATCAAGGCAGGCGGAAATCATGCGACTAATAGCAGCTGGAATAGAGTATCGAGAAATCGCCCAGATTCTCATTCTCAAGGAATCTACGGTCAGAGTCCACGTGCGCGCGGCTCGAATGAATCTTCAACGTCTTCTCGATGACAACTCGGCAGTTTAATCAGCCGGCACACGCTCGCCCTGCGGGCTCTCCTTTCGCATGTCGCAGGCTGACAGACAGTAGGCCAAACTTTTCTGGGCAAACTGCGCCCAGATATGCGCCGTGCCCGGTGAGACGCCGAAAAGGTCGGCGACCACGATTGGGTGAGGATCGGTCACAGTCTCCATCACGGCGGTGTTTCGAGCACTGGTGACGGGCAGGCCGTGCTGCTTCATGGGCTCGTAGAAGCCGGTCGCGACACGGGGTCGGCTGGGCAGGCGGTCAGGAAGTAGGAATCGGCGGCCGTCATGGTCTGCTGGAGCGAGGTTCGATTCGGGTGACTTGCAGGGCGTAGAGCTGGACGGGGGGCTCCGGTGATGCGGACTTCGATCGGGAGTGACTCGCCGTTGAGGCAGCGACGCACGCAGGACCTTCCCTGCGGCGACATCCGAAGGAGGGACCTGTCGTCGCGCCCGCAGTCAACGCACGCCGACTGGGTGACAGCCGATCCGTGGCCGGAGGCCGCGAGCGCGCGAAGGAGTCCGGTCCAGGGGCGGCGGTGAGTACGGGGACGGCGTGGTCAGCGCGGACGGGTTGTCCGCGATGTGGTTGTCGAGTTCTCGGGCTGCTGGCTGCGAGCCCCAGGCGCGGGCGCGCTCAGGGACGACCTGAGCCGCCCCGGCGTTCAGGCTGTCGCCGACCGTCTCCCGAAGGTGGCCGATCGGCCGTGCTCAGGCCTCGGCGAGTTCGAGCCGGGCGTGCTGCTTGTGATTCACGGCCGGCCGGGGCGACGGATGACGGTCCGGCGCGCTGTCAGCGGGACGGGACCGGCTTCGCCGAGAGCCGGCCGCCCCAGTCACCCCGGCCCGTGGTCAGGGTCGGGGGCGAGGAAGGTGGTGAGGTGCCGGTTCAGTTCGTCCGGGCGGGCTGCCGGGAGGGTGTGGTGGGAGGTCTCCGGGAGGACCGCGACGGTGGCGGAGGGGAGCAGCCGGCGGGTGCGGTCGGCCAGTGCCGCGGCGTCGTGGGTGCGGCTCCGTTCCGCGAACAGGACCAGCACGGGCGCGGTGAGCGCCTGCAGTCGCTGCCGGGTGGGGCGCGGGCCGGTGACCGGCCGGGCGGCGGGGAAGCCGGCGTACCCGAGCGCGTACAGCTCCCGCCAGGTGGGGTCGAGGGCGGTCCCGCCGCTCTCCCAGTCGAGGTAGGAGCGGGCCTTGGCGGCGGTACGCGGCGGTACGAAGAGGGGCAGGACCCGCAGCAGGTAGCCGGGGCGGAAGCCGGCGAAGCACTGGGTGGGGTCGAGGAGGACGAGGCGGCCGACCCGGGCGGGCGCGTGCAGGGCGTACCGGAGGGCGGTCCACCCGCCGTAGGAGTGGCCGACGAGGTCGGCGGTGGGCACGTCGAGCGGGGTACCGGAGGGGACGCTGCGGCCCGGGTCGCCGATCAGGTCGACGGCGAGGACGCGGTGGCCGGCCCGGGCGAGCGCGGCGACGTTGGCGGACCAGCAGGCGGAGGTGGCGCCGCCGCCGTGCAGCAGGACGACGGGGCGGCCGTCGCGCGGGCCGCAGGCGTTGACCCGGGTGGTGCCGTGGGGCGTCCGGACGTCGAGTGCCTCGGTGGGGACGGGCCAGCGGGCGAGGGCGTCGTCGTAGGCGGAGAGGAAGGCGGCGAGGGCCGGGTCGGCGGCGGGGTCGGCGGCGGGGTGTGCGGACATGGGTACCCCCGGGGATGATGGAGTCGCTCGCCGAACATGCATCTCGTCCGACGTGTATCTCGCTGGGCATGTATCTCGCTGAGCGAGAGAATACGCCCGAGTGACCCCCGAGGAAAGGACACCAGGGTGGAGCAAGCGCAGCCGCCGATGCGGCTGGTCCATCTGCTGCGTGGGCTGACCGTCGAACTCGACCTGTTCGGGGCCGAGTTCGCGACGCAGCACGGCCTGCACCCGACCGACCTGCGGGCGCTGGTCCACCTGTTGGACGCCGCCCGGGCCGGAACCGTGGTCACCCCCGGGCGGCTCGGCGACGCGCTGCGGCTGAACTCGGCGGGGACGACCGGCCTCGTCGACCGGCTGGTGCGGCTCGGCCTGATCCGGCGCGAGCGCGATCCGGAGGACCGCCGCAAGGTCAGGCTGCTGGTCGAGGACCGGGCGGTCGAACTCGGGGAGTCCTTCTTCGGCGGGCTCATCGCCGACCTGGTCGCCGCGATGGGCGGCTTCGAGGAGGCGGAACTGGCGGTCGCGGAGCGGTTCCTGACGGCGATGAGCGGAGTGGTGGCCGCGGCCCGCTCGCAGGGGTGACGGGACAGCGGTGCGGGCCGGGCGGGGCGGCGTCCGGGTCCGGGTTCGGGTCCGGGACCGGGCGATGCGTCGACCCCGGGGCACGGCCCCTGCGCCCGCCGCAACCGCCCGGCCCCGTCGGCCCGTTACGGCCGAAGTCCGGCGAACTCCTCCAGTACGGCCACCCGCAGCTCGTGCGCGCCGTCCGCCCGGGTCTGCTCGTAGTACAGGTACCAGCGGCCGCGCGCGGCGACCACGTCGGCGTACCGGACGTTCAGCCAGGGGCCGTCGGTGGTCAGCCGGTCCCACCGCCGCAGGTCGGCGGAGACGGCCAGGCCGCAGCGTTCCTCGTAGTTGCCGGCGGCGTCGGCCGAGCCGTCGTAGAGCGCGAGCCAGCCGCCGTCGCCGTCCGGGAGGACGGCGGTGATCCGGGACTCGTACGCGTCCCAGGCGGTGTCCGGGCCGACGTCCAGGACCTCGGCGTCCCGGCCGGGCGGGGCGGTGAACCGCAGGCCGTCGGGGGAGTCGGCGAGCGCGGTCGGCTGGACGGTGAGACCGGTGGTGTGGATGTCGGCGGACGCGTGGGCGCGTTCGCGTTCCTCGGCGGTGAAGGCGCGGGCGCGCGAGACGGTGCTGAACAGCCGGACGGTGCCGTCGTGTTCGAGCAGGTACGGGTCCTTGACGCCCTCCGTGGCGGTGCCGGCCGCGGTGAGCACCGGGGTCCGGGTGGCGAGGTCGAAGGCATCCGGTGAGGCGGCCCGGACGGCGTCGATCCGCCAGCGGTTGTCGGCCGGGTCGACGTAGCTGAGGTGGAGCAGGTAGCCGCCGTCGCGGGGGAGCAGGGCGAACCGCTCCATCGACGGGGAGCCGAGCTCGGCGCGCTCGACCGACCAGAGGTCGTGGAACTCGATGCCGTCCCGGCTCTCGGCCACCGCGCAGCGCCAGCCCCGGTCCTGGCCGCCGTCGCCGCCCGCACCGTCCGCCGCGCCGGTGCCGCGCGGGCGGCGCTCGCGGTAGGTGAGCAGGAAGCGGTCCCGGTCGGCCTCGTAGCGGATGCTCGGGCAGCCGGCCCAGTAGCCGGGGCCGGGGTGCTCGGGTGCGCGGACGAGGACGGACGCGCTGAGGTCGGGCGGTGCGGGCAGGTCGGTGATCGGCATGGCCGGTGGGTCGTCCTCACGGGAGGCAGCAGGTACTCCGGGAGTTTCTATCAGATCGATAGAAAGTTTCGCGGAAGTGACCCTGGACGACTGGTCGGCCCCCGGCCAGCGAGGGTCTGATTGTGCCTGATGGGCTTCTGTGAAGCCTGTGTTTCTTCCTGTGGCGATCGGGCAACGCCGATCGGCCCGGTCTTGACCACCGCCGAAGGATCGGGGAAGACTTCTTCTCACAGTCGATCAAAGAGGGTCGACCCACCACGCCGACCGACCACCGAAGGTGATCGTCAGCCCGGACCGCCACGGACCCCGTCCGCTACGGACCCCGTCCGCCACGGACCCCGGAGCGTGACGGACCCCGCACCGCAGAGGAAGCCCGCCCGATGACAGCCCCCACCACCGACGCACCCGGCTACGGCGGTCTCGGCCTGTACGTCGGCGACATCCACAACCACTGCGGGATCAGCTACGGCCACGGCCCGGTCGAGGACGCGTACGCCAACGCCCGCCTCCAGCTCGACTTCGCCAGCGTCACCGGGCACGGCTGGTGGCACGACCTGCCGGAGCGCACCCCCGAACTGGCCTCGCTGGTCGACTACCACACCGAGGGCTTCGCCCGGCTCGCCGACCGCTGGGAGCACGTCCAGGAGGTGACCGCCGCCGCCCACGAGGACGGCCGGTTCGTCACCTTCCAGTCCTTCGAGTGGCACAGCCTCGCCTACGGCGACCACTGCGTGTACTTCGACGGGCCGCGCGGCGAGATCATCCGGGCGGGCAGCCTGGAGGAACTGCGCGGCCGGCTGCGCGCCCTCGCCGCCGAGGGCGTCCGGACCTGGGCGCTCCCGCACCACATCGGCTACGGGACCGGGCGGCGCGGCATCAACTGGGACGCCTACACCGAGGAGTTCGCCCCGGTGGTGGAGATGATGTCGATGCACGGCTGCGCCGAGTCCGACGAGGCGCCGCGCACCTACCTGCACACCATGGGCCCGCGCGACACCACCGGGACGGCCGTGCACGGGCTGCGGCTCGGCCACCGGTTCGGGTTGATCGGCTCCACCGACCACCACAGCGCCTTCCCCGGCAGCCATGGCCACGGCCGGCTCGCCGTCTGGGCGCCCGAACTGACCCGCCGGGCGGTCTGGGACGCGATCGAGCAGCGGCGCACCTACGCGATCACCGGTGACCGCATCCTGCTCGCGGCCTCCGTCAACGGCGCGCCGATGGGCGCCGGGACGGTGTCGGCCGACCGCCGCCGGATCCGGGTGACGGTACAGGGCCGGGACGCGCTCGACCACGTCGAGGTGGTCCGCAACGGTGTGCCGATCCACCGCCTCTCCCGGCCCGAACTGCTCGGCGCGGCGGTCCGGTCCGCCGCCTTCGACGGCACGCTCGGCTTCGCCGTCGGCTGGGGCAAGCGCGAGACGCCCGTCCACTGGGACGTCGTGCTGCGGGTCGAGGGCGGCGAGCTGCTGGACGTCCAGCCCCGGCTGCGCGGTTCGGAGACGGTCGCACCGGCCGCCGCCGAGCCCGCCTCGTACCGGCCCTCCGACTGGCGGCGCACCGGTCCGGGCGAGCTGCGGCTGCGGACCGTCACCGAGGGCAACCCCAACACCGCGACCGACGCCACCCAGGGCTTCTCGCTCGCCGTGTCGGGCGACGACCGGACCAGGCTGACGGCGGTCGTCAACGGGGTCGAGACCTCGTACGCCGTGGGCGAGCTGCGGGAGGGCCCCCGCACGGGGTTCACCGGCGGGTTCGTCTCCGGTGCCTTCCGCTTCGACCGGGCGGTGCCCGCCCGGGAGCTCACCGCCGAGCTGGACCTGGTCGACGAACGGCCGGGCGGCGACGGCGACTTCTACCACGTACGGGTCCGGCAGCTGAACGACCAGTGGGCGTGGTCGAGCCCCACCTGGGTCGGCCGGGCCGGCGACGGCGGGCGCGCCGGCGGTTCCGGCGGGGGTGCCGGTGCGGGCCGGGCCGCCGGTACCGGTCGGGACGGCGCCGCCGGGCCGGCGGGGGCCTCCTGTCGACGGGCCGGCTGACGCCTGGAACCCCGTCGTCGGCCGGCCGCCCCGGTCACCGTCACCCGAACCCGCACGCCCCGAGGAGCACCGAACCCATGACCCCGTCCCGTCCCACCCTGCGCCGGCTCGCCGGCACCGCCGTCGCCGCCGCCCTGCTGACCGGCACCCTGGCAGCCCCGGCCGCCGTCGCGAGCACCGCCCCCGGCGGCACCACCACCACCGCCAACGCCAACGCGACCAACGCCAACGCGACCAACGCCATCGGCACCGCCTCGACCACCGTCTTCTCCGACGACTTCGAGTCCGGCACCGTCGCCAACTGGACCCGCCAGCGGATCGACGGCAACGGCAGCATCACCGTCACCGCCGGGCCCGCCGGCGGCTCGGGCCTGGCCGGCCGGTTCAGCGTGCCGAACGACGGCCAGTCCTACCGCTCCGAAGTCGCCGTCAGCGCCCTGGGCTGGGGCAGCTACCGCTTCGCCTTCGCCGACTACCTGCCCGCCGACTGGGTGCAGACCTCGACCGAGACCATCGTCGCCCAGTGGCACGGCTACCCGCTCGCCGACGGCAGCGACACCAAGCCGCCGATCGCGCTCACCGTCAAGGACGGCAACTGGCGCCTCAAGGTGCACTGGCTGACCGACCCCTCCACCGTCGAGGAGGCCGTGATCCCGCTCGGCGCCGTCCAGTTCGGCCACTGGAACCAGTGGGCCTTCGACGTCACCTGGTCCACCGCCACCACGCCCGGATCGATCACCGTGCTCCGGGACGGCGTCCAGGTCGGCACCCGCAGCGGACTCAACAACTACCACCAGAACCAGGCGCCCTACTTCAAGACCGGCATCTACCGCGCCAACTGGAACCCCGCCAAGGGCATCCCCTACCCGACCGGCGGACCCGACGTGGTGCTCTACAGCGACAGCGTGGTCGTCACCAAGTACTGAGCCGGACGAGGGACTCCCTGCCCGACCGGCCCCACCGAAACCAACCACCAAGAGGTAGCAGCACCATGAGCGAAGCAGCCCGCCACCCCGGCCTGCACCGAAGAGGCTTTCTCGGCCTGAGCGCCGGAGCGGCCCTGCTGGCGGCGGGCTGCCGCTCGGCCACCGACCCGTCCCCGGGCGGTGACGCGGGCGCCACCGCCAAGGCCTCCGCAGCCGACCTGCAGATCGTGTACGGCAGCGCGCCCGACCCGACCCAGCTGCTCCACCGCGGCCCGGACACCCCGGCGTTCGTCAACCTCGTCCTGGACCGGCTGGTCGACCTCGACCCGAAGACCCTCCAGCCGGTGCCCTGGCTCGCCAGCTCGTGGGAGTGGAGCGCCGACCGGCTGAAGCTGGTGCTCAAGCTGCGCGAGGACGTCACCTTCCACGACGGACGCGCGCTCGACGCCGACGACGTGGTCTTCTCCCTGGTCGGCGCCACCAAGGCCTCCCAGGTCAAGCCGCTGCTGGAGCGGCTGGCCGACATCAAGGCCAGTGCGCGGAACGAGGTCACGCTCACCCTCGCCAAGCCCACCAGCAACCTGTTCGACGCGCTCGCCTTCAACCCCGTCGTCGACGCCCGGAGCTACGTCGAGGGCAAGGCCTCCGACAAGGTCAACGGCACCGGGCCGTTCACCTGGCAGGCGTTCAAGGGCGGCAACCAGCTCGACCTCGCCCGCTACGACCGCTACTGGCAGAGCGGGCGGCCCCGCTTCGAGCGGATCACCGTCCGCTCGGTGACCAGCAGCCAGGCGGGCCTGTCCGCGCTCCAGTCCGGGCAGGCGCACCTGATCGGCGCCGTCCCCGGCCGCGACCTCAAGGTGCTGGCCGGGAACCCCGGCTTCACCGTGCAGTCCGCCAAGGCCTCCTACCAGCAGGCGTTCCTCGGCGTGAACGTGGCCTCCAAGCCCTTCGACGACGTCCGGGTCCGCCAGGCGCTGCAGTACGCGGTGGACCGCGACCGCATCGTCGCCCAGGTCTACGGCGGCCACGCCGAGGCCAGCAGCCTGCCCTGGCCGTCCAACACCCCCGGCGTCACCCCGGACCAGGTCACCCGCTACCGGCACGACCCGGAGAAGGCCCGGGGCCTGCTCCGGGAGGCCGGCGCGGAGGGCGCCCGGGTGCCGCTCACCGCCGCCAACTCGCCGATCTTCACCTCGCTCGTCGAACTGGTGAAGTACGACCTGGAGCAGGCCGGCTTCGGCGTCGACGTGCAGCTGCTGGACAACGCGGCGATCCAGCCGAAGATCCAGCAGGGCACGCTGGAGGGCCTGTTCGTGGCCAACCACGGCATGGTCAGCGTCTCGCCGCTCAGCGGCATCACCGTCTCGGGGCCGCTCCAGGTCGGGAAGAACACCTCGCACGTGACCGACCCCGCCTACGCGCAGCTCCAGGACCGCGCCTTCGCGGCCGCCGACGATCAGGCCCGGGCCGACGTCAACCACGAGCTCTCCGAGTACCTGCTCGCGCAGTCCTTCCACATCACGCTCGCGCACGCCTGGGAGACCTACGCCTTCGCCTCCTCGGTGCACGACGTGTCCACGAGCGCGCTCGGCTACCTGAGGCTGACCGACACCCGCCGGGACGCCTGAACGCCCGTCCCTGGGCGTCCCGGCCCGTTCGGATCCGCGCGCACGGAACGCACCGCGCGCACCACACGCACTGCCCGAGCGCAGTGCACCGCCCCGCCCCGCCGACGCCGGCCCCGGGCGACCCCCACCGCCCGGGGCCGGTGAACCACCCGGCCCGCCCGCACTGCCCGACCACCCGGAGAACCCCCGTGCCGTACTGGACCAGAAAGGCCGCCGGAGCGCTGGCCACCCTCTGGCTCGCCTCGGTGGCCGTCTTCCTGCTGCTCCACCTGGCCCCCGGCGACCCGGTCTCGGCCGCCCTCGGCGCCGAGGCCGACCAGGAGCAGCGCGACCAGCTCAGCCGCCGGCTCGGCGTGGACCGGCCGCTGCCCGTGCAGTACCTCGGCTGGCTGCGCGGGCTGCTCACCGGTGATCCCGGACTCTCCTTCCACTACCGCGAACCCGTCACCAGGATGATCGGCCAGAGTCTCGGGTCCACCCTCCAGCTCGCCCTCGCCGCCGGCCTGCTGATGCTCGTCCTCGGCCTGCTGCTGGGAGCCGCGCTGGCCGCCGAGCGGCGCGGCCGGCTGGCCCGCGCCCTCGACCCGCTCACCACCGCGGTGCTGGCCCTGCCGGTCTACGTCACCGCCGTGCTCTTCGTCTTCGTCTTCGCCGTCCTGCTCCGGGTGCTCCCCGCCGGCGGTGAGAAGGACCTGTTCACGGCGCCCGACCTGGCCGTGCAGTACCTGGTGCTGCCCGCCGTCGCACTGGCCCTGCCGGGGTCGGTGGTGCTCGCCCGGCTGCTCGCCACCGAGATCCGCCGCACCCGGCAGGAGGAGTTCGTGCTCACCGCGGTCGCCAAGGGGGCCCCGCCCCGGCGGATCCTGCTGCGGCACGTGGTGCCCAACAGCCTGGCGCCGTTCTGCGTCGAGTTCGGGCTCAACCTCGGTGAGCTGCTCGGCGGGGCCGTCGTCGCCGAGCAGCTCTTCGCCCGGCACGGCCTGGGCCAGCTGCTGCTCGACGCCATCAACCAGCGCGACTACCCCGTCGCCCAGACCCTGATCATGCTCGCGGTCGCGGTGGCCGTCACCGTCCAGCTCGGTTCCGAGCTGCTGGTCGGCCGCCTCGACCCGCGGATCGCCCGCGCCGGCACCGGGGAGTCCCGATGACCACCAACGCCACCACCACTGGGACCGCCGGTGCGGCCGACGCCGCCGCAGACGCCGCAGACGCCGCCGGGGCGGCCGGTGCCGCCGATGCGGCCGCCGCCGGGACCCGCCGCCGGCGCGTCCTGCCCGCGCTGCCCGCCGCGCTGCGCGGCCGACGCGGCCGGACCGGGGCGTCGCTGGTCGCCCTGGTGGTGCTGCTCGGCCTGCTGGGCCCGCTGCTGCTCCCCGCCGACCCGTACCAGCAGGGCCGCGAGGCGCTCGCCGGACCCTCCTGGGACCACCCGCTCGGCACCGACGAGGTCGGCCGCGACCTGCTGGCCCGCGCGCTGTTCGGGGTCCGGATCGAGCTGCTGGTCTGTCTGCTGGCCGTCCCCGTCGCCGCCGTGCTGGGCACGCTGCTCGGGCTGCTGGGCGGGCTCAGCCGACTGCTCGGCGAGGCCGTCCAGCGCCTCTTCGACCTGCTGCTCGGCTTCCACGGCCTGCTGCTCGGCCTCGCCATCGCGCTGATCCTCAAGCCGGGCCTGGGCAGTGTGGTCCTCACCATCGTGCTCAGCGCCCTGCCCGTCTTCGGCCGCCAGGCCCGCGCCGCCCTGCTGGCGCAGCTGGCCCGGGACCACGTTGTGGCCGCCCGGGTGCTCGGCGTGCCGCGCGGGCGGACCCTCCGGCGGTACGTGCTGCCCAACGTCACCGACGCGGCCACCGCCCTGGTCGCCGTTGCGATGGCGCACGCGGCCAAGATCGAGGGCGGTCTGAGCGTCCTCGGGTTCGGTATCCAGCCGCCCACCCCCTCACTCGGCACGATGATCAACACCGGCAGCAAGTACCTCTTCCTGCACCCCGGTTACGCACTCGCGCCCGTCCTGCTGCTCGGCCTGCTGGTGTTCGGGCTGACCCTGCTCGCCGACTCGTTCAACCGGGAGAAGCTGCGGTGACCACGCCCACCGAGACCGCCCGCACCGCCGCCGACGGCCCCACCGTGGGCACCGGCCGCCCCGCGACCGCCGACCACACCGCGGCCGCCGCGGACCGCGGGGCGGGCCGTGCCGAACCGGCGGTGCCGCTGCTGGAGGTGGCCGGACTGCGGGTGGCCGCCGGGGCCCACGAGGTGGTCCATGGCGTCGACTTCACCCTCCGCCCCGGCGAGATCCTGGGCCTGGTCGGCGAGTCCGGCTCCGGCAAGACGCTCACGGCGCTCGCCGCCAACCGGATGCTCCCGCCCGGCTGCCGGACCACCGCCGGGACGGTCCGCCTCGACGGCACCGACCTGCTCGCCCTCCCCGAACCCGGCATGCGGGCCGTCCGCGGCCGCCGGATCGGGATGGTCTTCCAGGACCCGCTCGCCTACCTCAACCCCCGGATGCCGATCGGCCACCAGCTGGCCGAGGCCGCCCGGGTGCACGGAGCCTCCCGGGCCGCCGCCCGCGCCCGCGCGCTCGAACTCCTGGAGCTGGTCGGCATCCCCGAGCCCGGGCGCCGGTACCGCGACCGCCCGCACGAGTTCTCCGGCGGGATGCGCCAGCGCGTCCTGATCGCCATGGCGATGACCAACCGGCCCGACCTGCTGATCGCCGACGAGCCCACCACCGCCCTCGACCCCACCACCCAGGCGGACGTCCTCGACCTCCTGGTCCGGCTCCGTGACGAGACCGGCACCGCCGTCCTGCTGATCACCCACGACCTCGGCGTGGTCGCCCGGACCTGCGACACCGTCCAGGTCATGTACGCCGGGCGGATCGCCGAACGGGCCCCGGCCAAGGCCCTGCTGGCCGGGCCGCGGCACCGCTACACGGCCGGACTGCTGGCCGCCGTCCCCCGGTTGGACGGCCCGCCCGGGCGGCCGCTCACCGTGATCGGCGGCCGGCCGCCGGCCGCCGGCGAACCCCTGCCCGGCTGCGCGTTCGCGCCGCGCTGTGCCGCCGCCACCGCGCGGTGCACCGAGGAGGCGCCCGCCTGGGAGGTCCTCGGGGAGCGCGGGCACGCCTGCCACGTGCCGGTGCCGGTGCCGGTCCCGGCGGACGGTGAGGAGCGCGCCTCCGGGGACGGCGGAGCGGCGCAGGCCGGCGGACCGGCGGCGCCGGGCGTTCCGGCCGGGCGGCGGGCCGACTCCGCCGGCACGGACGGATCGTCCGGCCCGGAGCCCGCCGCTGTGGAGCCCACCGTCACGGACCCCGCCGCTGCGGTCCCCGTCCTGGTGGCCGAGAACCTCACCGTCCGCTACGGCCGCGGCCGCCGGAGCGCGCCCGCACTGGAGGGCGTCAGCCTCACGGCGGCGCCGGGCCGGGCCGTCGGGGTGATCGGCGAGTCCGGCTCCGGCAAGTCGACACTGGCCCGCGCCCTGCTCGGGCTGCTCCGCCCGCAGGGCGGTACCGTCCGGGTCGGCGGCCGTTCCTGGGCGGAGGTCTCGCCCGCGGAGGAGCGCGCGCTGCGCCGCCGGGTCCAGTTCGTCTTCCAGGACCCCTACGCCTCGCTCAGCCCGCGCATGACGATCCGGCAGACGCTGGCCGAACCGCTGCTCACCCACGGTCTGCCGCTCACCCGGGTCGACGAGCTGTGCGAACTGGTGGGGCTCCCGGTGGGGTTGCTCGACGCCCGGCCGCACCAGTTGTCCGGCGGGCAGCGTCAGCGGGTCGCGATCGCCCGGGCGCTCTCGGTCGGGCCGGAGGTGCTGGTGGCCGACGAGCCGACCTCGGCGCTGGACGTCTCCGTGCAGGCGCAGATCCTCAACCTCCTCCTCGACCTGCGCCGCCGGACCGGCGTGGGCCTGGTGTTCATCTCGCACGACCTCGCGCTGGTCCGCCACCTCTGTGACGAGGTGCTGGTGATGCGCCACGGCCGGGTGGTCGAACACGCCCCCGCCGCCGAGCTGTTCACCGCGCCCGCCCACCCCTACACCCGCGAGCTGCTCGCCGCCGCCTCGCACTGACGGGCACCCGGACGGACCCCGGCCCGCCCATGTGGCCCCCGTCCATGTGGCCCCCGACCGGGTGGCCCACCGGCCGCGCGTACCCCGCCCGGCCCGGGCCCGGCCCGAGCCCGGCCCGAGCGCCGGGTCGGGGCCGCGGGTGGAACCGCCCCCGCCGTGCACCGCCCCGCCCCATCCGCTGCCCCGCTGCCCCGCCGCACCCGCCGCCGCCGCCCCCCCCTGCGGCCCCCTTCCTAGGAGCGCCATGACGTCCGCACGCCCCTCCCGCCCGGTCCAGCCCTCCCGTGCCGCCCGTCCCTCCCGCCGCCAGCTCCTGCTCGGCGCCGGTACGGCCACGGCCCTGGCCGCCCTCGGCGCCGGACCCGCCGCCGCCGCGCCGCGCCCGTCCGGCCCCAAGGTGACCGGACTCGGCCCGGGGAACGCCGACTTCCCGCTGATGAGCGCCACCCTGCTCGGCGAGACCCTCTGGATCGGCTCGCGGAACCTCGCCCCCGCCAAGGTGGTCGGCTACCACGTGCCGACCGGTCGGGTCACGGCCACCGCGGCCCTGCCGACCGGCAACTTCGTGCAGGGCTCCGCCGCCCACGGGGGCCTCCTCTACCTGGGCGTCACGGACGCGCCGAAGGCCGTCAACCTCTACCGCCTGGACCCGGCCGACGGGAGCGTGCGCGGCCTCGTCAGCGTCCCCGGCGCCGACGTCCGGGACGTCGCGGTCGCCCCCGACGGCGTGGTGTACGCCACCGGACGGCAGAAGGGCCGTGCGGCCGGCCCCGGCCTGTACGCGTACGACCCGGCGACCGGCGTGCTCGCCGAGGTGGCCTCGCCCGCGCCGGGCGCCACCCAGGGCCGGGCCGTCGAGGCCACCGCGACCCACGCCTACCTGGGTGTCGGCAGCAACCTGGCGGGCGGCGGCGGGGCCACCCTCGCCAGCCTGTTCGCGGTGGAGCGGGCCACCGGCCGGACCACCGACATCACGCCGCCCGACCTGTCGGCCGACACCATCATCCGGCAGATCACCGCGCTGGGGGACGACCTGCTGGCCGTCTCCACCGAGGGCAAGCCCGCCCACGTCGCCTTCCTCGACCCGGCCACCCACGCGGTGCTGCGGTCGTTCCCGGTGCCCGGCACCAAGAGCATCACCAACTTCCAGCGCGTGGGCGACACCGTCTGGTTCACCTCCACCGAGCAGGGCGTCGTCTGGCGCTACCGGCTCGCCGCCGGGAGCCTGGAGCAGTTCGCCGTGCCCGTCCCGGACGGCAACACCTGGGGCCTCGGCCGGATCGGCGACACCCTGGTGGGCGTCACCGAGGGCGGTACCGCGTGGACCCTCTCCACGGCCACCGCCGCCGTCACCACCACCGACCTGGTGTCCGCCGGGGCGCCCGCCGAGGCCCAGCTCGGCATGTCGCTGGCGGCCCGCAACGGCCGCGTCTACGTCGGCGGCAACGGCTCGGTCGCGCTGCACGACCTGGAGGAGGGCACGGTGCGGAAGCTGCCCGTGCCCGGCGAGGCCAAGGACACCGTGGTCCTCGACGACGACACCCTCTACCTGGGCGTCTACTCCTCGCAGGGCATCTGGCGCTACAACCCGTGGGAGGACGCGGAGCCGGTGCAGGAGGCGAAGCTCCCGCAGGAGCAGAACCGGCCGCAGACGATCCGCTGGGACGAGGAGCACGGGCTGCTGCTGCTCGGCGTGCAGGCCGACACCACCGGCGGCGGGTCCTTCGTCACCTACCGGCCCGGCAGCGGCCGGCCCACCGTGCACGTCGACCCGCTCGGGCCCGAGCAGCTGGTCCGCGCGGTCGCGGCCGGGCACGGCCAGGCGTTCCTCGGCGGGGACAACGCCAAGACCACCGGCCCGCGCGGCGACCTCGCCGCCTGGGACCCGGAGGCGGGGCGCGAACTCTGGCGGACCGGCACGGACTTCGGCTCGGGCATCAGCAGCCTGGTGGTGCACGGCCGCCGGCTGTTCGGCATCACGGTGAACGGGCAGGCCTTCTCGGTCGACCTCAGGACGGCCCGGCGGCGCCCGGGCGGCGGCGTCTCCGCCCCGGTGATCGGCGTCCGCGCCGACCTGCGCGCGATCACCTCGGCGAACCCGCGCCTGCTGGTGGCGCGCGGCCGGGTGTACGGGATCAGCGAGCGGACGCTGTTCCGGCTCGACCCGGAGACGCTCGCGGCGACCGTGCTGGTCCAGGTGGACGCCGAGTGGTACAGCGGTGCGCGGGTGGCGGCCGACGACGAAGGCCTGCTGTACACGCTGCGCGGGCGCGAGCTGATCGCGGTGCGGGACCGCTGAGGCCGGGGGCGCCGCGGTAGCGCGGCGGTACGGCGACGCTGCGTCACGGCGGTACGGCGTTACGGCATTACGGCGACGCGGCGTTACGGGGAACGGGCGTTCGGGCCGGGGTTCAGGACGGCCCGAGCGCCCACCCGACCACCGACAGGGTCGCCATCGAGACCAGGGTCGAGGCCAGCACCGCGTCCCGGGCCAGCGCCGCGCCGTGGCCGTACTCGCGGGCGTACACGAAGACGTTCTGCGCGGTCGGCAGCGCGGAGAACAGGACCACGGTGAGCAGCTGGTGGTCCGACAGGTGGAGCACGAAGGCGCCCACCGCGTAGGCGGCCAGCGGCTGGACGACGGTCTTCGCCAGGACGGCCACCCCGACCTCCGCGTACCGGGAGGCGACGCCGACGGCCGGCCGGTGGCACAGCGAGAGTCCGAGGGCGACCAGGGCGGTCGGCACGGCCGCACCGCCGAGCAGTTCGCAGGAACGGTTCAGCTCGGCGGGCGCCCGCCACCCCGTCGCGGACAGCACGGCGCCCAGGGCCACCGCCAGCAGGATCGGGTTGCGCAGCGGCAGGGTCAGCGCCGCCCGGAGCCCCGCGCGCCGCGAGTCCAGCACCGTCAGCACGACGGGGGTGACCACCAGGATCTGGAACAGCACCACCGGGCCCACGAACGAGGCGTCGCCGAGCACCTGCACCGCCACCGGTATGCCCAGGTTGGCCGAGTTGACGTAGCCGGACGCCATGCCGCCGACCGCCCGCTCCGGCACGCCCCGCCCGAACAGCCGCTGCGAGGCCAGCAGGCCCAGCCCGCCCGCCACCGCCGTGCCCGCGGTGAACGCCGCCATCGAGGGGTTGGCGAACCGGTCCAGCGGGGTGCGGGCGATCATCAGGAACAGCGCGGCCGGCATGGCCGCGTGGAAGACGAACCGGTTCAGCACCTGCTCCGCCTGCTCCCCGAGCAGCCCGCTCCGGCCGAGCAGGTAGCCCACGGCGGTGAGCGCCCAGATCGGGGCGAAGCCGGAGAGCAGCGGGTGCAGGCTGGGCATGGCCACCTCGGCGGGTCCGGCACCCGGCGGGTTCGCCGCCGGGCACGGCTGCGGCCCCGCGGCGGGCCGGTCGGCACGCCGCGGGAGGGTCGCCGGAAGTCAACCAGGCGGCCGGGAGGCGCCCGAGGGCAGGGCCCCGCGACCGGCTCGGCGGGAGGGTCCTACGATGGCGGTGTGGAGTACCTGAGCCTGGCCGAGGTCGAACGGATCGCACGGACCGCCCACGCCGGGCAGACCGACAAGAACGGCCACCCGTACAGCGAGCACCTGGCGGCGGTGGCGGGCGGCGTCGCGGCGCGCGGCGGCAGCGAGGAGCAGATCGCGGCGGGCTGGCTGCACGACGCGATCGAGGACGACGCGCTGACCCGCGACTGGCTCGCCGGGGCCGCCCTCACGGACACCACCAAGGCGATCGTGGACGCGCTCAGCAAGCGCCCCGGAGAGCCCTTGGAGGAGTACACCGCGCGCATCCTGGCCACCCCCGGCGCCCTCCTCGTCAAGCGGGCCGACCTCGCGCACAACTCCGACCCGGCCCGGCTGGCGAGCCTCGACCCGGCGACCGCCGAGCGGCTGGCCGCCAAGTACCGGCGGACCCGCGAACTGCTGGGGCTGGACGACCGGGCCTGACCGGCGCGGGCCCGGCGCGGCCTGCCGTGGTTCGGCGTGGCCCGGCTCGGCGGGGGACCGGTCCGCACCGGCCCGCGTGGAGGGTCAGCCCGCCGCCGGCGCCGGGACGAAGCGCGCGAACGGGTCACCGGACCGGGCGCAGTGCCCGGCGAGCAGCGCACGGAACCGGTCGAGCAGCGCGGCGTACCGCGAGTCCACGGCCAGGTTGACCATCTCACCCGGGTCGGCGCCGAGGTCGAAGAGCTGCTCGCGGTGGTCGCCCCAGGCGTAGCAGACGTACTTGTGCCGCTCGTCGCGGATCATCCGGCCGAGGGCGTTGTTGAACCCGGGCAGCTCCCAGCGGGTCTCCACCACCACGGTCTCCCGGGGCGCCGGGGCCCGGACGCTGCGCCCCGGCAGGCCGGGCGGCGGGGTGACGCCCGCCAGGTCGCAGAGGGTCGGGATGAGGTCCGGGCCGGTGGAGACCAGCCGGTCGCTGACCGCGCCCGCCACCGTGCCCGGGCCGCTGACCAGGAACGGCACCCGCACCGACTCCTCGTACAGCGCCCACTTCTGGTTCCAGCGGTGCGCGCCGGCGCCGTCGCCGTGGTCGGAGCTGAACACCACCACCGTCTCCCGGCGCCTCCCGGGTGCGTCCGACGGCCCGCCGTCCGGCCCGTCGTCAGGTCCGCCGTCCGGTCCGTCGTCCGGCTCGTGGAGCGCCGTGAGGACCGTCCCCAGGTGCCGGTCGACCCGTTCGACGAGCGCGTAGTAGGCGTACCGGTACCGCCGCCAGTCGTCCTCGCGCCACTCCTCGGTGGGGTGGGTGTGTGCCCAGGCGCGCTGCGCGAGCCGGGGGAGCCTGGCCTCGTAGGGGGCGGGCGGGAAGTTGGCGGGCAGCGGAGGGCAGTCCGCGGCGGGCGGCGGGGCGGGCAGCGGTCCGGTCTTCGGGTCCTGGCCGCGCGCCCACTCGCAGATTCCGTGCGGCTCCAGGAAGGAGGCGACCAGCAGGAACGGCCGGTCGCGCGGCTCGCGGACGAACGCGGCGGCGGCGCGGGCCAGTCCGGCGTCGTCGCCGGCCGGGTGGATCCGGCGGAAGCCCCGCCCCTCGGGCAGGTCCAGTTCCGGCAGGTGCCACTTGCCACCGTAGCCGCAGTCGTATCCGGCCCCGGCGAACAGCCGGCCGAGCAGCGGCTCCGGCCCGCCCTCGTTCCCGGTGACCCCGAGGCCGCTGGGCAGGAGCCCGGTGAGCAGGCTGGCCCGGGACGGTGCGCAGAGCGGCTGGGCGCAGTACGCCTGCCGGTACCGGGTGCCGGCGGCGGCCAGCGCGTCCATGTGCGGGGTGGCGAGGTGGGGGTTCCCGGTGGCGCTCATCGCGTCGGCCGTCTGCTGGTCCGTCAGGACGACCAGGACGTTCGGCCGGTGGTCCCCCGCGGGGTGTGCGCCGTCGGGGCGGTCGCCGACGCCGTGCGGCCCGGTGTGCGGCTCCGTCATGGTCAGGCCATCCGCTCGTAGGTGCGGCGGTCGAGCGCCCAGCGGAGCGGTTCGCCGAGCGTCCACCGCTCGAACTCGCCGACCACCAGGTCGCCCAGGCGGCGGCGCTCCAGCGCCTGGCTGCCGGCCAGGTGCGGGGTGACCACGACGTTCGGCAGGGTGAACAGCGGCGAACCGGGCAGCGGGGGTTCGGGGTCGGTGACGTCCAGCACGGCGAACAGGTCCGGCCGTTCGGCGAGCACGTCGAGCAGGGCGGGCTCGTCGAGGACGGCGCCGCGGGCGGTGTTGACGAGCGTCGCACCGGGCTTCATCGAGGCGAGCAGGCGCCGGCCGACCAGCCCCCGGGTCTCCGCGGTGAGCGGCGTGTGGACGGTCACCACGTCGGCGGTGGCGAAGAGTTCGTCCATGCCGACCGCCTCCACGCCCGGTGGCGGAGCGGTGTAGGGGTCGTGGGCGATCACCCGCACGTCGTAGTCGCGCAGGCGCTCGCAGACCAGCCGCCCGGTCGCGCCGAGCGACAGCACGCCGACGGTGGCCCCGTAGGCGCCCGGGGCCCGGCCGACGCGGACCGGCGCGCGGGCGGAGCGGGCGGCGAGCACGTGCCGCCAGCCGTCCTTGAGCGCGTAGACGATCTGGGCGACGGTGAACTCGGCGACCGGCAGGGCGTTGGCGTGGGCGGCGGTGACGATCGGGATGCCGGCGGCCCAGAACTCCGGGGTGGCGATCCGGCGCACCGATCCGGCGCCGTACAGCACCAGGGCGAGCCGGGGCATCCGGGCGAGCGCGGCCGAGTCGAGGACGGGGCCGCCCCAGCCGGTGAACAGCACCTCGACGTCGCCCAGGGCGTCCGGATCGGCGGCCAGCCGTTCGGTGCTCCAGACCCCGCCGGGGGCGTCCGGGTCCTCGACCGGTTCCGCCCGCGCGGTCACCCGGGCGCACGCCTCGGGGCCGTACACGTCGGGGAAGCGGAGGGGGTCCATCGCGAAGGCGGCCGCGAACATCCGGGTCTCCTTTGGTCGAGTGCCCACGGAGAGTTTCTATCACACTGAGAAATAGTGGGCGATGGAGAGGCCCGGGAAGGACCGGTGAGGACCGGTGAGGATGGCGAGGGGCGGCTGAGGGTGCGGAGGGTACTGAGGGCGTGGCGGGGCCCGGAAGGGGTGCGGCGGAGCGCGGGAGGGGGCCGGAAGCGGCGGGGCGCGCGTCCGCCCCGCTCGTCCGGCCCGCTCGTCCGCCCCGCCGCCCGGCTCAGCGGGTGATGAAGGTCGCCCCGTCGGCGAGGCGTACGGCGGAGGCGGCCGCGCCGACCAGCTCGGTCGTGGTCGAGTGCACCACCATCAGGCGCGGCAGCACCGGGACCCGGCCCTGGAGGCGGGATTCGATCGCGGGCAGCATCTCGCCCCCGCTCTCCCAGAGCAACCGGCCGCCCAGCGCGACGAGTTCGGGGCCGAGCACGCTGGTCAGGTTGGCCACCAGCAGGGCCAGGTCGTCGGTGAACTCGTCCACCAGCCGGACCGCCGCGGGCTCTCCCTCGCGGGCCAGCCGGAACAGTTCGGCGACCCGCTCGGCCGAGGTGCCGGTGACGGTCAGCCCGGCCTCGGTGATCCGCCGGTCGACGGCGTGGTCGCCGATCCGCGACTGGGTGTCTCCGGTCCGCCCGAGCGGCCGGTCCAGGGCCCGGCGGTCGGCCATCAGGTGGCCGAGCGCACCGGCGGAGCCCAGCCGGCCCCGGTGCAGCCGCCCGCCGAGCACGATGCCCGCGCCGACCTCGATCCCGACCACCACCGCCGCGAGGTCGCCCACCCCGGCGCCGGCCTCGCTGTGCTGGACGGCCAGCGCGACCAGGTCGACGTTGCTCTCCACCGCGACCGGGATGCCCAGCCGCTCCTGGAGCAGCGCGCGGAGCCGCATCCCGGGCCAGTCCAGCGCCGGTGCGAACTCCACCAGCCCGGTCCGGTCCCGGACCACCCCGGGCACCCCGACGACCAGGGCGCGCGGGGCCCCGGCGTGCCGGCCGGCCCACGCGCGCAGGCCGTCGACCAGCGCCAGCAGCGGCCCGGTGAGGTCCTCGGCGGACGGCTCGCGGCTCCGGTCGGGGCCGAGACCGGTCCAGTGGTGCTCGGTCTCGTGCAGCACCGTGCCGTGCAGGTCGGCGACCACGCCGACGATGCGGCGCGGGCGCATCGCCACGGCGAGCACGGTCTGCGCGCCGGCGTTGTAGCGGACCAGCTGCGGCGGCCGCCCCCCGCTGGACGGCGCCCGCTCCGTCTCCACGATCACCAGGCCGGCCGCCCGCAGCACCTCGACCAGGCGGTGCACGGTCGCGGTGGACAGGCCGCTCTCCGCGGCCAGCCGTTGCCGGGAGAGCGAGCCGTGCCGGCGCAGGACCTCCAGCAGCACGGTCTGGTTGACCTGCGCCACGGTCTGGGTGGTGGCGGTCGCGGGGGTGCGCGGCGCGGTCCGTGCCGCGGTGCGGGGTGTGGTGCGCGGGGGCTGGGGCACCGGGTGCTCCTCGGGCGGGGACGGGCGGGGCCCGAGCGGGCGGGACTTCGTCTCGGCCCGAATATATCCGACCGGTCCGGCGGCGGGCCCGGCCTTCGTCGGACGGGAACGGCCGAAGGGCCCGGCCGCGCGGATCGCGCGCGGCCGGGCCCTGTCGTCACCCCGGTGGTCCCTGTCCGACCCCGGGGTGAGGGGGGACAGTTGGTCCGGTAGCCGTCGTGCCGTCCGTGTGTGCGGACGGGAGGGGCGGCTTAGTACCAGTGGTGGTTCTGCCAGAACGTCCAGGCGGCGTTCGGGCTGCCGTAGCGGGAGTTCATGTAGTCCAGCGCCCACTTGATCTGGGTGGTCGGGTTGGTCTTCCAGTCGGCGCCGTGCGTCGCCATCTTCGAACCCGGCAGCGCCTGCGCCAGGCCGTACGCGCCCGAGCTCGGGTTGGTCGCGGTCACGTTCCAGCTGGACTCGTGGGCGATGATGTTCTTGAACGAGGCGAGCTGGCCGGCCGGCACGATCTGGGCGGCGATGGCCTGCGGCGAGGCGGTCGCGGCCGAGGCGGTGGCGGGCACCAGGCCGGCGCCCAGCGCGGTCAGACCGGCGGCACCGGCGAGAAGAGCGGCAGAGGTGCGCATACGAAGCTTGAAAGCGGGCATGAAGAACAAGACCTCAATCAGGTTGGGCCGGTGCACGCCCCGCCCCGACCGCGGCCGGACAGGGGCCGAAACGGTCGCGGGGCGTGCCCGGCGAAAACTTTGCGGAAAGCCGCTCCCGGTGGGACAGGTACCGGGGGCGGCTGACGACTGAGCCATTGTTGCCAGACCCGCATGGCGCCCGCCAAGACCCCCCGGCTACGACGCCCCGTCGTAGCCGGGACCGGGCCCGTGAATCGAAGGCGGTCCGGCGTCGGGTGCCGTGGCGCCCGCTGAGCTGTGCCGATGCGCGGAGCGGGCGGGGCGTCCGGCCGCGCCCGGGGCGGGCGGTCCGGCCACTACGTGCCGTCGTGGCCGTCGATTCCCTGTGAGCGCACTCACCGCGCCGACCTGCGGCACCGTCACCGACCGGTGTTCCGCCGCCACCACGGGTGCAGAGGATCTGAGAGCGGCGCCACAGCCGGGGGGCGCCACAGCCGGGGTCGTCGGGGCCGGAGCCGTCCGGGCCGACGGTGCCAGGGCCGGAGCCGTCCGGGTCGACGGTGCCAGGGCCGGAGCCGCGGACGCGGTGGTCGCGCCGGTCCCACGGGATCCGGGGTTCACCGTGCGGTCGCGTCTCCCAGCAGCCGGTGCCGCCGGGCCCGCGCGGCCGACCGCTCCGCCTCCGGCACGCCCGACAGCGCGCCGAGCGCGTCACCGACGGCCCGCCCGAGCCGCTCGCAGAAGGCCGCCGGCTCCTCGGCGGCGTCCGGGAGCTCCGGCACGACCACGTCCACCAGCCCCACCCCGGCCAGGTCGTACGCGCCGATGCCCTGCGCCCGGGCCAGCTCGGCGGCGTGCGCGCCGTCCCGGTGGACGATCGCCGACGCGCCCTCCGGCGGCAGCGGTGCCAGCCAGGCGTTCCCGGCGGCGATCACCCGGTCCGCCGGCAGCAGGGCCAGCGCGCCGCCGCCCGACCCCTGGCCGAGCAGCACGGCCAGGACCGGGGTGCGCAGCGCCAGCAGGGTGGTCAGGCAGTGCGCGATCTCCACGGCGACGCCGTCCAGCTCGGCCTGGACGGAGAGCTCGGCGCCCGCCGTGTCCACCACCGTGACCAGCGGCAGTCCCAGCTGCTCGGCGAGCCGCGCGGTCCGTCGGACGGCGCGCAGGTCGGCGGCGGTGAACGGCCGCTCGCGGTCGCCGGCCTGCCGCTCCTGTCCGACCACCAGGACGGCGTGCCCCTCCAGGACGGCGAGCGCCCGCACCAGGGCGCCGCCCCGGCCGCACGGCGTGTCCAGCAGCACCAGGTCCTCGGCGGTCCGGCGCAGCAGCTCGCGGGTTCCGGGCCGGTCGGGGCGGCGGGTGCGGCGGACGGACTCCCACGGGTCGGGGCGCCCGGTGGGCTCAGGGGGAGTGGAGGGCTCGGGGTGTTCGGCGGGTGGAGCGACCGGTGCCGCGCGGGTCAGCACGGACAGCGACCGGCGCAGCACCTCGCGCAGTTCCTCCGGCGCCACCACCGCGTCCACCAGGCCGCGGTCGGCCAGTGTCTCGGCGCGCTGCACGTCGGCGGGCAGCTCCAGGCCCCGCAGCTCCTCGTAGACGCGGGGGCCGAGGAAGCCGAGCCTGGCGCCCGGCTCGGCGAACACCAGTTGCCCCAGCGTGCCCCAGGAGGCGAACACCCCGCCCATGGTGGGGTTGCGCAGGTAGGTGAGGTAGGGGAGCCCGGCCGCGCGGTGGGTCTGGACGGCGGCGGTGATCCGCAGCATGCAGAGGAAGGCGGCCGACCCCTCCTGCATCCGGGTCCCGCCGGAGACCGGCAGCGCGACCAGCGGCAGCCGCTCGGCGGTCGCCCGCTCCACGGCCCGGGTGATCCGCTCGGCCGTGGCCACCCCGATCGATCCGCCGAGGAAGCCGAACTCCGACGCGACCAGGGCCACCGCCTGCCCGCCGATCCGCCCGGCCCCGGTGACCACGGCCTCGTCCAGACCGGTCCGCTCGCGCGCCCGGTCGAGGCTCGCCCGGTACCCGGCGTCCGCCGTCTTCGGGGCGACCGGTTCGTCCCAGCCGTGGAAGCTCCCGGGGTCCAGCAGCAGCCCGAGCAGCTGACGTGCCGTCAGTGAGATTCCCACCTGGTCCACCCCGTCACCCGATCCACCCGCACCCGACGAAGATCACCCTAGGGGGAGGGCGGCCGGCTGCGGGGGATTGGCGGTCGGGTGTGAGGAGGCCGACAGCTTCGCGGGCGGAGCGGGCGGAGCGGGCGGGGGAGCGGGGGTGTGAGCGCGAGGGGGAGAGGGGGAGGCGTAGGCGGGGTTCCCCCGCGTGGGGGAGGGGGATCGGGCCTCCGCACGATTCCGCACGGTCGGCGGGCGCGGAGGCTGGACGCATGACGAACGCCGAGCTCCTCCGACCGACCGCCACCGCGACCGCCACTGCCTCCGCGACCGCCACTGCGACCGCGCCGGCGCCGGCGGCGGCGACTTCGACCGGGACTGCGGCCGGGGCCGGGCCGACCGCGGCCGCCGGGATCCGACCGGCCACCGCGCGGCCCGTCCCCCGCTGGGCCCTCGGGGTGGCGCGGGCGATCCCGCTGCTGGCCCTGCCGGTGTGCCTGTGGCGGTTGCCGATCGGCTTCGGCTTCCTGATGGGGATGGAGATGCCGAAGGCCGCGCAGCCGCTGTGGGTCACGGTGCCCTACGTGCTGGCGCTCAGCCTCCTCTCGGAGGCGTTCGCCCTGCTCTGCTCCGGACTCGTGCTGCCGTGGGGCGAGGTGCTGCCCGCCCGGGTGCCGTTCCTCGGCGGCCGGCGCGTGCCGCCGCTCGCCGCCGTCACGGCCGGTGCGGTGGCGGGCGCGGGGTTCACCCTGCTGGCCGTCGACTGGGTGCTCACCACCTTCGGTCTGGCCGGGTTCGCGGAGGTCGGCTTCGCCAACGGCTGGTGGCGGGCGCTCGCGACGGTGACCAGCGGCCTCTTCGTGCTGTGGGGGCCGCTGATCCTGGCGCTGACCTGCGCCTACCACCGTCGCCGCCGTGCGGAGCGGTAGGCGTACGACGGCCGGCGCGTGGTGCGCGCCGGCCGGTGGCAGGGGGAAGGTGGCCGGGGAGGGCGGACCGGGGCGGGGTCAGTGCGCCCCGGCCAGGGCGCGCCGGTCGGCGCGGGCCTGGTCGTAGCGGAGGGCGACGAGCCTCGCGACGGCGTCGTGGGTGCCGAGGGGAGCGCCGGTCCAGCGGGCGGGCGTGGCGGCGGCGCGGGCGGCGAAGAAGCCGGGGGCGAGCAGATGGGTGGCGACGGCGACCCGCCGGTGCCCGGCGGCGTGCAGGGCGGCCACCGCCTGCTGCGGGGTGGGGCGGGCGGCCGAGAGGTAGGCGGGGACGACGGGCCGCCCGTCGGCGAGCCGGTCGGCCAGCAGCCGGGCCATCCGCGCGGTGTCGGCGTTGGCGGCGGGGTCGGAGGAGCCCGCCGCGGCGAGGACGACCGGCCCGGCGTCCGCCGGTCGGCCGCTGTCGGCGAGCCGGTCGGCGAGTGCGGTGGCGAGCAGCGGGTGGGGCCCGAGGGCGGGGGCGAGCGGGAGGTGCGCCAGTCCGGCGGCGGCGAGCGCACCGGGGAGGTCGACGCGCAGGTGGTAGCCGCCGCCGAGCAGCAGCGGGACGAGCACGGCGGGCCGTCCGCGCAGCGCGTCGAGGGCCTCCGGGAGCGACGGTCGCGCGAGGTCCAGGAAGCAGTGGCGGACGTCGAGTTCGGGCCGCAGTTCGCGGACGCGCCGGAGCAGCGCGTGGCTCGCGGTGACCCCGGCGGCGGACCGGCTGCCGTGGGCGACGGCGAGCAGGACCGGGGGATCGCCGTCGGGCACCGGCGGACCGGAGCCGCCGGGGCCGGACGGATCGGGGCCGGACGCATCCGGGCCGGAAGCGCCGGGGACCGGCACACCGAGGACCGGCGGATCGGCGTCCGGCACGCCCGGGCCGGGTCGCACGGGGCCGCACGCACCGGGCGCGCCGGGCGTGCCGAGCACGGCGGTCGCGGTCGCCGTCCGGAGCCTGGCGGCGGTCCGGAGTCGGGCGGCCATCAGTCCGCCGCCAGCCGGTAGCCGCGTTTGGGCACGGTCCGGATCAGCCGGGCGTGCGGCCCGAGCGCCGCCCGCAGACGGCCGACCGCCGCCTCGACGGCGTGCTCGTCGGCGGCCGCGTCGGCCCAGGCGGTGCGCAGCAGGTCGGCGCGGCTGAGGACGTGGCCGGGGCGTTCGGCGAGGGCGCGCAGGACGGCGGCGCCGCGCGGGCTGAGCCAGCGGCTCTCGCCGTCGACCAGGACGGCGTTCCCCTGGAGCGTCAGCACCCGCCCGCCCAGGGGGAGTTCGCGGCGTCCCCGGCTGGGCAGGGTCTCGGCGAGCAGGCGGACCAGCGCGCCCAGCCGCCCCCGTTCGGGGAACTCCGCGGGCAGGCCCAGATCGGCGAACGGCCGGGCGCACAGCGCGCCGACGCAGACCGCCAGGACGTCCCCGCGCAGCGCGTCCAGCAGCTGTTCGCGCAGACCGTCGGCGGCGGCCGTCTCGACGAACGAGGTGACGGCGGGGGCGCTGGTGAAGGCGAGGGCGTGCACCTGGCGGCGGACGGTCTGCTCGACCAGCCGCCGGACCGGGGCCGGATCGTCCGGCGGCGCCCAGCGGTAGACGGGGACGGAGATCACCTCGGCGCCGCGTTCGCGCAGTGCCGCCGCGAAGGCGTGCAGCCGGATGCCGTGCTCCTGGACGGCGATCCGGCGGCCGGCCAGTGGCCGGGCGAGCAGCCAGGTCAGCAGTTCGTCGGTGGCCTCGGAACCGGGGGAGAAGCCCTCGCCGAGGCCGCTGGCCCGGACCGCGCCGGTGGCCTTGGGGCCGCGGGTGAGGACGACGGCGTGCCGGCAGGCCTCGGCGAGGGCGACGCCACGGCCCCAGCCCTCGGCGGCGCTCATCCAGCCGCGCCAGCCGACACCAGTGGTGGCGACGACGTAGTCGAGCGGGGCGGCCAGGCACTGTTCGGTGGCCTGGCGCAGGGCGAGGTCGTCGGCGAGCGGCATGATCTGCAGGACCGGCGCCTCCACCACCTGGGCGCCGCGCCGGGTGAGCAGCGCCACCAGCTCGTCGCGGCGGCGGGCGGCGGTCACCCCGATGGTGAAGCCGGTGAGGGGTCCGGGCCGCGGGGTGGGGCGCGGTCCGGTGAGGGTGGTTGTTGCCATGGCCGAAAGGGTGCGGGGCGCGGGTTACGGGCCGATTGCCCGCCGGTCACCTGCGCGTTAGTGAAACGGCTGCTCCGGTTACGGCGGATGTCCTGCGGCGCACCACGGGTGCCGGACGGCGTGAGGTACGCGTGCCGCGCACGCAACACGGCGGACCCGGCGGCGAAACGACGGGCGGCCACATTTTCTGCCATGCCCCCCGCCGCCGCCACCGCCCTCACCGCTCTCACCGCCGTCCCCACCGCCACCGCCGTCCCCACCGCCACCGCCGTCCCCACCGCCACCGCCGTCCCCACCGCCACCGCCGTCCCCACCGCCACCGCCCGAGAGTGAGCGGCGCCCGAGAGTGAGCGGCCCCCGCACCCCCCACCACCCGTCCCACCGCCCCGCACCACCCCGAGGAGTCACGCCATGACGTCGCACACGCCCGACCGGCCGCGCGAGCTCGTCCTGGTCGGCCACGGCATGGTCGGCCAGCGCTTCCTGGAAGCCTGGACCGAGCAGCCGGGCGCCGACCGCTGGCGGGTCACCGTGCTCGCCGAGGAACCCCGCCCCGCCTACGACCGCGTCCACCTCAGCGCGCTGTTCGACGGCCGCACCGCCGAGGACCTCACGCTCTGCCCGCCCGGCTTCCTCACCGAGCACGGCATCGACCTGCGGCTCGGCGACCCGGTCGCCGCCGTCGACCGCGCCGCCCGCACCGTCACCACCCGGGCCGGCCGGCGGTTCCGGTACGACGCCCTGGTGCTGGCCACCGGTTCGGTGCCGTTCGTGCCGCCCGTGCCCGGCCACGACGCCGCCGGCTGCCACGTCTACCGCACCGTCGAGGACCTGGAGGCGATCCGGGCGGACGCCGCGGGGTCCGCGACCGGTGTGGTGGTCGGCGGCGGACTGCTCGGCCTGGAGGCGGCGGGCGCGCTCCGGGCGATGGGACTGGCCGCCCACGTGGTCGAGTTCGCGCCCCGGCTGATGGCCGTCCAGGTGGACGAGGGCGGCGGCGCGGTGCTCCGCCGCAAGATCGAGGACCTCGGCGTCACCGTCCACACCGCCGCCGGTGCGAGCGGCGTCGCCACCGGCCCGGACGGCCGGGTCCGCGCCCTCACGCTCTCCGACGAGCGCGAACTCGCCGCCGACCTGGTGGTGTTCTCCGCCGGGATCCGTCCGCGCGACGGACTCGCCCGCGACTGCGGCCTCCCGGTCGGCCCGCGCGGCGGCGTCGTGGTCGACGAGCGCTGCCGCACCGAGGACCCGGCCGTGCTGGCGATCGGCGAGTGCGCCCAGGCCGCCGACGGCCGGGTCTACGGACTGGTCGCCCCCGGCTACCAGATGGCCGAGACCGCCGCCCGCGAACTCGCCGGCCGCCCCGGCGACGGCTTCACCGGGGCCGACACCTCCACGAAGCTCAAGCTGCTCGGCGTCGACGTGGCCAGCTTCGGCGACCCGCACGGCACCGCCGACGGCGCCCTCGACGTGCTGTACAGCGACAGCCGGCTGGGCGTCTACCGCAAGCTGGTGATCGGCCGCGACGGCGCACTGCTCGGCGGGGTCCTGGTCGGTGACACCGAGTCCTACGGCGTCCTGCGCCCGCTCGCGATGGCGGGCAAGCCGCTCACCACGCCGCCCGAACAGCTGGTCCTGCCCGCCGGGTCCGCCGCCGCCGGCCCGGTCGCACTGCCCGACGACGCGGTGCTCTGCTCCTGCCACAACGTCACCCAGGGCGCCGTCCGCACCGCGGTCCGCGACCAGGGCTGCGAGACCGTCGCGGCCGTCCGGACGTGCACCCGGGCCGGGAGCGGCTGCGGCAGCTGCCTCAAGCAGCTGACCACCGTGGTCGGCGAGGAGCTGGCGGCCGCCGGCGCGGCCCCGCAGACCGGACTCTGCGAGCACTTCCCGCAGACCCGCGCCGAGTTGTACGAGATCGCCCTGGTCACCGGGATCACCGGCTTCTCCGGTCTGGTCGACCGCTACGGCACGGGCGAGGGCTGCGACATCTGCAAGCCGACCGTCGCCTCCATCCTCGCCAGCCTCTCCAACGGCCACATCCTGGACGGTGAGCAGGGCGCGCTCCAGGACTCCAACGACCATTTCCTCGCCAACCTGCAGCGCAACGGCTCCTACTCGGTCGTGCCCCGGGTGCCCGGCGGCGAGATCACCCCGGACGGCCTCATCGCGATCGGCGAGGTGGCCCGCGACTTCGGCCTCTACACCAAGATCACCGGTGGCCAGCGGATCGACCTGTTCGGCGCCGGCGTCGACCAGCTCCCCGCCATCTGGAGCCGCCTGGTCGACGCGGGGTTCGAGTCCGGACACGCCTACGGCAAGGCGCTGCGCACCGTGAAGTCCTGCGTCGGCGAGACCTGGTGCCGCTACGGCGTCCAGGACTCCGTCGCCCTCGCCATCGAACTGGAGCTCCGCTACCGGGGACTGCGCTCCCCGCACAAGCTCAAGTCGGCCGTCTCGGGCTGCGCCCGCGAGTGCGCCGAGGCCCGGAGCAAGGACTTCGGCGTCATCGCCACCTCCGCCGGCTGGAACCTCTACGTCGGCGGGAACGGCGGCATGACGCCCCGTCACGCCGACCTGCTCGCCGCCGACCTGGACCGCGCCACCCTGATCCGCACCGTCGACCGGTACCTGATGTTCTACATCCGCACCGCCGACCGCCTGGAGCGGACCTCCGTCTGGCTGGAGCGGCTGGAGGGGGGCCTGGACCACCTGCGTGCGGTCGTCCTCGACGACTCGCTCGGCATCGCCGCCGAGCTCGACCAGCTGATGGCCCGTCACATCGGCTCCTACCAGGACGAATGGGCCGCCACCCTGGCCGACCCGGACCGGCTGCGGCGGTTCGCCTCCTTCGTCAACGCCCCCGGCACCCCCGACCCGGCCGTCACCTTCGTCCCCGAACGCGGCCAGATCCGCCCCGCCCGCCCCGACGAGGACGGGCGCCTGCTCACCGCCTACGCCCCCGCCCCTTCCCCCGGCCCCGCCCTTTCCCCCGCCCCGGTCCTGGTGGCCGGTCCCCGACTGGAGGTGCTCGCCAAGTGACCGTGGAGATCCACGACGGCAGCCGCTGGCAGCCCGTCTGCACCCTCGACGACCTGCAGCCCGGCCGCGGCGTCGCCGTCCTCCTGACCGCCGCCGCCGACGACGCCGCCGCCGACGCCGACGACGCCGCCGACACCGACACCGGCACCGGCACCGGCGTCCAGGTGGCCCTCTTCGTCGACCGCGCCGGCACCCTGCACGCCGTCGACAACCGCGACCCGTTCAGCGGCGCGCACGTGCTCTCCCGGGGCCTGCTCGGCAGCCGCGGCGGCCGGCCCACCCTCGCCTCGCCGATGTACAAGCAGGTCTTCGACCTCACCGACGGCCGCTGCCTCGACGAGGACACCGCCCCCGACGGCAGTCCCGCCGTGCTCAGGCTCTGGCCCGTCCGCACCACCGCGTCGCACACTGCTGCGGACACCACGTCAGGAACCGCCCCGCACACCGCCCCGCACACCGCCCCCACACCCCGGGAGGACCAGGCATGAGCACCGCCGTCGACACCCCGCCCGCCCGCGCCGCCAGAGCCGGCGCGCCCACCATCACCCACTGGGACCCGGAGGACACCGACTTCTGGGAGCGCACCGGAGCCCGGACGGCCCGCCGCAACCTGATCTACTCGGTGGCCTCCGAACACATCGGCTTCTCGGTCTGGAGCCTCTGGTCCGTCCTGGTGCTCTTCCTCGGCCCCGAGTACCACATCGACCCGGCCGGGAAGTTCACCCTCACCGCCCTGCCCACCGCACTCGGCGCCGCGCTCCGCCTCCCCTACACCTTCGCCGTCGCCCGCTTCGGCGGCCGGACCTGGACGGTGGTCAGCGCCCTGCTGCTGCTCGTCCCCACCTCGCTCGCCGCGCTGATCCTCACCCCCGGCGTCTCCTACGGCACCCTGCTCGCCGTGGCCTGTGTCGCCGGGGTCGGCGGCGGCAACTTCGCCTCCTCGATGGCCAACATCAACTCCTTCTACCCGCACCGCCTCAAGGGCTGGGCGCTCGGCATCAACGCCGGCGGCGGCAACCTCGGCGTCCCCGCCGTCCAGCTCCTCGGACTGCTCGTCCTCGCCACCGCCGGGGCCGGCCACCCGCGGCTGCTGCCGCTGCTCTACATCCCGCTGATCGTGCTGGCCGCCGTCGGCGCCTGGCGGCGGATGGACAACCTGCCCGCCGCCCTGCGCGGCGCCGACCGCTCACTGCGCGAAGTCGCCCGCGACCCCTACGGCTGGGCCGTCTCCACCCTCTACATCGGTACCTTCGGCTCGTTCATCGGCTTCGGCTTCGCGTTCGGCCAGGTCCTCCAGGTGCAGTTCCACGACCGCTTCGACACCCCGGTCAAGGCGGCGGCGCTCACCTTCCTCGGTCCGCTGCTCGGCTCCCTGCTGCGCCCGGTCGGCGGCCGGCTCGCCGACCGCTGGGGCGGCGCCCTGGTCACCCTCGTCACCTTCATCGCGATGGGGGCCGGCACCGCCGTCGTCCTGGCCGCCTCGCGGGCGGGCTCGCTGCCGCTCTTCCTCTCCGGGTTCATCGCGCTCTTCGTGCTGAGCGGCATCGGCAACGGCTCGACGTACAAGATGATCCCGGCCCACTACGAGGGCCTGGTCCGCACCGCGGTCGTCGCGGGCGCGGACCCGGTCGAGGCCGAGGCCGCCGGCCGTCGCCGCACCGCGGCCCTGATCGGACTGGCGGGCGCGATCGGCGCCTTCGGCGGGGTGCTGGTCAACCTGGCCTTCCGGCAGTCCTTCCTCGCCAGCCACAACGGTGACGCCGCGTACCTGGCCTTCCTCGCCGCCTACCTGTTCTGCTCGGCGCTGACCTGGGTGGTCTGGCTCCGGCCCGGCGCCCGCCGCTGACGGGCTCGGCCCCGCCCGCGGGGCGCCCGGCACGTCGGCGCCGGTGCGGCGCCGGTCCCGGACGCGGCGTGCACGCGTCCGGGACCGGTGCTTCGGTGCTCCGGTGCTTCGGCGCTGCGGAGGCGGGAGCGCCGCCCCGGCGGCCGGGGACCGTCAGCTGTGCATGGTGCTTCCGCAGGCGGCCGGCGGCAGCGGCAGGAAGCCGTGGCTGCGGATGGCGGGGAGGCCGCCGTCCTGCCGGCAGACCCAGCCGTTGCGGCCGAGGATCCGCTGCAGCGCGGTGCCGTGCGCGTCCGTCGACAGCCACTCGTACTCGCGCACGGTGTTGACGAGCACCCGGCCGTACCGGGTGGCGGCGAAGGACGTGTTGATGGTGTGCGTGGCGGCGCTGACCGGCTGGACGCCGTCGAGCGCGTGCGGGACGAGCAGGCCCGGGTTGTCCGTCGGGGTGGTGTGGCCGCCGTAGGCCTGGCCCAGGTAGCGGCCGACGGAGTACGGGACGATCGCGTTGGGGTCGTGCAGGATCGCGTCGACCCCCTGGTTGTCGCGGTCGACGGGCGTCACGCACGGCCCGGGGACGAGCCCGTGGTCCCGGCCGGACTGGTCCAGGGCGTGGTTGAGGTAGGCCGCGGTGTCGGAGGCGAGGTACACGTCCCCGTTCTCGAAGACGCGGAAGTACCCGGGGAGCACCGGCCGGATGACGGCGTCCGGGAGGGCCGGGTCGATCTGCCGCCAGTTGGTGATCTGGCAGTTGTAGATGTACTTCAGCTGGGCGGCCGACAGGCTGGCCGGGGCGTTGCCGCCGGTCGGGGCGGCCCAGCTCACGGCGTCCTTCGCCAGGGCGACGAACCACGCCGAGGTGGGATCGCCGATTTTCGGCGCCCGGGCGCTGCGGGCGAAGTCGACGGTCCGGCTGCTGTTGGCGAGGAGCGAGACCACGGCGCCGTCGGAGTTGTACGGTCGGACGATCGAGTCGGCCCCGGTCTTGGGGGTGATCGTGTACGACCCGGTGGAGTCCCAGCTGTAGAGGCGCGGTGAGCCGGTGTCCCCGGCGGCCGTCAGCGAGGCGTTGTACTCGGCGGAGAACTGGTTGAACAGCGACTCCGTGACCTGGGCGCCCACGCCGACGATGTCGACGGCCCTGGGCGGGGGGACGGGGATCGGCACGGGCGGGTCGGCGAGTGCGGGCGCGGTGGTGGCGAGGGCCAGCGCGGAGGCCAGTGCGAGGGTCGAGGCGACCCGGGTGACGAGGCGCAGCATGAGGTGGACTCCCGGTCGGGGTTGGGTGGAGGGTCTCCGGGATCATCGGAGGGCCGGTCCGCCCCCGGGAAGATCCCAGGCTTCTGGGGGGCCCGCGGGCCTCGCAGGTCACCCCCGGTGTCCGCGTGTCCGGGCCGCCGCCTGTTCTTCCACCGGCCGCCCCCCGTCCACGCCCGCTCCGGCGGTGTCCGGCACCCGCCCGTCGGGCCGGCCACCGCGTGCCGGTGGCGGGCCGGGGGGGGGAGGGCCGAGGGCCGTTCGTGCGGAGGAGAGGTCCTACATGTGGGTGATCGATCCGCAGGCGCCGGGGGGAATCACCAGGAAGCCGTGGCTGCGGATGCCGGCCAAGGCAGCGGGGTCCCTGCAGATCCACCCGATGACGCTGAAGATGCGGCGGAGGGCCTGCGTGTGGGCGTCGCTGCCGTTCCACTCCGCGGCGCGGACGGTGTTGTAGAGGACGTACCCGTACGGTGACGCGGCGAACGTCGCGCTGATGCTCGTGGTGCTGATCGGCTGGATCCCGTTGAGGGCGCGCGGGACGAGCGCTCCCGGCTCGTCGCCGGGGCCGGTGTGTCCGCCGTACGCCTGGCCGAGGTAGCGGCCGACCGAGTAGGGCACGACGGCGTTCGGGTCGTGGAGGACGGGGTCGGTGCCCTGGTTGCCCCGCTCGACGACGGAGACGCACGAGTGGTCGGTCGCGTTGTCGTTGAGCAGGATGCCGTGGTAGTTGATCTTCGCGAGGAAGTAGGTCGTGGTGTCGGTCGCGAGGCCGTAGGCTCCATTCCGGTCCACCGCCATGTGACCGGCCACGACGGGTCGGATGGTGGCATCCGGCAGCGCCGAGCTGATCTGCCGCCAGTTGGTGATCTGGCAGGAGTAGATGGCGCCCAGCTGGGCGGTGGTGAGGTTGGCCGGGGCGTTGCCGCCGGTCGGGGCGGCCCAGCTGACGGCGTCCTTGGCCATGGCGACGAACAGCGTGGTCACCGGGTCGCCGAACTGGGGCGTCCTGGTGTCCCGGCTGAAGTCGAGGGTGCGGCTGGTCGTGGCGCTGAGAGCGGTGATGCCCGCGCTGGATTCGAACGGGCGGACGATGGTGTCGGCCCCCGTTTTGGGGGTGATCGTGTTCGACCCGGTGGAGTCCCAGCTGTACAGGCGGGGCGAGGTGGAGTCGCCGGCGGCGGTGAGGGAGGCGTTGTAGTCGCCGGAGAACTGGTTGAACAGGGACTGCGTCACCGACGATCCGACGCCGACGATGTCGGCGGCCTTGGGCGGGGGCACGGGGATCGGCGCGGGCGGGTCGGCGAGCGCGGGGGCGGCCGTGGTGAGTGCCACGGCGGTGGCGAGCGCGAGGGCCGAGGCGGCCCGTGCGGCGAGGCGTAACATGGAGGCAACTCCAAGCAGGGGATGGGTGGTTGGGGATCCATCGGTATCCTCGGTGGAGCCGGACGGCAGCCGGAAGTCCCCGGCGGGCAGGTCGGCCGGGGCAGCCGCAGGTCACCCCGGGTCGGCCGGTGTGCCGACCGCCGCCTGTTCTTCCACCGGCCGCCCCGCGGTCACCGCCGGGTCATCGCGGTCGGCCGACGGCGCCCACGGCGCCGGGTGACCGCGATCCGGTGGTGCGGCGGTGCATGGAGGGCGGGCGACGGTTCGGTCGGCGTTTCCGGTGGAAAACGCCCGAGTTGCTAGGGTCGGGGCATGGCAGCGAGCGGCGCCGGCGGCGCGAACCCCCCGGGGCGGATGCGGCGCGACGCGCAGCGCAACCGCGATCTACTGCTGGCCACCGCCCGTGACCTGTTCGCCCGGCACGGGCTGGACGTGCCGCTGGACCAGATCGCCAAGGACGCGGGCGTCGGGAACGCCACGCTCTACCGGCACTTCCCGACCCGCGAGGCGCTGATCGGCGAGGTGTTCGCGGACGCCGCGACGCTGCTCGGCGACGCCGGCGCGGAGGCGCTGGCCGCCGAGGACGCCTGGGGCGCCATCGAGCGCTACTTCGAGCGGATCTTCGAACTGGTCGCCGCCGACCGGGGCATCAACGACCTCGTCACCCAGGCCATCCCCACCGTCCCCGGGATGATCGAGATCAGCCGGCAGAACGCCGAGACGGTCGGCGCGCTGGTCGCCCGGGCGCAGCGGCAGGGCACCATGCGGGCCGACGTCGTGACCATGGACCTGCTCTTCATGCTCGGCCCGCTCTGCCGCGCGCTGCCCGCCACCACCGACCTCCGCCCGGACCTCTGGCGCCGCTACCTGGCCCTGCTGCTCGACGGCTTCCGCGCCCGGGCCGCCCACCCGCTGCCGGTCCCGCCGATCGGGGACGAGCACCTGGACAGGATGTTCGCCGACCTCTGGGAGGCGGACGGGCCGGGCGCCTGAGGCCGGCCACCCACGCCCGCCGGCGCCCGCACCCGCGCCCGCGTCCGCCGGTCACCCGCGCCCGCGTCAGGAACCCGTACGGACCGCCCGCCCGCGCGTCAGGGGTCCGTCAACGAACGGCCCGATCCCCTCCGCCGGGGCTTGGCTGGAGCTGAGCACCAAGACAGCGAACAGCCATCCGGAAGGACGGACAGGGCCATGGCGGACAACGGCGCCGGCACCCACGCGGACGAGCCGATCGGCCCCCCGGTCGGCCCACGGAACGGGGCGGCCGCGGACGGCCGGTACGGGGCGGACGCGAACCCCGCCGCCGGGAACGGCGCGGACGGCGCGGAGGACGCGGACGTAGCGGACGGCGCGGACGACGGCGACCGGGGCCGGATCGTGGTCGGCGTCAGCGGCTCGCTCGGCAGCCTCGCCGCGCTCCACCGCGCCGTCGCGGAGGCCCGCCGCCTCGACGCCGAAGTCCTCGCCGTGCACTGCTGGACCCCGGCGGGCGGCGAGTTCGGCTACCGCCGCTCCCCGTGCCCGCCGCTGCTCACCGCGTGCCGCGACGCCGCCGCGGCCCGCCTGCGCGAGGCCCTCGACCAGGCCTTCGGCGGCGTCCCGGCCGGCGTGCGGCTGCGCAGCGTGGCGGTCCGGGGCGAGACCGGGCAGGCCCTGGTCCACTGCGCCGACCGGCCCGGCGACCTGATCGTCCTGGGGGCCGGCGGCCGGGGCGCGCTCGCCCGGGCGCTGCGCCCGTCGGTCACCGCCTACTGCGTCCGGCACGCGAGCTGCCCGGTGCTGGCGGTCCCGAGGCCGCCGCTGCAGCGCGAGCTGGAGGCGTTCCGGCACCACCGCCGCATCCGGCTGTCGGTGCCGGCGTGAGCGCCCGCCTCGCCCCCGCGATGTCCGGCGCCGTCGCCCTGACCGCCTCCGCCGCGCTCCTCCCCGTGCTCGCCGTACTCGGAGAACTCCGGCCCACCTGGGTCGCGTCGGCCGCCTACGCCGCGCTGTGCGCCGGCGTCGGCCGCTCCGCGCGCCCGGCCGCCGCCCCGCTGATCGGCCTGGCCGCCTGGCTCTTCCACAACGGCTTCGTCGAACACCGTCACGGTGCACTCGGCTGGTCCGGCGCCGCCCCTGAGTTCGGCCACCTCCTCCTGTTCACCGCCGCCGCGCTCGCGCTCGCCGTCCTCACGGGCCTGCGCCGCGGCCGCCGCGACCGGCTTCCGCGGCCCCGCGGCCGCCGCCCCGGCGGCCGGTACGGGCTGACGGCCTGAGCGGCGGGCGGTCCGAGCGGCGGGCGTCCCGAGCGGTCCCGGCGGTGCGGCGGCCATCCGGGGTTCTCCCGTGGTTCGGACGACTGTTCCGAGCTGGTACTGTTCTTCTCGTCGCGAGGGAGATGATCTCTCGTCAGGCGTCAGTGGTGCTACCAGAGCACGTCCTACTTTCAGTAGGGAGAGTCCGTGCGACCCGGGCCTGGCGCTCCAAGTCGGACGGGGTCCGGCACCTGTGAGGGTGCCGGGCCCCGTTCGCGTTTCCGGGCCGGCGGGTGTGCGGACCGGGTTTCGTGGCAGGGGCTCTGACCTGCTAGTCTTCTTCTCGTCGCGAGGGAGACGATTCCTCGTCAGGCGTCAGTGGTGCTACCAGAGCACGTCCTACTTTCAGTAGGGAGAGTCCGTGCGACCCGGGCCTGGCGCTCCAAGTCGGACGGGGTCCGGTACCTGAGAAGGTGCCGGGCCCCGTTCGCGTTTCCCCGGCTCCCGGCCGCCCCGGCCCGCTTCGTCCCGGCCCGTCGTCCTTCGTCCGCCGCCGACGGCATCCCGGTCTTCCGGCGGCGCGCCTCGCGGCTCCCCTATGATGTGTCAACTCGCTGACAGGCAAGGGATGGGGATCTCGGTGTTCGAGCAGGCGAAGGAATCGGGCGCGGCGGTCGGCACGGTCGGAGCGGTCGGCGACGGCGTGAGGGCACTCGACTTCCTGGTCTCCATCGACGACACGGAGCGGGAGCGGTCGGCCGCGGTGGGCGAGAAGGGCCTGTTCGGCCGCCGTGACGGGGCACCGGGCGAGGCCTCCGTCCGCAGCATCCCGGTCTCCGTCCTCCGCGAGAACCTCCAGCGGACCGTCGACGGCCTCCAGGCCGTTCTCGGGGAACTCCGGGTCCCGGAGGGCGGTATGCCGCTCAAGCAGGCCCAGGTCGCCTTCGAGGTCACCGCGAGCGGCGGGATCACCCTGGTCGGCACCTCGGCGCAGGTGGCGGCCAAGGGAGCCATCACGCTGACGTTCGGCTCCTGAACCGCCTTCCAGCACACACGATGAACGGATCCTTCCGCGCCCTGCTGATCGGCGTGCCCGAGTACCGCGACGGCGCGATCCCCGACCTGCCCTTCGTCACCGACGACATGGCGGAGCTGGCCGACGCACTGGCGTCGGTCGGCTACGAGGTGGCGGTCCACGATCCCGGTGAGACGGACCGGGACGGCATCGACGCGGCGGTCGAGGAGTTCTTCCAGACCGCGGCCGAGGGGGAGACCCTCCTGCTCTGCCTGAGCGGCCACGGCATCCACCACGGCGGGGTGGACTACCTCGTGCCGAGGGGAGCCCGGACGAGCGCGCACGACTTCCCCGCCAAGTGCCTCTCCCTGGACTTCGGCCCGTACGTCGAGCGGAGCCTGGCCGGGGACGTCGCGGTCTTCGTCGACGCCTGCCGGGAGGGCATCACGCTCAGGACGATGTCCGTCGGCAACGCCATCCGCTGGTCCGACATGGAGGTGGACCGGATCGGCGACCGGCACTACGGCTACGTCTACGCCTGCTCGCCGGGGGAGTCGGCCCGGTACTTCAGGGAGCCTGGCACGGCGTTCAGCTTCTTCTCCCGGGCCCTCAGCACGGTGGTGGCGGACGAGGCCGGCCCGCGCACCCTGGCCGAGTTGAGCGGGCGGCTCCAGCGCGAGCTGGACCGGCTGAGCGTCGAACACGGCGCCGACCGCCAGCGGGTCCGGATCCGGACCGAGACCGGCCTCGACGACTTCGTGCTGTTCGAGCGGCCGGAGCGGACCTCCCAGGAGGCGGACGGGGAGCACCCGTGGGTCGGCCTGGTCGGCGAGCACCCGGCCTGGACGCTCGCCGGGGCCGGCCGGGGCGCCGAGGCGATGCGCGAGGCCGCGACCGCGCTGGTCGTGCGGCTGGCCCGGGAGGCGGACCGCGACAAGCAGCGGCTCAGCGCCGATCCGTGGCAGGTCTCCGACCTCGCGGAACGGATGACCGGCCGCCTGGGCTGGCTGCTGTCGAAGGTGATCGCGGCGGAGAAGCCGGCAGCCGGGGCGGAGAAGCCGGTGCTCGCGGAGGAAAGGCCGGCGCTCTCGCCCGCCGAGGCGTTCCTCCTCGCGGTCGTGCCCTTCCTGCACGTGGCCGCCGCCAACCGCGCGGCGGTCCAGGCCCTGCCGGTCGGTCCCACCGACCTCGCGGCAACGGCGGATCCGTCCCGGGAACGGGCGGGGTACGAGCAGTTCACCGCCCGCCGGGCGCGGCTGGTCCGCCGTGCGGCCCAGTCCGCGAGGGCCGGCGACGACGCCGGCGCGGCCGGGATCGCGTGGTGGCTGTTCCGCCAGTGGCTGGCGCAGGAGCCGGGCGGGCGCTACCAGCGGATCGTGGCCGACCTCCGGGGCCCGGTGGAGTGCCTCACGGAGGGAGTCGGCGCCGAGGCCGATCGCCGGCTGATCGCCGGCCTGTTCGAACTCGGCACTCTCGACACCCTGTTGCGGGCGCTCCGGAGCAGCTACGACCCGACCACGATCCGCCCGGTGCGCCAACTGGCCGGCTCCACCGTGGCGGAGCAGAACCTCCGGGAGCAACTCCTGGTCGCCCTCCTGACGGTGGCGCACCACCTGGCGATCGACCCGCTCCGGCTGCCGGACGTGGTGGTGGACCACCTCGGGATCTCCTACGCGGTCGACCTGGGCGAGCTGCACCGGACGATCCTCGGCGCCGGCTGGGAGACCCGCGGCCGGACCCGCGTCCTCACGGCCGCCTGCCACCACCCCGCCGTGGGGCTGGCGCTGCGCGAGCACGCCGCCTCGCTGGACGCCTTGCTGCGGGCGATCGACATCCAGACGGGCAGTGACCCGCAGCTCGCCCCGCTCCACGCCCTTCCGCCGCACGCGACCGCGGACCAGGTGCGTGCCGCCGTCGACGCGCAGGGCAGGCCGGTCTACGAGTCGACCGGTCTGCGGTTCCGGCTCGCGGACGACCGGATCCAGGAACTCCTGATGGGCGAGCAGCTCTACGGGGACCCCGCGCTGGCGGTCCGCGAGCTCTACCAGAACGCGCTCGACGCCTGCCGCTACCGCGAGGCCCGGACCGACTACCTCCGGCTCCAGCGTCCGCGCCTGTCGAAGTGGTCGGGGCGGATCGACTTCGAGCAGGGGGTGGACGACCAGGGCCGCGCGTACATCGAATGCCGCGACAACGGCATCGGCATGGGCGAGCGCGAGCTGCGCGAGGTGTTCTCGCACGCCGGGATGCGCTTCGCGGACCTCCCCGAATTCGTCGACGAGTACGCGGCCTGGCGGGCCAAGGGCATCGACTTCCATGCCAACAGCCGTTTCGGCATCGGGGTCCTGAGCTACTTCATGATCGCCGACGACATCGTGGTGAGCACCTGCCGCCTGGACCGCGAGGGCCACCCCGGGAAGCGGCTGGAGGTGCACATCGCCGGTCCGGGCTCGCTCTTCCGGATCCGCGACCTCGGCCGCGACTACGACGCCGGCACCTCCGTCCGCCTCTACCTGCGCAGCCCCGACACCGCCCCGTCCTGCACCGACCTGCTGCGGCGCCTCCTCTGGCGTTCGCAGTACACCGTGACGGCGCAGGGCGAGGGCGATCCCCTGCGCTGGGAGGCGGGCGAGCTCTCCCCGGTCGCGCCGCTGGGGGCCAGGGACCCCTACGAGAAGGGCGCGACCCGGGCGCCCGACGCACGGGCCGATGCGACGGACCGGGCCGACGTCTGGTGGGTGGACTGCGGCGGCGGTGTGCTGGCGGACGGCCTCTGGGTCGGCCTGCCGCTGTTCGGCGCGGTCGTCGACCTCGGCGGGGACAACGCGCCCCGCCTCACCGTCGACCGCCGGGAGGCGCTGTCGTACGACACCGGCCACGTCGCGGACGTCCTGCGCCGGCAGATCCCGGCACTGCTCCGTCCGGACGCCCGGGTGCTGGACCACGCGTGGCTGTCCGAACTGGTCGATCACGACCCGGAACTGGCCGACGCCGTGGCCGAGGAGGCCGCCGCCCGGGGGTTCGTCCTGCGGCTGTCGAGCGGGTACTCGGCCGACATCGCGGTCGTCGGCTGCTTCCCTGCCGATGTGGAGCTCTTCCGGAGGGAGCACTCGGGACGACCGCTCTTCCGTGTTCCTCAGGACATGCCCGCCTATCTCGCCGACTGGCGGGCCTTGGCCTGGGTCGCCGGCGGGGGCTTCGCGGGGGTGGCCGCGACCGGCCCGGGGCCGCGCATCGTCGCCCGCCCGACGGACCGCCACATGCTCGTTCACGTTCGCCGTGCGAAGCACGTGTCCCTGCCCATGGTGGACGACGAAGGTCGCAACAACTGGTTGGAGACCGGCCTACCCGTTCCGACCGGGCACGTGCTCGCCGTGGCCGCACGGCTCAAGCGTCCGCCCTCGGCCGTGTCGGCCCGACTGGCGGAGTTCGGCCTGCGAGGACCCGAGGGTGCCCTCGTGCCGGCCGATGCGGACCCCGACGACCTCGTGCTCCTCAGTGAGGGGCTAGACCGGGGTTGGCCGTGGTTGGACCAGAGGAGGACGGTCCGCATGCACCATGTTCTCCGGTGCGCGCAGAAGTTGGGGTGGTCACCACCCGCAGTGGCGGCACGGTTGACGGCATTCGGGTTCGGCCTGCCCGAGGGCGTGATCGTCCCGGAGGCGGTGAACCCTGCCGACCTGACCCTCCTCGAAGCGGGCCAGAGTGTGAGCGCCTACCGGCTGGGCCATGATCGGGTCGCCCTGGACTCCGTTCTGGTGGCCGCAGAGAGGCTGGGATGGTCGCCGCGGGTGGCGGCGGCACGGTTGGAGGAGCTCGGGTTGGCCCTGCCGGACGGCACGACCGTCCCGGAGACGATGGAGCCCGGGGACCGGCGGATCGTGGGGGGAAAGGGCCCTCTCTGGACGACGCCGGGCTTCGAAGGCCGGCTGTGGTTGGGACACGTGCTGTGGTGCGCCGCGGAGTTGGGGTGGTCGCCGCAGGCGGTGGTGGCGCGGTTGGAGGAGTTCGGGCTCGCTCTGCCGGCGGGGGCGGCGGTCCCCGAGAGCGTGGAACAGGAGGATCTGCTACTCCTCAGTGAGGATCGCGACGGGGTTGCGCCATGGCTGAACCACTCCAGCCCGGTGCCGATCGGTCACGTTCTCGTGGTCGCCGCGCAGTTGGGGTGGTCGCCGCAGGCGGTGGTGGCGCGGTTGGAGGAGTTCGGGTTCTCGCTGCCGGTGGGTGCGACGGTCCCGGAGACCGTGGAGCAGGAGGATCTGCTGCTCCTGTGCCGCGAACTCGACCTGGACGAAGGCTGGCTGGAGTTCGAGGACCCGCTGCTGCTGAAGCACGTCATGGATGCGGCCGTGCGGCTGCGCCGTGAGCCTGCGAAGGTGGCGGCCCGGCTCCGAGAACTCGGGCATCGTCTGCCCGAGGGCTGCTGCGTGCCGGATTCCACCGATCCCTTGAGCCTCGCCGTCCTGGGTGTGGAGGTCGGCCGACGGCCGGACCCGCTGACGATCCACGAGTTGTCCTCGCTGGGGCGCGTTCTCAGGGTCGCCCACCGGGTGAAGTGTCCGCCGTCGGCGGTGCAGGCCCGGTTCAAGGAGCTGGGATTCCACCCGACGGCCGACTGGGACCTCCCTGCAACGGTGACAGCGGAGGACATCGAGATGATCGAACTGGACCGGGGCCGAGGAGACGGCCAGGTGCTCGACCCCCGGGAGCCGGTCGGGGTGGCGCACGTTCTCCAGGCCAGCTCGGGCAAGAGCAGTCCGGCCGACGTGGCCTCGCGGCTGGAGGCCCTCGGGTTCACCCTGTCGGGCGACGTCACCTACACGACGCCCGAGGGGTGGGGAACCCGGTCCGCCTGACGTCCCCTCGTGGTTCGGGCACCCGCTCTGACCTGGTAGTGTTCTTCCTGTCGCGAGGGAGATGATCTCTCGTCAGGCGTCAGTGGTGCTACCAGAGCACGTCCTACTTTCAGTAGGGAGAGTCCGTGCGACCCGGGCCTGGCGCTCCAAGTCGGACGGGGTCCGGCACCTGTGAGGGTGCCGGGCCCCGTTCGCGTTCCCGGGCCGGCGGGTGTGCGGACCGGGTTTCGTGGCAGGGGCTCTGACCTGCTAGTCTTCTTCTCGTCGCGAGGGAGATGATTCCTCGTCAGGCGTCAGTGGTGCTACCAGAGCACGTCCTACTTTCAGTAGGGAGAGTCCGTGCGACCCGGGCCTGGCGCTCCAAGTCGGACGGGGTCCGGTACCTGAGAAGGTGCCGGGCCCCGTCCGCGTTTCCGGGCCCGTGCGGGAGCGGGTGCTCCCGGCCGGCGGCCGGTGTCGGGCGGCCCGTCAGGCGACCGGCCGGTCGGAGCCGAGTTCGCGGGAGATGCGCAGGCCGACCTGGGCGACGACCGGGCCGAGCGCGCGGACGCGGGCGGCGGTCATCCGGGAGGTGAGGCCGGAGACCGAGAGGGCGGCGGTCACCTCGCCGGTGTGGTCGAAGATCGGGGCGGCGACGCAGCGGACCTCGGGCTCGTTCTCGCGGTCGTCGATCGAGTAGCCGCGGGCGCGGATCCGGGCGAGGTCGGCGCGCAGGTGGGTCTCGTCGGAGATGGTCCACGCGGTGACCGGGCGCAGGCCGGCGGCGACGACCTCGGTGACGGCCTCCTCGGGCAGCCAGGCGAGGATCGCCTTTCCGGTGGCGGTGCAGTAGGCGGGGGCGCGGCTGCCGACCCGGGAGGCCATCCGGACGTTGGTCTCGTCCTCGACCTTGTCGAGGTAGACGATGCCGGGTGCCTGCCAGACGGTGAGGTGGACGGTCTCGCCCGCCTCGCGCTGGAGCCGGCGCAGGTGCTCGGCGGCGACGCTGCGCAGGTCGAGGGTGGAGAGGTAGGCCTGGCCGAGCCGGAGCGAGCCGTGGCCGAGCCGGAACCAGCCGGTCTCCCGGTCGCGGTCGAGGAGGTGCTCGTCGAGGAGCGGTCCGGTCAGCCGCAGGACCGTCGACTTGTTGAGGTCGAGCGCCTCGGCGAGCTGGGCGAGCGGGACGCCGCGGCCGTCGCCGTGGTCGCGGACGTAGCCGAGGACGGAGAGCGCGCGGCGCAGGGAGGACGACTGGTTGCGCTCGCCCGTGGTCTTCCTGGGCTTCCCGGGCTTCCCGGAGCCGTCCGCCGGGGCGCCGGCCGGGCCGCCCGCGGGGGCTTCGGCGGTGCCGCCCGCCGGGGCGTCCGCCGCGGTGTCCGCGGTCGCGCCGCCCGCCGGGCCCGCGCTGCCGGCCGCGCCGACCGCCTTCTCCGTCATCGGTCCGTTCCCCTCTCGTTCCGCCACCGACTGCGGCGGTTGTCGAACCGTACCCCCTCGCACCACGGTTACCGCGTTTTCGATACAGCGTTGTGCATTGCAAAACTTCCCGAACGGCCTCTTGTTGGCCGCGAGCGCCCGCGCCTAACGTCCGTGGCATCGAGCAGGCGACGCAGCCCACCCGAGCGGTCGCTCTGCCGTACCCCCACATCAATGCGTTCACGCACCCACCATCGGCCCCGGTCAGGGCCTGCTTCGACGTGCTCGTCCCCAGCGGCGCACGTCTCGGCGGCAGCTGTCGGGAGGGGAGGTCTCCACCCATGCGAATCGTCAGACTGACCGCCGCGGCCACCGTCCTCGCCGCCACCTGTCTCGCGGCGGCCGCCTGTTCGCCCGGCACCGCACTGCCGGCCGGCGACAAGGCGGGCGACGACAAGACCGGCACCCTGCAGGTCTGGCTGTACAACGAGGCCGGCAACGCCGCGAAGGAAGCGGTGGTCGGCAAGGCGGTCGCCGAGTTCCAGGCCTCCCACCAGGGCGTCACCGTCAACGTCAGCTACATCGACACCGACGCCTCGGCCCGCGCCGCCAAGATGAAGGGCGCGTTCAACGACCCCAACAGCGCTCCTGACCTGGTCGAGTTCGGCAACACCGACCTCCCGGGCTACGTCGCGGCCGGCGGCCTCGCCGAGATCGGCGCCGACCTCGACAAGTGGAAGGAGAAGGGCGACCTCGACCCGGCGATCGCCAAGACGGCGGTGCTCGACGGCAAGACCTACGGCCTGCCCTGGTGGGTCGCCGTACGGGCGCTCTACTTCCGCACCGACCTGTTCACCGAGGCCGGGCTCGCGGCCCCGACCTCCTACGCCGAACTGGTCGCCGCCACCCAGAAGATCCACGCCGCCCACCCGGACACCTTCGGCATCGCGGTCGGCGGCAAGTACACCTTCGGCGCGCTCCCCTTCGTCTGGGACGCGGGCGGCGACATCGCCACCAAGGACGGCGGCACGTACAAGCCCGCGATCGACTCGGCCGCCTCGCAGGCCGGCATCAAGCGCTACACCGACCTCTTCGGCGAGAACGGCTGCCCGGCCCAGCAGTGCGCCGACCTCACCGGCGGCAAGACCGTCGACCTCTTCGCGGCCGGCAAGTCCGCGATGGCGATCCTGCCCAACTCCAGCCGCAGCAAGGTCGACGCCGGCCCGGTCAACGGCAAGTACGGGGTCGTCCCGCTGCCCGGGGAGAAGGCCGGTTCGATCGCCCCGGCCTTCGCCGGCGGCAACAACCTCGGCGTGATGAAGGCGGCCAAGCACCGCACCCTGGCCGTCGAGTTCGCCGAACTGCTGGCGAGCCCCGCGTACCAGGAGCAGATGTACGACGCGATGGGCAACCTGCCGACGCTGAAGTCGGTCAACGGCAAGGTCACCGCCAAGGACGCCTTCCTGAAGCCGTTCACCGACACCATCGCCGCCGGCACCAAGTTCGTGCCGCTGCACCAGGGATGGGCGCAGATCGACGCGCAGGCCGTCATCCCGACGATGCTCCAGCAGGTCGTCACCGGAAAGGCGGACGTGGCGAAGGCGTCGGGAGACGCCGCCACGCAGATCACCTCGGCCTTCGCGGCCCACTGATCGCCGGCCCCGCGAGAGAAAAGGTCCCGCACGTGTCAGCACCCACCACGACCGCCCCGGCGGCGCCGCCCTCCCCGAGCGGGCGGCGCCGGGGCACCGGCCCGGCCGCGCCCCCGCGCGGCCGGCGCCGCCCCCCGCTGCTGCTCCTGCTCCCGGCCGCGATCATCATGATCCCGCTGGTGGCCTACCCGATCTACCAGCTCGGCCTGCTGTCGGTGCTGGACTTCGGACAGGCCCAGGCCTCCGGCGGTGTGCCGACCAGCTTCGTCGGCCTCGGCAACTACCGGAAGATCCTCGGCGACGGGCAGTTCTGGTCGGTGCTGACGCAGACGATCGGCTTCGCCGCGTTCTGCGTGGTCGCCACCCTGGCGGTCGGCGCCACCCTCGCCGTCCTGCTGACCAGGGTGGGCCGGGTCTCCCGGCTGGTGCTGACCACCGCCGCCATGGCGGCCTGGGCGGCGCCGGCGATGACCGGTTCGACGGTGTGGAGCTTCCTCTTCGACACCAACCTCGGCCTGGTCAACAAGACCCTGGTGAGCATCGGGCTGAACGGCTTCCACGAGTTCAACTGGTTCTACGACAAGTGGACCGCGTTCCTCATCGTGGGCGCCGTGGTGGTCTGGCACTCCTTCCCGTTCGTCATGGTGACGCTCTACGCGGGCATCAGGGCGATCCCGAGCGAGGTCCTGGAGGCCGCGGCGCTGGACGGCGCCGGCACCTGGGCCACCTTCCGCCGGATCACCGCCCCGATGCTCCGGCCGATCCTGACCATCGTGGTCATCCAGTCGGTCATCTGGGACTTCAAGGTCTTCACCCAGATCTACGTGATGACCGAGGGCGGCGGGATCGCCGGGCAGAACCTCGTGCTCAACGTGTACGCCTACCAGAAGGCGTTCGCCTCCTCCCAGTACGGACTCGGTGCGGCCATCGGCGTCATCATGCTGCTGATCCTGGTGATCCCGACGGTCCTCTACATCCGCTCGCTGCGACGGACGGGGAATGAACTGTGAACACCCGTAGCCGCCGGCGGCTCGCCGCCAACTCCATCGCCCTCCTGGTGGCCGCGGTCACCGCCTTCCCGATCTTCTGGATGGTGCTCTCCGCCTTCAAGCCGAAGGGCGAGGTCCAGTCGCTCGACCCCCGGCCGTGGACCGCCCACCCGACGCTGGAGAGCTTCCGCCAGGTGCTCAGCGTCGACGGGTTCGGCCGGTACTTCCTCAACAGCCTGGTCATCGCGCTGTCCGTGGTGGTGCTGTCGGCGCTGGTGGTCTTCCTCGCGGCGGTCGCGGTGACCAGGTTCAGGTTCAGGTTCCGCACCACCATCATGGTGATGTTCCTGATCGCCCAGATGATCCCGGTCGAGGCGCTGACCATCCCGCTGTTCTTCATGTTCCGCGACGCGGGCCGGCTCGCGCCGGGCGTCGGTCTCAACACCCTGGCCTCGCTGATCCTGGTGCAGCTGGCGTTCTCACTGCCCTTCGGGATCTGGATGATGCGCGGCTTCGTCGCCGCCGTACCGGTCTCCATCGAGGAGGCCGCGCAGATCGACGGCGCCAGCCGGTCCCGGATCCTGTGGCGGATCCTGCTGCCGCTGGTCGCCCCGGGCCTGGCCGCGACCAGCGTGTTCTCCTTCATCGCGGCCTGGAACGACTTCGTCTTCGCCAAGACCTTCATCATCAGCGCGACCGAGAACCAGACCCTCCCCTCCGCGCTGCTGGTCTTCTTCAAGCCGGACGAGAACGACTGGGGCGGCATCATGGCGGCCTCGACGCTGATGACCGTGCCGGTGCTGATCTTCTTCATCGCGGTGCAGCGCAAGCTGGTCTCCGGTCTGGCCGGCGCCGTGAAGGACTAGGGGTCCCGGCCCCTGGACCCCGCGTCCCTCGTGCAGGGGGAAATACCGCGGTGGAGGAGCTGAGGCGGGTGTAGCGTCCCGGTCATGGAGGTGGGGTCCATGAACCGGGAACGCGCCGACGGGCAACTCGCCCAGATCGCCGAGACGGTGGGCCTGGCCCGCCGTCTCGGCATTCGCGTCTGGCTGCGCGGCGGCTGGGCGGTGGACTTCTTCCTCGGGGAGCTCACCCGCGACCACGAGGACATCGACTGGTTCGCCGCGGCCGCCGACGCCCCCGCGCTCGCGGCGGGTCTGCGCGGGCTCGGCCACCGTCCGCTGGAGGGTGCGCCCCCGGAGCAGCAGCTCGACTTCGTCAGGGACGGCCTGGAGTCCTCCTTCGCGCTGGTCGAGCCGCTGCCGGACGGCCGGGTGCTGGTCGCCGGCGGCCCGTGGGCCGGGACGGCCTGGCCGGAGGGGCTGCTGGACGGCCCGGTCGGGCGGCTCGGCGGGGTGGAGTGCCCGGTGGTCGGCCCCGGGGCGCAGATCGAGATCAAGCGGATGATGCCGGTCTGGGACCCGCGCCGGCCCCGGCGGGCCAAGGACGCCGAGGACATCGCCCGGTTGCGGGCGGCCCTCGGCTGAGCCGTGGCGACTGCGGGTCGACAGCCGGCCCGGGTGCGTGCGGGCCGGATGCCGTGCGGCCCGGGTGCGTGCGGGCCGGGTGTGTGCGAGCCGGGTCGTCCGGTGCCGGCCGGGCCGCACGCGGCGTCTCAGGCGGCCGGAGGGGTCTCCGTCGACGGGACGCCGATCAGCGTGAACTCCGCCCCGCCGTCGTCCCGGACCACGGCCCGCCGCCCGAACGGGGTCGGCGCCGGTGCGGCCGCCACCACGCCGCCCAGCTCGCGCACCCGCTCGGTGGCGCGGTCGGTGTCGGCGGCGCCGAAGTGGACGCCCCAGGCGGACGGGGCAGCCGCCCGGCCGTGCCTGTCCGGGGCTCCCCGGTCCGTTCCCGCGTCCGCGGCCGCCGGGGTGGCCGCCGGGGTGGCGGTACCCGCGATCGCACCCGTACCGGTACCCGTATCCGTACCCGTGCCCGTCGCCGTGCCCGCCTCCGCCGTCGGGGCCCGGCCGATCCCGCCTGCCACGGCTCCGCCGACCCGGAACACCGTGCCGCCGTCCGCGCCCGTCGCGTACTCGTACCCGAAGACCCGCCGGTAGAAGTCCCGGGCCGTGTCCGGCTCGGGGGAGAGGAGCTCGCTCCAGCTGAACGCGGACGGCTCGTCGACGAGGCCCGCGCCCTGCCAGAGCAGTCCGCACCGGAGCCCGAACACCGCCCCGCCCGGGTCGGCCGCGACCGCCGCCCACCCCTGCTCGGGCACCTCGAACGGCTCCCGGAGGATCCGCCCGCCGGCCGTCCGCACCCGCTCGGCCGCCCGTCCGACGTCCGCCACCGCGAGGTACGTGGTCCACGCCCGGGCCCCGTCCGACGGCCGCGCCACCAGGCCCGCGACCTGCGCCCCGCGCAGCGTCGCCACCGTGTAGCCGGGCAGCCCGACGAACTCCCACCCGAACAGGCCGCCGTAGAACGCGCGGGCCCGGGGGAGGTCCGCCGCGCCCAGCTCCACCCAGCAGGGGACGCCCTCGCGGTACCTGTCCGCCTTCGGCATGCCGGCCTCCTCGCCGCCGGGACCACCCGCGCCCCGTGGCCAGCCTCCGCCCCCGCCCGGCAGCCGGCAAACCGGGCGGGACCCGGCCGGGCACCCGTACCGGTCAGAGCACCCCGCGCGGCCGGAACTGGACGCTGATCCGCGGTCCCACCGGCCGGGCCGTCTTCGGTACGGCGTGTTCCCAGGTCCGCTGGCACGAGCCGCCCATCACCAGCAGGTCCCCGTGCCCGACCGGGTACCGCACCACCGGGCCGCCACCGCCCCGCGGGCGCAGCAGCAGCGCCCGCGGTTCCCCGGTCGAGACGATCGCCACCATGGTGTCCTCGCGCGCGCCGCGCCCGATCCGGTCACCGTGCCAGGCCACGCTGTCCCGCCCGTCCCGGTAGTAGCAGAGCCCCAGGGTGCTGAACGGTTCGCCCAGCTCGGCCGCGTAGTGCGCGCCGAGCGCCGCCCGGGCCTCCCCGAGCACCGGGTGCGGCGGCTCGTCCTCCTCCCGGTAGGAGGCGAGCAGCCGGGGCACGTCGACGGTCCGCTCGTACATCTCGCGCCGCTCCGCCCGCCAGGGCACCTCGGCGGCCAGCCGTTCGAACAGCTGGTCCGCCCCGCGCAGCCACCCCGGCAGCAGGTCGACCCAGGCGCCCGCGCCCAGCACCGTGCGCCGGACGCCCGCCAGCGGTCCGAGCGAGATCCCGGCCGGGCCGGTGTCGTCGAACAGGGAGGGTTGGAGCGGGAGGGTGCCGTGCATGGGTCCAGCGTACGCCGATATCGAACAGGTGCTCGAATATTGTCGAGCGATGGCCCGCCCGGCACCGCACCTCACCCGCTGTGCCGAAACGCGATAGGTGTCACCTGCTCGCGGTAACCGTCACCGTCGTGGCCACGGCCGAGCCGTGCCGACGTGAAGCGGGTGTCGCGACGGCAGCGCGTGCGTGGCCTGCTCCGACCTGGCGGCATCCGGCAAGGTGCTTTCCGCCCGGGACGTCCGCCCCGACACCGGCCTGGCCCGTCTCTCCTACGGCCAAGCCGCCCGCGCACTGCTCGACCCGCACACCGCGCACACGGAGCCGGGCACCGGCCGGGACCTGCACGAGTACCGCCACTCCGGTCTGACCCGCCTCGGCGAGCAGGGCGCCTCCGAGCTGATGCTGTGCCTGCAGTACCGACCCGGCACCCTCGACGCTTCACAGCGGGTACCAGCCTGACCCTCGACGCGCCGCACGCCTCCTGACCAACCGAAGTCAGCAGGCGTGCGGGGCACCGGGGGGCCGCGGCTCAGGGGAAGGTCACCTCGTAGTTGCCGTTCTTGAGCGTGAAGTGGGCGACACCGGTGACACCCTCGTAGGCGTAGTTGCCACCGGTGATCGTGCCGTCGAACTCCTTGGCGGCCCCATCACCGAGGGGAACGACCACGGACAGCGTGACCTGCTTCTCCGGGCCGTACTTGAGCAGGCTGGTGCAGTACAGCTGGTCGGGGCCGGCCTCGACCTTGCTGCAGGTGGAGTAGATCGTGCCGATGGTGTTCTCGCCGTACTGGTCGAGGAGTGCGGTCCGGGTGCCGAAGGAGTTGCCCAGCTCCTGAGGGACTCCGCCCTGGGCGGTGGTGTACCCGCTGCTGCTGATGGTGACCCACGGGATCGACACGGCCCGGTGGTGGGCTCCGCCCGGGTTCTGCCCGTCCGCCAGGGCCGGCGCACTGAACGCGGCGGCCGCGCCGAACGCCGTCCCGGCCAGGACGAGGGCGAGCGTGCGCTTGGTGCGCAGGGCATGGTGCATGGAGTCCTCCTCGGACACGGCGGGCTCTCTGCCCGCATCGGGGGGTAGTCGAGCACACCGGGGCCGGCTGGCGAGGTGCCCGCAGGTGCCCTCTCCGACGGTGGCTGAGGCAGCCGCTTCTCCTTGGGGCGCAAGCGGATCAGTCGCCTGCGGACCTCGTGCGGCTGGGCCGTCCGCGTGGTCACGACCCTCACTCGAACGCCCGCCAGATTCACCCGAAGGCCCCGCCGGCGCTCGATGCACCCGTCACCTGAGGTGCCGCCGTCCACGCTCATGAGGGGCCTGCGGGATCGCGCTGTCCACGCGAGTCCGACGCTGCCCGTCCCGCCGTCGGCGGGACGCACCCCTGGCGGCAGGTGACGGAGAGCGCGAGCACCGCCCGCAGGTGACGACTACCGCGTCTCCGGGGGCCGGCGGCGTGCCCGGTCGGGGCGCGCCCGTTCGGCGCCAGGGGCGGCCCCGGGCCCCGGGCCGGCCGCCGGCTCGGGCCGGACCCGGTGGCCGTACCCCAGCACGGTGGCGGCGGCGAGGAGGGCGACGACGCCTCCCAGCACCATCACGGTGGAGGGGGAGGAGCGGTCCACCACGAGGCCGCCGGTCAGGGCGCCGATCGACAGGGTCGCCTGGAAGGACGAGGTGAACAGCACACCGGCCGCCTCCGGGGCGTGCGGGGCCGCGGAGAGGAACCAGGTGAGGGAGCAGACCGGCACGGCGCCGTACGCCGCGCCCCAGAGCATCAGCAGGACGGCGGCGCCCGGACCGCCGGTGCCGAGCAGGGGCAGCAGCAGGGTCGAGGCGGCGAGCAGCACGGCGGCCGTGCCGAAGACCGGACGGAGGGCGCCCGCCGCGCGCCCGCCGGCGAGCACGTTGCCGAGCAGTCCGGCGGCGCCGTACGCGAGCAGGAGGCCGGTGACCAGGCCGGGGCCGGCGTGGGTGGTGGCCGCGAGGAACGGGGTGACGTAGGTGTAGCTGCCGAAGTGGGCCAGCACGATCAGGAAGGTCACGGCGAGGCCGGTCCGGGTGCCCCGGCCGGCCAGCAGCCCGCGCAGCACGCCCAGGCCGGTGGCGGTCGGCGGAGGGAGGGGCGGAAGCGACACCAGCAGGGCGGCCAGGGCCAGCAGGGTCAGCACGGCCATCACGAGGAACGCGGCGCGCCAGCCGGCGAGCGATCCGAGGAACACGCCCGCCGGTACGCCGAGGACCGAGCCGAGCGGGACGGCGGTGAAGAACAGGGTGGCGGCCCGGCCCTGCCGGTGCTCCGGGACGAGCCGTGCGGCGAGCCCGGAGCCGATCGACCAGAAGGCCCCGATGACCAGGCCGAGGGTGACCCGGGCGGTCAGCACGGCCCAGTAGGCGGGGGCGAAGGCGTTGAGCAGGTCCGCCAGGACCAGGAGCAGCAGCAGGGCGCAGAGCACCGTCCGGCGGTCGGCGTGCCTGGTCGCCACGGTCACCACCGGTGCGGCGACGGCGGCGACGATGCCCGGGAGCGTCATCATCAGCCCGGCGGTGCCGTCGGAGATCCGGAAGGTCGCGCCGATCGGGGTCAGCAGGCCGATCGGCAGGATCTCCGTGGTGACGATGGAGAACACGCCCGTGGTGACGGCCAGTACGGCGGGCCAGCCACCGCTCCGCCCGGGGGAGTCCGGGCGGCGGGGGCCCCGGCCGGGCGGGCGCGAAGCGGGGTGGAGGGCGGTGTCGGCCATGCCGGAGGTCCTGTCCGTGGGCGGTGGGTGTCACCACGAAGTCCACCAAGCGGGCAGGGGGTAGGTCTGGCGTGAATCCGACCTCGACGTCCGGGCCGTCCCGTTCGCGGCCGGGTCGGCGGACGGGCGACTGCGCCCCCGGGCGGGTCGGCCCACCGACTTCCCGCGCTCCGGTGCCGGTCGCGCTCCCGGTCGCGCCCCGGTCGGCGCCGCGAGGAGGCCGCCCGGACCCCCGGCCGGACGGGCGCGGCCCTCAGCCCACCGCGCGCTTCAGGAGCTCGGCGATCTGCGCCTCCGCCTCGGCCGTCACCTCGGTCAGCGCGAAGGCGGCCGGCCACATCGTGCCCTCGTCCAGCTTCGCGAGGTCGCTGAACCCGAGCGTGGCGTACCGTGCCTTGAACTTCTCGGCGCTCTGGAAGAAGCAGACGACCTTGCCGTCCAGCGCGTAGGCGGGCATCCCGTACCAGAGCTTCGGCGCGAGGCCGGGGGCGTTGGCGGCGACGAGGGCGTGCACGCGCTCGGCCATGACCCGGTCGGAGTCCGGCATCTCGGCGATCTTCGCGAGGACGTCCCGCTCCGCCTCCGCCGCCTTGTCGGCGCGCGAGCCCCGGCGCGAGGCCGCCTTCATCTCCTTGGCGTGCTCCTTCATCGCGGCCCGCTCCTCCGCGGTGAACCCCTCGTACGCGCCGCCGTCGGTGTCACCCATGGCAGAACTCCCCCCTTGACGGTCTCGGTGGGCCGGGATCCCCGGTGCGGGATCAGGGGGGACCATATCCTGACCCGTCGACAGCTTCGCGTCCCCGCGGTCACCTTGGCCCCAGGAGTCCCCGGGTGGAGCAGGGGGCGGTTCGGAGCGGGAGTGCCGACCCGGTCCGTACGAGGGGACCGGTGGCGTGGGGCCGTGGCCCGTCCGAGGGCCGACCGCCGGGCGCGGGAACCCCGGGTGGTGATCGTGCCGGTCGCCGGGACCGCGTCGAAGCGCACGCCGGCGGGGTGGTGCCGTTCGCTCGGCGGGGCGCCGTCGTTCGCCCTGACGGGTCGCTGCCGTTCGCCGGGTGTTCGATTTCTGATCAGGCCTGACGTCCTGCTAGTGTTCTTCCCGTCGAGAGGAAACGATCTTCGCGAAGCGAAGGGCGGCCTCCCGAGCAGGCGTCAGTGGTGCTACCGGAGCACGTCCTACTTTCAGTAGGGAGAGTCCGTTCAACCCGGGCCTGGCGCTCCATCCGAAGCGGTCGTTCCCCTCCAGGGGAGCGGCCGCTTCGTCGTTGTGCCGCCCGGCCCCGGCCCTGGCCCCGGTTTCGGCCCGCTCGCCCGGACGGTCCTATCGCAGGATCCGGCCGAAACCCATCGGCGTCGGCGACAACCCGCCAAGGTCGGGCTCCAGGTGGGTCGGCCACCCTTCGGGCACCCACTCTCCCGGGCTGCGGATTTGCGGGCCCCCATGACCTGACGGACCGTCAAAGGATGGCTGAAAGTAGGCCCCAATGGTGTGAATATGCCATTGGAACGTTCGTCGTACTGGATCGGGCAGTAGCCTTCCGTGTCGAACCCGCCACTGGTCGTGGTGGTCCGGCCGGTGCCGCGCGGCCTGGAGGTGTGCGCGCCCGGCTGTCCGGAACCCTCCCCGAAGCCTTCCGGTCCCCCGAAGCCACCTCAGCAGAGCCGTCCCGAAGCCGTCCCGAACCCTCCGAAGGAGCCCGAGTGCCGGGTATCGACGAATGCCTGTCCCAGGCGATGGCGATCGCCGGAGCCTGTGCCGCCAGTCTCATCGACTGGAGCAGCGGACTCGCACTGGGCAGCGTCGGAGTCAGCCCCACCGGCGACCACGATACGTCGGCCGCGGAGGCAACCGACTTGGTGCGGGCGGCTGTTGAGAGCCCGACCTTCACCGGGGCGGAGGACCGGCAGGCACCTCTCCAGGACATCATCGTGACTGCCGGGCGCAGTTACCACCTCCTTTGCTTCATCGATACCGTCTTCGACAGCCGGCTCGTCCTGCACCTCTGGCTGGACCGGAGCGAGGGCAACCTCGCCGGCGCCCGCTACCGTCTCCAGTCGCTCGCCGAGGAACTGGTGCTCGGATGACGAACTCCTCGACGAGCGGCATGGGGGTGGCGGCCCGGACCGTCGTCGGCTTTCGGCCACCGGCCGGGTGCCCGACGGTGCCGCCCCAGGCAGCCGGGCCCGGCCACGGTTCCGACTCCGTTCCGGCCGCCCGCACCGCTCCCGACGGGGGTTCCGCCCCCGGCCCGACCCCTCCTCCCGGCGCCGGTACCGGATCGGGCGCCGGCTCCACCCGCGGCCTCGGCCGGGCCACCGAGACCGGCTCCGTGGCCGCTCCCGCTCCCGCTCGCGCCGCCGCCCCCCTTCCCGTCCACCCCGGGTGGACGGCCGGCGCGGCCGTCGAACGGCTGGCCGCGGAACACGCCACCGGCGCCCTGCGCGGCCCCGCGGGCACGGTCTACCTCGTCGACGGACTGATCGCCCACGCCGAGTCCGACCGGACGCCCGACCTGGCCACCGTGCTCACCGCCTCGGGCCGGCTCACCCCCGAGGCCTGGCGGGAGGAGGTCCACCGGTCGGGCCCGTACGCCCGGGTCGGGGAGGCCCTGGTCGAACACGGCAGGCTCACCCGGGGGGAGCTGGAGCTGTGCCACCTCGGCGCCCTCTACGACGCGGCGTGCTTCCTCCTCGACACCCCGGACTCCCTCGCCTTCTGGACCTTCGCGCCGGGCGTCCGGCACTGGCTCGGCCCGGTCGCGGGGGTCGGCGTCCCCCGGCTCCGCCGGGAGGTCGAGCGCCGACGGCTCCTGCTGGACCGGATCTGGCCGTGGCCCCGGCTCGACACCGAGCCGGTCCGCCCGGCCCCGCAGCGCCTCGTCGTTCCCGGCCGCCACGCGCGCCGGATCCGCCCGCCGAGCCGGTACCAACGCGACCTGCTCGACCACGCGGACGGCCGAAGAACCCCGGCGGAGCTGGCCCGGCTGCTCGGCCGCTCGGCGTTCGCCACCATGGTGGACGTCCGCCGACTGGCCGCCGACGGACTGCTGCTCGGTCCCGGCCCGGAGCCCGGCCACGGCTCCGGAGCCGTGGCCGGGCCGGAGGCGGGCGCGGCTCCCGGGGGCGGGCCGAGAGGTCCGGCCGCCGCCGGGGCGCCGCCCGCGTCCGGTGGGCTCCACCGGCGCGTCCCCGGTGCGGCCCTGGCCGCGCTGGCCCCGGCGGCCCGTGCGGCAGCCGCTGCCGCTGCCGCCGCCGCTGCCGCCGCCGCGTCCGCCACTGCCGCCGCCGGTGCGCCGGCCGCCGGATCCGACCGACCACCTGGTCCGGCGGCGGCCCACCCGTTGACCGCCCCCGATCCGGACATCGCGCTGCTGATCCGGGTCCGAACCCTTCTGGAGGCCCGACTTTGAACCACTCTCCGCCCGCGACCCCGCCCTCACGGCCATGAGGCGGGCGCTCAAGCAGCGTGTCGGAAGGAGACAACTGATCGCCTTGGAGACCGAGCTGCTCGCCGAACTCCGCGCTCTCAGGCACCGGGTGCCCCACCTCGCGGGCGGACTGGTGGCCGGCGTGGACGGCCTGCTGGTCGCGCACGACACCCACGGGGCCGACCCCTCGGGCCTGGCGGCGATGACCGCAGCCTCGCTCGGCCTGGCCCAGCGGCTCGCGGACAGCACCGGCCAGGGCGACTTCCGGGAGTCGCTGGTCCGCGGCGAACACGGCTACGTCGCCACCTACGCGGCCGGCGGGAGCTGCGTCCTCACCCTCCTCGCCCACCCGGACGCGAACGTGGGCCGGCTGAACCTGGAGGCCCGCCGCTCCGCCAAGCGCATCGCCGCCCTCCTCGACGACACCCTCGCGCCCAAGGACGTGCGGGAGTCCCGGGAGGTGTTCTGACCCGCACCGCGCACCACCCGGCCGGCCGCCTCGGCCCGCCGGACCTCGAACATCCGTCCCAACCCCCCCCGATCCCTCCGATCCCCCCGACCAAGTCCGACCGGACAACCCACGACCGAACCGGAGAACAGACATGACGGACGCAGCAGGCGCGCTCAAGCAGGCCCTGACCGTGATCGACGGCGCCATAGGAGCAGCCCTCGTCGACTACAACAGCGGGATGGCCCTGGCCACCCTCGACGGGGGCGGCTCCCTCGACCTCAACGTCGCCGCGGCCGGGAACACGGACGTGGTCCGGGCCAAGATGCGCACCATGGACATGCTGGGCCTGAAGGACGGGATCGAGGACATCCTCATCACGCTCAGCAGCCAGTACCACCTGATCCGCCCGCTCACCAGCCGCACCGGCGGCGGCCTCTTCCTCTACCTGGCCCTGGACAAGGGCCGGGCCAATCTGGCGATGGCCCGCCACCAGCTGACGAAGATCGAGGCGGACCTGGAGGTCTGACCGTCCGGTCCGGCCCGGGCCCTCTCCCGGGCCCCGCACGGGCGACGGACCCCGCGACGCGCGGCGCGGGGTCCCGGCCGATTGTCAGTGCCGTCTGCAAGGCTGACGTCCGTTCACCAGAGCGGCCGTCAGGACGGCCCGTGACGAGAGGGGCTCCGCCTTGTCGACCAAGATCTTCGTCAACCTCCCCGTGAAGGACCTCGCCAGGTCCATCGGGTTCTTCAACGCGCTCGGGTACGCGGCCAACCCGAAGTTCACCGACGAGAAGGCGGGCTGTCTGGTCATCAGCGACTCGATCTTCGCGATGCTGCTGACCGAGCCGTTCTTCAAGTCCTTCACCGACAAGGAGATCCCGGACACGGCGGCCACCGCCCAGACGATCCTGGCGCTCGGTGTCGACAGCCGCGCCGAGGTCGACTCACTGGTGGACAAGGCGGTCGCGGCCGGTGCCGTCGAGCCGCGCGAGGCCACCGACGAGGGCGGCTTCATGTACGGGCGGACCTTCGCCGACCTCGACGGACACCTCTGGGAGGTGATCTGGATGGACCCGGCCGCAGCCCAGGGCTGACGGGCAGCCGACGGCTCCGGGCCGACCGGCGCGGGGCGCGATCAAGGCCGCGATCCAGGGCGTGCGGCAGGCTCAGCCGGCGTCGGCCGCCGACCACACCACCTCGCCGCCCGGCAGGCAGGTGCAGACCGCGCCCCCGGGCGTGAACACGCTCCACGGTGCGAGCCGGGCATGCGGTGGGACGGACAGGGCGCCACCCCCGTCGAAGGCCAGTTCCAGACCGCCCGCCATGGTGACCCGGGCCGCGCCGACGGCCCGGCCCACGAGCCGGAGCAGCGCGCCGGTCGGGCGGAAGGTCAGCTCCGGGTAGAAGTGCTCCACCCCCGAGGGCGCGGCGAGCCGGAACTCGTGCGCCACCCGGACGGTCACCGGGCCGTCGAGGGTGAGGTCGAGCCGTCCGCCGCCGCTGACCGACGCCACCCGGCGGCCGGCCAGCACGTCCTCGATCGCCTGCTGTACGCGGATCCCGTTCTGCATGCGACCAGTGTGGACCGGCGGCCTGCGGCCTGTCCCGTCATCGGCCCCGCCACCCGTCGCGTGCGGCCGAGGCCCGTCGCCCCCCACCTGCCGTCTTCCGGCCGTCGCCCCGTGCCCGGTGCCGTCACCGTTCGCGTCCGGCGGCACCCGGGCACGCCCGTCCGGGCGCCCGGAGCCGGGTGCTCAGCGCGCGGGGCGGCCGCCGACCAGCTCGGCCGGTCCGCCCGGCCGCCCTCGGGCGGCCAGTGCGGCCGAGGTCCGCGCCCAGGACGAGGCCGACAGCAGGGCCCGGGCCTCGGCCGGCCCGCAGAACCGCCATTCGGCCAGTTCGTCCTCGGCCGGCACGATCGTGGCGAGCCGCTCCTCCGTCACCGTGCCGCCGTCGAACACGTACACCAGCACCGCGGTGTCCCGGGTGCCCGCCGGGTCCGTCTCCCGGCCGGGCAGCCAGTCCAGGGCCAGCAGCCGGCCCGGCTCGCACTCCCACCCCAGCTCCTCGCGGACCTCACGGGCGGCCGCCGCCCGGGGCGGTTCCCGGTCCGCCTCGACGCCGCCGCCCGGCAGCACCCAGTACGGCACCTCTCCGCCCGGGCCGTCCCACGGGCGCAGCCGCACCAGCAGCACCCGGCCCGCCGGGTCGGTGAACAGCGTCCGCGCCTTGGCCCGGATCCGCGGCCGGGTGGCGATGTAGGTCTCCCGGTCCAGCGGGGGAGCGGTGGCGGTGCCGGTTCCGGACGGCTCGCCCGCGAGCGGCAGCCCCTCCAGCCGGACACCCGCCAGTCCGGTGTACGCGGGCGGCGGCCCCGCCGTCAGGTGGTCGAGGGTGTGTCCCACGGGCAGGCCGTCCTCCAGCTCCAGCGGTCCGGCCCAGCGCGGTGCCCGCAGGCACGCCGTCACCCGTCGGGAGAGCCGCGGCGGCAGTGCGTGCGCCGCCTCCTCGGGGGTGAGCCAGGCCCAGCCGCCGACCTCGGCCCGGTCCGGCGTGATCGCCGCCGTCTGCTCCGGTGTCAGCGGCTCGGCCCAGTACAGGTGGGCCGCGATCGGCGGACGGAAGGGGTCGAGCGTCCAGTCGAGGCAGGCCAGCGGCCCGAGGCGGGGCGTGAACCCCAGCTCCTCGGCGATCTCCCGGACGGCGGTCGCGCGCGGCGACCGGTCCTGCGGCTCCCAGCCGCCGCCCGGCACGGCCACCGGGTGCTCCGCGTCGTACGGGAGCCGGACCACCAGGACCCTTCCCCGCCCGTCGGGGAACAGCACCCCGGCCGCCGCCAGTGCCTCACGCCCCGAACGATCCGTCACCATCCGCGCTCCCACCCCGATTGCGCCGCCACTCCGGCACGCCTACCCACTGTGACACCGGCCGTCACCCCCGCGGTTCCCGGCCCCGCCACCGCGCGCCACGGTCGTCCGGCCCGGGCCGTCCGGCCGCGACGGTCGCCGGACCGTCCACCCGCGACGGATGCCCGGGTCCGCCCGGCGCCCCGCCGAAGATGATCACAAGTGCGTGACGGCCCTTCCGCCCGGCCCGCACCCTGCAGGAGGCTGCCGCCCGTGACACTCCGATTCCGGCGGACACTGGCTCAGCTCCTCGTCGTCGCCCTCCTCCTCCAACTCGTCCTGTTCGGCTTCCTCGCCGGGGCGCCCGGTGCCCTCGTCGGCGTCGTGCTCGGCTACCTGCTCGGCAGGCTCCTCCCGGACCTGTGGGCGCTGCTGTTCGCGGCGCCCAGCGGCGTCCGGATCACGTCCGTCCGGTACGGCAGGGGGCGGGTGCTGTTCAGCGGGACCGTGCGGGGCGTGCCGGTCCAGCTGGCGTGGCTGCCCACCCCCGAGTTCCTGGTGACCTGGGTGCTCGTCCCCGCGCGGGCGCTGCGGTCGCGGCTCTGGCTGTCCTCGGTCGGCCTGTGGGTGGTGCAGCCGGCGCTCGGGGTATGGCTGGTGTCCGCTTCGCCGGGCCTGGTCCGGGGGATCGGGGCGGCGCTGCTGGTGCAGGCCGTCGGCTGGATGGTCGCCTCACCGGCGACCCCGGTCGCCTCGTTCTGGGCCGTGGTGCTCCTGCCGTTCCGCCCCTCCGCGGTCACGGGGCCGCTCTGGCACCCCGACCTCCTGCGCGCGGAACTCCTGCTCTGCCGGGGCCGGGTCCGGGAGGCCCGACAGGCACTGGACGTCCTGCCTGCGGATGCCGGGGCGAGCCTCACGGCCCTCGGCGTCCTCCTCGCCGAGGGCCGCTACGCGGAGGCCGAGGAGGAGGCCCGGGAGGTCCTGCGGACCGGTGACGCCTGCTGCCACGGGGTCGCGTACTCGGGCCTGGCCCGCGCGGCCGTGGCCGCCGGGGACGCGGGCGAGCTGTCGCGCGAGCAGGTGCGCGCCCGGGTCGACTTCGCGCTGGAGGCCCTGCAGGCCGGCAGCGAACGGGCCCTGCTGCGGATCGTCCCCCAGGTCGCCGACGCCGCGCTGCTCAGCCACCGGCCGGAGGTCGCCGCGCGGTACGCCCGACGGTGGGCGGAGGCTGGACCGTCCCCGTTCTGGCGGGCCGACTCCTACTGCTCGCTGGCCTCGGCGCTGGGGGAGCTCGGCCGCCGTGACCAGGCCCGCGCCGCCCTCGCGAAGGCGCGGAGGCTCTACCCGGAGCTGGCCCGGATCCGGCACGTGGAGCGGAACCTGGAGGCGGCTCAGGAGCGTTCACGGTCGGAACCCGCGCTCCGATGACCGTTCTGCCCGGGTCCGCCCGGCCTGGGTCCGCCCGGCCCGATGACCGTTCGGCCCGGGTCCGCTCCGTCGCGGTGTTTCGCGTCGTCCGGCGGGAGGTCCGGGGACGGGTGGGGGCCCGGGGCGCGGACGTCGGAACGACGCCCGGGCGCACACGGTTCCTGCGGGCGTTCGGACACGGTTCACGCGGCCTTCGGCCTTGCCGGAACCCCACCCGCGGTCGAGACCGGCCGTAGCGGCGTCGAGGCCTTGGCGGGGGAGGCCGGTGAACGAGCGGGGTCGGTGCGGGGCGTCCTGTCCGGCCTCGCGGATCCGGTCGCGCGGATCCGGTCGCGCGGGAGGGCACCGGGGCGGTCGGCCACGCGGCCGCGGAAGCATCGCTCCAGGTCGTCGGCCGGCGAGTCCGGACGGGCGATCCTGGCGGCCGGTAGCCTGCCCTGCCCTGCCCTGCCCTGCTCGCCGCTCGGTGCGGGGGCCGGTCGCCGCACGGTCCAGGAGGTGACCCGGCCGGGGTCGGCGGTGTCCGCGCGCCGACCGGTTCGGCGGTCCCCCCGTGCCGGGAGGCGACATGGCGGGGGACGGCCTGGACGCTGCCCCGGCGGCCGCGTTCGAGGGTCTCCCGGACGAGTTGCCGGGCGTCGGAGCACCCTGCGGTGGGCCGACTGGTCACGGCTCGAACGGATCGGTCGGCGCCTGTCGGCCTTCCCCGAACCCCCTGGCGGAAGCGAGGGGTTCGCCGGCCCCCGTCCTCCGGCCGGCGATGCACGCGCCCGGGCGCCGCGGCCTCGTCCGACCCGGGCCGGCAGGACACGCCCCGGCCGGACCGGCGCAGGCGTCGGCCGTCGGCTTCACGGGGGCGAGCACCGGCGCCCGGCTCGGTCGGAGCGGCCGGGGGAGCGGACTTCCGGGACCGGCGGAATCCGCGCCCGGTGACGGGACACGCCGTTCTCACCGACAGGTGCGACCGCCGCCGATCGCACCCCGGTGCCTCAGGTGCCGGACGGGACGCGGCCCTCGCCGCCCTCCGCGGGACGGACCTCCGGCCCCGGGGCGGCGAGGGCGCCCGGGGTACCGAGGGCCGCCAGGGCGGTGCCGGTGGCGCGGGCCATCTGCTCGTCCTGCCGGAGCGTGCCGCCGCGCAGACGCGCACAGCCCTCGACCGCCGCCAGCGCGAGCAGCCCGGGAAGCAGGTCGGTGCTGCGGTCGACGACCCAGCGGGTCCCCCGGGTGGCCATCCACCAGACGTCGGCCAGGGTGCCCGGCGGCGGTTCGACCGGTTCCGGGACGGGGGCCGGGCCGAGCGGGCGCCCGGCCTCGGCCAGCAGCCCGTGGAAGGCGCGGGCGATCAGGTGGTGACCCTCGGCGCTGGGATGCAGGCGGTCGACGCTGAGCAACTGCCGTTCGGCCGTCCAGGGCAGGTCGGCGATGTGCAGGTGGACGCCCCCGTGGCGGGCGGAGAGGCTGTGCACCACCGTGTTCACCGCGCGCATCCGGCGGGCCAGCGGTCGGGCGAGCGGACCCGGCAGGCGCAGCAGCGTGCCCGGGTCGGGCAGACAGGCGGTGAGCACCAGCGCGCCGCCGTCCGTGAGCCGGCCGAGGACGGTGTCGAGGGCCCGCGCGGTCCGTGCGACGTCGAAGCCGGACCGCAGGGTGTCGTTGCCGCCGGCCACCACGGCTGCCAGCTGCGGGCGCAGCGCGAGGGCCGCCGGCAGCTGCTCGGCCGTCAGGTCGGTCGTGAGCGCGCCGCTCCGCGCCAGGTTGGTGAACTCCACCGCCGCCCGCGGCGGGGCCGGCGACCGGGCGAGCAGGGCCGCCCAGCCGCGCCACCCGTCGGCGATGGGGTCGCCGATGCCCTCGGTGAGCGAGTCCCCGAGCGCCACGAACCGCACCGGTTCGCTGGTCCGCCGTCCACTCGTCCGTGCTGCTCCGTGTGTGGCACCCGACAGGGTGCCGCCTTCCTCGTCCAGCGCCGCGATCGTGTTCATCGCACCTCCCACACCTTCCCGGGCCCTCCGGCCCGGCCGTTCCGTCCTGCGTCCGTGCGTCCGTGCGTCCGTGCTTTCCTACGTCCGTGCGTCCCTGCGTTCACCGGAGCGGGAAGTCGGCGGGATCGACTTCCCACGCCCTCCCGCGCCGTCCTGCGGCCGCCCGGGATCCGGTACCCGACTGGGGCCCGTCGTCGTCGTGATGCTTGCCCTGGGTGCCCGGACCGCCGGGCGCGGGCCGTCGTGGAGCAGGAAGTCGGCGGGGCCGACGTCTCGCTCCGCCTGCCGCCACGGCGCCGCCCCGCCGCAGTGCCGTTGCGCCGGAGCCCCGTGCCCCCGTGCCTCCCGCCTCCGCTACTCCGCGCCGTGGGCGGCGAGGAAGGCGGCCACGGCGGCGGGCCAGCCGTACCGTTCGGCCTGGGCGCGGGCGGCGGCGCGCCGGGCCGGTTCGGGGCGTGCGAGCAGATCGTGCACCGCGTCCGCGTACCCCGAGCCTGTGGGTTCGGCGGCCACACCCGCCGGGCCGACCAGCTCCGGCAGGGCGGAAGACCGGTTGACCGCCACCGGGGTGCCGCAGGCCAGCGCCTCCATCGCCGCCAGCCCGAAGGTCTCCACCGGCCCGGGGGCGAGCACCACGTCCGCGCAGCCCAGCAGGCGGGCGACGGCGTCACGCCCCGCGAGGTGACCGAGGAAGTGCACGCGAAGCCGCTCGCGGGCCGCGCGGGCGGCCAGGCGTGAGCGGAGCGGCCCGGTGCCGGCCACTGCGAGGACGGCGGGTCGGCCGCGCAGGCGCAGCTCGTCGAGGGCGTCGAGCGCCTGCTCGGGGCGCTTCTCGGTGGAGAGCCGGGAACAGAGGACCAGCAGCACCTCGCCCGGTGCCGCGTACCGCGCCCGTTCCTCCGCGCGTTCGCCGGGGGTCGGCGGGCGCAGGGAGGGGAGGTCCACGCCGAGCGGCGCGCGCGCCACGTTCCGCACGCCGAGGCGGCGGAACTCGGCGGCCGCCCAGTCCGTCGTGCAGATCACCGTGTCGTAGGACCGGGCGGTGCGGCCGTTGAGCCGGTCGGCCGCCGCGCCGGCGACCGGGCCGGGCAGGCCCCAGGTGCGCAGCAGCCCGGCGGCGCTCTCGTGCGAGACCATCGCCGAGCGGACGCCGTGCCGCCGTGCCCAGGCGCCGGTCCAGCGCAGGGTGGTCCGGTCGGAGACCTCCAGCCGGTCCGGTGCGAGCCGCTCCAGCTCGGCGGCGACCGCGCGCCGGTCCGTGAGCAGCCGGTAGCCGCCGCTGCCGGGCAGGACCGGACCGGGGAGGGTGACCACCAGCCCCTGCTCGTCCTCCTCCACGGCACGCCGCTCTCCGGGCACGACCAGCACCGGCGTGTGCCCGGCGGCCCGGTAGCCCGCGCCGAGGTGACGCAGCGCCGTCCGCAGTCCGCCGGAGACGGGGGTGACGAAGTTCGCCACCCGGACGATCCGCAGCGGTCCGGCGGTCATGCCGTCAGCTCCTCCGTGACCGGAGTGCCCGCGGCGGCACGGCCGGTGCCCTCCGTGCTGTCCCGAGCCGTGCGCGCGCCGTCCGGGCCGGGGGCGCCGGCCGCGGTCGGGGCCGCTGCAGGAACCGCTGCCGTGGGAGCCGGAGCCGGAGCCGGAGCCGGAGCTGGAGCCGGAGCCGCCGCAGGAACCGCTGCCGCCGCGCGGTGCTCCGCCAGTACCTCCGCGTAGTGCCGCAGCAGCATGTCGCCGACCGCCTCCCAGGTGCGGGCCGTCACCTCCGACCGCCCCGCGCTGCCGTACGCGGCCCGCAGTCCGGCGTCCTCGGCGAGCGCGGCCACCGCCCGGGCCACCGCCGCGCCGTCCCGGGGCGGGACCAGCAGACCGGTGCGGCGGTGCGCGACGAGGTCCAGCGGTCCGCCGGCGGCCGGGCCGACCACCGGGACCCCGCTGGCCATCGCCTCCTGGATGGTCTGGCAGAACGTCTCCAGCGGACCGGTGTGCACGAACACGTCCAGCGTCGCGAAGCACCGGGCCAGCTCCTCCCCGGTGCGCCGGCCGAGGAAGACCGCGCCGGGCATGGACGCCTTCAGCCCGGGCGCGGACGGCCCGTCGCCGATGACCACCACCCGCACCCCCGGCAGCGTCGAGGCCTGGGCCAGCAGGTCGACCCGCTTCTCGGGCGCGAGCCGTCCGACGTACCCGACCAGGACCTCGCCGCCGGGTGCGAGCGCCCGGTGCAGCGCCTCGTCGCGGTGGCGCGGGTGGAAGCGGGCCGAGTCGACGCCGCGCGGCCACAGCTGGACCCGCTTGACGCCGTGCGCGGTGAGGTCCTGGGCGGCCGGGGTGGACGGCGCGAGCGTCCGGGCGGCAAGGCCGTGGACGGTGCGGATCCGGTGCCAGGCGGCCGCCTCGCCCAGCCCGCGGCCGGCCCGGTAGGCGTGGGCGTACCCGGCGAGGTCGGTCTGGTAGACGGCGACGACCGGCAGACCGAGCCGCGCGGCGACCTGCGCGCCGCGCGCGCCGAGTACGAACGGGCTGGCCAGGTGCACCAGGTCGGGCCGGTGCCCCCGAATCGCGGCCGCCAGCTGCCGGCTGGGCAGCGCGATCCGGACCTGTGGGTACCCCGGCAACGGGACGGACGGGACCCGCACCACCGGGATGTCGGCCACGGCCGGGCCGGCGCCGAAGGTGTGCGACGGGCTGTGGGCGCCGCGCGCGGGCGCCGGGGTGACGACGAGTGGCTGGTGCCCCCGGCGGAGCAGGTGCTCGGCGGTCCGCAGCACGCTGTGGGCGACGCCGTTGACCTCGGGAGGGAAGGACTCGGTGACGATGACGACACGCATGCCTGAGTTCTGTCCGGGTCCGGCGTGCACGTGGCCAAAGGGATCTGTCGAACAAACGAACGCGGGTCGGCGATTTGCACCGCCGACCCGCATCCCCGCCCGCCGAGGGCCCAGGGCCTCTCTTTCGGATCTTGCCGGGCGCGCGACGCCGGAGCACGCGCTCCCCCAGCCTTCGGCCGGGAGGTGCCCCCACGCCGGCTTGTCGTCAGTCGCCGATGGCCCCCAGCCTTCGGCCGGGAGGTGCCCCCACCGCATGGATTCCATCCTCCGCACCGCCGATGCACGCACTCCAACGCCGCGCGCTGATCCGACAACATCCGAAAGAGAGGCCCTACCGGGGCGTTCAGACCGCCCCGGCGGCCGCCTCCTTCAGCTCGGCGTAGGGCGCGAGCTTCCGGATCGACTCGATGCTCTTGATGCAGTCGTCCCGGCTCTCCTGCGGGTCGCCCGTCACCACGACGGTGCCGTTGCTCGCCTTGAGCCGGAACCGGTGCATGCCGCTCTCGTCGGTGTACAGCTCGAACTTTCCTGCCATGGCAGTGTTCACCTCTCGTCTGGCTAGCCCCCTCGAACGGCAACGTAGGCCCAAATCGGCTCTGCTGCTTGCCAGATGAAGCATTCGGGTCCCCGCCAAACGGGTCACGGACGCCTTGGCGGGGGTGCATCCGCGCCCCCTTTCGGGTCCGTTCCGGGGGCATGTCGGCAGTGGGGGACGCAGGCGAGCCGTGAGGCGGACGGCGAGCCGGCCCGGGGCGGGGGTCCTCGCCGGTTCGGCAGCGGGTCGCGCCGCGGGGGCGGGTGACCGGTCCGGGGAGCCGGTGTCGTGCGTGAGTAGGGTCGGGGCGTCAGCCCGCACGCACATGAGGAGGGCCCGGTGCCGGGTTCCGAGTGGCAGGTCCACGGTCGGCGGCAGGTCTACGGGTCGTCCTGGGTCGAGCTGTGGCTCGACGACGTGGACGTCCCCGGCGTGGGCCGCATCGACCACCACGTCGTCCGCATGCCCCGCGCGTCCACCAGCGCCGTCGCCACCAACGACGACGGCGAGTTCCTGCTGATCTTCCGGCATCGCTTCATCACCGGCCGCTGGGGCTGGGAGGTCCCGGCGGGCTGGGCCGATCCGGGCGAGGACCCGGCCGCCGCCGTCGCGCGCGAGGTCGAGGAGGAGACCGGCTGGCGGCCCGGCCGGGTGGAGCCGATGACCGAGTACGACGCCATGTCCGGCATCTCGGACGCCCACTTCCACGTCTACCACGTCACCGGCTGCACACGGATCGGCGAGCCGGAGGACGTCTCCGAGGCGGCCCGGGTGGAGTGGGTGCCGGAGGCCGAGGTGGTCGGGCTGCTGACCGGCGGCCAGATCGTGGACGGGCCGTCGCACGCCGCGCTCTCCTTCTACCTCGGCCCGTACCGGCTCGCCCGTGCGGCCGGGGGCGGGTGAACGGCTCGGCAGGTGCCGGCTCCCCGGTGGGGTGTGCCACCGGGAGCGGGGCCTCGGCGGACGTGGGTCCGCACCCACCGGCCCCGGGGGCGGTCGTGCGCGCCGTGTCGGCGTGGGGCGGGCCGTCCCGGTCGGCAGCGCTGTCCCCGGGGCCGGGGTGCGGGCCGCCGCCGGGGGTTCCGGGTGGGAGCGCCGCCGTACGAGTGGCGGCCCGGCGCGCCGGCGGGGGAGGCTGGACTGGACGGACGCGCGTGCTCCCGGCACCGAGGAGTGGTCATGGGTGACACCGAGGTACTGGTCGTGGGGGCGGGGCCGGTCGGGTTGACGGCTGCCGCGGAGCTCCGCCGCCGGGGCGTCGACTGCCGGATCGTCGACCGGCTGCCGGCCGCCCAGCCGTACGCCAAGGCGGTCGGCATCCAGCCCCGCACCCTGGAGGTGTGGGACGCCATGGGCCTGGTGCGCGAGGTCCTGGACGAGGCCGTGCCGATGCTGGGCCAGTTGATCTTCGTGAACGGCGAGCCCGGGCCGCGGATCGAACTCGACCTGCCCGCCGACGTGCCGTACCGCTTCGCGGCGCTCCCGCAGTACACCACGGAGCGGCTGCTCGCCGACCACCTCGCCGGCTACGGGACGGCCGTCGAACGCGGCACCGAGGTGCTGGAGCTGGAGCAGCGCGACGACCACGTCCGTGTCTCGCTGGCCACGCCGGACGGGCCGCGTGAGCTGGCCGCCCGGTACGTGGTCGGCTGCGACGGCGCGCACAGCCGGGTGCGCCGCGCGGCCGGGATCGCCTTCGCGGGCGACGCCTTCCCGGAGCAGTACATGCTGGGCGACGTCGAGGTCGACTGGGACCTCCCCGAGGGCTACGGCCTGCGCGCCTCCCACCGGAACGCCGACGGCGTCACGGACGACATCCTGGTCTGCATCCCGCTGCCGGGCCGTCGGCGGTACCGGATGTCGATGCTCGTCCCGCCCGAGCTGGCCACCCCGCCCGCGGGCGGGGTGGCGCACGGTCTCGAAGGCGGCCGCGCCCCGGAGCTGCGGCACATCCAGGCCGTGCTCGACCGGCTGTCGCCGCGGCCCACCACGGCGACGGCGCTGCGCTGGTCGTCGGTCTTCCGGATCAGCCACCGGCTGGCGGACCGGTACCGGGAGGGGCGGTCGTTCCTCGCCGGGGACGCGGCCCACATCCACCCGCCGACCGGCGCCCAGGGCATGAACACCGGCGTTCAGGACGCGTACAACCTGGCCTGGAAGCTGGCCCTGGCGGTGCGCGGGGTCGCCGCCGACGGGTTGCTCGACAGCTACCAGGCGGAACGCCACCCGGTGGGGGAGGAAGTGGTCGGACGCACCGTGCGGCACGCCCGTGCGGGCTACGAGGCCGAACCCGACGACCTGACCACCGTGCTGCTCCGGGAGGCACAGCTCCTGCTCGGGTACCGGGGCGGGCCGCTGACCGGGCCCGCGCCCGGGCCCGGCGAAGGCCGGGGCGGCGACGGCGACGGGCAGGGTCCGGCCGCCGGGGACCGGGCGCCCGACTGCGGCGGGCTGGAGCGGCCGCTGACGGCCTTCCCGCAGCGCCTGTTCGACCTGCTGCGCAGCCCCCGCCACGCCCTGCTGCTGTACGCGGACGCCGGGACACCGGCGGAGCACCTGCACGGGACGGCGGCCGCCGCGCGTTCGGCGGCCCACGGCCTCCTGGACGTCCACGTCGTCCTCGCCCCGGAGGCGGACGCCAGGCCGGACGGCCTGCGGCTCCCGTTCGTCCGGGACGCCGCCGGGGCGTTCCGGGCGGCGTACGCGGCGGACGAGGGGGCGGCCTTCCTGATCCGCCCGGACGGCTACCTGGCCGCCCGCCTGCCGGCCGGTGACCCGGGCGGCCCGGCCGCCCACCTCCGCCGTACCTTCGCGGCCCCCGGCGCGGCGGGCAGCGCCGCCTGACGCGAAAACGGGCGGCGGCGCGGTGGCGCGCCGTGTGACGATGCCCGCAGCCCGCAGCGCAGTCGGATGGGCGGGGGATGGCCGGGGGAGGCCGTGGATGCAGTACGTCGACCTCGACGCGACCTCGGGAGGGCTGACCGGGATCATCAGCCCGGCCGCCTACCTGGAACGGCTCCCGGCACTCGCCGGGGCCCTGCCCGAGGGGGCGCGTGCGTTCGCGCTCGACGCGGACCACTACGACTTCCCCGGCAGGCGGTGCGTGAAGGACCTGGTCCTCGACCCCGCCCGGTCCGGTGAACCGGGCGGCGGCGGGAGCGGTGTGGTCGAACTCCGGTTCCGGCACAACTGCCGGAAGCACGAGGAGGACCTGGTCATCCGCTACACGGGAGTCGCCGCGTTCGAGGTCGAGACCCCCACCGGTCCCGACCGGGCGGGCCTCGGAACCGTGATCCTGGACGAGATCCTGCCGCACCCGGTCGGCTGCACCCACGAGATCGCCTTCCGCCCGGGGACGCTCACCGTGACGTGCCGTGACCTGACGGCGACCTGGACGGAGGCCGAGTGTCCGGACCGGCCGTGAGCAGGTCCGCCCCGGGCCGCCGGTGGCGGTGGGACCGGCTGCCCGGTGCCGCGCCCGCCTGCCGTCCGGGCCCGCCGCGGCAGAGTCGTGACCGACGTTGATCGCCACCAACTCGCCGACAGAGACACGGACTTCGCCGGATCGAGTGAGAGCCGTCGGGACACGCCGAGAGACCCGGTGAGGCGCTGCCAGGATCGGGGACCGCACCGGCGAGACCCCCCACCCCTCCGCAGCGAGCCGCCCGGCTCCGCTGCCGCCCGAGCACGCCCGTCGGCGGTCGGGGGCGGGACCGCCCGTGGTGTGACCGCCGACCGGAAGACGACCCAGGGAGCAACGTGACCCAGCCCCACGCGGATCAGGACCACCCGGATCAGGAGCACCCCGAGCACGACCACCAAGAGCACGACCACCCCGGACACGACCACCCCGGACAGCCCCGGAGCGACCGGGAACCGGGGCAACCCGGGCAACAGCAGCAGTTCGGGCAACAGCCGGAGCACACCGAGGAGTTCCGCGCCCGCTTCCACGGTGACAACCGGGTCAAGGCCGCTGCGTCGATCTCCACCCTCGCCATGATGCGCCGCCTGCCCCACCTGGTCCGCCGGGCCCTGTCGCTGGCCTGGCGGGCCGACCGCTCGGCGACCGTGCTGCTGCTGGTCTGCCAGGCCCTGTCCGGCGTGTTCGGCGCCCTCGCCCTCTACTTCACCACCGGCACCCTCGACGCCCTGCTCGTCCCGGGCCCCGTCGCCGACCACCTCCGGGACGCCGCGCCCTCCCTCACCGTCCTCACCGCCTCGGCCGCGCTGCGCGCCGTCCTCGCCATCGCCGTGACCAGCCTCTCCGGGCGGGTCTCGCCCCGGATCAACCGGGAGGCGGACCTGGCGCTGATCGAGGCCGGGTGCGCCGCCGAGCTCGCCGCCTACGACGAACCCGCCTACGCGGAGAGCTGGGAGGCCGCCGACCGGGGCGCGGCCACCACGCCCGACCTGCTCTCGAACGCCCAGGACGTGATCGCCTCCGCGATCAGCCTGCTCGCCGCGGCCGGGGTCCTCGCGACCCTGCACCCGTGGCTGGTCCCGTTCCTGCTGCTCGGGGCGGTGCCGACGGGCGTCGCCGCCGTGCGGACCGCCCGCATCCACTACCTCGCCTCCGTCACCACCAACGAGGAGCGGGCGGCGCTGCGGATCTACCGCTGGTTCCTGATCGACAAGGGCCGCGCCGACCAGGTCCGGTCCGACCAGGTGACCCCGTTCATGCTGGACAAGTACCGGCAGACCGAGAGCCGGATCGCCGCGGCCACCGACCGGGCCACCCGTCAGGCCGCCCGGGTCTCGCTGTACGCGGCGGTGGGCACCGGCGCGGGAGCCGCCCTGATCTGGGGCACCCTGCTCTACCTGGTCGCCTCCGGGCGGATCGGGCTGGCCGCGGCCGGCTCCGCGACGTTCGCGCTGCGCACCGCCGGCAGCGGCATCCAGGGTGTGGTCGGCAACGGTGCCCGGCTCTACCGGATGGGCCTCTACCTGGACGACTACTTCCGCTTCCTGGACGAGGCGGGCGGCCACCGGATCCGGCGGGGCACCGTCGTCCCGGGCGCGCCGGCGACCGTCGCGGTCACCGATCTCAGCTACGCGTACCCCGGCGAGCAGCAGGAACCGGCCCTGCGCGGCGTCAGCCTGACCCTGCGCCGCGACGAGATCGTCGCGGTGATCGGGCAGAACGGCAGCGGCAAGTCCACCCTCCTCAAGCTCCTCTCGGGCCTCTACCTCCCGCAGGGCGGCCGGATCACCTGGGACGGCGTTCCGATCGAGGAGCTGGACGCCGACGGCCTGTGGCGCCGGGTGGCGCGCGTCCCGCAGGAGTTCGCGCGCTGGCCGCTGAACGCCACGGAGAACATCCACCTCGGACACTTCGGGAACCCGGGGCACCCCGGCGACCCCGGTCACCCCGGGCGGGCCGGCGACCCCGGGCGGGCCGGCGACCCCGGCCGGGCCGGTGACGCCGCCACGGCGGAGGTGCGCCGTGCCGCCGGGCACACCGGCTTCGACGAGGTCGTCGCCCGGCTGCGGTCCGGCTGGCAGACCCTGCTCGCCCAGGGCTGGATGGGCGGCGCCGAACTGTCCGGCGGCGGCTGGCAGCGCGCGGCGGTCGCGCGCGCCTTCTACCGCACCACCCTCAACCCCGGCCTGCTCATCCTCGACGAGCCGACCTCCGACCTCGACCCGCGGGCCGAGCACCGCATCCTGCACGCCCTGCGCGGGTTCGCGCCCGGCCGGATCACCCTGCTGGTCACCCACAACATCGCCAACGCCCGCCTCGCCGACCGCGTCATCGTCATGGACCAGGGCCGCATCGTCCAGGCGGGCACCTGGGAGGAACTCGCGGCCCGGCCGGGCGGGCTGTTCCGCGAGCTCCTGGACCTCCAGCGCGACCGCGCCGTCCCCGCCCAGCGCCCCGCCGCCGGTTCCTGACGGCCGGCCCCTGCCCCCCGCCCGGCGGGCCGGCCACCCCGGCCGGCCCGCCGGGCCCCGACCCGCCCTAGCCGCGCGGGTCGGTCCCGTCGTGCGGTCTCGCCCGCTGCTTGTGCAGGTTCCGCGCCGTGCTGCGCCGCTCGGCGGCGTCGGCGGCGCCGAACAGCTGCGCCGCGTGGTCGATGAGGAGCCCGATCCCGTCCAGCCGCCCGGTGCTGCCCACGCAGAGCATGTCCGGCGAGGGCACCGGCGGCGCGTAGAGGGCGAACACCGCGGTGCACCGGAACAGCGAGTCCATCGCCCAGCAGGCCGGTCCGTCCAGTCCCGAGGTGGTGGCCCTGGCGGTCGGCCGGACGCCCTCGGCCAACTCGACCACGGTGGACGCGGCACTGCGCGCGTCGGCGTGGGCGAAGCGTCCGGCCCAGCGCTGCAGGGGGTGGGGGTGCCGGATCTCGGCGAGCCGGAACAGCGCGCTCTGGTCGGCGTGCCCCTCCATGCCGGGCAGCCCGATCGCCCAGCCGTAGGGGGCCGTGTAGCGCTCGCCGAACTGGTGCACCAGGTCGTCGCGGGCCGCCTCGATCCCGGCGATCGTGTCGGCGGAGAGCGACTCCCACCCGAGCTTCTCGTAGTGCGCCTGGTGGAGCCGGGCGTCGCCCGCGTTGTGGACGATGTCGTGCAGGAGGAACCGCTCGGCGAGGTCGGTGAAGGCCGGGACGCGTCCGAACTCGGCCAGGACCTGGGCGACCACGGACACCTCGTGCAGGGTCCGCCAGCGGGCGAACGCCGTGTCGACGGATCCCCGGTCCAGGTCGTCGTGCACGTCCCCGGCCACCTGGACGGCGCGGGCCTGCAGCCGGGAGAGCGCCTCGAAGTTGGCGTCCTGTCCGGCGGCGGCGTCCGCGGCACAGGTCTCGTGGAGGTCGCTCCGCAGGTCGAGGACCGCGGCGAGGACGAGTCGGTAGGCGTCCAGCGCCGGGCCCCAGTGCCGCCGGACGGCGCGGCGGAACCGGCGCTCCGTGCGGTCCTCGGCGAGCAGCCGTTCCGGCCCGCGGGCGAGGAAGCGGCGGGCGTAGGCGGCGGCGTCCTCCGCGGCGGGGTCCGGGGGGTTGGGGCCGGCCGACGGCGTGCCGGCGATGCGGGTGTTGCCAGGAGCAGTCACGTGAGCGTAGCTCTCTCGGGTGATCGGGCAGGAGTGACCGGGGCGCCTCAGCGGCCGGGGACTCGATGCCGTAGAGGAATCCGGTCCGGTTCGGGGTCTGGCTCGGGGCCTGGTTCTGGTGGTGGTCCGGGGCTGTCCGACCGGCTCGACGCGTTGTGCACGACGGCATCCTTGCGCAGATGCGGCGTCGGGTGGGTCGTTTCGGCACGGTACTTCTCCGGCGCGGTGGTGCGTCGCGACGGGTGCGCGCGGCGGGGACGGGCGGACCGGTCCGCCGGGGCGTCCGGTCGGCCCGGCCGCCGCCGGGTGCGGGCACCCCGGTCGGCCCGGCCGCCGTCCGGGTCGGTGTCGGTGGGGCGGGCTAGGGTGGGAGGCCCGTCGTCCACGTACGGCCGGAACCACTGCCGCCCGCCCCCCGAGAGGCCCCACCGCCGATGTACGCCCTGCACGCACTCTGGCGGGACGACGGCCGGCTCGCCGTGTGGGCGGAGGACGCCGCCGCGTACCTGGTCGGGGGCGGGGCCGCGGAGCGGGGCCGGGGCGGTCACCCGTTCGCGTGCGCGGCGGGTGAGGTGGTGCGGCTGCTGGGTGCGGTCGGGCCGGGTGTGGGGTGGCTGGCGGAGCAGGCGGCGGAACGCTGGACCGGTCTGCTGCTGCCCTCGCTCGGCGGCCGGCCGGTGCCGTCGCCGGACCTGCCGGTCGGTGCCGCGCCGCGCGGGGTGGGCCTGGTTCCGTGGCGGGTGCCGACGCTGCTGTTCGATCCGGCGCAGGCCGCCCAACTGCTCGGCGCGCTGCACGATCCGCACTGGCCGGGGGCGACCGTCCAGCTGCCGGACGGTACGTCGGCGGAGCTGGCGTACGGCGCCTCGGTGCGCTGGCTGACGGCCGTGCACGACCTCGCCTGGCGGCTGGTCGGCCGGGGGCGGCTGCTGCCCGCGCTGACGGAGGAGGCGGGGGAGTGGCACGCGCGGTGGCGCCCCGCCCCGGACGCTCCGGCCCGCCGCGAGGTGGCGGCGCTGGCCGCGGGGTGCCCGCCGGTCTGCCGTGCGGAGTCCCACCCGGCCGTCGCCACCACCGCTCCCGCGCGGACCCCGGTCTCCTCCGCGTCCTCCGCTTCCCCTGTGTCCCCTGTGTCCCCTGTGTCCCCTGCTCCCGCCCAGGCCCCCGCGCCCACCGCTGCCGCGCTGCTCGCCGAGGTGCTCGGCACCCTCGTCGACCAGGAGGCCCGCGCGGCCCTCGCGGACGTCGACCCGCCCGCCGATCCGTTCCTGGCCGCCCTCCACACGCCCGACGGCCGCCTGGGCGGGGCGCCGCCCGCCGGGCTGCCGGACCGGCTGACCGCCTGGCAGGCGGCCCGGCCCGCGGACGGGCCGGTGCGGCTCGGCTTCCGGCTCGCCGAACCGCTCGGCCCCGATGCACTCGGCCCCGATGCACTCGGCCCCGAGGCACTCGGCGCGGACCCGGGCGGCCCCCACCCCGGCGGCCCCCACCCCCGTGACCCCGGGCCGGACGGGCCGCACGGGCCGCACGGGCCGCACGGCGGGGCGGCCGCGGACACCTGGCGGCTCGACCTGATGGTCCAGTCGGTGGAGCGGCCGTCGCTGGTGATCCCGGCCGACGCGCTGCGCCCGGGGTACCCGGATCCGGCGTACGAGGCGCTGGCCCGGCTGGTCCCCGACCCGGCCGAGGCGTTCCTGGCCGAGCTGGAACGCGCCGCCCGGGTCCACCCGCCGTTGCGCGCCGTGCTGTCGGGCCCGCTGCCCACCGGGACGGACCTCGACCGGGAGGGCGCGCTCCGCTTCCTGCGCGACGGCGCCCCCGCGCTGACCCGCGCCGGTTTCGGGGTGCTGCTGCCCGCCTGGTGGCAGCGGCGCCCCCGGCTGGGGCTGGTCCTGACGGCGGGTGCCCCCGCCGACGCCCCGGGCGCGGTCAAGCGGACGGCCCAGGTCGACCGGGACGCGGTGCTGGCCTTCCAGTGGCAGCTCGCCATCGGCGGACTGGCCCTCACCGAGCAGGAGTTGGCCGAACTGGCCGCCGCCCAGCAGGGCCTGGTCCGGCTGCGCGGCCGCTGGGTCGAGGTCGACCAGGCCCAGCTCGCCGCCGCCGTGAGGTTCCTGGCCGAACGGGGCAGCGGCACCATGGCGGCGGTCGAGCTGCTGCGGCTGGCCGTGGACGACGGCGCCGTGGTGGACGGTCTGCCGGTGACGGCGGTGCACGCCACCGGGCCGATCGGCGACCTGCTGGCCGGCCGGCCCGGACCGGCCGACCGGGTGCCGGGGGTGCCGGCCGGGTTCGCCGGGACGCTCCGCCCCTACCAGCGGCGGGGGCTGGCCTGGCTGGACGCGCTGGGCCGGCTGGGCCTCGGCGCCGTGCTGGCCGACGACATGGGCCTGGGCAAGACGGTGCAGGCCCTGGCGCTGCTCGCGCTGGAGAAGGAGCGCGGCGAGACCGGGCCGGTGCTGCTGGTCTGCCCGATGTCGGTGGTGGGCAACTGGCAGCGGGAGGCCGCCCGGTTCACCCCGGGCCTGCGGGTGCACGTCCACCACGGGGCGGACCGGGTCGAGCCCGGCCCGGCGGCCGACTCCGCCGATCTGGTGATCACCACGTACGGGCTGGTCCAGCGGGACGTCGCCGAGCTGCGCCGGATCCGCTGGCGGCGGATCGTCGCGGACGAGGCGCAGCACGTCAAGAACCGGTCCGCCCGGCAGTCCCGCGCGCTGCGTTCGCTGCGTTCGGGCCCGCGGATCGCGCTGACGGGCACGCCGGTGGAGAACCGGCTGGCCGACCTGCACGCGGTGCTGGACTTCGCCAACCCGGGGCTGTTCGGCACCGCGGAGGGGTTCAAGGAGCGGTTCGCGATCCCGGTGGAGCAGGCCGGCAGCGCCGATGCCGCGGCGCGGCTGCGGCGGGTCGCCGGACCGTTCCTGCTGCGCCGGCGCAAGAGCGATCCGCTGATCGTCCGGGACCTCCCGGCGAAGCAGGAGTTCACCGTCCGCTGCACGCTGACCGCCGAACAGGCGGGCCTCTACCGGGCGGTGGTCGCCGACCTGCTGGAGCGGCTGGGCGGGCTGCGCGGGGTGGAGCGCAAGGGCGCGGTGCTGGCGGCGATCGGCCGGCTCAAGCAGGTCTGCAACCACCCGGCCCAGCTGCTGCACGACGGGACGGCGCTGGAGGGCCGCTCGGGCAAGGTGGAGCGGCTGGTGGAGGTGCTGGAGGAGGCGCTGGCGGAGGGGGACCGGGTGCTGGTGTTCACCCAGTACGCGGAGTTCGGCACGATGCTCCGGCCCTATCTGAGCCGGAGACTGGGCGAGGAGGTGCTGTACCTGCACGGCGGGGTGCCGCGGGGGAGGCGGGACGAGCTGGTCGAGCAGTTCCAGGCGCCGGACGGGCCGCGGGTGTTCCTGCTCTCGCTGAAGGCCGGGGGCACCGGGCTCAACCTGACCGCCGCCAACCAGGTGGTCCACCTGGACCGCTGGTGGAACCCGGCCGTCGAGGACCAGGCCACCGACCGCGCGCACCGGATCGGGCAGCGCCGCGAGGTGCAGGTCCGGCGGCTGCTCTGCGTGGGCACGGTCGAGGAGCGGATCGACGAACTGATCGCCGCCAAGCGCACGCTGGCCGACGCCGTGGTCGGCGACGGCGAGCAGTGGCTCGCCGAACTGCCCGCCGAGCGGCTGCGCGAGCTGCTCACCCTGTCCGCCGATTCGATCGGGGAGTGATCCGTACCGTGTCCGGACCAGCGCCGGGGGAGCGGCCGCTCGCCGACCGCCTCGACACCTTCTGGCAGGGGAGGGTGCCCGCCGCCGCTGAGGACGACGGCGAACACCCCACTGCCCTGGACGAGTTGGGCCCGTCCGGGATCACGCTGGGCGGCCGGTCGCCGGGTGGCCGGTCGCTGGACGCCGCCCTGGCGGCCGCTTACCGGCGGTTCACCGGGGCCGGTTGAGCGCGTTACCGGCCGAGCGCGTACCCGGCCGAGCGCGCATCCGGCCGAGCGCACCCGGCCGGGTGCGCCGGGGCCGTGGCCCACCGGGCACCCGGTGGCTAGCCGGCCGTCACCGGGTAGTGGTCGGAGAGGTCCGTGTAGGTGTAGTTCTTGCCCCAACTGCTCACCGTCCAGGGGGAGCTGTGGAAGCGGACCACCGTGTTGCCGTAGGTCGCGGGGCGTGCGTGGTCGGCCCGGTAGAGGACGTAGTCGAGGTCCTCCTTGGGCTCGTCGGGGTAGCGGTAGGCGGCGATCGAGTTGTCGGCGGTGTCGAAGGAGTCGGCCCAGCCGGTGCGGGTGTCGGCGGGGGCGACGCCCGCGTTGGCGAGCAGCGCGGGGTACTCGGTGCCGTGCGAGTCGATGTTGAGGTCCCCGGCCAGGACGACCGGCTCGGCGGCCGGGATGTTCTTGGCGTCGACGAACGCCTTCATGGCCTTGAGCTGGGCGGCCCGGACGGCGGCCGGCTCGCCGGCGGAGCAGCCGGTGTCGGTGGACTGCAGGTGGGTGCCGATCACGTGCGTGCGCAGGCCGTTGACGTCGAGCACGGCGTAGACGAAGCCCTTGTTGGACCACCAGTCCGCCCCGCAGGCGTCCTTGAAGACGTACTGCTCCTTGCGGAGGATGGGCCACTTGCTGAGCAGGGTGACCCCGCCGTCCTCCGGGGTGGTGGAGCTGTAGCTGCCGGCGGTGGCGTCCCAGCCGCTGGTCGACCGGCCGACGACCGGCGTGTGGTACGGGTAGGCGGCCGAGGCCTGGGCGACGAGCTGGTCGGAGGCGGCGTTGTCGAAGGCCTCCTGGAGCACGACCACGTCCTGGCCCTGGAAGAAGCCGGTGGCGGGGATGGCCTTGGCCCGGTGGTCCTGGCCCCAGTTGGGGTAGAGGTTCTTGCTCATCAGGAAGACGTTGTACGTCAGCACCTTGAGCGCGGGGACGCCGGGCAGTGCGGCGGCGGTGGTGCCGGCGGCGGTGCCGGCAGGGGCCGGGGCGGCGGCGAGGGCGTCCGGCGCGGCGGCGAGCGGGGCGAGCAGCGCGGCGGCGGCGGTGCAGACGGCGGCGAGGCGCGCGCCCGGGCGGCGCGTGGAGGGAGTTGGCATGCGCGCAGTCAATGCGGGGCGGGTCACGTCCGGCAAGACAGTGAACGATAACCATATGAACTCATTGGTAACTTAAAGCTGTCTGGCCAACTCCTCCTTGGGCGGAGGAACTTGCCTGGCCAACTTGCTCGGCCACCACATGTGCCGGTCCAGGTCCATCGTCACCGCGGTCACCAGGACCGACCGCACCACCAGCGTGTCCAGCAGCACCCCGAGCGCCACCGCGAAGCCGATCTCGGCGAACCCGACGATCGGCAGTGTGCCGAGCACCGCGAAGGTGCTCGCCAGGATCAGCCCGGCCGAGGTGATCACCCCGCCGGTCGCCGCCAGCCCGGCCACCGCGCCCTCCCGCGTGCCGTGCTGGGCGGACTCCTCCCGCACCCGGGTCATCAGGAAGATGTTGTAGTCGATCCCCAGCGCGACCAGGAAGACGAAGACGAACAGCGGGAACGCCTGGTCCTGCCCCTCGAAGTGGAAGACGTGCTCGAAGAAGAACGCGCTGATCCCGAGCGCCGCCGCGTACGAGAGCACCACGGTCGCGATCAGCACCAGCGGCGCCGTCACCGCCCGCAGCAGCAGGGCCAGGATCACCAGCACCACGCCCAGCACCAGCGGGATGATCGTCCGGTTGTCGGCCGCCGCGGCCCGCCCCGCGTCCAGGACGACCGCCGTCGAACCGCCCACCTTGGCGTCGGCGCCCGGCACGGCGTGGACGGCGTCCCGCACCCGGTCCACGGTGTCCTTGGCCGCCTGACTGTCCGGCGGGTCGGCCAGGGTGGCCTGGAACATCGCCTCCCCCTCGTGCACCACCGGCACCGTGGCGGAGGCCACCCCGGGGGTCGCCACCGTCACCTCGCGCACGGCCCCGGCCCCGGCCGCGGTGCTGATGACGGTCAGCGGTGCGCCCGTGCCGCCGGGGAAGTGCTGCTCCAGCACCTCCTGGCCGTACACCGAGTCCGGCTTGTCGGTGAAGGTGCCGGCCGTGCTCAGGCCGGTGGCGTTCAGCGAGACCAGGCCGATGCAGCAGGCCCCCAGCGCCAGCGCGGTGCCGATCCAGACCTTGCGCGGACGCCGCCCGATCCACGCCCCGACGTGCGCCCAGCGGCCGGTGCGGGTCGGCTCCGGCGTCCCGAACGCGGGCCTGACCGGCCAGAACACCCAGCGCCCGACGATCACCAGCAGGGCCGGCAGCAGGGTCAGCATCGCGGCCAGCGCCACCAGCACGCCGATCGCGCAGACCGGGCCGAGGCCCCTGGTGGAGTTCATCTCGGCGACCAGCAGGCAGAGCATCGACGCGACCACGGTGGCGGAGGACGCCAGGATCGCGGGCCCGGCCCGGTGCAGGGCGAACGCCATCGCCTCGTGCCGGTCCTCGTGGCGCCGCAGTTCCTCCCGGTAGCGGGCGGTGAGCAGCAGCGCGTAGTCCGTGCCGGCGCCGAGCACCAGCACGATCAGGATGCCCGCGCTCTGCGCGTTGACGGTCAGTCCGCTGTGCTCGGCCAGCAGGTAGATCACCGCCTGCGCGACCACCAGCGCCCCGGCCGCCGAGAACAGCGGCAGCGCCCAGAGCACCGGGCTGCGGTAGGTGAGCAGCAGCAGGATGATCACCACGCTGACGGTGGCGGCGAGCAGGGTGCTGTCGATGCCCGCGAAGGCCTCGGCCTGGTCCGCGCCGATCCCGGCCGGGCCGGTGACGTGCGTGGTCATGCCGAGGCTGTTCGCGGCGGCGGTGGCGCGCAGGCTGTCCACCGCGGGGCGCAGGTCCTGCCAGCCGCCGGTGCCGATGTCGATCGGCACGATGGTCTGCATCGCCTGGCCGTCGGCCGACTCCACCGGTCCGACCACCCGGCCGAGCACGTGCGGGGCGGCGGCGAACTCCGCCGCGTCGCGGGCCGCCTCGACCTTGTCGGCGGGGGTGATCCCCCCGTCCCGCTCGTAGACCACCACGGCCTGGGCGGTGTCCACCGGCTGGAACGCGCGCTGCTCGGTGATCACCTGGGTGGACTCGGCGTTGCCGGGCAGCCAGCTGGACGCCTGGTTGTCCTCGGCGTCGGTGAGCTTGCCCGCCAGCGGGCCGGCCACCACCAGCAGGACCAGCCAGAGGGCCAGCACCACCCACTTGCTGCGGCGTCCGCAGGGCAGCGTGGCCAGTCTCCGGGTCGGGCTCATCGGGAAATCCCCAGCCTGTGAGGCGTCACTCGCTCCAGCCTGACACCGCCCCCGCGGCTCGGCAGCCCGGGTTGGGCCGAACTGTGCGGCCGGGCCGGGCCGGTGCGCCGGCCGCGGTCCGCACCCGGGCGGGAAGGGGTCGGGCGCGGCGGCGGGCGCGGTCCGCATCCGGGCCGGGCCGGCGGCTCCACCGGCCCGCCCGCCGGTCAGGCGGGCGAGTCGGCCGCCGCGTAGACGCCGGTGCGGCTGCCGCGGTAGACGATCCCGCCGTGGGCGGCGAGCGACAGACCGGAGTACTCGGTGCCGAGGGCGGACGGCTCGTCGCGCCACCGGAGCCGCCCGGAGGCGAGGTCGAGCGCGTGCAGCCGGTCGTCGTTCAGTGCGACGTAGACCATGCCGTCGGCGGCGGTCGTGCTGCTCATCCCGGCGCCCAGGCCGGACGGCACCGTCACGCTCCACCTGGTCTCCCCGGTGGCGGAGTCCAGCGCGGTGACCCGGTCGCCCCGGTCCAGGCAGAGCGTCCCGTCGGCGACCGAGCGGGGTGCGAGCAGGCAGAAGCCGAGGTCCGAGCGCCGCCAGCGCACCCGGCCGGTCGCCGCGTCCAGGGCGAGGACGGCCGGGGCCCCGGGGTCGGCCGTGGTCACGTGGACGACGCCCCGCCCGACCACCGGCGTGCCGGTGAGCCCGCCGAAGGCCCGCTGCTCCCAGCGGCGTTCGCCGCCGGCGGCGTCCAGTGCGACGACCCCCTCCTCGAAGCCGGCGAGGTACACCGTGCCGTCGGCGACGACGGGAGCGTGCGCGCCCGCCATCGCGGCGCTCCAGCGCTGCTCGCCGGTGGCCGCGGCGTACGCCTGGAGCCGGTCCCCGTACGTCGCGAGGACGGCGCCGCCGCCCACCGCGAGGCCGCCGGGCGGGCCGGGCACCAGGGCCTCCGGCGGCCTCGCGGCCCACCGGAGGGCCCCCGAGGCGGCGTCCAGGGCCTGTACGTGGGAGTCGGTGGCCACGCAGACCAGCCCGTCACCGGCGGCGATCGGCCAGCCGGACGAGGGGTTGGCGGGCTCGCGGGAGCCGACCGCGGTGCTCCAGCGCGCGGCGCCGGTCCGCAGGTCGAGGGCCGCGACCGTGCCGTCGAGTCCCGCGGCGTACAGCTCGGAGCGCGGGGGCGCGGACAGGGCGATCCGGCCGCCCGTCCCAGTCCGGCTCCACAGCCGGTGGCTGGTGTCCGGGTCCCGGCGCACCCACCAGGCCGCGCCGCCGACGGCGGCGAGCGCCGCGGCGCCTCCGGCGGCGCTGAGCAGGAGACGCCTGCGGCTGGGGTGCCGGTGCGCGGGTTCGGACTGTCGTTCGTCTGCGTTCACACCGAGGACGACCGCTCACGGCCGCGGTCGGTTCCCGCCGCCGCGCACGGGTTCCACCTGCTCCGCGGGGTGTCCGCGCCGGTCGGACCGCCGGTCAGACCGCCGGGACGGCCGCCCGGGCGCGCAGCTCCTTCAGTGCGGTGATGTCCAGCGCGTGACCGGTGCCGTCGCCGCCGTGCTTGCGGTCCGGGGTCTCCACGACCAGGGGGACGCCGGCCGTCGCCGGGTGCTCGAACAGCTCCCGGAACGGTTCGGCGCCGATCAGCCCGGCCCCGATGTTGGCGTGCCGGTCCTTGCGCGCGCCGACCGCGTCCTCCGAGTCGTTGGCGTGGATCAGCCGCAGCCGGCCCGGTCCGGCGGCCGCGACCAGTGCGTCCAGCGTCTCCCGGACCCCGCCCGGCACCGACAGGTCGTGACCGGCGGCGAAGGCGTGGCAGGTGTCCAGGCAGACCCCGACCCGGGGGTGGCCGTCCAGCGCGTCCACGTACGCCGCGAGATCCTCCATCCGCGAGCAGAGCGAGCTGCCCTGGCCGGCCGTCGGCTCCAGCAGCAGCCAGGGCGCGTCCTCGCCGAGCGCGTCGAGCTCGTCCAGCAGCGGCCGGACGTCCTCCCGGACCTGCGCCATCGCCTCGTCCCGGCGCGAGCCGCCGCCCGGCGCCGAGCCGACCGCGGAGCCCGTGTGCAGCACCACGCCCAGGGCGCCGATCGCGTGCCCGCGCAGCAGCGAGTGGCGCAGCGATTCGGCGGAGCGCTCCCTGGTCGCCGGGTTGTCCGAGCCGAAGTTGATCAGGTACGGGGCGTGCACGTACGCCGGGAGGGCCTGCTCGGCGCAGGCGGTCCGGAACTCGGCGTCCTGCGCCGGGTTGCCCGGGGGAGTGGCCCAGCCGCGCGGGTTGGCCACGAACACCTGCACCGCCTCCGCGCCCACCCGCCGGGCGTAGGCCAGTCCCGTCCCGGCCAGCCCGCGGGCGGCCACCGGCACGTGGGCGCCGACCGGGTTGCGGCCGGCGGCGGACGGCGCGGCCGCGGCGGGGCCGGGCACGGCGGGCGCGGTGGGCGTGGCGGCGGGCGGAGCGGCGGCAGGCGTGGTGGCGGGGGCGGTGGCGGTACTCATGGCCCCGAGCATGCCACGCGCCGGACCGGTGCCCGGGCGGGTGCCTGCCGCGGTGCCTGCCGGGTGCCTGCTCCGGTGTCCGGACGGTGGCCCGGCCACGCCCGCACAGCCACCCTCGTACCCGCCCTCCTACCCGCCCTCGTACCCGCCCCGCCTGCGCCGAACGGCCCCGGCCCGGGCGCGGGGCCGGTCCGACGCCCCGTCAGTCCGGCAGCCCATCCCTGGTGGCGGGGGCCCGGGAGCGCACCTAGCGTCGGTTCGGCCGACACCCACCGGCCGTCATCTCCCACACACACCGCGTCACCGCGCCGGCGTCCCCCGAGAGCGCGCCAGAAAGCAGGTCACCACTCATGCCCACGCGACGGGTCCATCACCTCGCCGCGGCCACCGCCGCCGCCACGACCGCCCTGACCACCGTCCTCACCGCCGTCGGTGCGGCCCCGGTCCACGCCGCCGCCGGCGGGCTGCACCTGGTCCAGCCCGGAGAATCGATTCAGCAGGCCGTCGACGCGGCCCTCCCCGGCGACACGGTCCAACTGCTCCCCGGCGAGTACCGGGGCAGCATCCGGATCACCACCCCCGGCCTCACCCTGCGCGGCGCCGGGCCGACGTCCGTGATCCTCCCCGCCGACACCACCCGGGCGGGGGCTCCGGCCGCCGAGACCGCCGCCGCGTGCGCGGCCGCCGGGCACGGCCTCTGCGTGGTCGGCACCGACGACCGGCCGCTCACCGGCGTCACCGTCGAGGCGCTCGCCGTCACCGGCTTCCGCAAGAACGGGATCAACGCCACCGGCACCGACGGCATGACCGTCCGCGCCACCCACGTCCACGACAACGGCCAGCAGGGCATCAGCCAGGAGAAGTCCACCCGGGGCGTGATCACCGCCAACGAGTCGACCCGCAACGGCCAGTCCGGTGTCTTCCTCGCCAACTCCGTCGACAGCGAGGGCGGCGCGCTGTCCGCCGCGGGCACGGTGGTGAGCGGCAACCAGCTCACCGACAACCGGATCGGCGTCACCGTCCGCCGGCTGCGCGACCTGACCGTCGAGCAGAACGAGATCCACGGCAACTGCGGCGGCGTCTTCGTCGTCGGCGACGAGGGCGTGCCCCGGGCCGGCGCGCTCACCGTCACCCGCAACCGGGTCGTCGCCAACAACCGCTACTGCCCGCCCAACCCCCGGCTGGACCACATCCAGGGCGCCGGCATCGTGCTGACCGGCGCCGAGGAGACCACGGTGACGGAGAACCACGTCCGCGACAACGTCGGGGCCTCGCCGTTCTCCGGCGGCATCGTGCTCGTCCACAGCGTGGTCGGCGTGGCCAACGCCCGCAACACCGTCGCCGACAACTTCCTCGCCGGGAACGGGCCGGCCGACATCGCCGACCGCGACACCGGGTCGGACAACTCCTTCGCCCGCAACCAGTGCGCGGTCTCCGAGCCGGCCGGCCACTGCTGACCGGTCCGGCCCGACCCTCAGCCCCCCGGCCCTCAGCACCGCCCCGTCCGCCCCGTCCGCCCCGGCACCGCCCCGTCCGCCGCGCCCCCGGGCCCGGCGGCTCCCCTCCCGGAGGGCGTCGGCACCCCGCGCGCTCCGGCCCCACCACAGACCGCAGCAACCCGCAGAACCCTGCAGAAAGCAGAGAGACGGCACATGACCACCGCACCCGCCACCACCCCGCAGGCCGCCATGCGCCTGCGGGAGCTCGTCTTCGGCGCCGCCTGCGCCGCCGCCGTCCGCGCGGCCGCCCGCCTCGGCGTCGCCGACGCGCTGGGCGACAGCCCCACCACCGTCACCGACCTCGCCGCCGAACTGGGCACCGAACCCGGGCAGCTGCGCCGTCTGCTGCGCGCCCTCACCTGCTACGGCATCTTCGAGGAGGCCGGCGGCGACCGCTTCGAGCACACCGACATGTCCCGCCTGCTGCGCGAGGACGCCCCCAACAGCCTCCGCTACATCTCCCTGTGGTGCACCGAGCCGTGGACCTGGGAGGCCTGGCCGAAGCTGGACGAGGCGGTGCGCTCCGGCCGCAACGTCTTCCCCGAGCTGTTCGGCAAGGAGTTCTTCGACTACCTGCACAGCGACGCCGGGGACTCGGCGAAGGTCTTCGACAAGGCGATGACCACCTCCAGCCGGCAGTCCGCCGCCGACTTCGCCGCCTACCTCGACCTCACCGGGATCGACTCGGTGGTCGACATCGGCGGTGGCCAGGGCCACGTCCTGGCCAGCCTGCTGGAGAAGCACCCGGCGCTGCACGGCACCCTGCTGGACCTGCCCAAGGTGGTCGCCGGTGCCGACCCCCGGCTGCGCGACGGCGGCGCGTTCGCCGGGCGGGCCCGGCTGGTGCCGGGCGACTGCCGGGACGACATCCCGGTCCGCGCCGACCTCTACATCATCAAGAACATCCTGGAGTGGGACGACGGGAGCACCCGCCGCACGCTGGCCAACGTGGTCGCGGCGGCCCGGCCGGGCGCCCGCGTCGTGGTGGTCGAGAACCTGGTCGACGACAGCCCGTCGATGCGGTTCACCACCGCGATGGACCTCATGCTGATGCTCAACGTCGGCGGGGCCAAGCACTCCGAGGCGAGCCTGGTCCGGCTGATGGAGGAGGCGGGCCTGTCCGTGGCGGAGGTCCGCCCGGTCAACCCGTACCTGCATGCCTTCGAGGCCACCGTCCGCGGCTGACCGGATCCCCCGCCCGGCCCGTCGCACCCGGGCCGGGCGGAGGCCTGCCGCGCCCCCGGGGCCGCGACGACGGAGTCCGCCGGTTCCCCCTCCCCGCGGGGAGGGGGAACCGGCGGACTCCGTCGTCCCGCCGCCGGCTCAGGCCTTGCGCGAGGACTCCAGGTGCGCGAAGACCACCACGTTGTCCAGGTAGTCCCGGCGCTTCTTGTCGTACACGCCGCCGCAGGTGATCAGCCGCAGCTGGGCGTCCGGCGTCTTCCCGTACACCTTCTGGTCGGGGAAGGCGTCCTTGGCGAACGTCTCGACCGAGTCCACCGAGAAGACGGCGACCGTGCCGTCGGCCCGCTGGACCTCCACCTTGTGGCCCGGCATCAGCAGACTGAGCAGCAGGAAGACGGCCGGACCCTTGGTGGTGTCGACGTGGCCCGCGACCACCGAGGCGCCGCGTTCGCCGGGGGTCGCGCCGTCCCGGTACCAGCCGACCAGGTTCTTGTCCTCCGGCGGCGGGGCGGAGAGCTGGCCGGCCGGGTTCAGGGTGAGTTCGGTGAACGGGGCGTCCACGCCGATCTGGGGGATCCTCAGCCGGGTCGGCTTGGACCGCTTCAACGCGGGCGCGGCAGGCGCCGAGGCCTTGGCGGGTGCGGCCGGTGACGCCGTGGCGGGCGCCGCGGCGGGGGACCCGGCGGGTGCGGCGCCGGGTGTGGCGGGTGCGGTGGCCGCGGCCGGAGCGGCCTGCCCCGGCACCGCCTCGTCGGACGGCACAGTGTCCACCGAGTTGTAGATCAGCAGCAGACCGACCGCCGCCGCGCCCATCCCCGCGCGCAGCAGCCGGGACGTACCAGGGACCAGACCGGCCATCGCGCCGGCTCCTCTCCTCGGGCGTGTTTGCAAAGTCGCGTCGGACCAGGCCGCGGCGTTGGGCGCCCGGCCGGGCGTGCGCCCGGATCGCCCTCGTACTGGACGTACTTGGGCGATTCGGGCGTGCGTCCAGCCGGGATGCCCGGCGTCGCGGCCCCGGCGGGACTTTGCAAACACGCCCTACGGCCCGGCACCGCGGGCCCGACACGGCGAAGCGCCGCCCCGCGTGCCCCCGCCGCGACCGGCGCACCGGGCACCGGTCACAACGGGGACGCAGCGGGAACGGCGCGGGATCAGATGGCTGCGTCGGCGCTGCGGCGACCGCGGCGCAGGGCGATCGCGCCCGCACCGAGGCCGCCGAGCAGCAGGACGGCGCCGGAGGCCAGACCGCCGCCGGAGAGCGCGAGCCCGCCGCCACCGGTGTGCACGCCACCGTGCGGGGTCTTCTCGTCGGCCTTGTACTCGCCGCCCTTGGACTCCTCGGCCTTGTGCTCCTCGCCGGAGGAGCCCTTCTGCTTCTCCTCCCAGCTCTTCTGGCCCTCGGGGCTGGAGCCCTTCTCCTGCTTCTCCTGCCAGGTCAGGTTCTTGCCCTGGTCGGATGCGCCGTCCGCGTAGGCGAGCGGGGCACCGACGGTGAGGACGGCGGCGACGGCCGCTCCGGCGAGCAGGGTGCGTGCAGAACGCATGATGATGATCCTTCCGGCGCGGGGCCGCGATAGCCGACACGTCGTCGGCCAGGGGAATCGCGGAAAGGGCGCCTGATCCACCGTCATCCACGGTGGCCGCCGCTGCCACCGGAGGGCGGCAGCGGCAGGCGGTGCGGTGCGCCCTTCGGGTGGACTCCTCGGCGTGTTCACCCGGGTGCCCTGCGCGATCCGGGTGAACGGGCCCCGCCCGGGTATCCGTCCCGCGCCGATCACCCCGTCGGTCCCGTCGAGTTCACCCGAAGGGTCCCGTGCGGCCCGGTCGCGGCCCGGTCGCGGCCCGGTCGCGGCTGTCGGGTGCGGGCACGGGACGGGGGTGAGCCGGGGCACGGATGGGGAGACTCGGCGCATGGCTGAGATCTCGAAGGACGTCCGCGAGCGGATCGAGGCGGGACACATCTGGTACGTCGGCACGGTCAACGCCGACGGGTCGCCGCATGTGAGCCCGATGTGGGTGGGGATGGAGGGGGACCTGCTGCTGTTCAACACCTCGGTCGGCCGGGTCAAGGAGCGGAACCTGCGGCGCGACCCCCGGGTCTGCCTGTCGCTCGCCGACCCGGCCGACCCGTACGACCGGGTGCAGATCCGGGGGCGGGTGGTGCGGTTCGTCGAGGGGGAGGAGGCGGACCGGAACATGGACCGGCTGGCCCGGACCTACCTCGGCGCGGACGGGTACGGCTGGCGGATCCCCGGGGAGCGGCGGGTGGTGGTGCTGGTCGAGCCCACCCGGGTCAGCCGGGTGACCGGGGTCGAGCCGCTGCCGCCGGGCGCGCCGGGCAGTACCGCGTCGGGCAGGGCGCAGGCCGACCGGGCCTGACCCGCCGTCCCGGCCCACCCGTCCCCGTTCCGTCCGTCCTGTTCCGCCCTCCAGTGTGCCCGGGCCGTGGCCGCTCGGCGCCGGAGAGCGGGGCCGGAGCCCCGGGGAACCGATCGGTCCCGTCCGCGTCTATCTTGAGGGGCCACGGACACGAGAGGGGCGGAACATGGGGACGGTCGGTCGGAAGGTGGCCGCCGCGGCGGCGGCGGGTGTGCTGCTGGGGACGCTGGCGGCCTGCGGATCCGGGGGGTCGGGGACCTCCCGCGACGCCGCCGGGAGTCCGGCGGCCGCCCCGGCGAGCCCGGGCGGCTCGGAGGGCACGGCGGCCGCCGCGTCCGGCACCGCGTCCTCGGCCCCGACCGGCAGCGCGGACCCGGGTGCGGCCTCGGGTGCGGCCTCGGGTTCGCCGGGCGGCACCCCGTCGGCCGGTACGGCGACGGGCGGTGCCACGACGGGCGGCGGGACGGGCGGTGCCACGGGCGGTACGGCCGGCGCCACGACGGGCGGGGCGTCGGGCGGCGCGGCCACGGCCGGTGCCGCCGGTACCGCCGCCGGTGCGGGCACCGCAGGCACCGCGGGCGGCGGTGCTCAGCCGGCGGCCGGTCCGGACTCGGACACCCTGCTGCTCGACGACAGGCTCGTCCTCCAGGTCCTGCCCGACCAGAAGGCGATACCCGGCTGGGAGGAGGAGAAGCGGAAGGTGGACACCGCCGACCACGCGACCACCTGCACCGCCGCCACGCCCTGCACCGGCAAGCCGCTCAGCGGCTCGGGCCGTTTCGCCTCCGGGGAGGTCACCGCGCGCTTCGCCGTCGACACCCTGGCCGGAAAGGCGGAGGCCAAGGAGCGGCTGAAGGAGGCGTACGCGGCCTACGGCGACGGCAGGTACAGCTCGCTCGACCTCGGTGTGCTGGGGACCGAGAGCCGCGCGTTCCAGGGGCAGATCGCCGGCCGGGACGGCGTGAGCATCGTCCTGCGGTCCGGCACGGTGGTCGCCAGCGTCACGACCGAGGGCGGCCCGGTCGACCCGGCCGGCGCCCGCAGGCTCGCCGCGATGCTGGTCAAGCGCATCGAGCAGGCCCAGGCCGGCCGCACCCCGGACGCCGTCCTCGACCCGGCCTGACCGGCACCCCGCCGACACCTGACCGGCACCTGACCGGCGCCCTGCCGACAGGCGCCCGAGCGGTACCCTGCCGACGCCCGAGCGGTGCCCGCGGCCCCCGGACCCCCAGCGGTCCGGGGGCCGTTCCGCTGCGGATACCACGGTGGAACCACGGGCAAGTGACGGAACGTCAGCACTTCACCGGTTCCGGCCAAGTTGAGGGCGTCCGTCCGCTGGCCGGAAAGTATGAGTCCGAATACCGGACGCAGCGGTGGACAGGAAGCCCCGGTCGCGGCGGTGGAGCGACGGCGCTGGTCCCGCTTGCGGAATCGGGTCGCGGGCCGCGGGGCGTGACATAAGGGGCGGCTAAGGGAAGCCTGCGTGACCGGCGTGATCCGGTCGTTCGGGGGGAGGGCCGGAAACGAGCCAGACGGTTGCCCGGTAGCGAATCGGTAACCGAGAGTCGTACTGATGAACGACAAGCCCAGTCCGCCCCGCACCCGCCCGTCGGCCAGACGCGACTTCAGACTCCTGCTCTCGGGAGCCGTCGCGGCTCAGGCGGGCACTCAGGTGACCCTGGTCGCGCTGCCCCTGGTCGCGGTGGTGGAACTCGACGCCTCGCCCTTCCAGGTCGGCCTGCTGACGGCCGCCGAGACCGCCGCCTTCCTCCTGGTCGGCCTGCCCGCCGGTGCCTGGCTGGACCGGATGCGCAAGCTCCCCGTCCTGATCCGCGCCGACGTGCTCCGCTGCCTCGCCGTCGGATCGATCCCGGCGGCGGCCGCGCTCGACGCGCTCACCCTGGTCCAGCTCTACCTGGTGGCCCTGGTCACCGGGGTGGCGACGGTCTTCTTCGACGTCGCCCACCAGTCCTACCTGCCGGTGCTGCTGCCGCGCGAGCGACTGGTCGCGGGCAACGGCGCGGTCGAGACCGTCCGCTCCTCCGCGCAGATCGCCGGACCGGGGCTCGGCGGCGGGCTGGTCCAGCTGCTCGGTGCGCCGCTGGCGATCGTCGCCGACGCGGTCGGCTACCTCGTCTCGGCGGCGCTGCTCTCCCGGATCCGCGCCGACGAACCACGGCCGCACGCCGAGCCCGGCCGCTCGCTGCGCGCGGACATCGCCGAGGGCGTCCGGTTCGTCACGGGGCACCCCCTGCTCCGGGTGATCGCCGCCGCCACGGCCACCTCCAACCTCTTCAGCGCGGTGCTGATGGCCGTGCAGACGGTCTTCTGGGTCAGGGTCCTGGGGCTCTCCCCGGCGGCCATCGGCGTGCTGCTCTCCGTCTCGGCGGTGGGCGGCCTGGCCGGGGCGCTCTGCGCTGGCCCGCTGGCCCGGCGGATCGGCCAGGGCCGGCTGATCTGGCTCGCACCGCTGGTGACCGGGCCGTTCGCGCTGCTCTGGCCGCTCGCGGACGGGCGCGCGGGGGCGGTGCTGTTCGCGGTCGGCGGCGTGGCGGTGCTGTTCGGCGCGGTGGTCTACAACGTCGCCCAGGTGAGCTTCCGGCAGAGCCTCTGCCCGCCCGAGCTGCTCGGCCGGATGAACGCCACCATGCGCTTCCTGGTCTGGGGCACCCTGCCGCTGGGAGCCCTGCTCGGCGGCGCCGTCGCCGACGCGGCCGGGCCGCGCGCCGCGCTCTGGGTCTGCGCCGTCGGCATCCTGGCGGTGCCCGTGCCGCTGCTGCTCTCGCCGCTGCGCGGCATGCGGGACCTGCCCGCCGGGCCGGACCACGGGGGGCCGGACCACGGTCCGGAGCCGGAGCCGGACTCGGAGCCGGACCGTGCCGACCCGGAGGGTGCCGACGCCGTCAGACCGGTGCGCTGAAAGGCCCGCACGCCCCGTCCACCCGACCCCACCCCACCCGCATCCCCGCGCCCGTGCGGTCCGTCCGCACGCCCCGCCCCGGCCGGCCGCCCGGACACCGGGGCGCCGCGCCGTACCGGGCCGCCGCCCGCCGCCATCCCGCACCGGCCACCGGACCTCCGAACGCCCCGAACCGAAAGCGGAGACCTTCCGTGCACTCCAGCATCACGGCCGCCTACCTCGCCCGCTACCGGTCCGTCCTCGACGCCGCACCCGCCCCGGCGGAGCTGCTCCCGCTCACCGGCGCCCAACGGCGGTTCCTGATCACCCGCCGGCGCGACCTGCGCGGCCGGGCCGACATCGTGCCGCTGTTCTTCGCCTTCCCGCGCGGCACCGTCGACCTGCCGCACCTGCGCCGCGCCGCCGTCCGGCTGGCGGCCCGCCACCCGGCGCTGCGCGGCGCGTTCACGACGGTCCGCGGCACGCCCGTCCTGCGGCTCGGCGGACCCTCCGTCGAGGTGGCCCGGGTGGCGACCGACCCGCCGGGGCCGGACGGGGCCGCCGGGCCGGACGGCTCCGCCGCCGCCGCGCTGCGCCGTGCACTGCTGGACTGGCCCGCCGACGGGCCGGTGCTGCGCCTGCTGCTGGCGGCCGCGCCGGACGACGAGGAGGAGCTGCTGGCCGTCGCGCTGGACCACGCCGCCTGTGACGAGCAGTCGCTCGGCCTGGTGACGGCGGATCTCACCTCGGCGTACGAGCAGGACCGGGGGCAGGACCGGGAGCAGGAGCAGGGGGAGGAGCAGGACCGGCGGGACGGTCAGGGCGGCGTCGAGGCCTACCGGGCAGCGGTGGAGGGCCAGTTGGCCGCCGAGGCGGCCGCCGCGAGCGAAACCGCGCAGGTCCACTGGGCGGCCCGGCTCGGCGCCCTGGACGAAGCGCCCCCGGACGAAGCGTCCCGGGGCGGAGCCGCCGTCGGCGGGGTCGCCTGGTCCACCGGGATGGTGGCCCACCGGCTGCCCGCCGCCACCGGGGCGGCCCGGGGCGGGGTCTTCCCCGCGCTGCTGGACGCGGTCGGCGTCGCCGCCCGCCGGCTCACCGGGGACGAGCGGGTGCTCGCGCTCGGCTACCCGTGGGGCGGTCGCCCGCCCGGTGCGGAGCCCGTCCTCGGCTGCTTCCTGAACACCCTGGTCCACCCGGCGCCGCCCGGACCGGCGCGGGGGCTCGACGAGCTCGGCGCCGAGTGGTGGGACGACCTCGACCACGCGGACACCCCGTACGACGAGGTGGTGCGCGCCGCCCGCTCGGCCGGTGCGCGCTGGTCCGGCGCCCTGGACGGCCTGCTGACCTTCGAGGACCTGAACCGCCGCCCGCCGCTGGTCCTCGGCGGCACCGCCGGCCGGGAGACCCACCTGGGCGGTCGTCCGCTGGCGGCGCCGCTGGCGGTCTCCGCCTCGCACGGCGAGGACCTGCTGGTCCGGCTGGCCTGGGACCGCGACCGCTACCGGGACGCGGACGCCGAGGCGGCGTTCGGGGCGCTGCTGGCGACGCTCCGCCGCCACCTCGGCCCGGCCGACTGAACCCCGCCGCCCGCCGCCCGCCGCCCGTCACCTGCCTGCCTACCACTGGCCACTGACCACTGACCACTGACCACTGACCGCCACCCACACCGACCCGAACAACCCGCCGCGCGCGCCACCACCCCCGGCCCGCCCGGCAGAGGCGGGCTGACCGTGCCCGCCCGTCCCGTCGAACCGCATACCGACCCGCCACCACCGTAAGGGAGTTGCCCATGTTCGCACTCTCCTCGTCGCAGGAGATCGTCTGGCTGCACGAGCAGATGCTGCCCGGCAGTCGCGCGTACAACTTCACCGCGGCCCTCGACCTCTGGGGACCGCTCGACACCGACGCGCTCCGGGCCGGTCTGGCCGCCGTGATCGCCCACCACCCGGGCCTCCGGCTCGAACTGGTGGCCCGCTCGGAGGGGCTGCCGCTCCAGCGGGTCGGCGCCCGGACCGAACCGCGCCTGCGCACCAGCGACTTCTCCGCCGACCCCGACCCCGAGGCGACGTTCCGGACGCTGCTCGCCGCCGAGGCCGAGGAGCCGCTGGACACCACCCGGGCCCCGCTGCTGCGCTGGCACCTCGTCCGGCTCGCCGACGACCACCACCGGCTGATCCACGTCGAGCACCACCTCATCCACGACGGGCGCTCGTTCGCGATCCTGCTCCGGGACCTCTTCACCGTCTACCGGGCGCACGTCCTCGGCGGGACCGCCGAACTGCCCGCCGCCCCCTCGTACGAGGACCACGTGCGCGCCGCCGGTCCCGCGCAGGACGCCGCCAGGGAGCGCGGACTCGCCTACTGGAAGCGGGAGCTGGCCGACGCGCCGGTCGACCTGACGCTCCCCGGACTGGCCCGGCCCGGAGCCGTGCGCCGCCACCGCGGCGGCCAGCTGCGGCAGTCGATCGGCGCCGACCTCGCCGAGCGGCTGCGCGAGCGCGGCCGGCGGGACGGGCACACCCCGTTCTCCACGCTGCTCACGCTCTTCGCCGAAATGCTGCGGCGGCACAGCGGCCACCGCGAGCTGATGGTCGGCACCGCCGTCGGCAACCGCCCGCCCGGCTTCGAGGGCACCGTCGGCATGTTCGTCAACACCGTCCCGCTGCGCCTGCGGCTCGACCCCGCCGCGCCCGGCACCGAGACGGTCGACGAGGTGACCGACGTCCTCTTCCGTGCGCTGCCCCACCAGGACGTGCCCGTCCAGGAGCTGACCCGTGAGCTGGGCCGGCACACGACCGGCGCGGACAACCCGCTGTTCAGCGTGATGTTCAGCGCGCACGACGCACCGCTGCCCGACGTCCAGGCGCCCGGGCTGGAGGTGTCGCTGTACGAGGGGTTCAACACCGGCACCACCCGCTTCGACCTCGACCTGGTGCTGCTGCCCGACGACCGCCGGGTGGTCGGCGAGAAGCTCGGCGCGCCCGGGATGACCCTGGTCTGGGACTACGACGCCGACCTGTTCGCGGAGGAGACGGCCGGCCTGCTCGCCGAGCGGCTGCTGGGGCTGCTCCGCGACTACCTCGACCGGCCGGAGGCCGCGCTCGCCGACCTTGCACCGGCCGCGCCCGCCTCCGGGCCCGCCGTCGAGCCCGCCTCCGGACCCGCCTCGGTGCACCCGGAGCGGGCCGCGTCCGACCCGGCCGTGCTCGACCCGGCCGCCGCCCACGACCCGAGCGCCCTCGCCCTGCTGGCCGGTACCGAGCGGCTCTCCTACGGCGACCTCGACCGCCGCGTCGACGCCCTCGTCGAGCGCCTGCGCGCCGCCGGCGTGACGCCCGGCCAGCCGGTCGCCACCGTGCTGCCGCGCGGTGTGGACAGCGTGGTCGCGCTGCTCGCCTGCCTGCGCCACGGCGCGGTGTACGCCCCGCTCTCCGCCGAGGACCCGCAGGCCCGGCTCGCCCTGCTGCTGGAGCGGCTCGCCCCGGCACTGGTCCTCGCGACCCGGCAGAGCGCGCTCGCGCTGCCCGGCACCGTCGCCCCGGCCCTGCTGGACGGCCCGCCGTTCCCGAAGGCCGAGCCCGCCGCGGTGCTCGACGGCGCCGCGTACGTGGTCCACACCTCCGGCTCCACCGGCGTGCCCAAGCCCGTCCTGGTCGGCCGCGCCGCACTGGCCCACTACACCGCCGCCGTCGCCGCCCGCTACGGGCTCGGGCCCGCGGACCGGGTGCTGCTCTTCGCCCGCCCGTCCTTCGACGTGGCGCTGGAGGAGGTGCTGCCCTCGCTGGCCGCGGGCGCCGCCCTGGTGCTGCCGCAGCGCGAGGTGCCGACCGGGCCCGAGCTGGTCGCGGTGCTGGCCGCCCGCGGCGTCACCGTCGCCAACCTGCCGACCAGTTACGCCCTGGCGGTCCGCGAGGACCTGCGCGAGGCGCTGGCGGACGGCCGCTGGTCCCCGCGCCTGCTCGTCCTCGGCGGTGAGCGGCTGCCCGCGCGGGCCCTGCGCGGACTGACCGCGGGCACCGCCGTGACCGTGCTGAACGCCTACGGGGTGACCGAGGCGACCGTCACCTCCACCGTGCACGAGATCACCGACGCCGACCTGGCGGAGACCGGCGCGGCCGAAGCCGGACCGGCCGACGCCGATCCCGTCACCGCCGACGCCGCCGTCGCCGCTGAGGCTGCCGTCACCGCCGACGCCGCCGAGATCCCGCTCGGCACCGAGCTGCCCGGCGTGCGCGTGCACGTCCTGGACGAGGGCCTGCGCCCGCTGCCGCCCGGCGCGGTCGGCGAGCTCGCCGTCGGGGGCGACGCGCTGGCCGACGGCTACCTCGGCCTGCCGGAGGTCACCGGAGCCCGGTTCGTGGCCGTCCCCGCGCTCGGCGGGGAGCGGGTCTACCGCACCGGCGACCGCGGCTTCCGCGGCCTCGACGGCCGGCTGCGCTTCCTCGGCCGCCAGGACAACCAGGTGAAGCTGCGCGGCTTCCGGATCGAGCTGGAGGAGATCGAAGCCGCCGCCTCCGCCGAACTGGGCGGCCGCTCCTGCGCCGTCGTGCTGCACCGGGACGCCACCGCCGGCCCGCGCCTGCTCGGCTTCCTGGAGGGCGGCGAGCAGCCCGACCAGGCCGCGCTGCACGCCGCCCTGGCCCGCCGCCTCCCGGCCGGACTGGTCCCCGCGTCCTGGACGGCCCTGGCCGCGATGCCGCTGCTGCCCGGCGGCAAGCCCGACCGCGCCGCCCTGGCCCGGATCGCCGCCGAGGCGCCCGACGAGGCCGCGGCCGCCGCGGCCGAACCGCAGGCCTTCACCGGCCCCGGCGAGGCCATGGTCGCCGAGGCCTGGCGCGAGGTGCTCGGCCACGACCGGTTCGGCGCCGACTCGCACTTCTTCGAGGTGGGCGGACACTCCCTGCTCGCCGCCCGGCTCGCCGCCTGGCTGGAGCCGCGCCTGGGCGCCCGCCCGCCGCTGCGCACGCTCTTCCAGCACCCCGTCCTGGCCGACCAGGCCCGCGCCCTGACCGGAGCCGACCAGTGAGCCTCTCCGCCCCCTCCGCCATACTCGAAGCCGGCCACCGCGAACTCACCGACGCCTTCGAGAGCTTCGTCCGCCGCGAACTCGAACCCCTGGCCGCCGAGTTGGGAGAGTCCGCCGAGCAGCCGCCGGCCGACCTGCGGACGTACGTGCGCAAGCGCTCCGCCGCGCTCGGCTTCTACGCCGGCGACTACCCGGAGGAACTCGGCGGCGCCGGCATGCCGTTCACCGCCGTCGTGCTGCTCCACCACGCCGCCGGGCGCAGCGGCTGCGCGCTCGCCCCGTACGCGCTGGCCGGCTCCGACGGGCCCAGCCCGCTGCTGCGGCACGGCACGCCCGAGCAGGTCGAACGCCACCTCGTCCCGCTGGTCCGCGGCGAGCGGACCCGCTGCCTGGCGCTCACCGAGCCGCAGGCCGGGTCGGACGCCTTCCGGCTCACCACGACCGCCGTCAGGGACGGGGACGGCTGGCTGCTGAACGGCCGCAAGACCTTCGTCAGCAACGCCGACCGGGCCGACCTCGCCCTCGTGGTCACCGCCACCGACCTCGGCGACGGCGCAGGGCCCACCGCCGGCGCCACCGCCTTCGTCCTGCCGATGGACCACCCGGGCCTGCGGATCGGCCAGCGCTACGAGGGGATGTCCGGCGAGCCGCTGTTCGAGCTGACGCTCGACCGGCTGCACGCCCCGATGGCCTCGGTGATCGGCGGCGAGGACGGGGTCGGCGCCGCCACCGCGCTCGCCATGGACAGCCTCTCCCGGGGCCGGCTGGTGGTCGCCGCGATGTGCAACGGCATCGCCGAGTACGCGCTGCGGCTCGGTGTCGAGTACGCCCGCGAGCGGCAGGCCTTCGGGCAGCGGATCGGCGACTACCAGCACATCCAGGAGCACCTGGTGAGCACCCGGGCCGAGGTCGAGGCCTCCAAGCTGCTCACCCTGGCCTGCGCCCGGCTGGTGGACGACGGCACCGAGGCCCCCGAGAACGCCGCGCTCGCCAAGCTCACCGCCTCCGAGACCGCCGTCAGGGCGGTCGACCGCTCGCTCCAGGTGCACGGCGCCACCGGCTGGGTGCGCGGCCACCCGCTGGAGTTCCTCTACCGCTACGTCCGGATGACGACCATCATCGAGGGGACCTCCGAGGTCCAGAAGGTGATCGTCGCCAAGGCCATGGGCCTGGGGTGAACCCGTGACGACCACCCGATCGACGCTTGGAGGAGAAGCCATGACGAACCCCCGGTCCGCCGTTCGCGAGTCCGACTCCCACCAGTCCGGTGCCAGCATCGCCTACGGCCGCCCGCACCAGGACGGCGCGGTGCTCGACCTCTTCACCAGCTGGGCCCGCCGCACCCCGCACGCCCCGGCGCTGGTCGACGGCGAGCAGACCCTGAGCTACGCCGAACTCGACGCCCTCGCCGACGAGTTCGTCGAGACCCTGGCCGACCGGGTCCACCCCGGCGACCTGGTCGGCCTCTGCCTGGACCACTCCGCCGCCCTGGTCGCGGCCACCGTCGCGGTCGCGAGACTCGGCGCGGTCCACCTGCCGCTCGGCCCGCGCCCGGGCGAGCGCAGGCTCCAGGCCGTCGCCGAACAGCTCCGCCCCGCCTGCCTGGTGGGCGATCCGGCGCTGCTGCCGCCCGCCCACCGGGACGGCCTCCACCGCCCGCTGGACGCCCCCGGCACGCCCGGCGTCGTCGCGGCCTTCGCCGCCGACCGCACGACGGGCGTCCGCACCCCCGCCGGCACCCTGTACACCGTGCTCACCTCGGGCTCCACCGGGACCCCGAAGGCCGTCGCGGTCGCCGAGTCCGGGCTCGGCGCGCTGCTCCAGTGGTACCGCGAACTGACCGGCCTCGGGCCCGGCGACCGGCACAGCCTGCTGATCGGCGTCGCCTTCGACCCGCACCTGATGGAGCTGTGGGCCGCGCTCACCTCCGGCGCCGCCCTCAGCGTCGCCCCCGACGCCGTCCGCTGGGACCCGGCCGCGCTCACCGACTGGTGGCGCGCGGCCGGCATCACCGTCGGCGTGCTGCCCACCCCGCTGGCCGAGCCGGTCCTCGACCGCCCCTGGCCCGCCGGACTGACCCTGCGCCACCTCATGGTCGGCGGCGACCGGCTGCGCCGCACCCCCGGGGCGGACGTCACCGCCACCGTCCACAACGCCTACGGCCCGGCCGAGGCGACCGTGGTCACCACCGTGCACAGCATGCCGCCCGGTGCCGACCACGGCACCGGCGCGCCGCCGATCGGCCGCCCGGTCCCCGGCGCCGTCGTGCTGGTCACCGACGAGGAGGGCCGCCCGGTGCCGCGCGGCCACGCGGGCGAACTGCGGATCGGCGGACGGGGCCTGGCCATCGGCTACCTCGACGCGGAGCTCACCGCCCGCCGCTTCGTCTCGGCCCCCGACGAGGTCGAGGGCACCGACCGGGTCTACCGCAGCGGCGACCGCGTCCTGATGCGCCCCGACGGCGTGGTGGAGTTCCTCGGCCGCCTCGACGACCAGGTCAAGGTCAGCGGGGTGCGGATCGAGCCGGCCGAGGTCGAGGCCGCGCTCGAACGCGACCCCCGGGTCCGCCGCGCCGCGGTCGCCGCCCGGCCCGGTCCGGCCGGCGGGGCCCAGCTGCTCGCCTTCGTCCAGCCCGCCCCGGAGGGCCCCGCGCCCACGGGCGCCGAACTGCTGGACGCCGTCCGGCCGTGGCTGCCCGAGCAGGCCGTGCCGGGCACCCTCCGGCTGGTCGACGCCTTCCCGCTGGACGCCAATGGCAAGATCGACCGGGCCGCGCTGCTCAAGGCCGAGGAGGCCGCCCAGCAGGCCGGACCCGGGCCCGAGGAGGCCGCCACCCCCACCGAGCGGACGGTGCTCCGGCTCTGCCGCGGGCTGCTCGGCCGCGCGGACCTCGAACCGGCGGACAACTTCCTCGACGTGGGCGGGACTTCGGTCGCCGCCGCCCGGCTGCTCGCCGCGCTGGAGGAGGAGTACGGGGTACGGCTGCGCGCCCCGCTGCTGCTGCGCCAGCCCGACCTGCGCGCCATCGCCCGGCTGATCGACGACCGGCTCGCGGACGCCGTCGCCGCCGACTGACGGGCCGCCGCCGCACCTCCCGACCGCCGCCGCAGGGCACCCCGGCCCGCCGCCGGGGTGCCCGGAAGGGAACCACCCCATGACCTCCGCCGCCACGCCCACCCCTGCCGCCGTGCCCGCCGCGCCCGCCGAAACGGCCCTCGCGCCCGCGCCCGCCGTCGCCGCCACCGTCCCGGAGCTGATCGCCCGGCAGGCTGAGCTGAGCCCCCTGGCCCTCGCCGTGACCGACGGCTCGACCGCCCTGACCTACCGGGAACTCGCCGCCAGGGCCGCCGTGCTGGCCGCCGAGCTGGCCGCCCGCGGGGTCGGCCCCGGCACCGCCGTCGGACTGCTCTGCGCCCGCGCCACCCGCCAGGCCGTCGCCCAGCTCGCCGTCTGGTGGGCCGGCGGCCACGTGGTGCCGCTCGATCCGGCGTACCCGCGTCCGCGCCTCACCGCGATGCTCGACGACGCCGGCGTCCGGCTGACCGTCGGCGACAAGGCGCTGCTCGCCGACGCCGGCCTCGCCGCGGACCGCTCGCTGGCCCTCACCGAGTCCGGTCGCGCCGCGTCCGGCACGGTCGACGCCGCCGGGGCCGCCGAGGTCCCCGCTCCGGCCGGGGCCGACCCGGCCGCGGTCGCCCTCGTCTACTACACCTCCGGCTCCACCGGACGGCCCAAGGGCGTCCGGGTGCCGCACCGCGCCGTCACCGACCTGGTCACCGCGCCGGACGGGATCGCGCTCCGCCCCGGGGACCGCGTCCTGCTCCACTCGCCCGCCGCCTTCGACGCCGCCACCTTCGAACTGTGGGCCCCGCTGGTGCGCGGCGCCGCCGCCGCCGTCTCGCCGGCCGAGCGCCCCACCCCCGAGGAACTCGCCCGCGACATCGAGCGGTTCGGCGTCACCACGGCCTTCCTCACCACCGCGCTCTTCCACCAGCTGGCGGCCCGCCGCTCGCGGGTCTTCGGCGTTCTGCGCACCCTGGTCGTCGGCGGCGAGGCGCTCTCCGCCGAGCACGCGGACGCGGTGCTGCGCGCCTTCCCCTGGCTCGACCTGGTCAACGCCTACGGACCCACCGAGGCCACCACCTTCACCACCCTGCACCGGGTCCGGCCCGACGACTGCACGGGCCCGGTCCCGATCGGCCGGCCGTTCGGCGGTGCCCGCACGGTCGTCCTCGACGAGGACCGGCGGCCCGTCGCCGACGGCACCCGCGGCGAACTGTGGATCGCCGGTGCCCGGCTGGCGCTCGACTACCTCGGCCGTCCCGAGCTGACCGCCGAGCGCTTCGCGGACGTCCCCGGCCTCGGCCGGGCGTACCGGACCGGCGACCGCGTCGTCCGGCGTCCCGACGGGACCCTGGAGTTCCACGGGCGGCTGGACGACCAGGTGAAGGTCCGCGGCTTCCGGATCGAGCCCGGCGAGGTCGAGCACGCGCTGCGCAGCCTGCCGGACGTCGCCGAGACGGCGGTGGTGGTCCGCCGGGCCGGCTCCGAGGACGCCGCGCTGACCGCCTACGTCGTGCCCGCCGACGGCACCCGCCCGACGCCCGAGACCCTCCGCCGGCAGCTCGCCGAACGGCTCCCGGCCCACCTGGTGCCCACCGCCTGGACCGTGCTGGACGCCCTGCCGCTCACCGGCAGCGGCAAGGTCGACCGCCGCGCCCTGGCGGCGGAGGACCGGCCCGCGCCGGGCGGGGCCGCCGGTCCGGGGACGGGCGCGGAGCTCACCCCGATCCAGGAGGTCGTGGCCGCGGCCTGGTCGCGGGCGCTGGAGCACCGGGTGGCCGAGCCCGACGCGGACTTCTTCGCGGAGGGCGGCCACTCCCTGCTCGCCATGTGGGTGGTGGACGACCTTCGTGAGGACCTCGGGGTCGAGCTGCCGCTCGGCGACTTCCTCGACCACCCGACCGTGGCGGGCCAGGCCGCGCTGATCGAACGCGCCCTCCTCGCGGCCGAGTCCGGTGCGACCGGCGGGTCCGCCGACCTCGTCGGGCCTGCCGATCGCGCCGACACCGCGGATGCCGACACCGATGCCGATGCCGACGCCGACGCCGATCCCGACGTCGATGCCGACGCAGAAGCCGCCGCGCGGCCCGCCGCCCACTCCCAGGAGCCCACCCGATGACCGCCCCCGCCGACCGGCCCGGACCGGCCTCCCCGGTCGACCAGGCCGCCCTGCTCCGTCGCGCCCGCCTCCGGGTCGCGGACACCACCGCCGACCGGGCGCCCGAACCCCCGGACGCCGCCCGGCCCACCGCGCAGACCGCCGCCGGCCCCGCTCCCGCCGCGTCCACCGGCCCCGGCCGGAGCACGGGCCCCGGCCGGGGGACCGGGCCGGTGCCGCGCACGGACGCCACCGGCCCGGCGCCGCTCTCCCACGCCCAGCACCGGATGTGGCTGATGGAGGGGCTCGGCCAGGGCGGCGCCCGCTACCACGTGCCGCTCGCCACCCGCCTGCGCGGCCCGCTGGACGTCGAAGCGCTCGCCACCGCCCTCACGGGTCTGACCGCCCGCCACGCCGTCCTGCGCACCCGCTACGGCCGGAGCGACGACGGCCCGTTCCAGGAGACCGGACCGGTCGTCCCGGTCCCCCTCCCCGTCCTGCCCGCGGCCCCGGACACCCCGGGCACCGACGCCCCCGGATCCGCGGCCGCACTGCTGCGCGCCGAGGCGCTCCGCCCGTTCGACCTCGCCACCGGCCCGGTGCTCCGCGCGCTCCTCCTCCGGCACGCCCCCGACGACCACACCCTTCTCCTGACGCTCCATCACATCGCCGTCGACGGCGGCTCCCTGCCCACCCTGGCCGCCGACCTCGCCGCCCTCTACACGGCCGCCGCGGAGCAGCGCCCGGACACCCTGCCCGACCCCGGGCTCCCGTACGCCGACTACGCCCGCTGGGAGCGCGGCCGCGACGGCGAGCTCGCCGCCGCGGCCGCCGCCCGGGCCGCCCGGCTCGCCGGCGCCCGCCCGCTGCCCCTGCTGCGGCCCGTGCCGCCCGGCACTCCGGAGCGGCCGGCCGCCCTGCACAGCGCCCCGCTCGACGCCGACACCCTCGACGGCCTGCGCCGGTTCGGCGCCCGGCACGGCGCGACCCTCTTCGCCGTCGTGCTGGCCGCCGCGTTCGCGGCCCTGCGCACCGCCACCGGCGAGCCCGACCTCGTCCTCGGCTGCGCCGGCGGCCACCGGGCCCGGCCCGAACTGCGCCGGTTGGTCGGACTCCAGGTCAACACCCTGCCCGTCCGCGCCGAACTCCCCGGCGGCGACCCGGCCTTCACCGAGGTCCTGGCCCTCGTCCGGACGGCGCTGCTCGACGCCCAGGCGCACCACGACGTCCCGTTCGACCTGGTCGTCGAGCGGCTCGGCGCCGCCGCCCGCGGCGCGGACGGCACGGCGCTGCTCTCCGTCAGCTGCGACCTGGTCGGCCCGCCGGAGCCGCTCGGCCTGCCCGGCCTCACCGCCGAGGCCGTCGACATCGACCTCGGGCTCGCCAAGTTCGGCCTCACCCTGCTGGTGGAGGACGGCCCGCACCCGCGCTGCCTGCTCCAGCACGACCCGGCCGCACTCGACGAGGCCACCGCCTGCCGTCTGCACGCCGCCTTCGCCGAGCTGCTCACGGCCGTCGCCGCCGGCCCTCCCGGCGCCGACCGCCCGCTGTCCGAGCTCCCCGGCACCCGCCTCCCCACCACCTCGACGGTGCCCGGCGGGCCGGAACACCCGGCCGTCGCCGCCCTGCTGGCCGACCCCCGGGTCGCCGAGGCCGCGGTGTTCAGCCCCGGGCACGGACCGGCCCTCGCCTACGCCGTCGTCCGGGGCCCCTCCGCGCCCGGCGGCACCGACCTGCGGGCCGCCCTCCGCCGCCACCTGCCGCCCGACCGGCTCCCGGCGGCCGTCACCCTCCTGGACGCCCTGCCCCGCCGCCCCGACGGCACCGTCGACGCCGCCCGTCTCCCGGGCGCGCCCGGCGCCGGCGCCAGCACCACTTCCACCGCCACCGCCACTTCCACCGCCACCGCGACTGCCGCCGGTGCGGACACCGTCGCCACGGACCCGGCCCATCTGGCGGCGGTACTGGCGGCCTTCGGCGAGCTGCTGGGCGGGCGCCCGGCGGCGGACGGGGACTTCTTCCGGCTCGGCGGCCACTCCCTGGTCGCGGTCCAGCTGGCGGAGCGGCTGCGCACCGGTACCGGGCTGCCGCTGACCGGCCTGGACGTCCTCGAACAGCGCACGCCGCAGGCCCTCGCCGCGCTCCTCACCACCCGCGCCGACGACCGCCGCTCCGCCACCGCGGCCGTCCGTACCGCAGGGGCCCGCGGCGCGGGGGCCCGGGGCGCGGCCGTCCGGGCCGGCACCGTGCTGCTGACGGGGGCCACCGGGGGCGTCGGCGCGGCCGTCCTCCAGGAGCTGCTCGCCCAGGGCCGCCCGGTCCGTGCACTGGTCCGGGCCGAGTCCGCGCACCTGGTGGCCCGCAGCGGAGTCGAGATCGCGGAGGGCGACCTCGGCGATCCCGACAGCCTGCGCCGGGCCGTCGAGGGCGTGGACGCGGTCATCCACTCCGCCTGCACCTTCACCGAGCACGCCGTCGACGTCGCCGCCATGCGCGCCCTGGTGGAGGGCCGGCGCGGCGGGGGCGGTGGGGGCGGCTTCGTCTTCGTCAGCAGCATCGACGCGTACGGCCGCCCCGCGCCGGGCGAGGTCGCCGAGGCAGGACCGTCCGTCGAACCGGTCAGTGCCTACGGGCGGGCCAAGCTGGAGTGCGAGCGGATCCTCCTGGAGGCCGCCGACCTCCGGGGACCGGTGACGGTGGTCCGCTCGCCGCTGGTCTGGGGCCCGCACCGGCGGCTGCGCGACCAGCTCCGCTGGGGGGCCACCGGCGCGCTCTACCAGGACGCCCTGGCGGGGCGGCCGATCATCCTGCCCCGCCCGGCACCGGAGGGCGGCGACGACTGGTACGGCGCGAGCTGGGTGCACTCGGCGGCCCTCGCCCGGGCCCTGGCGGCCTGCACCACCCGCACACCCGGGCGGGTGGTGAACGCGGTGACCGGCCACGTGGCCTGGGTGGACTTCGCCGCCGAACTGGTCCGCCTGCTCGGCTCGTTCAGCACCGTCACCGTCACCGAGGCCGTCACCGAGGCCGGGGGCGCGGATCCCGAGCTGCGCCGCCCCTGGCGCTACCGCGCCGAGGCGCTGGCCGACCCGCTCAGCCCGGAGCCCGGTGAGGACTGGCGCGCCGTCCTCGCCGCCATGACCGGGCCGACCGGCTGAGCGTCCGACCGGCGCCCCGCCCCGCCCGCACGAGCGGACACTCCGCACCCCGCACCCCGCACCCCGCACGAGCGGACACCCCGCAGGCCTCGGGCCGCGGGGTGTCCGCTCGACTGCCGCCACCGGCGGCTCAGCCGGTGCGCTCCCAGCGGTAGAACTCACGCGCCATCGCGTCCTTCGGCCCGCGCCAGGTGGCCGGGTCGTACGCCTGGACGTACGCGGTGAGCGCGTCGCTGACCGCCCGGAACTCCGGGTGGCCGACCACCTGGGCGACGGCCGGGCCGGGCGGCCGGTCCGCCTCGATCAGGTGGAGGTACACGTCGCCGAACTGGAACAGGCTCCGCCCGGTGACGCCGATCAGGTGGGGCAGCTCGCCCCGGTCGGACTCGGCGAACACCTGGGAGATGCCCTGGGCCGCGTCCGGCTTCATCCGGGCGACGATCAGCGCGCGGTGCGTCTGCGTGGTGAGGGGAGGTGTCGTGCTCACAGCTCCGCGGCCCTCTTCTCGACCTTCTCGCGGATCAGCTGCATCTGGATCCGGGAGTTGCGGTTGATGTGGTTGACCATGCCGTCGTCGTCGACCGGCGCGGTCGGCTTCATCGAGAAGTCCTGCACCCAGCGCATCTTGGTGCCGGACGGGACCTCCGCGTACTCCCAGCGGATGTCCATGAACTCGAACGGTCCGGGCTCGACCCGCCGGGCGCGGACCGCGAGCGAGGACCGGTCGGTGGTGCGCTCGGAGACCCAGCTCCACACCTTCCCGTCGTCGTCGGGGTGCATGGTCAGCCGGAAGGTGACCCGGTCGCCGTCCCGCTCCAGTACCTCGACCGAGGCGTACTCGCTGAAGAGCTGCGGCCAGTTCTCCAGGTCGTTGGTGATCTCCCAGACCAGGTCGAGCGGTGCGTCGATGACGATCTCGTTGTCGGTGTGGCCGGGCATCTCAGGCACCCGCCTTCGCGGTGACGACGGAGTTGACCAGCTCCAGGAACTCGGCGGGGGTCTTCGCCGACTCCGCGCCGTTGGTGACCTTCACGCCGTGCCGGTTCTCCAGCTCGCCGACCACGCCGAGCAGGCCGAGGGAGTCCACGCCGAAGTCGTCGAAGCTGGCGCCGGGGCGCTCCAGTTCGAGCGGGTCGACGGCGACGCCGGCCCGGGCCTGGATGAGCGTCGCGAGTTCGGGATAGCTGAGGGTGTTGCTCACGGGATGTCCCTTCATAGCGAGCGAGTTGCGGTTGAGCGGTCGAGCGGTGGGACCGACGGCCGGGGCGGGCTCGGGTCGGTGGAGCAGCGGTGGAGCAGTGGTGGAGCAGCAGGGCGGTGGGGCATCGGAGCGGCGGGCCGTCCGGGCGTGGGCCCGTCAGGCCTCCTGTCCGCCGCGCCGGAGCACCAGTGCCGAGTTGGAGCCCATCAGTCCGCGGCTGAGCACCAGCGCGGTGCGCAGCTCGGCCGGCCGGGCGCGTCCGGTCACCAGGGCCAGGTCGTGCCCGACCTCGGTGACGTTGGGGGTGGGCGGCAGGACGCCGTCCTCCATGGCGAGTACGGCGGCGGCCGTGTCCAGCAGCGGCGCGCCGCAGTAGGCCCGGCCGGTACCGGACTTGGGGGCGGTGACCGGGACGCGTTCGGCGTACGGGCCGAGCGCGTCGGCCAGGGCGAGCGCCTCGGCGCGGTCGGCGGCGGGCACGCCGAGGGCGTCGGCGAAGACCACGTCGACCTCCTCCGGCGAGATCCTGGCCTCTTCGAGGGCGATCCGGATGGCCGCGGCCAGGCCCTCCCGGGAGGCCTCCCAGCGGGAGGCGCCGGTGAAGGTGGCGCCGTGGCCGGCGATGTGCGCCCGGACGGCGGCCCCGCGCCGGAGGGCGGTCCGCTCGTCCTCCAGCAGCAGCATGGCGCCGCCCTCGGCGGGGGCGAAGCCGGCGGCCGCGGGGGAGAACGGCAGGTAGGCGCGGTCGGGCTGGTCGGAGAGGCTCAGCTCGGGGTAGCCGAGCTGGCAGACCATCGAGTACGGCGCGAGCGGGGCCTCGGCGGCGCCGGCCACCACCGCGTCGGTGCCGCGTTCGATGGCGCGGGCGGCGTGGGCCAGGGCGTCCAGGCCGCCGGCCTCGTCGCTGGCGACCACCCCGCACGGGCCCTTGTAGCCGCCGCGGATGGACACCTGGCCGGTGCTGGCGGCGTAGAACCACGCGATGGACTGGTAGGGGCCGACGAACTGCGGTCCCTTGCCCCACAGTTGCTGGAGCTCGCCCTGGCCGAACTCGCCGCCGCCGGACCCGGCCGCGGTCACCACACCGACCGCGTACGGGTCTTCGGGGTCGGGGACGTACCCGGCGTCCGCCACCGCCTGGTCGGCGGCGGCCATCGCGTAGTGCGTGAAGCGGTCGGTCTGCACCAGGTAGCGGCTGTCGACGGCGGCTGTCGGGTCGAAGTCCCGCACCTGGCCCGCGATGCGCAGCGGGAGGTCCGCGCAGCCCTCGCGGGATATCCGGTCGAGGACGCTCACGCCCTGCCTGGTGGCCTTCCAGAAGGCGTCGGCCCCCACGCCGTTCGGCGCCACCACGCCGAGGCCGGTGATCACCGCCCGGCGATTCTGCTGACGTGACGTCATGGATCTCACCCCGTTCTTGTGAGCACGACGGCGGACTGGAATCCGCCGAACCCGCTGCCGACCGAGAGGATGTGGCGCAGCGGCATCTCCCGCGCGGTGCGCGGTACGTAGTCGAGGTCGCACTCCGGGTCGGGTGTCTCGTAGTTGGCGGTCGGCGGGACCACCCCGCGGTCGAGTGCGAGGGTGCAGGCGACCACCTCGATCGCGCCGATCGCGCCGAGCGAGTGCCCGACCATGGACTTGATCGAGCTCATCGGCGTCCGGTAGGCGTGCTCGCCGAGCGAGCGCTTGACGGCCGCCGTCTCGTGCCGGTCGTTCTGCTTGGTGCCCGAGCCGTGCGCGTTGACGTAGTCGACGTCGGTGCGCTCGACCCGGGCGTGGGCGAGTGCGTGGTCGATCGACCGGGACATCTCCAGCCCCTCCTGGGTGAGGCCGGTCATGTGGTACGCGTTGCCGAAGGTCGCGAAGCCGCCGACCTCGCCGTAGATCCGGGCGCCGCGCCGCCGGGCGTGCTCCAGCTCCTCCAGGACGAGGACGGCGCCGCCCTCGCCGAGCACGAAGCCGTCGCGGTGGGCGTCGAACGGCCGGGAGGCGTGCGCCGGGTCGTCGTTGCGTTCGCTGGTGGCCTTGATGGCGTCGAAGCAGGCGACGGTGATCGGCGAGATCGGCGAGTCGGAGGCGCCGGCGATGCAGATGTCGGCGCGCCCCTCCTCGACGGTCTGGAAGGCGTACCCGATGGCGTCGAGGCCGGACGTGCAGCCGGTGGAGACGGTCTGCACCGGGCCGCGGGCGCCGGTCCGCTCGGCGACCGCCGAGGCGAGCGTGGAGGGCGCGAAGGCCCGGTGCAGTTGCGGTTCGGCGTGCCGGTGGTCGACGTCCCAGCGGGCGCCGCCGGCGCTGACCAGGGCGTAGTCGTGCTCCAGCCGGGTGGTGCCGCCGACGGCGGTGCCGAGCGAGACGGCGATCCGCCACGGGTTCTCGGCGGCCAGGTCGAGCCCGGCGTCGGCGACCGCCTCGTCCGTCGCCACCATGGCGAACTGGACGTAGCGGTCGGCCCGTTGCACGTCGTCCGGGCCGAGCCCGTGGGCGCCCGGGTCGAAGTCGCACTCGGCGGCGATCCGGGAGCGGAACCCGGTGGGGTCGAAGAGCGTGATGCCCCGGGTCGCCGTCCGCCCGGAGGTGAGCAGGTCCCAGAACGCCGGGACGCCGACTCCGCCGGGCGCGACCACGCCGATTCCGGTGACGGCGACCCGTCGCCGGCTCACGAGGCCACCTTGGCGTGTTCCGGCGGGGCGGAGGTGCCCACCGGCTCGGTCTCCTCGGTGTCGACGTGGCCGAGTTCGGGGCGGGGTGCCAGCGGGCCGAGGTGGAAGACCATCCGGGCCTCGGTGTCGCCGACGTTGCGGAACCGGTGGCGCATGTCGATCGGGATCATCAGGCCCTGCTCGGGCTTGAGCACCCGGGTCTCGCCGTCCAGGTCGACCTCCAGGTCGCCGGAGACGACGAAGACGAACTCCTCGGAGTACGGGTGGTAGTGCTCACCGATCCGCTCGCCGGGCTGCACGATGGCCAGCCCCATGAACCCGCTGGTGGCACCGCAGGTGTTCGGGGTGAGCATGGCGCGCAGGTCGCCGCCGCGCCGGCGGTTCTCCGGTGCCTCGGAGACGTGCACGATCCGTGGGTACTGCGTGGACATGGTTTCTTCCTTACGGATGTCGGGACCGGTGATCGGTGATGGGGCGGAGACGGGACGTCGGTGATGGGAGAGCCGCTGAGGGGGAGCCGGTGACCGGGGCCGCGACCGGCCCCGGTGACGGGCGCTCCGTCAGACCGGCTGGGAGGTGCGGTCGGTGACCGGGCTCATGGCGCGGGCGGCGAGGACGGCGCTGAGGCCGGCGACGGTCCGCAGGTCCCCCTCGGAGCCGAGGTCGAGCAGCCGCCCGAGGACGGCGGCCTCGCGCTCGCCGGCGACGCCGAGCGCCGCGGCCGGGTCCGCCTCGGCGGGCACCCGGAGGTCCACCAGGCGGACCACGACGTCGTCCCGGTGGAACACGGTGCTGGTGACCACCGGGCCGGTCGGGTCGACGGTGGCCAGGTTGTCGTAGTCGGCGAGCAGGTCGGCCACGGCCTGCCCGTTGCCGGGCCTGACCGGGTAGAGCACGGCGTGCCGGTGCAGCCGCCCGGAGGCGGGGGTGCCGGCGATCGCCTGGTGCTCGGCGGGCAGCGCGGCCCGGGCGAAGAAGGCGCGCGCCGCCTGCGGGTCGCCCAGCTGCCGCGCCTCCTCCAGGTACGGGTTGATGGCCTCCTCGACGGCCCGCACCTCGGGCTGCATGGCGACGTGCCGCAGCGCGTCGCCGAGGCTGCCGATCACCTCGACCGCCCGGACGACCCGGTTGCCGTGCATGAACAGCGAGGTGCGGCGCAGCCGGGTGGTGTCGTCGACCTCGGCGCGGGGCGAGGTGTAGCCGGACAGGATCCGGGCGACCTCGTGCTCGCTGCCGGGCTTGACCGTGAAGGTCAGGGCGTGCCGGACCACGCCGTCGGGGCCGGGGTCGGCCTTGGGCGGGCCGGCCTGTCCGGTGGGGGCGGTGCGCGGCAGGCCCTCCGGTACCTCCTCCGGGGCCCGGGTGCCGGTGGCGCCGGCGGCCGAGGTCTCGCGGAGGATCGTGTAGCGCAGCGAACGGAAGGTGTCGCTGACGCAGCCGTGCATCGGCTTGACCATCTCCCGGTGGGCCGGGCTGTCCACCCACTGCAGGAAGGTCTCCTGGTCCTCCCACTCGCTGGTGATGAGCCACTGCCGGGGGTCGTTGATGGACTGGCAGAGCTGGTCGCTGACATGGCCGGGGACGCCGGCCACCTGGTGGCGGAGCTGCTCGTACACGTCCATGAAGCGCTGCTGCGCGCCGTCCTGGATCTCCAGCATCAGCACCACCCGCAGGCGGGTCTCGGATTCGGAGTGCTGCCGTGCGGGCGGTTCGGACAGAGTCGTCATGATCCACTTTCTGCTTCTGGGCCGTACGCGTCGGGGGCCGCGTGCGGCGGCTCCGGGCCGGAGGGGCCGGGTGGCCTCCGGCGGGGGAGGGCGGTGCGGTGGCGGTCGGCCGGTCGGGGTCGGCGCCAGGCCTGAGGTCGATCGTGCGCGGCGGCCACGGGCGGCGCGAGATATGCGGGCCATCCGGGCGAAGAGGCGGCAGAACGCCCCCGGCGCGGGGGATGGAAGAACGGGGCCGCTGTGTCCGCGGGCCCCGTCGAGGGCGGCTCCGAGCCCGCATCAGGGCCCCGAACCTCCGTACAGGCTGGAGCAATTGATGAATCCGAAGGTTGACGACCGGGTGCCGGTCCTGATCGTCGGCGGCTCGCTGGTCGGGCTGTCGGCCTCGCTCTTCCTGGGCCGACTGGGTGTCAGACACCTGCTGGTCGAGAAGCACGCCGACACCTCGCATCACCCGCGTGGCCGAGGCAACAACGTCCGCACGATGGAGCTGTACCGGGTGGCCGGGATCGAGCCGGCGATCCGCGAGGCGGCCTCGGTGCTGGCGCCGAACCACGGCATCCTCCAGGCCCCGTCGCTGACCGGCGAGGAGCAGGAGTGGCTGTTCCGGGAGATCGACCCGGGCGGGCGGCTCGCCCGCTTCAGCCCCAGCGCGTGGTGCCTGTGCAGCCAGAACGACCTGGAGCCGGTGCTGCTGCGCACGGCCCGCGAGCTGGGCGCGGACATCCGGTTCTCGACCGAGCTGGTCTCCTTCGAGCAGGACGCCGAGGGCGTGACGGCGCTGCTGCGCAGCCGGGAGACCGGCGAGGAGCGGCGGGTGCGGGCCGACTACCTGGTCGCGGCGGACGGCCCGCGCAGCCCGGTCCGGGAGGCCCTGGGGATCGGCCAGAGCGGCAAGGGCGAGCTGTTCCACAACGTGAGCATCACCTTCCGGGCGAAGCGGCTGGCCGAGGTGGTGGGGGACCGGCACTTCATCGCCTGCTACCTGACCGCCCCGGAGGCGGACGGCGCGCTGCTGCCGGTGGACAACCACGAGGAGTGGGTGTTCCACGCGCCGTGGCACCCGGAGCACGGCGAGCCGCTGGAGGCGTTCACCGACGAGCGCTGCGTGCGGCACATCCGGGCCGCGGTCGGCGTCCCGGACCTCGACGTCGAGGTCACCGGGAAGGCCCCGTGGCACGCGGCCGAGCGGGTGGCCGACCGCTACTCCGCCGGTCGGGTGTTCCTGGCCGGGGACTCGGCGCACGAGATGTCCCCGACCGGGGCGTTCGGTTCCAACACCGGCATCCAGGACGCCCACAACCTGGCCTGGAAGCTGGCGGCCGCGCTCTGCGGCTGGGGCGGCCCGGGCCTGCTGGAGACGTACGGGAGCGAGCGGCGCCCGGTCGCCCGGGTGACCGGTGAGCGGGCCTCGGCGCGGTCGGCCGAGCACAGCCACCCGGGGTACGCGGTGGTGCCCGGCGTCGGCCGGCAGGCCGGGGTGCTGTCGGTGGCGCTCGGCTACCGCTACCGGTCGGGCGCGGTGACCGGGACCGATCCGGCCGGTCCGGTGGTGCCGGAGGCCTTCGAGTCGGCCGGCGAGCCGGGCAGCCGGGCGCCGCACCAGTGGCTGCTGCGCGCGGGGGTGCGGCTGTCCACCCTCGACCTGTACGAGCAGGCGGTGGTGCTGCTGACCGGTCCGGAGGGCGGGCCCTGGCACGCGGCGGCGCGGCGGGCCGCGGACCGGCTGGCCGTCCCGCTGGACGCGTACCGGATCGGCGACGGCGTCGAGGACGACCTGGCGCCGGAGCCGGGCGGCGACTTCGCCGCGCTGCACGGGGTGCGCCCGGACGGCGCGCTGCTGGTGCGTCCGGACGGGTTCGTCGCCTGGCGCTCCGAGGGCGCGGCCGACGACCCGGAGGCGGCGGTGGAGCGGGCGCTGCGCGCGGTGCTGTCGCTGTAGCGGCCGCCCCCGCCCGCGGCAACGGGACGGGCCCGCCGGTCGACCGGCGGGCCCGTCCTTCGCTGTGCCGGGGTGTCCGACGGGGTGTCAGTGACCGCCCGCGTCGACCACCTCGACGTCCTCGATGTTCTGCTCGATCACCTCGGCCGGCAGGGCGACGCGGATCGCCCAGAAGTAGACGACCAGGGAGAAGGCCGCGACCGCCGCCATGTCCCACCACATCGGGATGCGTCCGGTGCCCTCGCCGAAGCCGCCCTGCCAGGAGATCAGGCCGAGGCCGAGGAGGTAGGCGGGCAGCCACTGGGCGGGCCGCCAGTCCATCCGCGGGGCGTTCGGCAGGCCCTTGCGGGTGGCGTACAGGGCGTAGCCGCCGAGCAGCAGGTACCCGATGACGATGGCGATGCCCAGGCGGGACAGGGTGTGCCAGCCGGACCAGTAGATGATCAGGCTGGAGACCACGAAGGACATCGGGGCGATGACGGCGCCGCCGGGCAGGCGGTACGAGCGCTCGCGGGCGGGCAGCCGGCGGCGCAGCGCGCCGAAGGCGAGCGGGGCGCCGGCGTACATCAGCACGCTGGCGGAGACGATGAAGCCGACCAGCTCCTGCCAGCTCGGGAAGGGCAGGAAGCAGATCACGCCGGTGACGAAGGACATGACCAGGCCGAACCACGGCACGCCGCGCCTGTCCACGCGCTCGAAGAGCTGCGGCGCGTAGCCGTTCTTGCTGAGGCCGTACGCGATGCGCGAGGTGGAGGTGGTGTAGATCAGGCCGGTGCCGCCGGGGGAGACGATGGCGTCGAAGTACAGCACCCAGGCCAGCCAGCCGAGGCCGACCAGGGTGGCGAGGCCGGCGAACGGGCCGTCGATGCCGGGGAAGTCCAGCTGGTCCCAGCCGTCGGCGAAGGACGCGGCGGGCAGGGCGGCGATGAAGACGACCTGGAGCAGCACGTAGATCACGGTGCCGATGGCCACCGAGCCGAGGACCGCGCGGGGGATGTCGCGCTTGGGGTTCCTGCTCTCGCCCGCCAGCTGGATCGCCTGCTCGAAGCCGAGCAGGGCGAAGATGATGCCGCTGGCGCTGACGGCGGTCAGCACGCCCTTGATGCCGAACGGCGCGAAGCCGTGCGAGGTGAAGTTGGAGCCGTGGAAGTTGGTCACGGCCAGGACGAAGATCGCGAACAGCGGGACGAAGATCTTCAGCCAGGTGGTGGCGCTGTTGGTGCGGGCGAGGACCCGGACGCCGAGGAAGTTCACCGCGACGAAGAGGCCCATCAGCAGCACCGCGACGACGAAGCCGCTGGGGGTGAGGGTGCCGTTGTCGTTGAGGAGGTTCTTGGCGAACTCCCAGTGGCCGGCGTAGCCGATCATGGCCTCGACCTCGATCGGCGCCACGGTCGCCGCCTGGAGCCAGGAGAACCAGCCGAAGGACATGCCCGCCAGGCCGCCGAAGGCGTAGTGCGGGTAGCGCGCGGTGCCACCCGCCACCGGGAACATGCCACCGAGCTCGGCGTGCACGAAGGCGAGCAGGACGATGGCGACCGCGCCGATGCCCCAGGAGATGAGCGCCGCCGGTCCGGCGACGACGACGGCGTTCTTGGCGCCGTACAGCCACCCCGATCCGATGATCGAGCCGACGGAGGCCCACATCAGGCCGATGAGGCCGATCTCGCGGCGGAGCGACCGGTGGGTGGTGGCTCCGCCGTCGGGTCCGGCGCTCGTGCCGGGCGGGGAGAGCTGGTTGAGGGATGCCATGCGCGGTCTCTCTGTGGTGAGGGGGCCCCGGCGGACGGGGCGCAAAGAGTTGCCACACAGTAGGCGTATTCATAGAGCTCTGCACAGATTTCATTACTGAATGTTTACCTACTTCGCGGGATATTCCCGCAGGTAGGAGGCGCTGTGTTCATGAGCCCGTTACGTGACCGACGGGTAGTTTCGGTATTTGAGCGCGAATTGAGCTTCGCCCCGGAGTCGTGCAATATGGACGGCCAATGGGTTTATAGAAATAGCCGCCTGCGCATATCGATACCGCCGCGTGGCGCGCCCGCCCACCGGACCCGCCCCCGCCTAGCCTGGGGCGATGACCGACCGCCCCGCCGGGCCCCGTGCGCAGGTGCGCTACCGACCGCTGTCGCCGCTGCGCGAGCACCTGCGCGAGTCGTTCTGGTTCGCACCGCTGCTCGCCTGCGTCGCCGCCCTGCTGCTGGCCGGGCTGACCGCTGAACTGGACGAGGCGGCCGTCTCGCAGAGCGTCGCGGAGTCCGGCTCCGCCGACGAGCTGATGCGGTTCAACAGTGCGGCCAAGTCCGTCGTCTCGACGGTCAGTTCGGCGATGCTCACGTTCATCGGCGTGGTGTTCTCGATCTCCCTGGTCGCGCTCCAGATGGGCGCCAGCCAGTTCTCCCCGCGGGTCCTGCGGCTCTACGTCCGCAGCCGGCTCACCAAGGCGACCTTCTCGGCCTGCCTGGCCACCTTCCTGTTCGCGCTGCTCGTCCAGTTCAGCTACGACGACTCCACGGACCCGACGCAGGTCACCTCCGTCCCGGTCTTCTCCGGCGTGGTCGCCGTCCTGCTGGTCCTGCTCAGCATGGGCCTGTTCGTGCTGTACGTGCAGGCCACCATGCGGCTGCTGCGGGTGCCGCACGTGATCGACCGGGTCGCGCGCGAGTCGGTGGACGTGCTGCTCCAGTACCGGCTGATGCGGCCCGAGCCGGCGCCGCCCGCCCTCCCCGACGACGCGTTCACGCTGCTGCACGAGGGCCGTTCGGGGGTGCTGCGCGACGTCAACATCGGGCGGCTGCTGAGGGTCGCCCGCAAGCACGGCGCGGTGCTCCACCTGGTGCCCCGGATCGGCGACTTCATCGCGCCCGGCACCCCGGTGGTGCGGGTGGCCTGCGCCCGGCCGCCGCGCCCGCACCGGATCGCCCGCGCGCTGAACGTGGGCGTGGACCGCACCATGCACCAGGACCTCAGCTTCGGCTTCCGGCAGCTCGTCGACATCGCGATCCGCGCGCTCTCACCGGCCGTCAACGACCCGACCACCGCCGTGCAGTCGATCGACCGGATCCACCAGCTGCTGGCCATGCTGGTGCACGAGAGCTTCGGCGACCTCTGCTTCCGGGACCGGCAGGGGGCGGTCCGCCTGGTCGAACCGGTGCCGGACTGGCAGTGCATGGTGGACCTCGCCTTCACCGAGGTCCGCCTCTGCGGCGCCGGACACCCCCAGGTCACCCGCCGGCTGGCCGCCGCCCTGGACGACCTGCTGCGGATCACGCCGCCCGACCGCCGCCCCGAACTCCTGGAACAGCGCGCGCTGCTGGACCGCGCGGTCGCCGAGCAGCTGACCGACCCGGAGGTCCGGGCCTTCGCCCTGCGCCCGGACCGCCAGGGCATCGGCTGAACCGCCCCGCCGCCGGACGCATCGCCGGGCCGGCCCGGCCCGGGTGCGGCGTAGGGTGAGCCCCATGCGTTCCCGGATCCTGCCGCCGCCCGTCCGCTAGCGGGCGGCCCCTCCACGCACAGCCTGCCCGGCGGCCCGCCGCCACCGGGCCGATGAGTGCCGCCCGCGCCACCGGTGGACCTCATCCGGCCGGGCCCCGCCCGGCACCCCGTCGTGGAGAACGAACGCATGACCACTCATGCCGCCGTGCCGGTCCGGCACGGCCTGCTGTCCATCTCGGCCGCCGCCGTCGCCTGGGGCACGGGCGGAGCCGTCGCCGTCCTGCTGCTGCGCACCGGAGGGCTCGGCCCGGTGGCCGTCTGCGCCTGGCGGTTCGCCGTCGCGGCCGGCTGCCTCGCCCTGCTGCCCGTCCTGCGGCGCACGGCCCGGGGGCGGGGTGCCGGCGCGCCGCGCCGGGCGGCCGTCCTGACCGGGCTCGGGCTCGCCGTCAGCCAGTGCGCCTACTTCGGCTCGGTCCAGTACGCGGGCCTCGGGCCGGGCACCCTGGTCACCATCGGCGCCGGGCCGGTGCTCACCGGCCTCGGCGCCCATCTGCTGCTCGGCGAGCGGCTGACCGGCCGGGCGGCGGCCGCGATCGTGCTCGCGCTCGGCGGGCTGGCGCTGCTGGTGGCCGCACCGGCGGCCGGTCCGCGTCCGGAGCTCGGGCTGGCGCTCGCGGTGCTGGCCGGGGCCGGGCAGAGCGGACTGACGCTCTGGGCGCGCGGCGGCGGTTCGGCGCGCGCCTCGACCGGGGCGTTCGCCACCGGACTGCTCTGCCTGCTGCCGCTCGCCCTGGCGGAGGGCGGCGTCCTGCCCGGCGCCGGGGAGCCGCTGCTGACCGCGGGGGCGCTGCTGTTCCTCGGCACCGTGCCCACCCTTTTCGCCTACCGGTGGTACTTCGCCGGGTTGACGGTCGTACCCGGCGCCACCGCCGCCGTGCTGGTGCTGCTCGAACCGGCGACCGCGGCGGTGCTGGGCGTCGCCTGCTTCGGCGAGCCGCTCACGCCGGCCCTGCCGGCCGGCTCGGCGCTGCTGCTGACCGCCGTCGCGGTCCTCACCCGCGGCACCCGCTAGCGGGACGCGGCCCCCGGCGGTCCGCGCTCAGGCGGCCGCCGGGGGAGCGCCGGGGGACCGTCCCGTCACGGCACCGAGCGGAGTGCCGGCTGGCCCGGGACGAGCGACCGGAGCACCAGGTCGACGTGGACGTGCGCGGCCCCGGCGCGCAGCAGGGCGATGGAGACGGCGCGCAACTCGTCCGGGCCGGTGCAGGCGAGCCGGAGTTCGAGGTCGGCGTCGCCGGCCAGTGCGAGGCCGCTCTGGACGGCCGGGAGCTCGGCGGCCAGCCGGTCGAAGTCGAGCGGGACGGGGCCGAAGCTCACCCGGGCGAGGGCCAGCAGCGGGCGGGCCTCCTCGGGCCCGGGCGCGCCGGGGACGAGGTGGAGGGCGCTCACCGGCGCTGGAGCTGTGCGGCCGGGCGGTCGGCGGCGGAGGGGCGGGTCGTGCCGTCGGCCACCGGCGGCGCGACCAGGCGCGGGTCCAGGACGAGGTCGCGGACGCCGAGCGGGGCGGTGAGCGCGCGCAGGGCCGGTTCGCCGAGTTCGACGGCGGCCTGCCCGGCACCGAGCAGGTCGGTCAGTGCGGCGGCGGAGCTGAAGCCGACCGCGCAGCGGCGGCCGTCGCGCAGACGGAAGAGGCGGAGAGCGGTGGTCCGTCCGGTGACGGTGACCGGGACGTGCCAGACGACGACGCGGGCCATGCGGGTGCTCCCGAGTGGTGGAGGGGCCTGCCGGAACTGCTCCTCCGACGCTAGGGCGGCTCCGGGCGCCCGGACGCCGTCCTGACGCAGCGTTGACCGAATGCGGCGCTGCGTTGACGGAGTCCTGACGGTCGGGTGCACCGCTCACCGGACACCGTTCCCTATCCTTCCCTATCGATCCCTGTCTCATGGTAGTTTGCGGAGGTAAGGAGTAATCGAACGGAAGGTGTCCGGTGCCGGAGTACTACTCGGTGGAGCAGGTGGCCGAACTACTGGGCCTGCACGTGCGGACGGTCCGCGGCTACGTCCGGGACGGCCGCCTCCGGGCGACCAGGATCGGCAAGCAGTACCGGATCGCCCGCCGCGACTTCGAGTCCTTCACCGGTGCCGAATCCGAGGCGCCGCCGGCGGCGGAGCCCGGCCCGCTGCACGTCGAGGCGTCCACCGTCGTCCAGATCGACGGCATCGGCACCCGGGAGGCCGTCCGGCTGTCCAACACCCTCGTCGCGATGGTCTCCGGCCCGCGCGGGAACACCGTCCCGGTGCGGGTGGAGTCGTACCACAACGAGGAACGCGCGACGCTCAAGTTGATCATCCTCGGCGATCCGGCCGACACGGCCGAGCTGCTCGCCGTCATCCATTCGCTGACCACGGAGAACCGCCATGTCTGAGCCCGCCTCCCCGCCCGCCCCCGCCCCCGCCCCCGTCGTCCCGCCGGTGGCTCCGTCCGCGGCCCCGCCCGCCGCCCTGCGGCTGCCCGCCGAGGGCCCGGCCATCGCGGACGAGGCCGCGGCGATGGACGTCATCGGCGAGGCGTTCGGCTGCGACACGGCGTGGGCGGTCGTCCCGGCCGCGCGCTTCCCGGACGAGTTCTTCGACCTGGGCACCCGGATCGCCGGTGCGATCGTGCAGAAGTTCGCCACCTACCGGGTCGGGCTGGCGATCGTCGGCGACATCTCCCGGCACACCGCGCGCAGCGGCGCGCTGCGCGACTTCGTCCGGGAGGGCAACCGGGGCGGGCAGCTCTGGTTCCTGGCCGACGAGGCCGAGTTCGACGCGCGGCTGGCCGCCCGTGACGCCGCCCTGGCCGCCGCCCGTGACGCCGCCCTCACGGCCGCTCGCGACGCCGCCCGCCGGTAGCCGGCCGCGCGCTCGGCTTGCCCCGGGCGCGCGGCGGGACGACCGTGGAGCTGACCGCCGTCCCGACCGCACCCCCGGCCCGGGCGCACTCCGGCCCGGACCCCCGGCCCGGACACTCCGGCCCGGACCCCCGATCCGAGGCCTGATCCGGAGGCCCCCGGACATCCGGACCGGGGGGAGGTGGAGCAAAGGGCCGATCACGAGATATCTTGACGTCAAGACGTTGGAGACGTGAAGCGGAGTACCGATGACTGACTCGACCATCATCTATACGCACACCGACGAGGCGCCGGCCCTGGCAACGTACTCGTTCCTGCCGGTCGTGCAGGCGTACGCCTCGACGGCGGGCGTGAAGGTGGAGACGCGCGACATCTCCCTCGCCGGGCGGATCATCGCGAGCTTCCCGGAGCGTCTGGAGGAGGGCCAGCGGATCGGCGACGCCCTCGCCGAGCTGGGCGCGCTCGCCAAGACCCCGGGCGCCAACATCATCAAGCTGCCGAACATCTCGGCGTCCATCCCGCAGCTGAAGGCGGCCGTCGCCGAGCTGCAGGCGCAGGGCTACGCGCTGCCGGACTACCCGGACGACCCGCAGACCGACGAGGACAAGGACGTCCGCGCCCGTTACGACAAGGTCAAGGGCAGCGCCGTCAACCCGGTCCTGCGCGAGGGCAACTCGGACCGCCGCGCCCCCGCGTCGGTCAAGAACTACGCCAAGACCCACCCGCACCGCATGGGCGCGTGGTCGGCCGACTCCAAGACCAACGTCGCCACCATGGGCGAGAACGACTTCCGCTCCACCGAGAAGTCCACCGTGATCGCCGAGGACGGCGCGCTGCGCATCGAGCTGCTCGCCGAGGACGGCACCACCACCGTCCTGCGCGAGTCGGTCCCGGTGCTCGCCGGTGAGGTCGTCGACGCCTCCGTGCTGCGCGCCGCCGCCCTGAACGAGTTCCTGGCCGCCCAGGTCGCCCGCGCCAAGGCCGAGGGCGTCCTGTTCTCGGTGCACCTCAAGGCCACCATGATGAAGGTCTCCGACCCGATCATCTTCGGCCACGTGGTCCGCGCCTTCTTCCCGAAGACCTTCGACCGGTACGGTGCCGCGCTCGCCGCCGCCGGCCTCAACCCGAACAACGGCCTCGGCGGCATCCTCGCCGGCCTCGACGCGCTGGAGAACGGCGCCGAGATCAAGGCCTCGTTCGACGCCGAGCTGGCCGACGGCCCGGCCCTGGCCATGGTCGACTCGGACAAGGGCATCACCAACCTGCACGTCCCGAGCGACGTCATCGTCGACGCCTCGATGCCGGCCATGATCCGCACCTCCGGCCACATGTGGGGCCCGGACGGCCAGGAGGCCGACACCCTCGCCGTGCTGCCCGACAGCAGCTACTCGGGCGTCTACCAGGCCGTTCTCGACGACTGCCGCGCCCACGGCGCCCTGGACCCGGCCACCATCGGCTCCGTCCCGAACGTCGGCCTGATGGCCCAGGCCGCCGAGGAGTACGGCAGCCACGACAAGACCTTCGAGATCGCCGCCGCCGGCACCGTCCGCCTGGTCGACACCGAGGGCAACGTCGTCCTGGAGCAGGCCGTCCAGCCGGGCGACATCTTCCGCTCCTGCCAGACCAAGGACCTGCCGATCCGCGACTGGGTCAAGCTGGCGGTCACCCGCGCCCGCGTCAGCGGCGACCCGGCCGTCTTCTGGCTGGACGAGACCCGCGCCCACGACGCCGTCCTGATCGAGAAGGTCAAGGCGTACCTGCCGGAGCACGACACCACCGGCCTGCAGATCGAGATCAAGGCGCCGGTCGACGCCACCACGTTCTCCCTGGAGCGCATCCGCCGCGGCGAGAACACCATCTCGGTCACCGGCAACGTGCTGCGCGACTACCTGACCGACCTCTTCCCGATCCTGGAGCTGGGCACCAGCGCCAAGATGCTGTCGGTCGTCCCGCTGATCAACGGCGGCGGCCTGTTCGAGACCGGCGCCGGCGGCTCCGCCCCGAAGCACGTCCAGCAGCTGGTCAAGGAGAACTACCTGCGCTGGGACAGCCTGGGCGAGTTCTTCGCGCTGGCCGCCAGCTTCGAGCACCTGGCCCGCACCACGGAGAACGCCCGCGCCCAGGTGCTGGCCGACACCCTGGACCGCGCGACCGGCACCTTCCTCAACGAGGACAAGTCGCCGAGCCGCCGCCTGGGCGGCATCGACAACCGCGGCAGCCACTTCTACCTGGCCCTGTACTGGGCCCAGGAGCTGGCCGGCCAGACCGCGGACGCCGAGCTGGCGCAGGCCTTCGCGGGCCTCGCCGAGGCGCTGGGCGAGCAGGAGCAGGCCATCGTCGACGAGCTGGTCGCCGTCCAGGGCGCGCCGGTCGAGCTCGGTGGCTACTACCAGCCGGACCCGGCCAAGGCCGCGGCCGCGATGCGTCCGTCGAAGACCTTCAACGAGGCGCTGGCCAACCTCGGCTGACCGTACCCGAGCCGAACCGGGAGGCCCCGGGGATCCGCAGGAGCGGATCCCCGGGGCCTCCCGGCGTTTCCCGGGCCGCCCCGCCCACGGCAGCCGGCGGGCAGGCGGGGCAGGCGGGGCAGGTGGGGGCGGCGGCGCGGCCCGCGGGGCTCAGTGCTCGCCCTCGGGGCGGGCCCGGCGGGGCAGCAGGAAGGCGACCAGGAAGGCGAGGGCCAGCAGCCCCGCGGCGAGCCCGTACGTCCGTCCGGCCGCGTGCTGGAAGCCGTCGCCGCCGGCCCAGCCGAAGAACGCGGTGCCGAGCAGGGCGACGCCCACCGAGCCGCCGAGCTGCTGCTGGGCGTTGAGGACGCCGGAGGCCGAGCCGGTCTCCGCCTCCTCCACGCCGGCCAGCGCGATGTCGAAGAACGGCGCCATGATCAGGCCCAGTCCGAGGCCGGTGACGGCCAGCGCGGGGAGCAGGTCCCAGCTGGTGAGGCCGGCGGCCCAGTGCTCGACCGAGAACCAGAGGCCGAGCGCGCCGGCGGCGGCGACGACCATGCCGCCGTGCAGCACCCGCCGGCCGTGGCGCGGGGCGAGGAGGGCGCCGGAGAGGACGGCCCCGGCGACCACGCCGAGCGAGAGCGGGATCATCGAGAGCCCGGCGTGCAGCGGGGTCCAGCCGAGGCCGAGCTGCAGGTGGAGGGTGAAGACCAGCAGCAGCCCGGAGAGTGCGGCGAAGAACACCAGGCCGGTGGCGAGGGCCGAGACGAAGGCCCGCTTGCCGAACAGCGAGGGCTCGATCAGCGGGGTCCCGCCGCGCCGCAGGACCCGGCGCTGGTGGACGGCGAAGAGCCGGAGCACCGGCAGGGAGGCGGCCATCGCCACGAAGGTCCAGAGCGGCCAGTCCAGCTCGCGCCCCTGGACCAGCGGGAAGACCAGCAGCAGCACGGCGAGGCTGAGCAGCAGCACGCCCACCGGGTCGAGCCGGCCGGCGCCGGTGGTGCGGGTGACGCGGTCGGCGGGCAGGATCCGGCCGGCCAGGAGGACGGTCAGCAGGCCGAGCGGCAGGTTGATCAGGAAGACGGTCCGCCAGCCGAGCCCGAACCAGTCGGCCTCGGTGAGGTAGCCGCCGAGGGTGGGCCCGAGGACGGACGAGAGCCCGAGGACGGGGCCGAACAGGCCGAACGCGGCGCCCATCTCCTTGGGCGGGAACATCGACTTGATCAGTCCGAGGCCCTGCGGGATGAGCAGCGCGGCGAACAGGCCCTGGACGCTCCGGGCGGCGATCAGGGTGCCGGCACCGGGCGCGGCCGCGCAGAGCGCCGAGGCGAGGGTGAAGCCGGCCGCGCCGAGGGTGAAGAGGCGCTTGCGCCCGAAGAAGTCGCCGAGCCGCGCCCCGGTGATCAGCAGTACGGCGAAGGCGAGCGTGTAGGAGGCGGAGATCCACTGGATCTGGGCGTCGCTGCCGCCGAGGTCCTGGCGGATGGCGGGTGAGGCGACGCCGACGATCGTGGTGTCGAGGAGGTCCATCACCTCGGCGCCGAGGACGACGGCGAGTCCGGCCCAGCGCAGCCGGTAGCCGGCCGGCCGGTCCACGGCGGACGCCGGGGGCGCGGGCTCGGGGGGAGCGATCTGGTTGGTCATGGGTGTGCTCTCCGGATTCGGGGCGTTGACGAACGTCGTTCGTCTCAACGAACACTGTTTTTCAGAACGAACAGTGTTCTCCCATGGAACGGTGTTCGTGTCAAGTACTCTGAGAACCGTCACCGACCACGAAGGAGCCCCCATGACCAGTGCCGCCCCGCGTTCCGGCTGGTCCGAGCACTGGCAGGAGAAGGAGAAGGCCGCGCCGAAGAGGCAGCCGCTGAGCCGGGAGCGGATCGTCGAGGCCGCGCTGCGGATCGTCGACGGCGAGGGCATGGACGCGCTCAGCATGCGCCGGGTCGGCCAGGAGCTCGGCACCGGCGCCGCGAGCCTGTACGCCCACGTGGGCGGCAAGGAGGAACTGGTCGAACTCGTCCTCGACCTCGCCTACGCCGAGATCGAGCTGGAACGGCCCGATCCGGCCGAGTGGCAGGAGCAGCTGAAGCGACTGCTGCGCCGCTCCCGCCAGGTGCTGCTCTCCCACCGCGACCTGGCCAAGGCGGCCGTCGTCGCCAACGTCCCGGTGACCCCGCACGCGATGGACATCGCCGAGGCCATGCTGGGCATGCTGCGCGCCGGCGGCCTCGACGAGCAGACCGCCGCCTACGGGGTCGACCTGCTCGGGCTCTACACCACCGCGACCGCCTTCGAGGCGTCCACCCGCGGCGGCGGGAACAGCGAGGAGTTCACCGAGCAGATCCGGCGCTACTTCGACACGATCCCGGCCGAGCGCTACCCGATGATCACCTCGATGGCGGTCGCGCTCACCCGCAACGTGGGGGACGAGCGGTTCGAGTTCGGACTGGACATCCTGGTCGCCGGGCTGGCCCGGGAGCCGCGCGCGACCGGATCGACCGGGGCGGCCGGATCGACCGGCTGAACCCCGGCACCGGAAACGACGGAACCCCCGCCGGGGGCGGGGGTTCCGGAGCGGGGCGCGCGGGCCGTGCTCAGCCGGCGTCGGCCGCCGGTGCGGGGCGCTGGCTGCGCTTGTCCAGCGAGGCCAGGTACGCGTTGTACGCCGCCAGCTCGGCGTCGCCGCTGCGGTCCTCGGCGCGGTCCCGGCGGCGGGAGAGCCGCTGCTCGGAGCTCATCCACTGGTAGACCAGGGCGATCAGCACGATGGCGGTCGGGATCTCGCCGAACGCCCAGGTGATGCCGCCGGCCAGCTTCTGGTCGGCCAGCAGGTCCGTTCCGGGCGGCGCGCCCTCGGCGGTGAAGGTCTTCACCAGCGGCTGGCCGGCCATCATCACCGCCACGCCGAAGAAGGCGTGGAACGGCATGCCCATGAACAGCTCGATGATCCGCATCACGTGGCCCGACCGGTTCGGGCCCGGGTCCACGCCCATGATCGGCCAGAAGAAGGCGAGTCCGGTCGCCAGGAAGTGCACCATCATGAAGATGTGCCCGAGCCGGTACTCCATGAGGAAGTCGAACAGCGGGGTGAAGTAGACCCCGTACAGGCTCGCGATGAACAGCGGGATGGTGAACGCCGGGTGCGAGACCACCTTCACGTAGGTGCTGTGCAGCAGTGCCACCAGCAGCTCGCGCGGCCCGCGCGGGCGGCCCTTCCCGGCCGGCCGCAGCGCGCGCAGGGCCAGCGTGATCGGCGCCCCGAGCAGCAGCAGGATCGGCGAGAGCATGGAGAGCACCATGTGCTGCATCATGTGCGCGCTGAACAGGACCATGCCGTAGTCGTTCAGCCCGGTGCAGGTGACCAGGATCACCGACCCGGTGCCCAGGACCCAGGCCGCGGTGCGCCCGACCGGCCAGCGGTCACCGCGCCGGTTCAGCCGGACCACACCGGTGACGTACAGCGCCAGCGCCGCCAGGCTGCCGATCAGGAACACCCAGTCGGGGGACCAGGTCAGCACGTTGGAGAGCGAGAAGGGCCCGAGTTCGGTCATCCCGCCGTGGTGGTGCATTCCTGACATTCCGTCGCCCATCGGCGGGTCCTGCTTTCCATCCTCGCGGCCCCTGGATGGGTCCGGTTCGCCCGTTTTGCTTCGCCGTACAGCCTAGGCGGGCCTTACTCCGGATCGTCCGGCGCCCCCCGTGCGAGCGCCCGGCGTCCCCCGTGCGGGCGGCTCGGCCGCGCAGGGCGCGGGTGTTCCCCGGTGGCCGTGACCCGGTGGGCCCGCCGGGCGGGCGCGGCGGCCCCTGCGTGGCCGCCGCGTGGCCCCCGCCCGCCCGCCGGCGGGCGGGGGCGGCTCAGCGGGTGGTGACCAGGCGGCCGGCGGTGAGGGTGAGGACGGCGTCCGCGGCGTCGAGGGCGGCGTGGTCGTGGGTGATCAGGAGGGTGGTGCGGCCGCGGGTGGCGTCGAGGACGTCGGCCAGGACGGCGGCGGCGGTGTCCGGGTCGAGGCCCTCGGTGGGTTCGTCCAGGACGAGCACCGGCGGGTCGGCGAGCAGGGCGCGGGCCAGCAGCAGGCGTTGGCGCTGGCCGCCGGACACGGTGGCGCCGTCCCCGCCGAGCACGGTCTCCCAGCCGTCGGGGAGGGACTCGATCCAGTCGAGCAGCCGGGCCCGGCGGGCGGCCTCGCGCAGGGCGTCGTCGTCGGCGTCGGGGCGGGCCAGGCGCAGGTTGGCCCGGACCGTGGTGTGGAAGAGGTGGGCGTCCTGGGTGACGCCGGTGATCACGCGGCGGACGTCGGCGCCCGCGCAGTCGCGCAGTTCGCGTCCGCCGACCCGGATGCTGCCGCCCTCGTAGGGGACGAACCGCATCAGTGCCGCGACCAGCGTGGACTTGCCGGAGCCGCTGGCGCCGAGCAGCGCGACCCGGTGGCCGGCCGGCAGTCGCAGGCTGACGCCGTCGAGGGCGGCCGGGCGGTCGGGGCGGTGGCGCACCCGCAGGTCGGTGATCTCGACGCCGAGCGGTCCGTCGGCGGGCAGCGGGACCGGGTCGGCCGGGTCCGCGACCGGGGCCGGGGCGTCCATGAGGTCGGCGAGCCGGCGGGCCCGGGCCCGGACGTCGGCGAGCCGGCGGGCGGCGGCGGGCAGGGCGGCCAGGGCGTCGAAGGAGACCAGGGCGAGCACCGCGAGCACGGTCAGCTGCACGGCGGGCAGCCGGCCCTCGGCGTGGGCGCGCAGGCCGAGCCGGATGACGCCGACCGTGGCCGCGGCCTGGAACAGCAGGACGGCGGCGGAGGCGAGCGAGGTGGTCAGCGCCCGGCGGCGCTCCAGGGCGGCGATCCCGGCGGTGGCCGCGCCCGCCCTCGCGTGGGCGCGGCCGCGGGCGCCGTACGCGGCGAGGTCCGCGGCTCCCTCGGTCAGGTCGACGGTGAGCGCGGCGAGTTCGGCACGCGCCGCCTGCTCGGCGCGACCGGCCCGGCGGGACAGCGCGAGCACCAGGGCGGGCACCAGCAGGCCCGCCACGGCGATCAGCGCCCCGAGCAGCAGTCCGGCCGGGGGGAGCAGGGCGAGGGCGGTGCCGGTGGCGGCGAGTGCGACCAGGCCGGCGGCGGTGGCCGGGAGCAGGACGCGAAGCAGCAGGTCCTGGGCGGCGTCGACGTCGTCGACCAGGCGGGTCAGCAGGTCGCCGCTGCGGAACGCCGGGGTGCCGGCCGGGGCGAGCGGGACGAGCGCCTCGTACACCCGGGCGCGGAAGTCGGCGACGGCGCGCAGCGCACCGTCGTGGCCGAGCAGGCGGTCGGCGTAGCGCAGGGTGCCGCGGCCCAGGGCGAGGGCGCGGACGGCGACGACGGCTAGGGCGACGGCGGAGACCGGCGGCTGTTCGGCGGCGCGGGTGATCAGCCAGGCGGCGGTGGCCGTCAGGGCGGCGCCGCTGAGTTCGCTGCCGGCGGCGGCGAGGGCGGCGGGCAGCAGCCGGCGCCAGTGCGGGAGCAGGTGGCGCAGCAGCCGGGCGGTGGGGTGGGAGGTGGTGGCGGGGCGGGTCGGGCGGTTCATGAGCGGACCAGCCCGTCGTCGGCGGTGAGGACGCCCGCCCGGACGGTGACGATCCGGTCGGCGTGCGGCAGGAGGCCCGTCCGGTGGGCGACCACGATCGCGGTGCGCCCGCGCATGAGCTCGGCGGTGGCCCGGGTGACGGCGGCATCGCTCTCCGGGTCGAGGTGGGCGGTCGGCTCGTCGAGCAGCAGCACCGGGGCGTCCTTGAGGAACGCGCGGGCCAGGGCGATCCGTTGGCGCTGTCCGGCGGACAGCCCGGCGCCGTGCTCGCCGAGCGGGGTGTCGTACCCCCGGGGGAGCGCCTCGACGAAGCCGTCGGCGCAGGCGGCCCGGGCGGCCGTCCGGACCTCGGCGTCACTCGCGTCGGGGCGGCCGAGGCGGATGTTGTCGGCGACGGTCGTGGCGAACAGGTGCGGGCGCTGCGGTACCCAGGCCACCTGGGCGAGCCAGGCCTCCGGGTCGAGCACGGCGAGGTCGGTGCCGTCGACCAGGACCCGGCCCGTGTCGGGGGCGGTGAAGCCGAGGAGCAGCGCGAGCAGGGTGGACTTCCCGGCGCCGCTCGGGCCGACCAGGGCGAGGTGCTCGCCGGGCCGGACGGTGAGCGAGACGGTGTCCAGGGCGGGCGCGGCGCGGCCGGGGTGGTGCACGGTGACCCCGTCGAGCCGCAGCCGCGCGGTGCGGGCGTCGGGGGCGGGGGCGGGCACGGGGGCGGGGGCGGGCACGCTCCGGACGGGCCGCACGGCGGGCGACTCCTCCTCGTCGAGGAGGGCGAAGACCCGCTCGGCCACCGCGATGCCCTCGGCGCTGTCGTGGAAGGCCGCGCCCGCCGCGCGCAGTGGCAGATAGGCCTCGGGGGCGAGGAAGAGCACGACCAGGCCGGTGCGCAGGTCGAGTTCGCCGCCCAGCAGCCGCAGGCCGACCGGGACGGCCACCAGCGCCACCGACAGGGCGGCGACGGTCTCCAGCACGAGGGAGGAGAGGAACGCCACCCGCAGGGTCCGCATGGTGGCCCGGCGGTGGGCGTCGGCCATCTCCCGCACCACCGCGCCCTGGTGGTGCTCGCGGCCGAACGCGCGCAGCGTCGGCAGCCCGGCGAGCACGTCGAGGAAGTGGCCGCCGAGCCGGGCGAGCAGCCGCCACTGCCGGGCGGTGCGCCGGGCGGTGTGCGTCCCGACGAGCGCGCCGAACACCGGGATCAGCGGGAGCGTGATCACGATGATCAGCGCCGAACTCCAGTCGGTCCACCACAGCCACGCCACGACCACCGGCGGGACGGCGGCGGTGGCGGCCATGGTGGGCAGGTAGCCGGTGAGGTACGGGTCCAGGGCGTCCAGGCCGCGGGTGAACAGGACGGCCGTCTCGCCGTGCCGGCGGGCGGCCAGGCGCCGGGGGCCGGTGTGCCGCAGGTGTTCGGCGAGGCGGTCGCGCAGCACGCGCTTGACCTCGGCGGCGGTGCGCTGGGCGAGGGTGCCGCGGGCCCAGGCCGACAGGGCGCGCAGGGCGAGGACGGCGCCGAGGGCGGCGAGGGCGCCGGTCTGCGGGCGGTGTCCGGCGAACCCGTCCGCGAGCAGGCCGGCCAGCAGGACGGCCTGGCCGATGAGGAACCCGGCGTCCAGCAGGGCCAGCCCGGTGGAGGTGGTCACGTGGTGGCGCAGTGCCGGGAGGTCTCGCCGCAGACGGCGTTCGGCCGGTTTCATCCGCTGGTCCCTTTCAGCCGGTGGCGGTCGCTCAGAAGTAGTCGGGGTGGCGCTGCCCGGTCCGGCCGCGGAACACCCACCAGCTCCAGGCCTGGTAGGCGAGGATCACCGGGACGACCAGCACACCGAACCCGGTCAGCAGCTTCAGCGTGGCCCCGTCGGCGACGGCGTCGTCGACGGTGATCCCCGCCCCGGAGGACGCGGTCAACAGGTACGGGTACTGGCCGGCGCCGATCAGCAGGACCGGCAGCGCGGTCGCGGCGCAGGTGGCGGTGAACGCGAGGGCGTCGTGCCCCCGGACCAGGCACCACCAGCCGGCCGCGCCGGCGGTCACGACGAGGGCGAACAGGACGGACGAGGTGCCCGTCCTGGTCATCGAGGCCCCCGCTCCGAACAGCGAGAGCACCAGCGCCAGGGCTCCCGGGAGCCCGGCCGCGGCGATCAGGGCGGCGCCCACCCGCCGTGCGGTGGCGGCGAGTCGGGGTTCCGAGCGCAGTGCGACGAAGGCCGCGCCGTGCCCGGCGAAGAGCAGGGCGGTGGCGGCCCCGCAGGTCAGCACGAACGGGGCGAACACCTCGCCGGGGCCGACGTGGAAGGAGCCGTCCGCCCGGCGCGGCACGCCGTGCAGCAGCAGCCCGACCACGATGCCCCAGCAGACCGCGGGCAGCGCGCCGCCGAGCACCACCAGGGCGTTCCAGCGGCGGACGGCCCGGGGGGTGCGGGAGCGTCCGCGCAGCTGGATCGCGGCGTTGCCGAGCACCAGGCCGACCAGGATCGCCACGATCAGCGGGTACAGGCCGGACAGCAGGCTGCCCTCCAGGTGCGGGAAGGCACCGAACATCACGCCGGCGAAGGCGACCAGCCAGACCTCGTTGCCGAGGAAGAACGGGGCGATCGCGTCGAGCGCGGCGTTCCGCGCCGGCGGGCCGTCCGGGGCGGGGCCGCTCGGAGCGGGGGCGTCCGGGGCGGGGCCGCTCGAAGCGGGGCCGTCCGGGGCGGGGCTGCTCGGGGCAGGGCGCGGAGCGCCGAGGAACGGGGACAGCATCTGGACGCCGTAGTCGTAGCCGCCGAGCACGAAGTAGCCGGCGAGCAGCAGGCCGAGGAGGGCCAGCCAGAGGGTCTCCAGGCTCATGTATCCCAACCTTCCGTCATGTGAGGGGAGTTCATTGCGGCGCCGGGGCCGGGGCCCGGCTCAGAAGGCCGGGACCGGCGGCTTCTCGTCGGCGCGGAGCCCGCCGCCGAGGCCGTCGCCGGGCCCGCCGCCGAGCTGGGCGCCGTCCGGACCGAGGCGGGCGAAGCGGGTGATCAGCGTCCAGTTGGTCACCGCGAGGGCGGCGAAGAGGGCGATGAACACCGTGCAGGACACCAGCAGGGATCCCCGGCCGACCTTCGAGAGCGCGTCCTCGACGGTCAACTCCCCGTAGACGAGCCATGGCTGGCGCCCCATCTCGCGCACCACCCAGCCGCCGACGGAGGCGATGAAGGGCAGCGGGATCATCGCGGTCATGGAGTAGGCGAGCCAGCGTTTGCGCACCAGCACGTCCTTCAGCAGCAGGAAGGCGGCGACGAACGTGATGGTCGACACCGTGTTGCCGAGGATCGTCATGAGGTCCATGGAGTTCTTCACCCAGCCGCCGCCGTCCAGCAGGGCTGCCTTCGTCGGCTGGGTCCGCTCGATCACGGGCAGCTGCAGGTTGCCGACGATGATGACGAAGAACGAGGACAGCATGCCCACCCAGACGCCCAGCCGCAGCGAGCTGCGGAACAGCGCGGTCTCCCGGGTGCCCTTGGCGAAGTGCCAGGCGCTGATGCCGGCGACGAACACGCCGCCGGTGGTGAGCGCGGCGAGCGCGATGTGCGCGAGGGCCACCAGGGCGTTGGGGTTGGTCAGCAGCGCGCCGAAGTCGGTCAGGTGGGCGACGCCGTCGCGCACCTCGTAGCCGACCGGGTGCTGGAGGAAGCCGTTGGCGATCAGGATCCAGAACGCCGAGGCGTACGCGGTGAGGGCGACCAGCCAGATCAGCGCGACGTGCACGCCGCGGCGCAGCCGGCCCCAGCCGAAGATCCACATGCCGAGGAAGGTGGACTCGGCGAAGAAGGCGATGAGGGTCTCCAGCGCCAGCGGGGCGCCGAAGACGTTCCCGGCGAACCTGCTCAGTCCGCTCCAGCTGAGTCCGAACTGGAACTCCATGACGAGGCCGGTCACGATGCCGACCGCGTAGTTGATGACGTAGAGCTGGCCCCAGAAGCGAGTCATGCGTTCCCGGACCGCGCGGACGGCGGGCTCCCGGGTGTACGCGGCCCGGGTGTGCATGACCGCCACGAGGGGGACCAGCCCCATGGTGAGGATCACGAACAGCCAGTGCACGCTGGTGGTGGCCGCGAACTGGAGTCGGGCCAGGTCCGCAGCGCTCATGATGAGACCTTCCTGGGGGGCGGTGTGCCTCCGGGTCGGTGGACGGAGGAGGGGAGAGGGCGGCGGGGTCCTCGCCTCGTGGGTACGGGTGGCGGGCGCTCCGCCCGCCACCCGGGGCGACGAGCCCCACCCAGGACGTTAGGCGTGAATTGCTCATGCCTTCCAAGACCGGTTTTGCTATGTGGTGATAACACGTCAGGCATGAACAGAGGTGAACCGTGGATTTGCTGCAGCTGCGCTACTTCCAGGCCGTCGCGCGTATCGAGCACATCAGCCGCGCCGCCGAGGAGCTGAACGTCGCCCAGCCCTCGCTCAGCCGCACCATCGCCCGGCTGGAGGCCGAGCTGGGCTCGCCGCTCTTCGACCGGCGGGGCCGGCGGATCCGGCTCAACCAGTACGGTGCGGTGTTCCTGCGCCACGTCGACCGGGCGCTGAGCGAGCTCGACGACGGGCGCCGGGCGCTGCGCGAGGCCCGGGAGACCGGGCTCGGCCGGGTCGGCGTCGCCTCCGAGACACTGCTGACCATCACCCATCTGATGGGCGGCTTCCGGACCGCCTTCCCGGGCGCCGAGGTGCGGCTCTTCCAGTCGACCGTGGACGAGATGGACCGCCAACTACGCGCCGGGGAGGTGGACTTCTGCATGGCCTCGCAGCCGCTGGCCGGTTCGGACCTGGAGTCCGTCGAGCTGCTGCGCGAGGAGGTGCTGCTGGCCGTCCCGCGCGGGCACCGGCTGGACGGCCGGGAGAGCGTGACGATCGCCGAGATCGCCGAGGAGCCGTTCGTCACCACCCGCCGGGGCCACTGGCAACGCGCCCTGCTGGACCGGCTGTTCGCCGCCGAGGGGCTCACCCCGCGGCTGTCCTGCGAGAGCGACGAGCCGGGGGCGAGCCAGGACATGATCAGCAGTGGTCTGGGAATAGGCCTCATCCCGGCGATGTCCCGGCTGGCCGGCACCGACACCCATGTCCCGGTGGCCTGGGTGCGGATGGCGGCGCCGAACTGCCACCGGGTGCTGAACCTGGTGTGGCACCGGGCCGCCTACCATTCCGAAGCGGCCCGCCACTTCCGGGAGTTCACCGTCAGCAGGCCGCTCATGACGCACCGCCGACCGGGCCCCGGCCGAGCCGCCGGCGGGAACTAGGGCGTGCGGGTGACGGATGCCGGCGCCGTGGGAGCCCGAGTCGATTCCGGTCTTTCGGGCGTCGACGTCGGCATCCGTCGACGGCTGCGGGCGTCGGTGTTCGGTGCCCTCCGGCCGGACGGTAATTCAAGTGACAACGCATCCCAGCCGGTCTACGTTGTGCATCGACGCCTCCCGATGCGCTGGGTCCTCCGGTTACTTCTCTGACTACCTCACACCGGCACCTGCTTCTGATCACGGGGGGCGTTTTCTCGACGTGCCGTCATCCGGCCTCTTCCGCATGCCCGCCAGGGGGACTTCCTGTATGACCCGGTTCAATCGTCAGCGCATCAAAGCCGCCACCAGGGCGGAGATCCGCACCGAGACACCGGAACTCTTCGCCGCCGGCGCGAGCGGGCAGTTGGCGGTCCGGGGCAGGTGGCCGATCGCCCCGCGGCCGGCGTACGCACATGCGACCGCTCCCGAACCCTCGGCCCTGACCAGCGCCTGGCCCACCAACCACCAGGGCGGCGCCGGTTGGCAGCGCGACCCGCGTACCGACCTGTTCGTGCTGGCCGTGACGCACTTCTCCGGGCAGCACAGCTTCTACGAGAGCGCCACCGATCGCGAGGAGCGCTTCACCACGCTGGTCCGCCGCTTCGCTCTGGAGGATCCGCTCTGGACGCTCGGCCTGCTGCGCTGGCTGCGCGGCGAGGCGCAGATCCGCTCCGCCGCCGTGGCCGGCGCCGTCGAGTTCGCCCGGGCCCGGGCCGAGGCGAAGGCTTCCGGCTACTCCCGGCAGGCCGTCGACGCGGTACTCCAACGCCCGGACGAGCCGGGTGACTTCCTCGCACTCTGGACGGCCAGGCACGGCCGCCGGCTGCCCCAGCCGGTCCGCCGCGGCCTCGGCGACGCGGTCCGCCGGCTCTACACCTCGCGCGCCGTGCTGAAGTACGACACGCCGTCACACGCCTTCCGGTTCGCCGACGTACTGGAGCTCACCCACCCCGCCCCGGCCCGCGACCGCCCCTGGCAGGGCGAGTTGTTCCGATACGTCCTGGACCGGCGGCACCGCCCGCAGCAGGCCGTACCGCCCTGTGGCGAATCCGTACTGGCGGCCCGGCAGCGGCTGGCCCTGCTTCCGGTCGCCGAACGCCGGGCCGTGCTCGCCGCCCCCGACGCGGCCGATCGGCTGGCTGCCGCCGGGATGACCTGGGAGGCGCTCGCGGGCTGGCTGCAGGGTCCGCTGGACGCTGCAGCCTGGGAGGCGGTGATCCCGTCCATGGGGGCGATGGCGCTGGTACGCAACCTTCGAAACTTCGACCACGCCTCGATCGACGACGCGTCGGCGGCGCTGGTCGCGGCCCGGATCGCCGATCCGACGCAGGTCGCCCGCTCCCGCCAGTTCCCGTTCCGCTTCCTCGCCGCGCACCGGGCCGCGCCCGGCCCGCGCTGGGCGGCCGCGCTGGAGGCGGCGCTCGGTCACTCGCTCGCCAACGTCCCGCGCCTGCCCGGTCGTACGCTGGTTCTGGTGGACCGCTCGGGTTCGATGTTCGGCGTGCCGGAGGGCCGTACCGAACTGACCCGGGCCGATGCTGCGGCGGTGTTCGGCAGCGCGCTCGCGCTGCGCGCCGAACAGGCCGACCTGGTCGAGTTCGGCACCGGCAGCCTGCCGGTTCAGGTGGCGCCGGACGATTCGCTGCTCGCCACCGTGGGGCGCTTCCACGACATGGGCGGCACCGACACGGCCGGTGCCGTCGCCCGGCACTTCGACGGCCACCACCGCGTCGTGGTGATCACCGACGAGCAGCCCGGCCACTTCGGGCCGCTCGACCCGTTCGCCCCCGTCCCGCCCGACGTCCCGGTCTACACCTGGAACCTGTGCGGCTACCGCACCGGCCACGCACCGCCGGCCCCGAAGCGGCACGTCTTCGGTGGCCTGTCCGACGCCGCCTTCCGACTGGTACCGCTGCTTGAGGCGGGCGGGACCGAGCAGTGGCCCTGGGAACCACCGCCCGTCGGCTGAGGCCCCGGCCCTCATGCCCCGCCGGCGCAGTCCGTGCCCGGGGTCAGCCGCGCGGGACGAGGGTGTTCCCGCTGCGGCGTCCGGCGGCGAAGTCGTCGACGTTGCGGACGGTGGCCTCGATGATCTGGCCGACCGCGGTGCGGGTGAAGTAGGCCTGGTGTGAGGTGACCAGCACCTGGGGGAAGGTGACCAGGCGGGCGAGGGTGTCGTCGGTGATGCCGTGGATCGAGCGGTCGGTGAAGAAGACGCCGGTCTCCTCCTCGTACACGTCCAGGCCGACGCCGGAGAGCCGGCCGGCCCGCAGCGTCTCGACCAGGGCCGCGCTGTCCACCAGTCCGCCGCGGCTGGAGTTGACCAGGATGGCGTCGTCCTTCATCCGGGCCAGCGCGGCGGCGTCGATCAGGTGGTGGGTGGCGGGCAGCAGCGGGACGTGCAGGCTGACCAGGTCGGCGCGGGCGAGGAGTTCGGGGAGTTCGGTGTAGGTCATGCCGAGGTCGCGGCAGGCGGGGTTCTCCGCGATGTCCCAGCCGAGCAGCTCGGTGCCGAAGCCGTGCGCGATCCGGGCGAAGCACTCGCCGATCTTGCCGGTGCCGATGACGCCGACGGTCATGCCGTGGATGTCGCGGCCGAGCAGGCCGTCGAGGCGGAAGTCGAACTCGCGCGAGCGGCTCGCGGCCCGGGTGAGCCGCCGGTTGACGGCGAGGGCCAGTGTCCAGGCGTGCTCGGCCACCGCGTAGGGGCTGTAGAAGGAGACCCGGGCGATGGTCAGGCCCAGCTCGGCGGCCGCCTCCAGGTCGATGTTGTTGAAGCCGGTGGAGCGCTGCGCGACCAGCCTGGTCCCGCCGGCGGCGAGCAGGGCGAGCGTCTCGGCGTCGAGTTCGGCGTTGACGCTGCTGCTCACGGCCGGGTGCCCGGCGGCCAGCGGGGCGGTGTCGCGGTTGAGGAACACGTCGAGGCAGCGCAGTTCGTGCCGGTCCGCGAACGCCTCCTCCAGCAGCGGTCGCTCGTCCGCCTGGACGCCGTACGCGAGGATCTTCATCGGCTGCTTCCTTCCCGGGTGGTCCTGATCCGGTGGCCCGGTCCACCGGCCACGCTAGCCGGACGTGACGGGCGTCGCAGCGCGCGGCCCGCCGGTGGAGGCCTGTTCCGGATCGGCGTCCGTTCGGCGGCCGCCGAAATATGACTGGATTCGTGCGCAACCATTCGTACCCCCGCCGAGTGGCTGTTCCCTAGGTCAAAAAGGCTTGCGAGCATCGAAACAGGGAGTGCGATCAAGAAATCGCCTCTGATTAACGATTAAACAATCGTTCGTGAACGGTGCCCTAACAACAGTGACGGGCACCTGAGGGGGTATCACCATGTCCGAAGAGACCCATGCGTCGGAGCTCACCCGCCGCCGGATGCTGCAGGGGGCCGCGGCCGCGCTGACGGTCGCCGCCGGCACCGTCGTGATCGGGGTGGCCGGCCCGGGCGGCTCGGCGACCGCCGCCGACCCCGGTGCGTCCGACACCTTCGACGAGGTCTTCCAGGGGCGCCGCATCCAGGGCCGTCCGGTCACCGGCGGCGGCCACCAGCACGGCGGCGCCGGCACCGGAACCGGCTACGAGGTGCGGATCGACGGCGACGAGCTGCACATGATGCGCAACGCCGACGGCACGTGGATCAGCGTCGTCAACCACTACCAGACCTTCGCGACGCCGCGTGCGCTCGCCCGGGCCGCCGTGAGCGACCTCCAGGGCGCCACGCTCGTCCCGATCGTGACCGCCTGAGTTCGTCCGCCACCCGAACCGCACACCACCACCACCGAGGGGGGACTCATGGCAGTCCGCAAGAACCAGGCGACCCTGACGGCCCAGGAGAAGCGGGCCTTCGTCAACGCCGTGATCGCGCTCAAGGCGTCCGGCGGCTACGACCCGTTCGTCACCACCCACAACCAGTTCATCGTCAGCGACGTGGACAACGGCGAGCGGACGGGCCACCGCTCGCCGTCCTTCCTGCCGTGGCACCGCCAGTACCTGCTCCAGTTCGAGCGGGCGCTGCAGGCCATCGACCCGAGCGTGACCCTCCCGTACTGGGACTGGACGGCCGACCGCTCGACCACCTCGTCCCTCTGGGACGCGGACTTCCTGGGCGGCAACGGTCGGAGCGGCGACAACCGGGTGACCACCGGCGCGTTCGCCTTCTCCACCGGCAACTGGCCGCTCAACGTCAACACCGACTCCCGGACCTACCTGCGGCGCCAGCTCGGCACCGGGGTGGCCCAGCTCCCGACCCGGGCCGACGCCGAGTCGGTCCTCGCCATCACCACCTACGACGCCGCGCCGTGGAACAGCTCCTCGTCCGGCTTCCGCAACAACCTGGAGGGCTGGCGCGGGGTCAACCTGCACAACCGGGTGCACGTCTGGGTGGGCGGCCAGATGGCCACCGGCGTGTCGCCCAACGACCCGGTCTTCTGGCTGCACCACTGCTTCGTGGACAAGCTCTGGTCGGAGTGGCAGAAGCGCCACCCCTCGGCGACCTACCTGCCGACGGCCGGTACGCCCGACGTGGTCGACCTGAACGAGACCATGAAGCCGTGGAACAACATCAGGCCGGCCGACCTGCTCGACCACAGCGGCCTGTACACCTACGACACCGGCTTCTGAGCCGCCCCCGGCAGGGCAGCTGCCGGGAACGGAACGGCCCCGGCCCCCGAGTGCGCACTCGGGGGCCGGGGCACCGGTCTCGCGCGGAGCGGTCAGATGACCGTCTCCGCCTCCAGGTAGCGGTCGGCCGGGACGGTCTTCAGCTCGGCGACGGCCTCGCCCAGCGGCACCAGGTTGATGTTGGTGCCCTGCAGCGCGGTGATGTGCCCGAACGCGCCCTTGTGCACGGCCTCGATCGCGTGCCAGCCGAAGCGGGTGGCGAGCACCCGGTCGTAGGCGGTCGGCGTGCCGCCGCGCTGGGTGTGGCCGAGGATGACCGGGCGGGCCTCCTTGCCGAGCCGGTGCTCCAGCTCGCGGGAGAGCTGCGTGGCGATCCCGGTGAACCGCTCGTGGCCGTAGATGTCCTTGCTGCCCTCCTCCCAGTGCATGGTGCCGGCCTCGGGCTTGGCGCCCTCGGCGCAGACCACGATGGCGAACTTCTTCTGCCGGTCGAAGCGCTCGCGGACGACGGCGGTGAGCTTGTCGATGTGGAACGGGCGCTCCGGGACGACGATCGCGTGGGCGCCGGCGGCCATGCCCGCGTTGAGCGCGATCCAGCCGGTGTGCCGGCCCATGACCTCGACCACCATGACGCGCTGGTGCGACTCCGCGGTGGTCTTCAGCCGGTCCAGCGCCTCGGTGGCGACCGAGACGGCGGTGTCGAAGCCGAAGGTGACGTCGGTGCAGGCGATGTCGTTGTCGATGGTCTTCGGCACGCCCACGATCGGCAGGCCGGCGTCGCTCATCAGCTTGGCGGCCTTCAGGGTGCCCTCGCCGCCGATCGGGATCACCGCGTCCAGGCCGAGGTCCGCGCAGTACTGCTTGGCGCGCTCGACGCCGTCGCGCAGGTGGCTGGGCTGGACCCGCGAGGAACCGAGGATCGTACCGCCCTGGGCGAGGATGCCGCTCACCGAGTCGAGGGTCAGGGGACGGTGGTGGCCCTCAAGGAAACCGCGCCAGCCGTCCTCGAACCCGATGATCTCGTCGCCGTGGTCGACCACCCCCCGGTGGACCACGGATCGGATCACGGCGTTCAGGCCGGGGCAGTCACCGCCGCTGGTCAGCACTCCAATACGCATTGCTTTGCAACTCCCGAGCAGAACCGAGGAACGGCCGGACTACAGGCTGGGACGACGAACCGCCACCGTAGCGACCGCCTCCCACGCCGGGTCGACGTGGAGGTGGCCGTCGGGTGAAGGACCGGCCGATCCGGACAGAACATCCGAAACCGGCCGCGAATGTCGAGCATACGGCTCCTGCGTCCGGCCGGGCAGGAGCCGACGCGGGAGCGGCGCCGTCGGCGCCCCCGCGCGGAAGTGCAGCCTGCTGCCGAGGAGGGTGTGCAGCCGGCGGCCCCATTGTCGTACGTCCGGGCCCGCCTGTGGACCGGGTGCCCGCATGGCGGGCACCCGGTCCGGGGCGAACGGACCGCGGGCGTACTACGCGGGGCGCGAAGTGGCCGCGATGCGCTCGGCGCGCAGCGCGTCGTACCAGGTGGTGTCGGCCGGCGGCAGGGCGTTGACGTCCAGTGCCAGCTTGATCAGCATGTCCGCGACGGCGGGGTTCCGCGCCATCACGGGGCCGTGCAGGTAGGTGCCGAAGACGGTGTCCCGCCAGGCGCCCTCGGTGCCGTCGCCGGTGCCGTTGCCCCGGCCGGCGGTGACCCGGGCCAGCGGCTGGACGCCCTGGCCGAGGTGGGTGACGCCCTGGTGGTTCTCGAACCCGGTCAGCTGCGGCAGGCCGAGCCGCGGGTCCACGTCGGCGAGCACGTCGCCGACGCACCGGGCGCCCTCGCCGCGGGCGGTCCAGACGTCCAGCAGGCCGAGGCCCGGCTCGCGCTGTCCGAGGTCGTTGACGAACTCGTGGCCCAGGATCTGGTAGCCGGCGCAGACGGCGAAGATGATCGCGCCGTTCTCGGAGGCCCGGACCAGCCCGCTGTCGTTGCGCAGCCGCTCGGCGGCCAGTCGCTGCGGGCGGTCCTCGCCGCCGCCGATCAGGTAGATGTCCCCGCTGGTGGGGACCGCCTGGTCGGAGCGGACGTCGATCCGGGTCACGTTGAGGTGGCGCTGGCGGGCCCGGCGCTCCACGACCAGGGCGTTGCCCCGGTCGCCGTAGGTGCTGAGCAGGTCCGGGTAGACCCAGACCACGCGCAGGCTGCTCTCACTCATCCTCGAAGGCCTTCCGTGCGTGACGTGCGTGCTGTGGGCTGCTGGAGCTGGACCGGCATCAGCCGGCCACGACCTTCCGCAGCTGCTGGAAGGCGGTGTAGTTGGCGATCGCCTCGATCCGGCCGGGCGGGGCCATCCGGACGGCCTGCTCCAGCGAGTCCACCACGTGGAACTGCAGCCCGGCGACCTCCAGGCGGACGGCCAGGTCCAGCTTGCGCTGGCCCATCACGAACACCGGGTGCCCGGCGAGGCGCTCGTAGTCGACGTCCCAGAGCCAGGAGGTGTCGGTGCCGTCCGCGTCCAGCGCGTTGACGGACAGGATGACCGGCGTCGGCGGGCCGTCGATCAGCGAGAAGGTCTCCAGCCAGCCGGCCGGGTTCTTGGCCAGCAGCAGCCTTATGTCGCGGCCCTGGTACTGGACCACGTCGTAGCGGCCGGCGACGGCGGTGACGGACTGCATCCGCTCCAGCGCGACCTGCGGCGAGACGCCGAAGACGGCGGCGACGGCGGCCGAGCTGGTGGCGTTGGCGAGGTTGGCCCGGCCGGGCAGCTGGAGCCGGATCGGCCAGGCGCCGCGCTGCGGGTCGATCACGTGGGTGCCCTGGAGCGCCCAGTGCGGGTTGGGCCGGCGGAAGCCGCACTCCTGGCAGAACCAGTCGTCGCCGGGGCGCTGCATCACACCGCCGCAGGCGGGGCAGGACCAGGCGTCCTCCTTCCACGCCTGTCCGGCGGCCACCCAGACCACCTTCTTGCAGGAGGACGCGGCCCAGGTCACCAGCGGGTCGTCCGCGTTGGCGATCACCACGGCCTCGGTGTCCTGCAGGCCCTCGCGCCACTTCTCGGCCATCATCCGGGTCTCGGCGGCGCGGTCGAGCTGGTCGCGGGAGAGGTTGAGCAGCGCGATGGCCTTGGGGTGGGTGTCCCGGGCGACTCCGGCCAGGTACTTCTCGTCCACCTCGATCACGCCGAAGCGGGCTTCCGAGCCCCCGGCCAGGGCGGAGGTGATGCCGGCCGGCATGTTGGCGCCCAGCGCGTTGGAGACGACCGGGCCAGCGGCGCGCAGGGCCTCGGCGATCAGCCGGGTGGTGGTGGTCTTGCCGTTGGTGGCGCTGACCAGGACCACGTCGAGGTGGTCGGCGAGGGTGGCGAGCAGATCGGGGTCGAGCCTCAGCGCGATCTTGCCGCCGATCACCGAGCCGCTGCCTCGGCCCGCCTTCTGGGAGAGGGCGGCGGCCACCTTGCCGGCCGTGACCGCGATCTTGGCGCGGGCGGGCAGCGAGGCGTCGCGTGCGCCTGTGGGCTCCGATTCGGTGCCTGCCATGCTCAGTGGTTCCTCCTTGCTGCGGCACCGCCCAGGACCGGACAACGGGCCGTGGGGCGGCGGGGACGGGATCAGCCTACCGACTCCGCCGCCCGGCTCGGTGCTCCGGACCCCACGCCGCCTGCTGCGACGGCTCCGGGGGACCGGTCCGGGAGGGCCTGACGCGGCGTCATGACCGGCGGTGTACGGAGGGGCCGTTCGCCGTCGGGGACGCGGATCCGGCGCCCGCCGGTTCCCGGGCGCGCGCCGTCCGGGCGCACCCGCCCCGGGCCGGACGGCGGGGGTGCCGTCCGGCCCGGGGCGGGTGTGGCCCTTGGTGAGGATGTGGTGAAGAAATGACCTTCCGATTACCCCGTGGACGCTGGGTGCACAGCCCGGAAGCCGGCTCCGGCGTCGGGCGCCCGGCAGGGTCCGGGAAGGTCCGGGAGGTCCGGGAGGTCCGGCAGGCCCCGGGCGGCCCGGGAGGGCGGACCTACCGGCCCGGCCGGGTCTGCCACGGCACCGGGAGCTCCTCGGCGGCCTCCGCGAGGTGCGCGGTGATCACCAGGGTGCCCTCGTCGACCTGGTAGTCCAGCGGCGCCGCCAGCTTGCGCATGGTGGCGATCAGGCCGGTGTTGGAGGACTGCGTGACGGCGTACACCGTCTCCACACCGGCCTCCAGCGCCAGCGCCGACATCCGCCGCATCAGGTCGAGGCCCAGCCCCCGCCGCTGCCAGGCGTCCTCGACCAGCACGGCCACCTCGGCGCTGTCGTCGTCCCACATCAGGTGCCCGAGGGCGACGATCCGCCCGTCGGAGGCCTCCACCGCCAGCGTCTGGCCGTGCCGCGGGTCCAGCAGGTGGTTCAGGTACCGGTCGGCGTCCCGGACCGGGCCGTGGTACCGCTTGCGCAGGGTGTCGGGGGAGCAGCGGCGGTGCATCGCCAGCGCCGCCTCCTTGTCCTCGGCGTCCGCGCGCCGCACGGTCACGTCGGCCCCGGTCGGCACCGTCAGCCGGGCCCGGACGTCCGGCACCCGGGGGCCGAGCAGGGTGTCCAGCTCCACCAGGGCCTGGGCCCGGGCGAACTCGGTCGGGGTGAACGGCAGGTGCGGCCGGGTGAGCTCGATCAGGTCCCCGGACGGCACGGGCAGCCGCATCACGTGCCCGTCCACCCCGGCGGCGGACCGCTCGGCCGCGCCCGGGAACTGCCGGATGCTGCACTGCCCGAACAGCTGCCGCAGCGCGATCGGCAGCTCGGCGGCGTCCAGCGCGGTCCGGGTGGCCAGCGCCAGCACGTGGGTGGGGACGTCCACCAGGTCGTGCGCGTCCGCCGGGTCGGTCCAGATGTCGTGCCCGCCGGCCGCCGCCACCAGGGCGGCCAGCTCGGTCCGGCCGAGCGAGCGCGGCGCCCGGACGAAGAACTCGTCGACGGCGCCCGCCGGCAGCGGGTGGGACTGCATCGAGACGATGTTCACCTGCCGTTCGGCGAACGCCGTGCAGACCCGGGCCAGACTGCCGGGAGAGTCCTGCACCGTGGTGCGGACCCGCCAGAGCGCGGTCTCCTCGAAGGCGTGCAGCGGGCCCTTCAGCGGCTCCTCCGCCGACGCCCCGCCCGTACCGCGGCCCGTACCGCCGCCTGCTCCGGCCGCGGTCCGCGGGGGCGGGGGCGCGTCCGGCGCGGGTGGGCCGTGCAGCTGGTGGCGGTGCGACCACCAGGTGTGGAACAGCGCCGTGGCCAGCAGGGCGACCGCGGAGGCCGCGAGCACCACCGGGCCCTCCGGCCCGTGCACCACGAGCTTGGCGACCAGGTCGGCGGCGGTCACCGAGAGGAAGACGGCGGCGAGTTCGACGGAGTCGCGGCGCCAGCGGTGGGTGCGGGCGCCGCGCCGCTGGGCACGGGAGGGGGTCGGGGTCCGGTTCTGGGCGGTCTCGGTCGTCAGCTGCTCCGTGTGCTCCATGCCATCAATCTGCCGCTTCGGTGTTTCACGATCACGAATCCCCCGTGACCTGACGGTTAATGGTGTCGGCCGACGGCCTCACGGGGCGCCCGGCGGGCGGGCGGACCGCCCGCGCCACGCGGTGGCCGCCTCCGAAGGGCCGGTTCAGGGCGTCCGGTTCAGGGGGCGGTCTGTTCGGCGGCGGCGGCCTTCACCTCGGCGAGCAGGAGTTCGAGGTCCGCCTCGGTGGTGGCCGCGTTGAGGAGGCAGGCGCGGAGCATCTCGCGCTCGCCGAGGCGGGCGCCGGTGACGAAGACCCGGCCGCGCCGCTGGACGGCGACCGGCAGCCGGCGGTTGAGCGCGTCGACCGCCTCCTCGTCCAGGCCCGGCGGCCGGAGGCGGAACGCCACGATCGATGTCCGGACCTCCGCCAGCAGCTCGAACTCCTCGTCCGCCGCGACCAGTTCGCCGAGCCGGCGGGCCAGTGCGGTGCACCGGGCGATGTCCTCGGCGAGGCCGTCGCGGCCCCGGTGGGCGATGGTCGCCCACACCTTGAGCGCGCGGAACGGGCGGGTCTGCTCGGTGCCGTACTCGGAGAACCAGCCCAGATCGCCGGCCGCCTCGTCCCGCAGGTAGGAGGGGACGAGGCTGAAGGCGGAGCGCAGCTCCTCGGTGTCGCGGACCAGCGCGCAGCCGCAGTCGACCGGGACGCCGAGCCACTTGTGCGGGTCCAGGGCGAGCGAGTCGGCCCGCTCCAGCCCCGCGTAGCGGTGCGCGATCACCGGGTCGAGGACGCCGAACGCCCCGTACGCGCCGTCCACGTGCAGCCAGAGCCGCTCCTCGGCGCAGAGGTCGGCGATCGGTTCGAAGGGGTCGACCGCTCCGGTGCCGACCGTTCCGGCGGACGCCACCACCAGGAAGGGCAGCAGCCCGGCGGCCCGGTCGCGGGCGACGGCGGCCCGCAGGTCGGCGGTGTCCAGCAGGCCGTCCGGACCGGTGGCCACCGTGCGCAGGTGCCGGCTGCCGAGGCCCAGCAGCTCGGCGGCCTTGCGGACGCAGGAGTGGGTCTCGCCGGTGACGTAGCCGACCAGCGGCGGCATGCCGGCCAGGCCGTCCTCGCGGACGTCCCAGCCGGCCTCGCGGGCGGCGCGGTTGCGGGCCGCGGCCAGGCAGACGATGGTCGCCATCGAGGTGCCGGAGGTGAGCAGCCCGCCGCCGGCCGGGTGCGGGAAGCCGACCAGCTCGGCGATCCAGCGGACCACGGCGCGTTCGAGGTGGACGTCGGCGTGGTCGCCGCCGGCCGAGCTCGGGTTCATCGCGGCGGCGGCGAAGGCGGCGAGCACGCCGGCCGGGGCGGGGGCGGAGTTGACCCAGCCGAAGAACCGCGGGTGGCCGTTGCCCATCGGGTACGGCAGCACGTCGCGGCCGACGGCCGCCAGCAGCTCGGCCATGGGGCGGCCGTCGGCCGGCAGCGGCGCGTCCAGCAGGGCGCGGCGGGCGCCGTCGTCCATCGGCTGCCAGACGGGGCGGCCGGTGAGTCCGGCCAGGTGGTCGGCGACCAGGTCGGCGGCGGTGTGGGCGGCGGCGCGGAAGTCCTCGGCGGTCACGGTGGTGCTCCAGCAGGGGGAGGAGGCCTGGTGGCGCGGCGTCCTCGGCGCACCTGGGATCAGGGGGCCGATCGTACGAGAAAGGCCCGCGCCGTGCGGCGCGGGCCCACTCCCCGGACGGGGCCGGACGGGGCCGGACGGGATGGAACGGGGCCGGTCCGGCCGGTCCGGTCAGTCCAGCGAGGAGGACAGCCCGCCCGCGGAGCGGCAGTAGCCCTGCATCTCCGGGTTGGTGATCTTGGCGCAGAGCCGGCCGGCGGCGCCCGCGTCCGTGTAGTTGACCGTGTAGTAACTGACCAGGCCCTCCGCGCAGGCCTTGCGCTGCGAGGCGTCGGCGGCGGTGGCGCACTGCTGGGCCGCCCAGTCCTCGCGGTCCAGGTTGTACTTCATGGTGCGCGAGCCGACGCCGCGGCTGCAGTCCACCGAACCGCCGCTGGCCTTGCCGTTGAGGCACCACTTCAGGGCCTCGGCGTACACCTCGGGGTGGTTCGGGTAGTCGTGCGAGGAGAGGTAGAAGGTCGGCGCGTAGAAGAAGCAGGCCGACTGGAACAGCGACGGCTGCTCCTTGCACGGGTAGAGCGGGTCCTGGGCGAGCTTGTCGGCCGGCAGGTTCGCCTTCGCCTTCTCGTCCTCCTCGTCCGGTCCGAAGAGCTGCATGAACAGGCCCTCCGAGCAGCGGATCCGGTTCTGGTCGGTGGTGAACTTGTTGCACAGGTCGCGCGCCTTGGCCACGTCCTGCTTGGCGACGAACATGGTGCCGTGGCCGACGCCGTGGATGCACGGGCCGCTGTTCTTGGGCGCGCACAGCTTGAGCAGGTCCGTCTCGGGCTGGGCGGAGGCGTTCAGCATCTCCTCGACCGCGCCGTGCAGGTAGCCGGCGGCGCAGGTCTCGTGCGGGAAGGAGATGACCTTCTGGAAGTCGGCGTTGAACCGCTTGACCGCCGCGTGCCCGAGCTCGTGCGCGATCGGGTGGCAGAACCGCACGGTGTACGGCAGCTGCTTGGTGATCCGGTCGAGGTCCGCCAGCGCGACGCCGGGGTCGGTGGACTCCATCTCGGCCATCAGCTTGTTGCGCAGCGTCGAACGGGTCCACACCGCCGGGTCCCCGGTCGGGGTGGCGCTCGCGGCGGGCTGCGCGGACCCGGCGGGCGCGGCGCCGGCCGTGCCGCCCGCGGTGTTCGCGCCGGTGCTCCCCGGTGCGGCCGGTCCGGCCACCGCGGCGGCCTGGTCGGGGGTCCAGTCGGTGACGGCCACCGACCCCAGGCCCAGGACCCCCAGCAGCAGGGCGGTGAGAATCGCGAAGGCTCGCGGTTGCATGGCGGAGATCCCCCGGCGGATCGAGACGGACGGGTCGCTCCCCATCCTGACGGCACGGGCGTGGGATTCCGCGTTTTCGACCGCCATTCGGGAGGTGTCGGCGACGCTACCGCACGTCCTGACCGGTCAACGAGGCGGGATGGCCCCGGTCACCGGCCGTTTCGGGGGCGGTCGGCGGCCGGACGGCGCAGCGGGCGCGGTGCGCCGTCCGGGGGAACCGACGGGGGGTCAGAGCTCCAGTGAGACCTGGTACTCCGTCAGCCAGGCGTTGAGGTCGAGCGCCAGGTCGACGGAGAGCCGGACCGACTGCGGGTCCGTGTCCGGCGCGAGCGCGTCGGCCAGTCCCCGCCGGTCCAGGAGGTCGAGCACCGGGGCGCCGGGGGAGGCGGTCAGCTCGGCGAGCTCGCTGCGGAGCATCTCCGGGTAGTGCGGGTCCTGGACGCTCGGGTAGGGGGCCTTCATCCGGTCGGCGATCTCGGCCGGCAGGACGTTCCGGACGGCGGCGCGCAGCAGGCTCTTCTCCCGGCCGTCGAAGTTCTTCATCGACCAGGGCGTGTTGAAGACGTACTGCACCAGCCGGTGGTCGCAGAACGGGACCCGCACCTCCAGCCCGGTGGCCATGCTCATCCGGTCCTTGCGGTCCAGCAGGATGCAGACGAACCGGGTCAGGTTGAGGTACGAGATCTCCCGCATCCGCCGCTCGAACGGGTCGGCGTCCGGCAGGTGCGGGACTTCGGCGAGCGCCTCCCGGTACCGGGCGTGCCGGTAGCCGGCCAGGTCGAGCTTGCCGAGCAGCCCCCGGTCCAGCAGCTGTTCGCGCGGGCCCGCGCCCGCCCCGCCGAGCCCGGTCAGCGAGGCCGCCCAGGGGAAGTCGTCGGCGTTCACGGCCTTCGGGTCGTGGAACCAGCTGTAGCCGCCGAACAGCTCGTCCGCCGACTCGCCGGACAGCGCCACCGTCGACTGCAGGCGCACCCCCTTGAAGAGGAGCAGCAGGGAGGTGTCCATGTCGCCGAAGCCGCCCGGCAGGTCCCGGGCGCGCAGCGCGGCGATCCGGTGCGCCCGGTCGGTGAGGGCGGTGCTGTCCAGCTCGATCACCCGGTGGTCGGCGCCCACGTACCGGGCGAGCAGTGCGGCGTACGGGCCGTCCGGCGTGGAGCGGACCGCGTCCGGGTGGAAGTGCTCGCTCTGCCCGGCGAAGTCGACCGCGAAGGAGCGGACCGGGCCGGCGCCCGCCGCGCGCAGGGCCTTGGCGGCCAGCGCGGTGACGGCGCTGGAGTCGAGGCCGCCGGAGAGCAGCGAGCAGAGCGGCACGTCGGCGTCCAGCTGGCGGTGGACGATGTCGTCGAGCAGGGCCCGGACGGTGGCGACGGTGGTGGCGAGGTCCTGGGTGTGCTCGCGCGCCTCCAGTGCCCAGTAGCGGCGGACGGTGACGCCGGTGCGGCGCACCCGGACCACGTGGCCGGGCCGGACCTCGGCGATGCCCCGGTACGGGGTGAGGCCCGGGGTCCTGGCCAGGGCCAGCAGCTCGCGCAGCCCGTCCAGGTCGACCACCGCGGGCACGTCCGGGTGGGCGAGCAGGGCCTTCGGCTCGGAGCCGAAGACCACGCCGTCCGGGGTGGGGTGGTAGTGCAGAGGCTTGACGCCCATCCGGTCGCGGACCAGCAGCAGTTCCTCGCTGCGGGCGTCCCACACCGCGAAGGCGAACATGCCGTTGAGCCGCTCGGCGAGGTGCTCGCCCCACTCCAGGTAGGCGTGCAGCACCACCTCGGTGTCGCTGCGGGTGCGGAAGCGGTGGCCGGCGGCCTCCAGCTCGGCGCGCAGTTCGCGGTGGTTGTACACCTCGCCGCTGTAGGTGAGGGCGGCGAGCGTCCGGCCGTCGTGCTCGACGGTCATCGGCTGGACGCCGCCCTCGACGTCGATCACGGCGAGGCGGCGGTGGCCGAGCGCGGCGTGCCGCTCCAGGTGGAGCCCGCCGGCGTCCGGGCCGCGGCAGACCTGGGTGGCGGTCATCGCGTCGAGCACTGGGCGTTCGAGGGTGAGGTCGCGGTCGTAGGCGACCCATCCGGTGATCCCGCACATCAGCAAGCCTCCGGTTCTTCCGACACGAATCTCCGAGACGAATCCGGTGTCGTGATCCGTCTCCCCCGATGCGTAGGCGGGGAATCACGCTACGTGGTGGTGCGTATCCCTACAAGGGCGTGTCGGCGGGGCCCGGCGCCTTCCGCGGCCCGTCCGCCCGGTCGTCCGGCGGTTTTCCCGGCCGCCGGTGGGAGCGGGTGTTCGACGGACGGATCCGTGCCCGAATCAGGCGGGACGTCCTTCGAATGCGCGAAGCCTGCCCGAATTCGGGCAGGATCTTTGATCTCGGCGCCGGACGCGGCCTAGGCTCCCCACTCGTGTCCAGCTCACCCGGTCCCTCGCACCCTCACGAAGACCTGCTCGCCCACCTCACCCGGACCAGCCCGCTCGGGCCCCGCGAGGCGGCGCGGGTGGTGGCGGAGGTGCTGGCCTACTTCTCCGAGACCACCGAGGAGTACGTCCGCCGCCGCCACGGCGAGCTGCAGGCACGCGGCCTGACCAACGAGAGGATCTTCGCCCGGCTCGCCGAGGAGCTCCCCGCCCGTCGCGTCGCGGCTCCCGGGCTCTCCGCCCGGCAGCTGCGCCGGATCGTCTACGGCTGACCGGCTCCACCCTCCGGGCCGCCCGCGGCCGCTTCCCCGTCCACCGCTCTGCCCACCGCGTTCAAGGAGTCCACCCCATGTGCGGAATCGTGGCCTACATCGGCCCCAAGGATGCGACCCCCTTCCTGCTGGAGGGCCTCGCCCGGCTGGAGTACCGCGGCTACGACTCGGCCGGCGTCGCCGTCTCCGGGCGCACCGGCGGGCTCAAGGTCCGCAAGGTCAAGGGCCGGGTCGCCGACCTCGCCGCCGCCGTCCCGGCCCGCTTCAAGGGCTCCACCGGCATCGGCCACACCCGCTGGGCCACCCACGGCGTGCCGAGCGACGCCAACGCCCACCCGCACCTGGACAACGCCGAGCGGATCGCCGTCGTCCACAACGGCATCATCGAGAACGCCGACGAGCTGCGGGCCAAGCTCGCCGCGGACGGCGCCGTCTTCCGCTCCGAGACCGACACCGAGGTGCTCGCCCACCTGATCGCCGCGCACGCCGCCCAGGGCGTGGAGCTGGAGGAGGCCGTCCGCGCCGCCCTCGGCATGGTCGTCGGCACCTACGGCATCGCCGTCCTCGACGCCGAGCAGCCCGACCGGATCGTGGTCGCCCGCAACGGCAGCCCGATCGTGCTCGGCATCGGCGAGAAGGAGATGTTCGCGGCCTCCGACGTCTCGGCCCTCGTCCGCTACACCCGCCAGGTCGTCCACCTGGAGGACGGCGAGCTGGCGACCGTCCGGGCCGACGGCTTCCGCACCTTCACCGAGGACGCCCGCACCACCCACCGCCAGCCGTCCACCGTCGACTGGGAGATCGACTCCTACGACACCGGCGGCTTCGCGCACTACCTGCTCAAGGAGATCCACGAGCAGCCCGGCACGGTCGAGCGCACCCTCAGCGGCCGGCTCGACGAGCGGTTCGCCACCGCCCACCTCGGCGGCCTCAACCTCGACGCCCGGGAGCTGCGCGAGATCCGCCGGGTCAAGATCCTCGGCTGCGGCTCCGCCTACTACGCCGGCGAGATGGGCGCCCAGCTGATCGAGGAGCTCGCCCGGATCCCCGCCCACAGCGAGCCCGCCTCCGAGTTCCGCTACCGCAACCCGGTCATCGAGGCCGACACCCTCTACATCGCGGTCAGCCAGTCCGGTGAGACCTACGACACGCTCGCCGCCGTCCAGGAGGTCAAGCGCAAGGGCGGCCGGGTGCTGGGCGTCGTCAACACCGTCGGCAGCGCCATCGCCCGCGCCTGCGACGGCGGCATCTACCTGCACGCCGGCCCGGAGATCTCGGTGGCCTCGACCAAGGCGTTCACCTCCACGGTGGTCGCCTTCGCCCTGATCGCCCTGCACTTCGGCCGGATCCACGACCTCTCGCCCGCCGACGGCCGCCGCATCGTCACCGCCCTCAAGGCGCTCCCCGACCAGATCCGCGAGGTCCTCGCCCAGAGCGACGCCATCGCCGAGCTCGCCGCCGAGTACGCCGAGTCCGAGGGCATGATGTTCATCGGCCGGGTGCGCGGCTTCCCGGTGGCGCGGGAGGGGGCGCAGAAGCTCAAGGAGATCTCCTACGTCCACGCCGAGGCGTACCCCGCGAGCGAGCTCAAGCACGGTCCGCTGGCCCTGATCAGCCCCGAGCTCCCCACCGTCGCCCTGGTGCCGGACGACGAGCTGCTCGACAAGAACCTCACCACCCTCGGTGAGATCAAGGCCCGCTCCGGCCGGGTGCTCGCCGTCGCGCACCGCCGCCCCGAGGCGAAGCTGGCCGACCACTGCATCCTGGTGCCCAAGAGCGAGCCGGAGCTCGACCCGCTGCTGCTCAACATCCCGCTGCAGCTGCTGGCGTACCACGCCGCGGTCGCGCTGGGCCGGGACGTCGACCGGCCCCGGAACCTGGCCAAGAGCGTGACGGTCGAGTAGCGGGCCCGCAACCGCGGGCCCGCGCGGGCCCGTACGGGTCCGTGCGGGCCCGCGCGGAGCCGGAGCTCCCCGGGGGTGTCGACACGTGTCGACACCCCCGGGAAGAAAAAACCGCCGCTTCCCGCCGGGACCTGCTACAGTCGATGTCAGTTGCAGTTTTGGTTCCCATGAACTTTGTGTGCGCCTGTCGGTTGTAACGGCTGGCGCATTTTTTCTTTCCCCTGATTTTCCCGGATTTCTTCGGATTTTCTCGGATCTTCTTCGGGTGGGCACTCTGGCGGCGACGCGGAACCTGCGAGGTGCGGGTTCCGAGAATTGCCCTTTCAAGGAGAATTTTTATGGCTAATGGCACTGTGAAGTGGTTCAACGCGGAGAAGGGCTTCGGCTTCATCGAGCAGGAGGGTGGCGGCCCGGACGTCTTCGCCCACTACTCGAACATCAACGCCCAGGGCTTCCGTGAGCTGCTTGAGGGCCAGAAGGTCGAGTTCGACGTCACGCAGGGCCAGAAGGGCCCGCAGGCCGAGAACATCCGCCCCCTGTAGTACCACCCGCTGAGCGGCTTTCCGCCGAACAGCACGGGCCTGCACTGCGCTACCGCTCGGTGCAGGCCCTTCGGCATTTCCGGACGGCGCTCGGTCGGCGCCGGTGAGCGTGAGCGCGACGAGGACGAGGAGGGCTCTGCGATGGCGGACTCCACGGGACCCTCCGGCGCGAGGCCGGTTCCGGCAGCCGGCCCCCGGCCGCGGTCGGCGCCGACGCCCCGGCCCCCGGCCGCGCCGCGTCCCCCGCTCTCCCCCGGACCCCCGCTCACGCCCCGGCCGCCGCGCGGACCGGCGCAGCCCGGCCCGTTCGCCCGGATGGGCGTGCCGCACGCGCTCGCCCGGGTCCTGACCCGGCAGGGCATCACCGAGCCCTCCGCCATCCAGGCGGCGACCCTCCCGGCCGCACTGGCCGGCCGGGACGTCCTCGGCCGCGGCCGCACCGGCTCCGGCAAGACCCTCGCCTACGGGCTCCCGCTGCTCGCCCGGACCGCCGGCCGCTGCGCCGAACCGGGCCGCCCGGTGGCGCTGGTCCTCGTCCCCACCCGCGAACTCGCCCAGCAGGTCGGCGACGACCTGCGGCCCTACGCCCTGGCCGCCCGGCTGCGGCTGACCGCGCTGGTGGGAGGCCTGCCGGTGCACCACCAGGCGCTGGCGCTCAAGCGGGGCGCCGAGGTCGCCGTGGCCACCCCCGGCCGGCTGGCCGACCTGGTCCGGCGCGGCGACTGCGCGCTCGACGGCGTCGCCGTCACCGTCGTCGACGAGGCCGACCGGATGGCCGAGCTGGGATTCCTCCACGAGGTCACCGAGCTGCTCGACCGGGTCGGCGCCGACGGCCAGACCATGCTCTACTCCGCGACCCTGGACGGGGGCGTCGACCGGCTGGCCGAGCGGTTCCTCCGGGACCCGGTCAGCTTCGCGGTGGATCCGCCGACCGACGCGGTGGACACCATGGAGCACCACGTCCTGTACGTCCGGCAGCCCGACAAGCGCTCCACCGTCACCCACATCGCCTCCCGGGCCGGGGCGTCGATCATGTTCGCCGAGACCCGGGACACCGCCGACCGCACGGTCGAGGACCTGCTGGCCGGCGGCGTCCGGGCGGCCGCGCTGCACAGCGGCAAGTCGCAGCCGCAGCGCACCCGGACCCTGGAGCAGTTCCGCGCGGGCGTGGTCACCGCGCTGGTCGCCACCAACGTCGCCGCCCGGGGCCTGCACGTCGACGGCCTCGACCTGGTCGTCAACATCGATCCGCCGAGCGACCCCAAGGACTACCTGCACCGCAGCGGCCGGACCGCCCGGGCCGGCGCCGCGGGCACCGTGGTCACCCTCGTGCTGCCCGGCGAGCGCCGGGACACCGCCCGGATGCTCACCGCCGCCGGGGTCACGCCCGCCTGCGCGCAGGTGCGGCCCGGCAGCGAGGAGCTCAGCCGGATCACCGGTGCCCGGCCGCCGAGCGCGGTACCGGTGACGGTCCCCGACCCGGTCCCCGACGAGCCGCCCCGCTGGGGTTCGGCCGTCCGGCGGCCCGGCGGTCGCTGACCGTCACTCCCACGGGGCGTTCCTACGGGGCGCTTCTACGGGGCGCTCCTACGGGGTGGTCGGGCCGGGTGGTCGGGCCGGGCTGCGGCGGGCGGGCCTCCGGGCACCCCCGGAGGCCCCGGCCTCAGCCCGCGCGGTGGACGACCTCGCCGCCCACCACCGTCAGGTCGACCCGGGCGTCCAGGAAGGCCTTCGGGTCCACGGCGAAGAGGTCCTCCGAGAACAGCACCAGGTCGCCCAGCTTGCCCGGGGTGATCGACCCCAGCCGGTCCTCCAGGAAGTTGGCGTGGGCGCTGCCGAGGGTGTAGCCGCGCAGCGCGTCGGCCAGCGGGACGGTCTCCTCGGGCACCCAGGCCTCGCCGCCGGCCAGCCCCTGCCGGGTGACCGCCGTGTAGAGGCCGACCAGCGGGTCCATCTCGGCCACGTTCCAGTCGCTGGAGAACGCCAGCACCGCGCCCGCGTCCCGCAGGCTGCGCATCGGCCAGGCCTTGGACCAGCGCTGCTCGCCCACCGCCTCGGCCCAGTCGCGTCCGGGACCGGCGATGTCGGGGGAGCAGTGCCGGGGCTGCATGCAGGCGACCACGCCGAGCCCGGCGAAGCGCGGCACGTCGGCCGGGTCGAGGCACTCGACGTGGACCACCTGGTGCCGGGCGTCGCGGGGGCCGTTGACCCGCCGGGCGTGCTCGACGGCGTCCAGCACGGTGCGGATGCCCCGGTCGCCCGTGGCGTGCACGAAGGCCTGGAAGCCGGCCGCGTCGAGCCGGGCCAGCACCCCGGCGAACTCCTCGGCCGGGTAGAAGGTCTCGCCGCGGTGGCTGTGGCCCGCGTACGGCTCCAGAAGGGCGGCGGTGTGCGGCTCGACCACGTCGTCGATGTACAGCTTCAGCGGGCCGACCCGGAACCGGTCGGTGTCGTGCCGGCGGGCCGCGGCCGCGAACTCGGCCAGGTCCGCGTCGGTGGTGCCGCGGGGGTGGAAGAGCGCGGCGACCAGGCGGGACCGCAGCCGGCCCTCCGCGGCGGCCCGCTCGAACAGGGCCAGGTCGTCCAGCGAGTTCTGCGGTTCGACGACGGTGGTCAGGCCGAACCCGGCCGCCAGGTCGAGGCTGGCGCAGAGCCGGCCGTACTGCCGCTCCGGGGCCGCCCACGGCACCCCGGCGGCGCGCAGCGCCCGGTGGCCGTCGCGGGAGAGGCCGCGGACCGCGAAGTCGGTGAGGAACCCGGTGGGCTCGCCGGTGGCCGGGTCCTTGCGGACGGTGCCGAAGGCCAGCTCCCCGGTCCGCGCGGTGATGCCGAGGCGGCGCAGGGCGGCGGTGTTCAGCCAGGCGGTGTGCACGTCGTAGCTGAGGACGAAGGCGGGCCGGTCGCCGGTGAACGGGTCGAGGTCGGCGGCGGTGGGCATCCGCCCGCCCCCGATGGCGGAGTAGTCGAAGGCCTCGGCCTCGATCCACTCGGCGTCGGGGTTGCGGCGCAGCCAGTCGGCGATCCGGCGGCCGATCTCCGGCAGGTCGGCGGCCCCGGCGAGCTGGACGCAGGCCGCGTCGGAGCCGAGCCGGACGTGGTTGTGGCTGTCGATGAAGCCGGGGGCGAGCAGCCGGCCGCGCGCGTCGACCACCTCGGTGCCGGGGCCCGCGAAATCGTGCCAGCCGTCGCCGTCGCCGACCCAGACGATCCGCCCGTCCCGGACGGCGACGGCCTCGGCGCGGGGACGCCGGTCGTCGACGGTGTGGACGTGGGCGTTGTGGACGATCAGTTCGGCGGGGTGGTTCACGGGTGCTCCGGGGTGCTGGTGCTGGTGCTGGTGCCGGTGGTGCCGCCCGCGGCGGTCGCGGCGGCGGGGGCGGGGGTGCGGGTGAGCGGGGGGCCGGCGGGCCGGGCCTGGGGCGACCGGTCCGCGGGCGACTGGTCCTCGGGGAGGCTGAGCACCCAGTGGGTGGCGCTGCGCGGGCGCAGGTAGGCGAACCAGTAGAGGACGCCGGCCGCCACCACGGCGAGGGTGATCAGCAGGTCGCGCACGGACTGCTGGGTGAGGGTGTAGCCCAGGACCACGGTGGTGAGGACGGGCGCGAGCGGCCAGAGCGGCATCCGCCAGGCGTCGGTGGAGCGGTGGCGGCCGCGCCGGGCGGCGAGCGCGGCGATGCCGAGCAGCAGGTAGATCACGGCGACCACCACGCCCGTGAAGCCGAGCAGCGCGTCGATCGGCACGGTCAGTGCCAGCACCGCGCCGGGCAGGCCGATGGCCAGGGTGGCGACCCAGGGCGAGCCCCAGCGCGGGTGCAGGGTGCCGAGCGCGCGGTTGACCGGGGCGGGCCAGGTGCGGTCGCGGGCCGAGGCGTAGAGCACCCGGCCGTTCTGGATCACCATCACGATGACGGCGTTGAGGATGGCGGCGGCGATGCAGAGGCTCACGAAGGTGCCGACGCCGCTGCCGGCCCAGTCGTCGACGACGGCGACGAGGTCGCCCGCCGCCAGCTGGTCGGGCGAGGCCACGCCCAGGCAGATCGCGACGACCGGCAGGGTGATCACCAGGACTCCGGCCAGCAGGGACCAGAGCACCGTCCGGGCGACCGAACGGCGCGGGTCGCGGAGGTCCTCGGAGAGGTACACGGCGGTGCCGAACCCGTTGTAGGTGAAGATCGCGACGGCCAGCCCCGAGATCAGCAGGCCCGCGGTGAACGGCGAGGTGCCGCCCTGCCCGTCCGGGACGACCGCGTGCACCAGGGTCGACACCGGCTGGCGGACGTGGGTCAGGCCCAGCACGGTGACGACCGCCGCGGCGAGCACCTCCAGCCCGAGGAAGACGCCGGTGATCAGGGCGTTCGACTTGATGTCCAGGACGCCGACGGCGACCGCCACGCACATCACCAGGGCGCCGGCGACGGCCGGGTCCATGGTGAGGACGGAGCCCAGGTAGCCGGCGGTGCCGAGCGCGATGATCGGCGGGATCACCAGCAGCGAGACGATCGAGATCACGAAGACCAGCCAGCCGGCCAGCCGTCCGAGCACCTGCCCGACGATCGAGTACTCGCCGCCCGCGCTGGGCACCAGGGTGCCGAGCTCCGCGTAGCAGAGGCCGACCCCGAGCGAGAGCACCGCGGCACCCTGCTCGCGGACGGCCGGCTCGCCCGCACCATCCGGACCCTCGCCGCCTTCGGCCTCCGACTCGCCACCATGGACGTCCGCGAGCACGCCGACGCCCACCACCACGCCGTCGGACTCCTGGTCGACCGCCTCGACGAGGAGTCCTGGCGCTACGCCGACATGCCGCGCGACTACCGGCAGCGCCTGCTCGCCAAGGAGTTGACCTCACGCCGACTGCTCGGACCCGCCCCCCTCGACACCGCCGCCACCCGCACCCTTGAGGTCTTCCACACCGTCCGCCGCGCCCTGGACACCTTCGGCCCCGAGGTCGTCGAGTCCTACATCGTCTCCATGTGCCAGGGCGCCGACGACGTCCTCGCCGCCACCGTGCTGGCCCGCGAGGCCGGACTGGTCGACCTGCACGCCGGGGTCGCCGGGATCGGCATCGTGCCGCTGCTGGAGACCACCGACGAACTGCGCGCCGCCGGCCACATCCTGGAGGAACTGCTCGCCGACCCCTCCTACCGCCGGCTGGTCGCCCTGCGCGGCGACGTCCAGGAGGTCATGCTCGGCTACTCCGACTCCTCCAAGTTCGGCGGCATCACCACCTCCCAGTGGGAGATCCACCGCGCCCAGCGCCGGCTGCGCGACGTCGCCCACCGGCACGGCGTCCGGCTGCGGCTCTTCCACGGCCGCGGCGGCACCGTCGGCCGCGGCGGCGGCCCGTCCCACGACGCGATCCTCGCCCAGCCCTGGGGCACCCTGGAGGGCGAGATCAAGGTCACCGAGCAGGGCGAGGTCATCTCCGACAAGTACCTGCTGCCCTCGCTCGCCAGGGAGAACCTCGAACTCGCCGTCGCCGCAAGCCTCCAGGCGACCGCACTGCACACCGCACCCCGCCAGTCCGCCGAGCAGCTGGCCCGCTGGGACGCCGCGATGGAGGTCGTCTCCGAGGCCGCCCACGCCGCCTACCGCCGACTCGTCGACCACCCCGACCTGCCCGCGTACTTCTTCGCGGCCACCCCGGTCGACCAGCTCGCCGAACTCCACCTGGGCTCGCGCCCGTCCCGCCGCCCCGACTCGGGCGCCGGGCTCGACGGCCTGCGCGCCATCCCGTGGGTGTTCGGCTGGACCCAGTCCCGCCAGATCGTCCCCGGCTGGTACGGGGTCGGCGCGGGCCTCGCCGCCGCCCGCGAGGCCGGACTCGGCGACGTCCTGGACGAGATGTACGGCCAGTGGCACTTCTTCCGCAACTTCCTGTCCAACGTCGCCATGACGCTGGCCAAGACCGACCTGCGGATCGCCCGCCACTACGTCGACACGCTGGTCCCACCGCACCTCACCCACGTGTTCGACACCATCCGCACCGAGCACGACCGCACCCTCACCGAGGTGCTCCGGGTCACCGGTGAATGCGAACTCCTCGACCATCAGCCCGGGTTGAAACAGACCCTGGCCCTGCGTGACGCCTACCTCGACCCGATCTCCTACCTCCAGGTCGCCCTGCTCGAACGACGCCGCGCCGCGGCCGCCGCCTCCGCCGAGCCCGACCCGCTGCTCGCCCGCGCCCTGCTCCTCACCGTCAACGGCATCGCCGCCGGCCTGCGCAACACCGGCTGATCCCCGCCCCGCCGATCCCACACAGGCCGATCCCCACATAGGCCGATCCCAGGCAGGCCGATCCCCACGGGAGTTCCCGACCATGACCGCCAACACCCCACGCGCCAAAGGCACTTCACGCCGCACCCTGCTGCGCACCGCCCTCGGCGCCACGGCCTCCGCCGCCGCCGCGGCCGGCGTTCTCACCGCGGGCGCGCCCCGCGCGGCCGCCGCCCGTCCGCGCCTGCCACGGCTCGGACGGCTCAACGAGCAGTCCGCGGTCCGTTCGCTCGACCTCGGCGACACCCGGGTCACCTACGTCGTCGACGGCGCCATGGAACTCGACCCGGCGGGCTTCCTCCCCGCCGTCCCGCCCGCGTACTGGCGCGACCACCCCGAGGCGCTCACCCCCGGCGGCCGGATCGCCGCGTCGGCCGGCGGCGTCCTCGTCGAACGCGGAGGCCGACGCCTGCTGATCGACGTCGGCCTCGGCGCCAACGTCCTCTCCCCGGCCCTCGGCCGCTCCCGCGGCGGCGCCCTGCTGGACACCCTCCGTGCCCTACGGGTGTCCCCAGGGTCCGTCGACACCGTCGCCTTCACCCACCTGCACACCGACCACACCGGGCTCGGCTTCCGCCCCGGCCGCGACCACGTCCTGCACAAGGCGTTCCCACGCGCGGCCTACCGGGTGGCCGGTGCCGAATGGGAACCGTTCTGGCGCGGCGAGATCGAGGTCGGAGCGCCGTCCTGGGACTCCTTCATGGTGCCGATGTCCCGGGTCCTCCAGCCCTTCGACGACGGCGCCGAGATCTGGCCCGGCGTCACCGCCCTGATCACCCCCGGACACAGCCCGGGGCACACCTCGTACGTCGTCACCGACCCGGGAGGCCACCGCCTGGTCGTCTTCGGCGACGCCTTCCACACCCCGGCCCAGATCGCCAACCCGGCCTGGCCCTCAGGCCCGGACACCGACGCGGCCGCCGTCCTGCGGGCCCGCCGCACCCTCCTGGCCGAGCTCCGTGCCCCGCGCACCCTCGGCTTCGCCTTCCACTTCGGCGACCAGCCCTTCGGCCGCGTCGTCGCCGACCGGGACGGCACCCTCCGGTGGCGCCCCGTCCCCACCGGCCCCCGCCTGCCCGCCCCGCTCAACCTGCCCTGACCGGCCCGTCCCACCCGCCCCGCCCCCGCCCGAACCCGACGCGGCCCCTACCCCTCCCGGGGGCGGGGCCGCGTTCCGTCTGTTCGGGGTCGAACCGGGTTCGTCGCATTCGACCGCCCCTGGGGCGCATGGACCGTATTCGGCGATCTTAGGGCTGATGGCACGTCAGGTCTGATTTTCCGTGATGATTTCCTTTGTCCGGCGGTCCGTTCGGGGACTTACTTTCCCGCTCGGGAGCTCTTGGAAAGCGAAGGAGCATCCTCTACTGTCGAGGAGCGGCAAAGGGGATCGCCGCAAAATCGAGGCCTCTCCGACGCTTTTGCGAGGCCTTGTTCCGCCGGCGGGGGCGGCGGAAGCGATGGCGGGGGCGGCGCGGCCGTCCTCCGCCGCGCCGTGCCGTCCCGTGTCCGGTGTCCGTGTCGCGCGGCGTCCGGAGCCGCGCGACAGTCGGCACCTTCCGAGGGGGGCTCCACATGCTCAAGGCACGATTGACCGGCTTGACCGTGATGGCCACGATCGCACTGTCCCTGCTCGCCGTTCCGCCGGCTCATGCGGCCGGCCGGCCCGACTTCCAACTCCCCGTCCCCTGCGGGGAGACGTGGACCGCCAGCACCTACGCCGGCCACAACCCGAACGGCTCGGTCGACCTCAACCACTACCCGGGCGACGACTACGGCCGCCCCGTCACCGCCAGCGCCGCGGGCACCGTGGAGGTCGCCGAAGCAGGCAGCTCATGGGCCGGAACACACGTCCGGATCAACCACGGTGGCGGCTGGACCACGCACTACGCACACCTCTCCGCCCTCGACGTCTCGGTGGGCGTGCACGTGAACGCGGGCCAGGTCGTCGGCCGTCTCGGCAACACCGGCAACTCGACCGGCCCGCACCTCCACTTCGAGGAGACACTGAACGGAGTCGGCCAGCAGGCCACCTTCGACGGAGTCGGCTTCAACGGCTCCACAAGGGATTTCACCAGCCGCAACTGCGCCGTGTCGGGGAAGCCGACGGGTGTGGGTGTGTACCGGCCGGGTGATTCGTTCTTCGCGGTGTCGGACCGGGTGGGGAACACGGTGGGTTCGTCGGTGTTCGGGGCGGCGGGTGATGTGCCGTTGGTGGGTGACTGGAACGGGGACGGTCAGGACACGTTCGGTGTCTATCGTCCGGGTTCGGCGTATTTCTACCTGTCGAACGACAATGGTTCGGTGGCGGTTGCGGGGGGTTTGGGGAATCCGGGTGATGTGCCGTTGGTGGGTGACTGGAACGGTGACGGTCGGGACACGATCGCGGTGTACCAGCCGGCGACGCAGGATTTCGCGTGGACCGATGACAATCTGAATGTGGTGGGGACTCAGCGGATGGGTGTGGCCGGTGATGTGCCGTTGGTGGGTGACTGGAACGGTGATGGTCGGGACACGATCGGGGTCTACCGTCCGAGTGAGGCGAGTTTCTATCTGACGGACGCGGTGTCGGGTGCGCACGTGGATCACTATGTGGCGTTCGGCAACCACGACGAGCAGCCGATCGTGGGGGACTGGGACGGTGACGGCTCCGACGAGGTGGGTGTCTACCGTTCGGCGACGGCTGAGTTCTTCGGTGCGGCGCACGATTCGAGTGCGGTGGCGTACGGGGTGAGGTTCGGCAACCCCGGCGACACCCCCATCACCGGCACCTGGTAGCCGGGAGCCGCACACGACCCACCGCTCCACCCGCGGTTGTAGGCGACTTCGCAGAGGCGCCTGCCCGCCGTTCGACCCCGCCGCCGGGTTCACCCCGGCTGCGGGCTCCACGCCCCGTACGCATCGGGGCACCCGCCCGGCCTGACGCCGAGGCATTCGGCGCCGCCGCCCGCCCGCACGCAACCGGAGGCGGGCGGCAGACGCTCCACTCGCGGTCCGTCCGGACCGAACACGACCCTCAAGGAGTTCCACAGCGATGTCATCGACCTTCCGATCGGCACGACGGAGCCTGCTCCCCGTCGTCGCCGCGGTCGGCGCACTGCTCGGCGGTGCCCTCGGCACCGCCGCCCACGCGGCGCCTTCCGCCTCGGGCCTCAAGCCCGTGACCTACCAGGGGCACCGGTTCGACGTGCCGGCCGACTGGCCCGTCATCGACCTGGCGGCCGACCCGACCGCCTGCGTCCACTTCGCCCGGCACGCGGTCTACCTCGGCACCCCCGGCGAGACCCAGGACTGCCCGACCGGCCTGGTGGGCCGGACCGAGGCGCTGCTCGTCCAGCCGGACGCCGCCGGCCCCGCGGACTGGGGGACCGAACTGCGCGACGTCAGCCACGAGATCGTCAGCCGCTTCTCCGGCCTCAAGGTCACGGCCACCTACGCCGAGGACCCCGCCCTGGTGCGGTCCGTCCTCGACCGTGCGGGCCTGCCGCGCGCGGTTCCGCAGAAGCCCGCAGCGAGTGCGGCCGAAGCCCCCGCCGCGCGGACCGCGGCCCTGACGGCGAGCGGCGCGGACCTCACCAACCACACCGGCAAGGGCTTCGACGCCTGCACGGCACCGGGCAACGCGCTGATGGACGCCTGGAAGGCCAACTCGCCCTACGGCGCGGTCGGCGTCTACATCGGCGGCAGCAACCGCTATTGCGCGCAGGCCAACCTCACCGCGTCCTGGGTGCAGCGGCAGGCGGCCAACGGCTGGCGCTTCCTGCCCATCTACGTGGGCCTCCAGGCCGGTCAGATCACCTCCGCCACCAGCCAGGGCCGTGCCGCCGCCGACGACGCGGTCAACCAGGCGGCCCAACTCGGCTTCGGCCAGGGCTCGCTGCTCTACTACGACATGGAGAACTACACCTCCGGCTCGGACCGGGTCCTCTCCTTCCTGTCCGCCTGGACGACCCGGCTGCACGAGCGGGGCTACGGCTCGGCGGTCTACAGCTCCTCGTCCTCCGGCATCGCCGACGTGGTGAACAGCCGGGGAAGCGGCTACGCGCTCCCCGACGTCCTGTTCACCGCGCGCTGGAACGGCGCGGCGAACACCGACGAGCCGGTCATACCGGCCGGCGCCTGGGCGAACCACCAGCGCGTCCACCAGTACCGAGGCAACATCACGGAGAGCTGGGGAGGCCACTCGCTCCAGATCGACCAGGACTACCTGGACGTCCAACTCGGCGGTGCCGTGTCGGGGAAGCCGACGGGTGTGGGTGTGTACCGGCCGGGTGATTCGTTCTTCGCGGTGTCGGACCGGGTGGGGAACACGGTGGGTTCGTCGGTGTTCGGGGCGGCGGGTGATGTGCCGTTGGTGGGTGACTGGAACGGGGACGGTCGGGACACGTTCGGTGTCTATCGTCCGGGTTCGGCGTATTTCTACCTGTCGAACGACAATGGTTCGGTGGCGGTTGCGGGGGGTTTGGGGAATCCGGGTGATGTGCCGTTGGTGGGTGACTGGAACGGGGACGGTCGGGACACGATCGCGGTGTACCAGCCGGCGACGCAGGATTTCGCGTGGACCGATGACAATCTGAATGTGGTGGGGACTCAGCGGATGGGTGTGGCCGGTGATGTGCCGTTGGTGGGTGACTGGAACGGTGATGGTCGGGACACGATCGGGGTCTACCGTCCGAGTGAGGCGAGTTTCTATCTGACGGACGCGGTGTCGGGTGCGCACGTGGATCACTATGTGGCGTTCGGCAACCATGACGAGCAGCCGATCGTGGGGGACTGGGACGGTGACGGCTCCGACGAGGTGGGTGTCTACCGTTCGGCGACGGCTGAGTTCTTCGGTGCGGCGCACGATTCGAGTGCGGTGGCGTACGGGGTGAGGTTCGGCAACCCCGGCGACACCCCCATCACCGGCACCTGGTGACCGAGCGCGCCTGACCTGGCGGGGCCGGGCTGAGGGGAAACGTTTCTTCTCAGCCCGGCCCCCGGCGCGTCAGCCGTTGGCGAGCGCCTTGAGGCGGTCGTAGGCGCCGTTGAAGAGGTTCTGGTCTCCGGGGAAGGTGCCCGAGTCGGCGTACTGCCAGAAGGTCTGGTACGTCCAGCCGTTCGGGAGGGTACCGACGGCGGAGGCGTAGCGGGCGATCCAGAGGGGGTTGGTGGCGCCGAAGGAGGAGTTGTTGCCGGTGCAGGTCGCCCACCAGCCGGTCGTCGTGTAGATGGTGGGGTAGCGGCCGGTGCGGGAGCGGACGGTGTTGCTGAAGGCGCGGATCCAGCTGACCATGGCGCTCTGCGAGAGGCCGAAGCAGGTGGCGCCGTAAGGGTTGTACTCGATGTCGAGCGCGGGCGGGAGGGTCCTGCCGTCGCGCGACCAGCCGCCGCCGTGGTCGACGAACCAGTTGGCCTGGGCGGTGCCGGACGACCGGTCGGGCAGGGCGAAGTGGTAGGCGCCGCGGATCAGGCCGGCGTTGTAGGAGCCGTTGTACTGCTGGGCGAAGTACGGGTTTCGGTACGTGGTGCCCTCGGTGGCCTTCACGTAGGCGAAGCGGGCGCCGTTGCCGGCCACCGAAGCCCAGTCGACGTTGCCCTGGTAGCTGGCGACGTCGAGCCCCGGGGTCTGGGTGGCGGTCAGGGAGGCGAGGGCGGGGGTGTCGGCTCTCCCCTCGTGCGCGGCGACGGTGGAGCCGGCGAAGTCGCGCTCCGGGTGGATCGGGGGCAGGCCGCCCTGCCGTTCCGCGCCGGCCGAGCCGTCGGGGGTGGTGGCAGGAGCGGCGGTGGGGGCCGGTTCGGCCGCGTGGGCCGGCGCGGAGACTCCGGCGGTCAGGGCGGCCGCAGTGGCCAGGGCGGCGAGGACGGCGAGCCTGCGGGGTTTCGGGCTTCGGTTGGTGCCGGTGGAGCGGGCGGAGCGGGAAGTGCTGGGCATGAACACTCCTCTGGTCCGTGCTGACGGCGTGTGAGTGCGGTACCGGCCGGTAGGGATCCCGGCCGGGAGCAGGGTAGCCAGGTCCCCGCCACTCCCGCCAGGCCTCGGGGCGCACTCCGCGGCCCGCCCCGCCCTGCGACCGTGAAGGTCGGTGGGCGCCGCCCCCGACGCCCGACGCCCGATGCCCGGCACCCTGGGTGGGGGCGCCGGGCATCGGGTATCGGGTATTGCTGGGCGGGCGTCGGTGGTGGGGCGTCGGTGGTCGGGTGCCGGACGTTCAGGCCGCGCGCGGCTGCCGCCGGCGCCCGTTCCGCGTGCGGGACCGTCAGCTGTGCGGGAGGACGAAGTTGTAGCCCTGGGCGCTGTGGGCGCCGCCGGACGGGCAGACGCCGTCGGTCGGGTAGCCCCAGAAGTACATGGAGAAGCATTTCTGGCAGAATCGCCAGTTCCGCTGGGCGGTGGGTGTCTCCGGAACGTCGTGCGGGAGGACGAAGTTGTAGCCCTGGGCGCTGTGGGCGCCGCCGGACGGGCAGACGCCGTCGGTCGGGTAGCCCCAGAAGTACATGGAGAAGCATTTCTGGCAGAATCGCCAGTTCCGCTGGGCGGTGGATGTCTCCGGAACGTCGTACGGCAGGATGAAGTTGTAGCCCTGGGCGCTGTGGGCGCCACCGGCGGGGCAGACGCCGTCGGTCGGGTAGCCCCAGAAGTACATCACGAAGCACTTCTGACAGAAACGCCAGTTGTTCTGCGTGCTCCGGATTTTCGCCGGTGCGGGGGCCGGTGCGGCGTTCGCCCGGGCGGTGCCCATGGCTCCGGCGAGGCCCACCGCGGTGGCGCCGAGGGCGCCGCGCAGGAAGGTCCGCCGCCCTCCCGGGTTGTTCGAGGGGATTCCGGATTCGTTCAGCTGGTCCACTGCTCGTCCTCCGTTCACGGTGCTGCGACGTGTGCGCCGCGCCGCCGGGGCGCAGCCCCGGAAATACTCCCGTCGGGAATGGTGGGCGTCAAGGGAAAATGGTGGACGGACGAGCGGTGCGGACAATTCCGGAAATGATTATCGGACGGTCCGATGGGGTGGAAGTGGCGGGCGGGCAGAAAAGGTTTCCGATGGGCGCCGGAAGGGAGCGTTTCCGCGGTTTCCCGGGATGAATCCCTCCTGACCGGCCCGGTCGCATTCCCCGGGGCTCCGCCGCGTGCCGGGAACCGCACGCCGGGCTCGCGCGCCGCGCTCCGGGCGCCGCGCTCAGCGCGGCACGCTCTGTGCGGCTCGTGCGGCTCGTGCGGAGCGCACGGCAGGCGGCATCGAGTGCGCGCCCGGTGCGGGTCAGACGGCGGTGGGCCACCCCTCGCGCAGCTGCGCGAACGCCTCGTGGAAGCCCGGGAAGGTCTTCCGCACGCAGCCCGGGTCGTCGAAGGTGATACCGGGAGTACGCAGGCCGGTGACGGAGAAGGACATCACCATCCGGTGGTCGCCGTGGCTGGCGAGCTCGGTGGCGCGCGGGGTCCCCGGCCGGATCTCGATCCAGTCGTGGCCGGTGGCGACGTCGATCCCGAGCCGGCGGAGGTTCCCGGCGCAGGCCTCCAGCCGGTCGCACTCCTTGATCCGGGTGTTGGCGACGTTCTCGATCCGCACCGGCGCCGAGGCGAACGGTGCGATGGCGGCCAGCGTCGGCATGGTGTCGGAGATGTCGCGCATGTCGACGGTGAGGCCGCCGAGCCGGCCGTCCGGCGCGCCCTCGACGGTGACCCGCTCGGCGCTGACGTCGACCCGCGCGCCCATCCGGGCCAGTACGTCGACGAACCGCAGGTCGCCCTGGAGCGCGTCACGGCCCAGTCCCGGCACGGTGATCCGGTGGCCGGTGAGAGCGGCCGCGGCGAAGAAGTAGCTGGCGGTGGAGGCGTCCGGCTCGACCGGGTAGGTGGTCGCCCGGTAGCCGCCCGGTGCGACCTCGAAGACCTTGCCGGTGCGGGTCACGGTGGCGCCGAAGGCCCGCATCATGGCGATGGTGATCTCGACGTACGGCGCCGAGACGAGGTCGGTGACGGTGATCCGCAGGCCCTTGTCGGTGAGCGGCCCGAGCAGCAGCAGCGCGGTCAGGTACTGGGAGGAGAGGCTCGCGTCCAGGGTGAGCTCGCCGCCCAGGACCCCGTCGGCGGTGATCCGCAGCGGGTGGTGGCCCTCGGCCTCCTCGTGCCGGAGCTCCACGCCGAGGGTGCGCAGCGCCTCGGTGAGCGGGCCGAGCGGGCGTCGGCGCATCTGGGCGGAGGCGTCGAACCGGAAGGTGCCGCGCCCCGCGGCGGCGAGGACGGGCAGGAAGCGGGCGGTGGTCGCGCCGTCGCGGCAGTAGACCTCGGCGTCGGCGGCGGGGCCCTGCGGGCGGCCCTCGACCAGCCAGCGGTCGGCCTCGCGGGTGAGCGCGTAGCCGAGGGTGCGCAGGCCCTCGGCGAAGCCGTCGGTGTCGTCGGAGACCAGCGGGCGGAGCAGGGTGGTGGTGCCGTCGGCGGCCGCCGCGAGGAAGAGCGCGCGGGCCGTCACGGACTTGGAGCCGGGGATCTCGACGACGGTCATGGGGCCTCCGGGGTGCGGGTGGTCCGACGGGTGTCACGGTCAGCTGTCAAGGTCATCCTGCCCGAGGCGCTCCGGAGGTCGGGTGGACGTCCGGGTGCTGGACGGCGTGGCGGACGGCGCGGTGGATGGTGCGGCGCACCAGGACGGCGGGCGGGCCGGGGCGTGGACCGGGGCGGGGACTTGGGCGTGGACCTGGGCGTGGACCGGGGTGGGGGTCGAGGAAGGGGCCACGGCGGATCGGGGCGGGGCGGTTCGCGGGAGGTGGCGGCGCTCCCGTGCGGCGGGTCCGGCCGAGGGTCCGGTGCCCGGGGGCTCCGCGCAGGTCGGCGCCGGGTGGGCGCGGGGCGGCGCTGTGGCACGATGCCAGGGATCGGCCCGAACGGCCGCCGCCCGTCCGGGCCACCGCCCGGACCATCGTGAGACGAGGAACCTCGTGCCCGAGACCACCCGAGAGGCCGCCGAGACCGCGGCCGACCGCCTCACCTTCCGCCCCGCGACCACGGCCGACGTCGCCGCCCTGGTCGAGCTGGTCGAGTCCGCCTACCGGGGCGAGGCCAGCCGGGCCGGTTGGACCACCGAAGCCGATCTGCTGGAGGGCCAGCGCACCGACGTCGAGGGCGTCACCGCGGCCGTCACCCACCCCGACGGTGTGGTGCTGCTCGCCGAGCGGGGCGGCGAGCTGCTCGCCTGCTGCCAGCTGGAGCGCCGGGGCGAGCACGCCTACTTCGGCATGTTCTCGGTGCGTCCCGGCCGCCAGGGCGGCGGTGTCGGGCGGTCGGTGCTGGAGGAGGCCGAGCGGTTCGCGGGCGAGGAGTGGGGCGCGGCCGAGCTGGAGATGACGGTGATCGAGCAGCGGTCGGACCTGATCGCCTGGTACGAGCGCCGGGGCTTCCATCGGACCGGTGTCTACTCCCCGTTCCCGTACGGCGACGAGCGGTTCGGGATCCCGCTCCGCCCCGACCTGCGGTTCGAGAAGCTGATCAAGGCGCTTACCGTCCGGTAGCGGTGACATATCGTCAGGACGTGCACGAATCTGACATGTCGTCAAAGTCCTGACCTGCGGCGATGCATGGACGTCATACCTCGTTCACGATTGGTCTAGGCCATTGTGAGAGGCTGGCGACGCACGGTCACGTTCCGTCCCAGCCCAGGGGGGCCATTTCCGCATGCCCGTACTCCATGGCAACGCCATGTCCGCATCCGACACCGGTCCGCGCCGTGCCCGCCGAATACCCGGCGACCGGCCCGGCGACGGACCGTCTCGGCTGCCCAGCCCGCCCGACGACCACGAGCTCTACTGGTACTTCGGACCGCAGCGCCGGTGGGTGCTGCTCTGCGCGACCCTCTCCTACGCCGGCGCCACCGCGACGCTCGGCCTCTTCGCACTCAGCCGGCCGCTGCTCTGGCCGTTCCTGGTGCTCACCGTGCTCAACGCCGCGACCTGGCTGCTCTCCATCGCCGACGGCCAGCGCTCGCGCCGCTTCACCCGTGACTCGCACGACCTGCTGGTCCGGGCCTGGCGACCCGCCCTCACCCCCGGCGTCGACCTGCTGCTGCCCACCGCGGGCGAACCGCTCGACGTCCTGGACAACGCCTACCGGCACACCGCGGCCGTCCGCTGGCCGGGCAGGCTCACCGTCCTGGTCCTCGACGACGCCGACCGGCCCGAGGTGCGCGAACTCGCCGAGTCCTACGGCTTCGAGTACCGGGCCCGCCCCGACCGGGGCCGCTTCAAGAAGGCCGGCAACCTCAACCACGGCCTGGCCGAGGGGACCGGCGACATCATCGCCGTCCTCGACGCCGACTTCTGCCCGCGACCGGACTTCCTGCACCACCTCGTGCCGTACCTCGACGACCCGAACGTCGGCATCGTGCAGAGCCCGCAGTGCTTCGACACCGACCCCGGGATGTCCTGGCTGGAGCGCGCGGCCGGAGCCACCCAGGAGATCTTCTACCGCTGGATCCAGCCCTCCCGGGACGCCCAGGACGGCACCGTCTGCTGCGGCACCAACGCGCTCTACCGGCGCGCCGCGCTCGAACGCGTCGGCGGCTTCGCCGAGATCGACCACAGCGAGGACCTCTACACCGGCCTCTCGCTCGCCCGCGCCGGGTGGACCACCCGGTACGTGCCGGCCCTGCTGGCCAAGGGCATGTCGCCCACCGGCCTGCCCGCGTTCATCAGCCAGCAGTACCGCTGGTGCCTCGGCTCGCTCGCGCTGGTCGGGGACCCCGACTTCCGGCGCGGCCCGCTGCCCCGCTCGGCCCGGCTCTGCTTCTGGAACGGCATCCTCGGCTACCTCACCAGCGCGGTGAACGTCTTCGCCGTCCCGCTGCCGGCGCTGATCATGCTGTTCTTCCGGCCCGACGAGATCGCCCCCTGGCAGGTCCTGCCCTTCCTGCCGCCGATCTGGGTCTCGCTCGTCCTGCTGCCCGCGATGTCCCGCACCCGCTGGCGCTTCGAGGTCACCCGGGTCCAACTCCTCGGCGGGCTCTGCCACGTGGTCGCCATCGCGCACGCGCTCCGCCGGCGCAGCGCCGAGTGGGTCCCCACCGGCGCGGTCTCCGGCGGCACCTCGCTGGCCCGGGCGGTCGCCCGGATCGGCGTCGGCTGGCTCGGCCTCGTCATCGTGGCCGGCGCGGTCGGACTCGTCCGTGCCGTCTCGCTGCACGGCTGGCAGCCGTACTGGGCGCTCGCCGCGCTCCTCGCGCTGACCACCTACACCATGGTTCCGCTGATCAGGGCCCTCTGGCCGCTGCTCCGGGGTGGCAACGGCGCCACCGTCGCGGACCTCGCCCGCCCCGCGGAGGACCGGACCGCCGGATCCGACGCCGCCGAACTGCGCTTCGGCCGGGCCGAGTCGGTCGCCGTCACCGCCGTGCTGCTGCTCTGCGGCCTGCTGGCGTCCGGCTGGGCCGACCCGCTCATCTTCTGACTGATCGTCAGAGAACCCTTTCCTCCCCCTCTTCTCCCCATCTCCTCATCCTTGCGCGTCGCCCCACCGGCGCGGACCCGCCGCCCGGCCGCCCCATCGGCCCGGCGGCCCCGACCACCGCTGCCAGCCCTTGCAAGGAGCACCGCCGTGTCAACGGCCGTACCACCGGGCGCCGAGCCGTCTCGCGCCGCCGCCCGCCAGGGTGACGCCACGTCACCGTCCGCCGCCAGCAACGAACTCCTCCCCGTCGACCTCACGCCCGGCCCTCCCGCCGACCCCGCGCTGCGCCGGGCCGTCGGCCTGACCGCCGCCGATGCCGGCGGCTCCACCGCTGCCGCTCTCACCGCCGTCGCCACGGCGACCGTCGCCTCGACGACCGTCGGCGCCGCGACCGTCGGCGCCGCGACCGCCGGGTCCGCCGTCGAACCGGCCCGCAGCGCGGAAGCTGCCACCACCCGGTCGGCCGACCGGCCCAGGGCCGCCTTCCGCCCCGACATCGAGGGCCTGCGCGGCGTCGCCGTGCTCTCCGTCCTCGCCTTCCACGCGGGCGTCCCCGCCTTCACCGGCGGCTACGTCGGCGTCGACATCTTCTTCGTCATCTCCGGGTTCCTGATCACCGGCCTGCTGCTGGCCCGCCCGATCGGCCTGTGGGACTTCGCGTCCCGCCGGGCCCGCCGGATCCTGCCCGCCGCGGCCGTCGTCCTGGTCGCCACCGCCCTCGCCGGCGGCGCGCTGCTCGACCCGCTGCGCGGCACCGACCTGGCCCGCGACCTGATCGCCTCCGCCGGACAGTTCGCCAACTGGCGGTTCGTCGGCCAGCAGACCGACTACCTCGCCGCCGAACGCGACCCGAGCCCGCTCCAGCACTTCTGGTCGCTCGGTGTGGAGAACCAGTTCTACCTGCTCTGGGGCGTGCTGCTGCTCGGTCTCGCCCGCTACCTGGTGGGCCGCCGCCGCACCACCGCGATCTCCGTCGCCACCCTCGCCATCGGCGGCGTCTCCCTGTTCCTCTGCATCCGCTGGACGGCCGGGTCCGCGCCGCTCGGCTACTTCTCCACTGCGAGCCGCCTCTGGGAGTTCGCCGCCGGCGCCTGCGCCGCCCTGGCCGCGCCGGCGCTCGGCGCCCGGCTCGGGCGCGGCGGCCCCGGCACGCGCCTCGGCGGCTGGGCACTGCGGGCCCTCGGCTGGGCGGGCGCCGCCGCCGTCGTGGTCGCGGTCTTCCGCTACGACCGCAACACGCCGTTCCCCGGCAGCGCCGCCCTGCTGCCCGTCCTCGGCACCGCCGTCGTCCTGCTGGTCGGCCCCGCCCACCGCGCGCTCGGTCCGGCGGACGCCGGCCGACTGCTGGCCACCGGCCCGCTGCGCGCCGCCGGCCGGCTCTCCTACGCCTGGTACCTCTGGCACTGGCCGGTCCTGACCATCGCCCAGGCCCGCTACGGCGCCCTCCCGTGGACCACCCTGGTCCTGCTCACGGCGGCCGCGGCGCTGCCGGCCTGGCTCACCATGCGCCTGGTCGAACAGCCGCTGCGGTACGGCAGCAGCCCGGCCCCGCGCCGCGGCCTCGCGGTCGGCGCGAGCGCCCTGGTCATCCCGCTGATCGCCGGACTCACCCTGGGCGGCGGCACCGTCCGGGCACTCGGCGACCCGAACGCGCCCACCGTCGCCCCGGCCGGCGCCGTCGACGGCCCGGGCCTGCTGGCCCCGGGCACCCGGGTCCTCGCGCTCACCCCCTCGCTCGCCCGTGCCCGGGAGGACTTCCCTCCCGGCAAGGGCTGCGAGATCCCGCTCGCCGCGGAGAACAGCCCGCGCTGCCTGTTCGGCACCGAGTCCAGCCCGGACCGGATCGTCCTGATCGGCGACTCGCACGCCGGCCAGTGGATCTCCGCCGCCCTCGCCATGGCCGAACAGCGGCACTGGGCACTGGAGGTGCTGGTCAAGCCCGGCTGCCCGCTGGCGACCCTGACGGTGCGGAACAACGTGCTCGGCCGCACCTTCGACGAGTGCGACCGCTGGCGCGAGAACACCCTCACCCGGCTGGCCGTCGGTCCCAAGCCGCGCCTGGTCCTGATGGCCGGCCTCAACCGGTACGGGGGCCAGGACGAGCGCACCGAGGGCTGGACCCGCACGCTCGACCGCCTGGCCGCGCTCGGCACACCGCTCGCCTACCTGGGTGACACGCCGATGCCCGGCAAGGACATCCCCACCTGCCTGGCCGCCTCCGACGGCCGCTCGGACGCCTGCTTCTTCCCCCGTGAGTCGGCCTTCGAACGGGACCCGCTGATCGACGGCGGCCTCGCCGAGCGCTACCGCGTCCGCGTCCTCGACCTCGGTTCGCTGCTCTGCCCCGGCACCGGTCCGGACTGCCCCTCCGTCCTGGAGGGAGTGATCCTCTACCGCGACACCGGGCACATCACCGACACCCTCGCCCGGGTCCTCGCCCCGCGTCTGGACCAGGCGCTGCTGACCGGGCAGGGCTGACGGGAAGCGCTGACGGGAAGCGCTGGGGGGAGGAAGACCGGTCGGGGCGCGGCCGGTGAAGGTCGGACCGGGGCCGTCGTGGCGGGCCGTCCGGGCGGGCATGACCGGACCGGTACGGGGCCCGGCTGGGCTGCCGACCACGCGGACCGCCCCTGCCACAGTGGTACGCGGTCGACGGGCGCCCACCCGGGCGGCCGGTGTCCGTCCGTCCGGGGCCGGTCCTGGACGGGCGGGGCCGTCGCCCGGGGCCGGGCCCCCTCAGCCCCTCCCGCCCGTGCACTCCGGCCGGCGAGGCCCGGGCGCCAGGAGTCGCACGACAGGAGTCGCAACGGCACGAGTCGTACGGCGGGGTCCGCCCGGCAGCAGGTCGCCGGGCGGACCCCGCCGTTCCTGCCGCATCCCGCCCGCTGCGCCCTGCTCCTTGCACCGCGCCCCGTCCTCGGGACCGCGCCGCCTCAGCCGTAGATGCCGTGGCAGAGCCGCGCCTGCTCGGAACCGGCCGGCCAGCGGCCGATGCGCTCCGCCTGCTCGCAGATCGACCCCGGCGCAGCGGTGGGCGCCGGGGGCAACGGAGGGGCGTTCGTTCCCGGCCCGGGCGTGGAGGCGGGGGCGGGCGCCGGTCTCCCCGCCGGCGCGGAGGCGCTGCCCGAGGCGCTCGCGGTGCGGGTGGGCGCCGGGCGCGGTGTCCGGCCCGGCTTCGGCCGGGGCGTCGCGGCGTGGTCGTCCTCCGCCGCCGGGGACGCGCTGCTCCCCGGCGGCCCGGACCGCGCGGACAGCCGGGAGCCCGCGGCGGCCGACGGCGGTCCGTCCCCGGCCGCGGTCGGCGACGGCAGCGGCGAGGGGGCCGGAACCGGCAGCAGGGCCGGCGCCGGGGGGACCGACGAGGAGGGACCGGGCACCGGCGACGTCGCCGGGAACGCCACCACCCCGGACGACTCGTCACCGCCCCCGGGCCCGCACATCGCCAGCACGGCCGCCAGCCCTGCGACGATCCCGGCGGCACCCGCAGCCCACACCCAGCGCGGCCGCTGCCCCGGTGGGACCGCGGCAGCGGGCGCCGCCGCCGGTACCGTCCAGGGCGCCGGGGGACCGGCGGGCGGAGGGGCCGGGACCGGCGGCGGCTGCCACGCCTGCTCCGGCCACTGCCACCGCTCTCCGCCCGCCTGCCGTCCGCCACCTGGGGGGTGCCCGCCGCCTGCCGGTTGCCCGCTCATGTCCTCGTCCTCCTGCCGTCGCAGCCTTCTCCGCCCGTCGACGAGCGGTGGCCCCGCCGGTGCCGGGTCGTACGGGAGCGAACCCCGTACGGCGCCGGCCACCCGCTCGCCGTACTCAACGAGTGCACCGACGACGGGACATGACCCGGACGAAGGGTTCTCACGGCTCGCGGGTGCCCCGGTCGTACGCTGCCTGCCGTACCCCGGGTGCGGTCACCGGAGGTCCGCCACATGCTGGGGGGCATGGAAACCAACAGCACGTCCGGCACCACGAAGGCCCTGGTCGAGATCGCCGAGTTCCGCACGGACAGCCGCTACCGGCTGGTCCGCTTCGAGGGCCACGGCTGGGAACCGCTCGGCCCGGAGGAGCTCGAACCGCGCATCCATCAGCTCTTCCCCGACCTCGACCCCCACGACGCCGTCCGCGTCCGGTGGACCGACCGCCCCTGGGAATGGCCCGCCTGGCACCCCGGCGAGGCCTGACCCCGGAGGCGTGACGGCCGACCGGTACAGTTGACGCCGCCCGTTGACGCCACCCGTCGACGTCGGTGCCCGACGTCCGCACGCCGACCTGCGGCCCGTTGACACACCGTCCGCCTCCGCCGCACGGCCGCGGCGGGCGATACGGGGCAGGACGGGCCGGTCACGGGGGAGACGCGAATGGGCGGACGGACGAGCACGGCCGGGTACGGCGAGGAGGCCGAACGGCTCGCGGAGCAGTACGAGGCCGTGACCTTCGCCGAGGTCCACCGCGAGACCCTGCACCTCTTCCCCGCCGAGCCCGCTGCCGTGCTCGACGTCGGCGCCGGCACCGGACGGGACGCCGCCGCGCTGGCCGCCCTCGGCCACCGGGTGGTCGCCGCCGAACCGACGCCCGAGCTGCGCCGGATCGGCGAGCGGCTGCACGCCGGCTGCGGCGTGCGCTGGGTGGACGACGCCCTGCCCGGACTGCCCCGGCTGCGCGCCGCGGGGGAGCGGTTCGACCTGGTCCTGCTGACGGCCGTGTGGATGCACCTGGCCGCCGACGAACGGCCGTCGGCACTGGACGCGCTGGCCGAGCTGCTCGCCCCGGCCGGGCACCTCCACCTCACCCTGCGGCACGGTCCCGTCCCGCCCGGGCGGCGGATGTTCGACGTGTCGGCCGACGAGACGGTCGAACTCGCCCGCGCCCGCGGCCTCTCCCCGCTCCTGCGCACCGAACGGGCCGACCTGCACGGCCGCACGGACGTGCGGTGGACGGAACTCGTCCTCCGGACCTCGGCCCCCGGGGGCGGGTCGGCCTGACGCGCGAAGGTCGTCGCTGCGCCCCGCACGTCGCGCCGCCCCGCGCCCCGCACGTCGCCCGGTACCCGCTGGACGCAGCACGCCGGGGACGCCGGGGCTGCTCAGCCGGAGGCCGGGGCGAAGCCGCCGTTGCTCATCAGCACCTGCCCGTTGACCCACTGCCCCTGCGGCGAGCAGAGGAAGTCCACGAGGTGCGCGGTGTCCTGCGGGGTGCCGAGCCGACCGAGCGGGGTCCGCCGCAGGACCGCGTCCCGCACCTCCTCCGTCATCCAACCCGTGTCCACCGGACCGGGGTTGACGACGTTGGCGGTGACACCGAGGCGGGCGAACTCGCCCGCCGCCGCCAGCACGATGCGGTCCAGCGCCCCCTTGCTCGCCCCGTACGGCAGGTTGCCCACCGTGTGGTCGCTGGTCAGCGCGACGATCCGACCGCTCCCCGCCGCCCCGGCGAACCGCCGCCCGAACTCGCGGACCAGCAGCCAACTCGCCCGCGCGTTGACCGCGAAGTGCCGGTCGAAGCTCTCCACCGTGGTGTCGAGCAGACCCGAATCGACCGACTCGCAGTGGCACAGCACCAACGCCGTCGTGCCGCCGAACCGCCGCTCGACCTCGTCGAACACCCGCCCCGGCGCCGCCGGATCGGCCAGGTCCGCCTCGATCGCGAGGGCCCCCGCACCCCGTTCGGCGAGGGCCCGCCCGACGGCCTCGGCGGCGCCCGCCTCGGCGCCCCAGGCCATCCTCCGGTCGTAGGCCGTCCAGTAGGTGAAGGCGATGTCCCAGCCCGAGGCGGCGAGTCGGCAGGCGATTCCGGCACCGATCCCGACCGTGCGCCCGACCCCCGTCACCAGCGCGACGGGCCGTGCGGCGGCGGGTGCGGGCGGTGTTCCACCGGTTGTCGTCATGACCGCCGATCGTTCGTGATCCCCGCCGTACCGTCAACCCTCCCGCACCCCGCCGCCCGCACCCCGCCGCCCGCGCCCGGCCGCACCCCGCTGCGGCCGGGAGGAGGCCGGGGCGAGGCCGGGGTGAGGCCGGGACGGCGCCGCCGCAGGGGATCAGCGCCCGCCGGCGCCCCCGTCCCCCTCGCCCCCCACCACCTCCTCCACGCGCCAGTCGACGCCGTACGGGGCCAGGAAGTCGAGGAAGGCCGCCGGGGGAAAGGCCTGGGCGGGGGTGAGCACACCGGGGCGGGCGGCGTCCTCCCCGGTGGCGAGACGACGCGCTCCCTCCACGGCGATCACCGCGGTGAGCCCGTACGCGTCCGTCCCCGTCACCCACCCCCGGGCCCGGCGGCCGTCGACGCCCGTGGCGTGGACGGCCATCAGCCAGACGCCGGACCGGCGCAGTTCCTCCGGGACGGACTCGGGCAGGCCGGCGACGACCTCCGGGGTCAGCGCCGAGAACAGCCCGGCCACCTCCGTGCGGACTGCGCTGCGCACCCGGCGCACGGCCAGGTGCCGGGGAACGGTGACCACACCGGGCAGGGCGAACGTCGTCACGGGGACGGCGTCCTCCTCGCCGGGCGGAACCAGCGAATCCTCCACGGGAGCGTCCAGCAGGTGCCAGCCGCCGTCGGAGTACTCCAGCGCGCCCGCGGAGAACGCCGCGGCCATCGACCGGCCCGTCCCCCGGGAGGCCCCGCCGTCCGGCCGCCGGAGGTCCGCGACCAGCAGGTCGTCGACCGGTCCGCCGAGCCGGTCCGCGGTCAGCCGGGCGATCAGGTCGCCCGGCCCGCCGTCGTCCGCCATCGCGGGGACGACGCTCACCCCGGCACGCCCGGCCTCCGGGCCGAAGGTGTCCAGCACCCGCCGGAGGTAGCGCTGCTCGCCGGTGGTGTCGACGTAGTGGGCACCGGCGGCGATCGCCGCGCGCACCACCGGTTCGCCCCAGAGGTCGAACGGGCCCGCGCAGTTCACCACCGCGTCGCAGTCGGCGAACGCGGCGGCCAGGTCCTCGTCCGCCACCCGGTCGGCGCCCCCGCTCCCGCCCGCCCCGGCTACCCGCACTTCGGCTACCCGCACCTCGGCGCCGGGGGCCCGCTCGGCGGCCACCGCCTTCAACCGTTCCGGACTGCGGCCCACCAGCACGGGCGTGATCCCGCGCCGGACCAGCTCCGCGACGGCGAGCCCGCCGGTGAATCCGGTCGCGCCATGGACGGCGATCCTCATCTTCCCATCTCCCCAAGCTTGTTCCACGGCGGCGACGTGCGCCGCTCGAACCTGATCACCACCGTAGGCAGGGCGGGGGCGACGGTGGATGCCCCACCGTCCGGGCCGGATGTCCGTTCGTCCGGCGTCGACGGAACGGCCACGACACCGGACGCGACGCCCGACACGACACGACGCCGGACGCGTCGCCGGACGCGCACGGAGACCCGGAGACGCCCACCGGCGTCCCCGGACGGCCGTGGACCGGAGGTACGTTGAGGTGGTGGACATCATCAGCGACGCCGTCTCCGCGATGCGCACCGGCACCCCGCACTCCTCGGTGACCGAGCTGCGCGCCCCCTGGGGCATCCGCTTCGACCCGCAGCAGGGGGCCGGATTCCACGTGATCACGGAGGGGACCTGCTGGCTGATTCCGGCCGGCGGCGAGCCCGTCCGGCTCGTCGAAGGCGATGTGGCCTTCCTGCCAAGGGAGTTGGGGCACGCGATCGCGGACACCCCGACCACGCCACTGAGCGGCCCCGGCCCGCGGGAGACGGTCGGCACGGGCCGGACCACGAGGATGCTGTGCGGTGCCTACCGCCTGGACCACGCGCGCGCCCACCCGCTGCTCGCCGAACTGCCCGACCTCGTCCACCTCCCGGGCGACGACCGGCAGTCCCCGGAACTGCGCGGCGCCGTCGACCTGCTCCGCCGCGAACTGGCCACCGGGCAACGGGCGGGCGCTCCCGGCGTCCTCACCGCGCTGCTGGACGTCCTGCTGCTCTACGTCCTGCGGGCCTGGCACGAACGCCAGGCCGAACAGCACACCACCGGCTGGGGCGCAGCCCTTCACGACCCGGCCCTGGCGGCGGCCCTGCGCGCCGTCCACCGGGAACCGGCGGCGCCGTGGACCGTGCAGTCCCTCGCCGACCGCGCCGGGCTCTCCCGCACGGCCTTCGCCCAGCGCTTCACCGCGACGATCGGCCGTCCACCGCTCGGCTACCTCACCTGGTGGCGGATGACCCTCGCCGCCCGTAGCCTCCGCGAGACCGACCTGCTCCTGCGCACCGTCGCCGAACAGGTCGGCTACACCACCGAGTACGCCTTCGCCAGGGCCTTCAAACGCGAGTTCCACACCGCCCCCGGCCGCTACCGCGCCACCCACCGCACCCCTGCGTCCTGATCCTCCGCGTCCTGATCCTCCGCGCCCGGGGCTCCTGACGGGTGGACCTCTGAGCCGAGGCCGCGGCCCGGCGCTGCGCCGCGATGGTGCGCGTCCGAAGGGCCGCGCTCGTCGAGCAGGGCATCGCACCTGCCGGGCGATGGTGCTCCGACGCTCCCCTGAGCAGGATCCGGCCGATCATCGCCCCGTCGAGATCGACGACTTCACTCCCCGGCCACGGCTCGGGCCCCTCGGTCATCTCGCGCGCTCAAGCCCGTCACGCGGTCGGGGCCGCCGAGGTGGGTGTGCACCTCCGGCGACACCGGCGGCTCGATGAACGCCGCACTGCCCCGGGCGGCTCGGGCTCACGGAGCACGAGCCGCCCGGTCCGTGCCGGGGCGGGTTGCCTGGCGACGCCTCCAAGACCGGTCATGGCGGGCCGCCGCTTCTCAGGCGCCGTAGCGGCGCTGCCGGGCGGCGTACGCGCGCACGGCACGCAGGAAGTCGACTTCACGGAACGCCGGCCAGTTCGCCTCGCTGAAGTACAGCTCGGAGTAGGCGCTCTGCCACAGCAGGAAGTTCGACATGCGCTGCTCTCCGCTGGTGCGGATGACGAGGTCCGGGTCCGGCTGGCCGGCGGTGTACAGGTGGCGGGCGATGTCGTCCGCGGTCAGGTGGGCGGCGAGGTCCCGCATCGACGTGTCGGTCTCTGCCCGCGCGTACAGCAGATCGCGCATGGCGTCGACGAGCTCCTGGCGGCCGCCGTACCCGACGGCGAGGGTCACGTGCGCTCCGGTGGGGCACTCCCGTGTGGCCTCGACCGCGTCCTTGAGGGCGCGGGCGGTGGTGTCGGGCAGTGTGTCGAGTGCTCCGGCGATGTGCACCCGCCAGCGCGGCATCGGCCTGGTGAGGTGCCGGGTCAGGACTTCCTCGATCACCTGCATCAGGAAGGCGACCTCGGCGTCGCCGCGCCGTTGGAGGTTCTCCGCGGAGCAGACGAACACGGTGACATGCCTGATCCGGAGGGCCTCGCACCAGGAGAGCACGTTCTCCACGTGCTCGGCACCGTACTTGTGGCCGAGGCTCGGGTTCCCGATGCCTTGCCGGCGCGCCCATCGGCGGTTGCCGTCCATGATCAGTCCGATGTGCCCGGGCAGCTCCCCGCCCTGGAGTCGCCGGCGAAGCCGGCGGGTGTACAGGGCGTAGAGCGGGTCGGTTACGCGCACCATCGAAGTCCTTCGGGTCGGGGCGGCAGCCGCTGGCCGGCCGCAGCGTGCATACTAAGGAGTATTAGCACGCGTCGCGTGTTATCGGGGAGCCCGCCGTCCACTGCCCGGGAGTGCCAGTGCGTACCAACGACGCCCAGATGCTCGTCCTGTCCGTGCTGGCGGACGGTCCGCTGCACGGCTACGCCGTCAACACCGCGATCGAACGGATGACCGGCGAGAGACTCGGCCGCGGCAGCCTGTCCAGCGCGCTGACTCGGCTGCGCGGCAAGGGATTGATCGAGTATCTGGACGGAGAGGGCAGGCGACGCCCGATGCGCCTGACCGTTGCCGGCCGTGAGACGCTCGAAGGCGAGATCGAGGCCCTCGCCCATGTCACGGGGCGCATCTTCGAGACCGTGGTCCCCGAGAAGACCGCCTACCAGGATCGGCTCGCCACGACCGATCTCGCGCGCTCCTACAAGCAGGCCGCACTCGACGCGCTGGCCGTCCAGCCAGGCCACCTCGTCCTGGACCTGGGCTGCGGCCCGGGCACCGACCTCGGTGCGCTGGCACGCGCGGCAGCACCCGCAGGGAGGGTTCTGGGAGTCGACTCCGACCCTCGGATGACCCGTCAGGCGCTGACCCGAATCATCGACCTGCCACACGCCGGTGTGCTGACGGCCGACGTGCACGCGCTGCCGTTCCCCCCGTGCTCGGCGGACCGGGTACGCACCGACCGCGTGCTCCAACACGTGGCCGACGTCCCCAGGGTTCTGGCGGAGGCACTGCGGGTCCTGCGCCCAGGCGGCCGACTCGTCATGGCCGAGCCCGACTGGGACTCGCTCGCGGTCGACCACCCGGACCTGGACGTCGCCCGGGCGTACACCCGCCATATCACCGACCGGATCGTGCGCAATGCCGTCGTCGGGCGGCAACTGCCCCGACTCGCCGAGCAAGCAGGATTCACCGTCACGTCAGTCGTCCCGGTCACCTCGGTCTTCCGCGAAGTCCGTGCCGCCGACCAGGTCCTCGGTCTCCAGCGCAACACCGAGCGCGCCGTGGCCGCCGGCTACCTCACCCGTCGGCAGGCCGACGGGTGGCTGGACCAGCTCGTACGGAGTCCGTTCTTCGCTGCGGTGACGCTCTATGTCGTCACGGCGGAGGCCCCCGCGCGGGCCTGACCCGCCTCGGCGCTTCCGGTCGCCTCCGCGCGCCCGTCACGCGACGCAGGCTGCCCCGGAACGGTCACCTTGGCCGGGCCGAGCCGGTTGCCCGTGTGCGGCTCGGACCCCGGCCCCGGGCGGCCCTTGCGGCACCGGGTGGCCACCGCCTCTGCCGACCGTCTCTGCCGACCGTTCCTCGGACGGCACCACCTCGCGCAGCTCCCCGGCCGGCCACTCCGCGAGCCGGGCTCGGTGCGTGTGCTCCACCATGCACTCGGAACCCGAACCTGCTGAGCCGCGTACGCCACCGCCGGTGTCGGGATCTCCGAGACGCTCTCCGGGTGCCGGGCCTCCACCTCGAAGAACTCCAGCAGCAGCGCGAATCCCGGCCGGTTCGCCCCGGACCTGCTCCGCGGGCGCTTCTCGTCGTCCGGCAGTGTCCAGAGCTCGATCGGGGCCTCCGGCTCGCAGTCCTGACGCACGCTCACTCCCTTCGAGATCACCATGAACGCCACCAAGGTGACGGGGCCAGATCGGAGAAGGCGCGAAGACGGCCGAAGTCAGGACGATCACACCCCGAATCGGCTGCCGAGAGAGCTACTTGTCACCTCGCGGCGGCTTCGGGAGCACAGAGCCTTGAGGGACAGGGCGGTTGCGCGGGGGAAGGCGGTGTTGCCGTTGTGCCCGCCGGGGAAGGCCACGGGGGCGGTGCCCAGCAACTCGGCCAGGGCGAGCGCACATCGGTAGGTGTGGACGGTCGGCCGGGTGGTCCGGCCGACGGCCGGGACGATCCGCGTCCCCGAGTGGGCTGCGGCGGGGGCGAGGTGGGCCGGGTCGAGGCGGTCCGAGGTGACGGCCGTGAACTCCGTCCCGATGAAGAACCCGAAGTTGGCCACCCGACGGGGCGTCATCGGCTGAGGGGTGAGCCCCTCCTCGGTGCGGTCGTGGGCCGGGTCGATCCCGAGGTGCCGGGCGATCGCCGGGAACGCCGCCGCGGTGCCCCCGGCCGCGAACGCGGCCTGGATGGCCGCCAGTTCCGCCTTGTGCTCCGCGCGGTCCGCCGGTGGCAGGAGGTTCGGCATCACGGGCTCGTGGGCGATCAGCGTGCTCAGTACACCCGGGTGGCGGGCCACGACCTGGAGGCCGATCGCGGCGCCCATGCTGAACCCGGCCATCGAGGCCGGACCGTGGGCGACTTCGGCGAGCAGCCGTGCGACGTCGTCGGCGTGGTCGGCCATGGTGACGGGGTCGGTGGGGTCGTCGAGGGTGCTGCGCGAGAGGCCTCGGCGGTCGTAGGTGACGACGGTGAAGGCGTCGGTCAGGTGCGGGACGAGATCGACGGTGCGGTCCGCGTCGCCCTCGCCGCTCTGGGCGAGGAGGAGGACGGGACCGCTGCCCTTGACCTGGTAGTGCAGAACGGCGCCGGGCACGGTGAGGGTCCGGGCGGTGGAGTTCGCGAGCGTGGCCATGGCGGTGTGCCCCCTGGATGTGTCGGCGGTCGGCTTCTCCGTCCGCCGCCATGACGATAGAGCATCTAAATAGATGGATCAAGATAGATGTATTGATTGAGATGCATCTATGCGGATGTATTCTTGCCGGCATGAACGGAGTCGAGCTGTTCCTCCTCGGTCGCACCCTCATGAAGATCGGCGAGCAGGCGATGCCGCGACCGGAGGCCGAGGCGGGGGCCGAGACGGCGGCACGGGGGTCGGTCCGCTCGGTGCTCGTCACGCTCGGCGACGTCGTGGCGCACCCGGGGGCGACGGTCGGCGAGATCGCGGCCCGCACCGGCCTGCCGCAGAGTCAGGTGTCCACCGCGGTGGCCCGTTTGGTGGAGGCCGGTTCCGTGGAGACCGAGCCCGACCCCGGGGACCGGCGACGCCGACTCGTCCGCCCCACCGAGGAGCCCTCCGCCCGGGTGGCCGAGGTCCGGGCCGCCGGTATCGACGCCGCGCTCGCCGCCGCACTCGGCGGCACCGACGGCGCCGGGCCGGACCCGACGGTGATGCGGGAGGTCGCGGACGCCCTGGAGGTCCTCTCCCGCCACCTCACCCCGGCCGCCGCCGCCCGGGCCCGCTGACCCCACGAGGACCCGTCCGTACGGCGGCGGGCGGCGGGCGGTGGGCGACGGCGACGTCCGCCGGGACTTGGCTCCTGTGCTCGCAACGGCGAAGGGCGGCAGGGCGATCGGTCGGAGCTCGGTGCCGGTGGGACGGGAATCACCCCGTGGGCTGCCGGTTCCGTGCCCGCGTTCGTGCCCGTGCCCGTGCCCTCGTTCGTGCCCGGTCCGGGGCTCCGGGCCCGGGGCCTTCGATGCCTGCGGATCAGCCGCAGCATCCGCGACGCCACCCACCGGCGCGTCCGCGTCGGCGCCTGTATCCGGGCTGCGTCCGGGCCACGTCCGGGCCGCGTCCGGGGCCGCGCCGACCCCGGCCCGGTTGGCCTCGCGTCAGACCGTCGACTCGCCTCCCACCAGGGCGGGGACTGTCCTGAGAAGGTCCCGGAGGCGCTCGGGCGGGATGACCCGGACGGGGACGGTTCCGGCGTCGATCAGGAGGCTCAACTCCCTTCGGCGGGAGGGGCGCCGGGCCTCCCGGAGGCGGCGGGTCGCGCGGCGGGTGGCGCCGGGGCGGTGGAACGCGGGGGCGGGAGCGGGGTCGGGGCTGCCAGTGCCGTCTGCGGTGTCTGTGGCGTCGGCGGCGTCGGTGCTCACGATGACCAGTTCGGTGACCCGGTCGGGGTGGGCGGCAGCATAGTCCAACGCCACTGCGGCGGTGGCCTGGTGGGTCACCAGGACGGGGCGCGACCGAACCGGCGCGAGCAGTTCCCGGAGCCAGTCGGCCTCGGGGGCCTTGGTGGGGGAGGAGCGTCCGAGCCCGGGGAGGTCGGCGGTGAGTGTCCGGGAGTCGTGGTGGGCGGTGGGGTCCGCCCAGGCGCCCGTGTCCGCGGCCGGGCCGGGGAGCAGGACGTAGTGGGGGGTCCGGCGGTCCCCATGGAGGTAGGTGCGACTGCCGGCGACGTCGGCGAACCCGCCCGCCGCCCCGGTGTGCGCGGAGGCGGGGCCGACGGCGGTGGGTGCGGCGGAGGCGGGTGCGGCGCCGAAGCCGTCGGCCACCAGACGGGTGGCCCAGCGGCGCAACAGGTCGGCGACGGGCGGGTGGTGGAGTCCGGCGGCCTCGGCGAGCCGGTCGGCCGAGGCGGTGTCGTAGGTGTCCTCGACGAGGAAGGTGAGGGTCTCCGGATCGGCGCCGGTGAGGGCCGTCGGCAGGCGCCTGACCAGGCCGACGGGGACGAGTCCGCGGGGCGCCGGAACGCCCAGGTGTTCGGCGATCAGGGCGATCAGCGCGGGCAGCGGCGGTGTGGCGGGGTCGAGGACGGTGTGGGCGTGGGCCGGTCCGTCGTCGAACTCCGGTACGGCGGCCAGGAAGCGGGCCAGGTGGTCGACCGCGACCACCGGCAGGAGGGTGCGCGCCGTCCCGGGCAGGAGCGGGAGGCGGCCGGACCACAGCTGGCGGACCAGCTCCGCCAGGCCCAGGTACTGCCCGGCCTCGCCGGTGGCCGAATGTCCGATCACACTGCTGGGGTTGACCGTGGTGAGCGGCACGCCCAGTTCGGCGGCCGTGACGCGGACGGCGGCGTCGCCGAGCTGCTTCGACGCCTCGTACGCGCCGAGCCGGGCGTAGAGCGCGTCGGCCTCGGCGGGCGGCAGCGGGTGGCGGGGTGCGCCGCCCCGGCCGACCCGGTACCCGGAGAGGTGGACGAGCCGCCGCAGGTGCGGTCGACCGGCGGCCCAGTGGAGTGCGGTGAGTGCGCCGTCCACGTTGGCGGCGTGGGCCTCGGCGCGGTCGAGGCCGAAGCGGTAGAGGGCGGCGAGGTTGTGGACGTCGCGGACGCCGGCGAGGCGGGCGTCGTCCTCGGGTGTCAGGCCCAGGCCGGGGAGGGTGAGGTCGGCGGCGACGGTGGTCAGGGTGCGGTCGTCGGCGCCGTGGACCCGGAGCCAGCCGCGGAGCTCGCGGTCGCGCGGGGACCCGGCACCCGTGCGGACCGCGGCGGCCACCGGCTCGCCCCGGTCGAGGAGTTCGAGGAGCAGCCAGCGGCCGAGGAAGCCGGTGGCCCCCAGGACGAGGGTGCGCGGCGGGTGGTCGGCCGGGGCGATGTTTGCTTGCTGGGGCTGGGGCGGGTTCGGGTTCGGGTTTGGGGCGCCGGCCAAGGTGGGCTCCTTTTCAGTGGACCGGTCTACATAAATCTGTAGACCGGTCTGCATATTTTTCGGGCATGGCGGAAGGTCGGGGCGGATGAAGGAGGAGTGGTCTGTGTGCTGGATTCAGTAGACCGGTCTGTATATTTTTTGGCAAGAGGTCTGCGGTGGCGACGGAGGATGGCGACGGAGGACGCGGCATCCGGCCGTGCCCCTTGCCGACGGACGCGCCGACTGGTCGTGGGCGTCCTGGTCACCCTGTCCTGCCAGGCCCGCCCCGTGGCTCGGATCCCCCGGCCCCGACGGCCGCCGCCTGAAACCGGCCGGGCAGCAGGGGGCACGCCGTGCGGCGGCCGCAGGCGGGGCGCCCGGCGAATGCGGGCACGGCCGGGCCGGGTACGGTGGCCGCTGTGGACGATCACTCGGGACCTCAGGCCGTGTCGCCGGAACTGTTCGGCCTCGGTGGCGACTGGCTGGCCGTCACCACCGGCGAGTCGGGGGCCTTCGTCTTCCGCAGTGCGGACGGCGCCCGGTACGCCAAGTGCGTACCCGCCGTGGACGCGGCCGACCTGACGGCCGAACGCGACCGGATCGCGTGGCTGGGCGACCGGGGCGTACCGGGCCCGCGCGCACTCGACTGGTACGACGGCGATGCGGGATCCTGCCTGGTGACCGGTGCCGTCCGCGGCGTGCCCGCTGACCGGGTGTCACCCGAGGACCTGTGGAACTCCTGGGAGGGCATCGCGGACGCGGTCCGCAGTCTGCACGAGCTGCCCGTGGCGGAGTGCCCGTTCCAGCGGGACCTGGACGCCATGGTCGCCCTGGCGCGCGACGTCGTCGCCCGTGAAGCCGTGAACCCGGAGTTCCTCCCGGACGAGCAGCAGCACACGCCCCCGACCGAGCTGCTGGCCCGCCTGACCTCGCAGGTCCCCCGCCGACGGGACCAGGAGGCCGAGGACGCCGTCGTCTGCCACGGGACCTGTGCCTGCCCAACATCGTGCTCGACCCGCAGAGCCTGGACGTGTCGGGCTTCATCGACCTGGGCCGCCTCGGGCGGGCGGACCGGCACGCCGACCTGGCGCTGCTCCTGGCCAACGCCCGGGAGACGTGGACCGACGAGGACCGGGCACTGGCCGCGGACGCGGCGCTCGCCGAGAGGTACGGCGTCGCCCTCGACCACGACCGCCTGCGGTTCTACCTCGACCTCGACCCGCTCACCTGGGGCTGACCCGGCCGAGGCCCCCTCGACCACGGACCGGCCCGACTCGTCACGGCTGCTGCCCTCGGGCGGCACTGCGCTGCGCGCCGGACCGGCGGGAGTCGTGGTCGGTCGGCATTCCGACGACGGCCTGCGGCGCCGGGGCCGGACGCCGGGGCCGGACGCCCGCCAGCCACCAGGCCGCGCCTGTCCGCTCATTCGTCCAGCCGTCAGCCCGTCAGCCCGTCAGCCCGTCGGACCGACGCCCGACGCCCGGCGCCGGGCGAACCCAGGCGGAGCCTCCCGAACGGGCGGGACGCGCCAGGTCAGGGCATCCGGCAGAGCGGGCGGGCCCGCAGCGGCGGCAGCCGGTCACCCCGGCGGCACCCGGAATCCGACCCCGACCCGCCGCCGGGCTCACCCGTCCCGGAGACCGTTGATCGAAGGTCCGCGCACAGGCCTCGCCGGAACGGCGGACAAGCTCGCCGCATCGACCTGTGCCCGTCGACCGTGTGCCGACCCGCGTGTGCCGATCTCCGCGTGCCCGGACGAGCGTGCCGGGACGCGCGTGCCCGGGTCACGCCACCGGGGTCACGCCACCGTCCCTGCCCCGCTCCACCGTCCCTGCCCCGCTCCGCCGTCCCTGCCCCGCTCCGCCGTCCCTGCCCCGCGCCGCCGTCCCTGCCCCGCGCCGCCGTGCCCGCTTGGCGCCCGTACGCGACCGGCCGGTCGTCCAGGAACCGCCACGGGACCGACGCCGAGCCCCAGTTCAGGCGATGAGCAGGCGAAGGCCCAGATCCGCCGCGTCGAGGTCGGCGATGTCGCCGTTGCGCTCGGCCCACCGACCGGAGTCGAGGTCGTCGGCGAGGCTTCGCACCGCCCGCTGCTCGGCCTCCGGCCCGACCCTCGTCCACACCGACATCGCCCGGCGCACATGATCCTCCAGGTACGCCCCCGGCCGGCGCCAGTACGCCTCGAACAGGCCGTCGGCGCAGTCCCACGGGACGGGCACCGGCTCGGCGCGGGCGCCGATCGCGTCGGCCATCCCGGCGAGCGAGGGGAATCCCGCGAGGACGCCGGAGAACTCGGGCAGGTAGTCGCGGGTGAGCCAGAACCGGTCCTGCCATCCGGGCTCGTCGGTGTCGAACGTGAGCACCACCACGCGGCGGGCCACGCGCCGCATCTCGCGCAGCCCCGCCAGCGGGTCGGCCCAGTGGTGCACGGTGGAGACGGCCATCGCGACGTCGAAGGAGTGGTCCTCGAACGGCAGGCTCTCCGCGGCGGCGGCCACGCACGGCGCCGAGCCGGGGGGCCGCTGCCCCCGCATGACCGCCGACGGTTCCACCGCGGTCACGTGTCGATCGGCGGGTTCGTAGGAGCCGGTTCCGGCCCCGACGTTCAGCACCGTCCGAGCGTCGCCGAGCGCGTCCCAGATCTGCGCGGCGATCCGCGGCTCGGTGTGGCGTGTCGCGGTGTAGGCGCCGCCGATCGCGTCGTACAGCCGTGCACCGAGCATCTCCAACTGCTCCTCCGGTGTCACCTTCAGTCCCTTCGCCCGTGCTTCCAGTTCCCTGTCGATGGCGGCCACCATGGCGTCGGCGCGGTCGCGCCGCTCCAGCACCAGGCCGCGCAGTCGGCGCAGGTGCGCGACCGCGTCGGCGGTCGGGTCGCCGACCAGCTCCGCGACCTCCCGCAGCCCGAAGCCCAACCGCCGGTAGGCCAGCACCTCCCTCAGCCGTTCGACGTCGCCCGCCGAGTACGCCCGGTATCCGGCCGCGGTCCGCGCGGACGGTCGGACGAGCCCGATCTCGTCATAGTGATGCAGCGTGCGGACACTCACGCCGGCCAGCTCGGCCACGTGTCCCACGGTCCAGTGATCATCCACGGCACCGACTATGCGGCCTGACGCCGCGTGAGGGTCAAGAGCCCCGCTCCCGGCCGACGCGAACGGCCGCCCTGCGCAGGGGGAACTTCCGACGGAGACCCCCGGTGACTCTCCCCGGCCGCAGCGGACGGAGGCGCCGTCACTGTGTGAGGGCTGACCCGGCCGGTCGTGACGGGTCCGGCGCCGGTGTGCCGCGGCGGCCCTCGCCGTGACAAGCCTCGGGGCATGTCCGAACCGAGGGGTTCCCGTCGTCCGGTCAGGCTGCCGGGCTTCCGGAGGACGTCCGGGGGCTCGGGCGTGCCGGTGCGTGCCGCACCGGCCGTGGTCCGCCACGGGTGTCCGGCCGGGGTCCGGCGCACGGTCCGGTGCCGCTCCGGGGGTGAGGTGGCCGGATACGGCGGCGGGCGGGCGCCGTGGTGGCGCCCGCCCGCGGCTCGGACGGCCCGTCGGTCAGCCGGCGCGCTGCGGGGTGAGGCCCGCGCGGGCGGCGTCGGCCGGCTTCGCGGTGAGGAGGTGGCGCACGGCGTGCGTGGCGTCGGTCAGCGGCGCGGGGGAGTGGCGGACGCGGGCCAGCAGGACCGCGCCCTCCAGCAGGGCGAGCGCCTGGCCGGCGGCGACGTCCGCCTCCGCGGGGTCGAAGCCCTCGGCGGTGAGGCGTTCGGCGAGGACGCGCTGCCAGCCCGCGTACACCTCGACGCAGACCTGACGGAGCGCCTCGTTGCTGCCGGCGACCTCCAGGCCGACGGTGGCGATCGGGCAGCCCTTGGTGTAGCCGGACTCGGCGAGGCGGTCGGCGAAGGCCCGGGCGAGTCCGGCGACGACGGTCGCCGCGTCGGAGCCCTGGCGGGCGAGCGAGGCGAGCAGTTCCTCGATCTCCTGGCCGGCCTGGGTCAGGGCGGCGGTCACCAACTGGTCCTTGCCCTCGGGGAAGTGGAAGTAGAGCGACCCGCGCGGTGCGCCGCTCTCCGCCACGACCTGGTTGAGGCCGGTACCGAAGTAGCCCTGTGCTTCGATCAGGCCGCGCATACCGGCGATCAGCCGGGCACGGGTCTCCTCGCCTTTGACTCCCATGCGGAAAACAGTAGACCGGTCTGCATATTTTGTCGAAGGGTCGACGACACGGTCCGGCCTCGGGCTGAGGCGTGCTCCGAGCCGTGGTCGGCGTTCCCGTCGGCACCCACCGTCGGCCTCGGGCGACCTGCGGCACCGCCACCCGGCGTCACCCACGGGACCGGGGGAGTGGCCGCCCCGCGCCCTCGGACCGCCACGGCCCGAGGGCGCACGCAATGGTCACGAACGGTTCCCGGGGAAGCGGTTTCCGGAACGGTGACCGTCCCCTAGCGTGCCGGACATGACACAGAGTCACCACACCGCCCCCGGCCGCCCGTCCACCGGTTCGCAGCCCGCTAACCCCGGGAGCGGGGCCCGGACCTCGTCCCACCACCGGCGCGAGCTCCGGGCGAGCGCCGGCCGGCACACCAGCCTGCTCGCCGCCGTCGTCGCGTCCGCGCTGGGCCTCGGCACCGTCGCACTGAACGCCCCGAGCGCCTCCTCGGCCGAGCCGCCCGCCGCCATCGCCTCCGCCACGTCCGACCCCGCCGCCATCGCCTCCGCCACGTCCGACCCGGCCGCCGCCGCCACGGCCGCCGCCGCCACGGCCGCCGCCGCCACGGCCGCCGCCCCCGCACCCGGTCAGACCGTGGTCGAGGAGAGCTTCTCCGGCACCGCCCTCCCCGCCGGCTGGGCCGCCGTCGAGGGCGACTGGAAGGTGGAGAACGGCCGGCTGGTCGGCGTGTCCGCCAACTCCGGCCAGCAGAGCCGGATCACCTTCGGCCGCCACCTCGCCGACTTCCGCATCGAGGCCACCGCCCGCTTCGAGTCCGTCGTGGACGGCGCCCGCTGGACGGCACTCGGCCTGGACGTCCCGGCGAGCGGCGTCACCCCCTGGTCGATCGCCACCATGCGCTCCGGCACCACCGCCGCCAACGGCCTGGAGTTCGCCCAGCGGACCACCGCCGGCAGCTGGCTCGTCACCGACACCGCCGCCGCCCCGACCGCCGCCGGCACCGGCCGCGACGTGCGGATCGCCGTCGAGGTGCACGGCGCCACCGCCCGCTGGACCTTCGACGGCAAGGAGGCCCTGCGCACCACCCGGGTCGCCCGCAGCGCCGACGGCGGCCAGGCGCTCCTGGTCAACGGCTCGAAGGTGTCCTTCGACGACCTCAAGGTGACCGCGCTCGCGCCGAACGGCTGGATCCGGCCCGCCGGCGCGCCGCTCACCGTCTTCGCCCACCGCGGTGCCTCCTCCACAGCGCCGGAGAACACCCTGCTCTCGGACGAGGTCGCCCGCCGCGGCGGCGCCGAGTGGATCGAGAACGACGTCCAGCCGAGCAAGGACGGCGTGCCGTACGTCCTCCACGACGACACCGTGGACCGCACGACCGACGGCAAGGGGCGGATCCGCGACCTGACCTCCGCCCAGCTGGACGCGCTGGACGCCGGGGCCTGGTTCGGCCCCGCGTACGCGGGCGCCCGGGTGCCGACCCTGGCCGCGCAGCTCGACGACCTGCGCACCCGGGGCGGCGGCCTGCTGCTGGAGATCAAGGGCCGGCACAGCCGTGACGAGGTCGCCCGGATCGTCAAGGAGGTGCGCGACCACGGGATGGCGGGCCGCGTCTTCGTCCAGAGCTTCGAGGTGGACGCCCTGCGGTACACCCGCGAGCTGGCGCCGGAGCTGCCGCTCGGTCTGCTGCGCAGCGCGCTCGACGCCGACCCGGTGGCGATCGCCGGGGAACTCGGCCTGACCGCCTACAACCCGTCGGACGCCGCCGTCGCCGACCGGCCCGGCATCGTGAAGGACCTGCACGCGGCCGGCGTCGCGGTCAACGTCTGGACGGTCGACTCGGCCGCCCGCTGGAAGGCCCTGGAGGCCGTCGGCGTCGACGGCGTCATCACCAACCGCCCGGCCGAGCTGGCCGGCTGGAACTCCGCCCTCCAGCAGGGCGGCACCGTCGCGCCGCCCGCCGCGCCCACCGTGGCGATCACCTCGCCCGTGGCCGGCGCCGTCCTGGACCGCGCCCAGCAGCCGGTCGCCGCGGTCCAGTCGCGCGGGGCCGACACCGTCCGGCTGACCCTGGACGGCGCCGCGCTCACGCCGGGCACGGCGCTCGACACGACGGCGCTCGCACTCGGCCGGCACACCCTGCGCGCCGAGGCGACCGGCCCCGGCGGCCGGGCCGAGACCACCACCGAGTTCACCGTCTCGGCCACGCCGACCGGCCTGGCCGCACTGGTCCTCACCTCGGGCGCCGACCGCAACGCCGTCGCCACCCTGACCGTCATGCTCGGCCAGGGCCAGTACCAGCCGCTCGCCCGGTGGGCCGAGGACCAGTCCGGCCGCACCGTCCCGGCCGACCGCGCCCGGCTGATCGCCGCCGACGCGCGCGCGATCGACGGCACGGCACCCGCCCGGGGCGGCCAGGGCTGACCCGCACCCGGGGCTGACCCCCGCCCGCCGTTCCTGCGCCCCGGCGGGCGGACCGGGGCGCCCCCGGCCTCACCTGCCCGCGGCCGCCCGGACCCGCGGTCACCGTGCCGACTACCGGGCCCGACCGGCGTCCGGCATCGCGCCGCGCGGCGGCCGGCGCCGCGCTCGCGGCGGAGGTGTGCGGGGCCGGGCGCGGGTGCACAGGCCCTGTCGCCGGCCCCGGGATCCGGCCCGTCTGCCGGAGCGGACCGGCCACCGCGGACTCCGCCGCGCTTTCACGACGACCGGCAGGACCGGTCGTCGCACGGCGACGGACGGAGCAGCCCCGGCCGGGCGGGAGGCGCTTCGGCCCCCGGCGGAGATGAGCCCTCGCGCTCGGCTCCGCCGGGGGCCTGTGGATGTGCCGAAGGGGTCAGGGACGGCCGAGGGCGCGGACGGTCCAGCCGGCCGCGCGCCAGCGTTCGGCGTTCAGGGTGCCGCGGGCGTCGATGACCTTGGGGACGGCGATGTGCCGGGCGAGGTCGGCCGGGTCGGCGTCGGAGTACGCGGGCCAGTCGGTCAGGTGCAGCAGCAGCCCGGCGCCGGTGGTGGCCGCGGTGGGGTCGTCGGCGTAGTCGAGCTGGGGGCAGGCCTTGCGGGCGTTCTCCATCGCGGCGGGGTCGTGGACGGTGACCTCGGCGCCGGCCCGCTGGAGGGCCTCGGCGACCGCGAGGGCCGGGGAGTCGCGGATGTCGTCGGTGTTCGGCTTGAAGGCGGCGCCCCAGACGGCGATCCGCTTGCCGGTCAAGGTGCCGCCGAGCGCCTCGCGGGCGAGTTCGACGGTGCGCTCGCGCCGGCGCCGGTTGATCTCCGCGACCTGGCGGAGCAGGCCGGTGTCGGCGCCGAGCTCCTCGGCGCGGTGGGTGAAGCCGGCCAGGTCCTTGGGCAGGCAGCCGCCTCCGAACCCGAGGCCGGGCCGCATGCCCTCGGCTCCGATCCGGTGGTCGTAGCCCAGGGCGAGGGCGATCTGCCGGACATCGGCACCGGTCTTCTCGCAGAGCTCTGCCATCGCGTTGATGAAGGAGATCTTGGTGGCGAGGAAGGCGTTCGCGGCGCCCTTGATCAGTTCGGAGGTCGCGATGTCGGTGACGATCAGCGGCGTGCCGGCGGCCAGGATGTCGGCATAGACGGTCCGGAAGGCGGCCTCGCTGCCGGTGTCGCCGTCCTCGACGCCGAGCACGATCCGGTCGGGCTCCAGGGTGTCCAGGACAGCGAAGGACTCGCGCAGGAACTCCGGCGACCAGGCCAGACGGGCGCTTGCCCCGTCGCGGACGTGCTCGTCCAGGGTCTGCCGCAGCCGGGCGACGGTGCCGACCGGGACGGTGGACTTGCCGATGATCAGCGCGCCATCGCCGAGCCGCGGGGCCAGCCGGCGGACGGCGCTGTGGAGGTGAGTGAGGTCGTAGGCGCCACTGCCGTCCTGCTGGGGGGTGCCGACGCCCAGGAAGTGGAGGTCGGCAAAGGCGGCGGCCTCGGCGTAGGAGGCGGTGAAGTGCAGGTCGCCTGCGGCGGTGTGCTTGGCGAGCAGGTGGTCCAGGCCGCGCTCGACGAACGGGGCCTGGCCCTTGTTCAGCGCGTCGACCTTGTCGGTGTCGGTGTCCATGCCGAGGACCTGGTGGCCGAGCTCGGCCATCGCGGCGGCGTGGGTCGCGCCGAGGTAGCCGCAGCCGATCACGGTGAGCTTCACGAACGTGTCCTTCCAAGGGGTGGGGCGCTGCCCGCCAGGCGCCCCCCTGGGGTCGGAGGTGTCAGGTGCCCGGCTCGGCGGCGAGGAAGCGGTGGATGCCGTCGCGGATGAACGGCGGGATGGTCAGGGCTGGCAGGTGCTCGGGGGCGAAGAACCGGAGCTTGACGCCTTCGGCCAGTGGGAGCGCGGTCTCGTCGCCGTCCCAGTAGGCGGAGAAGAAGGTGATGACCTGCCCGGATCCGTGCTCGTCGTGGATGTCGAAGAGCCGGCGGAGGTCGTCGACGCCGAGGCCGGCTTCCTCTTCGAGCTCACGGTCGATCGCCACATGGGGAGGCTCGCCGGGGTCGCATCCACCTCCGAGGAGGCTCCAGTGGCCGGGCCAGGCGATGCCCGGGACGTCGTCGCGCAGGTGCAGCAGGAGCTTGTCGCGGAAGTTCGTGATGATTGCGACGGCGCCCCGAGCCTGGGCGGTGGACGGATTCTCGGGAAGGGGGTCCATGTGCTCACCGTAGTGAGCCGGCGGTTCGTCATGCCGCCTCCGCCAGCCTGTGGTCGGCAAGCCAGGCGGCGGCCATGAGGGCCTGCATGCGGGTGCGGTCGAACCGGCCGCCGGGCCTGAGGCCACCGGCCAGCAGCGGGTGCAACCCGAGCGGCGCCCGTTTCAGCGCCGAACTGATCCGGTCGGTCGCCCAGGGCTCCAGTGGGCCGGACAGCCAGCTCGGGACCGGGGAGGCGAAGCCGAGCTTGTCCCTGCTGCCCCAGACCTCCGGGGGCAGGCCGAGGCCCTTCGCCGCGTCCCGCAGGATGCGCTTCCCGGCCGCCGGGTCGGAGATCTTGTGCTCGATGGGCAGTCGGTAGGAGAACTCGACCAGGTCCCGCGCCAGGAACGGTGAGCGCCGCTCCAGCGCGAAGGCGGAGGCCAGCTTGTCGGACGTCATCACCAGCGGTCGCCAGGCGGTCGCCAGGTCCGCCAGCGTCAGCCCGCGGGCCAGGTCCCCGTCTGCCCGGCGGAGGGCGTCGGCGACCAGCTCGCGGAGACGTCCGTCCGGATCCTGCCCGCGCAGGACCAGGCGGACGATCGCCTCGGCCGGCTCCAGCTGCCCGCCGTCCTCGTTCAGGACCTTGGAGGCCAGCGGACGGTAGGCCTCCAGCCCGGCGCCCAGCACCGCCTCCGGCCCGAAGAGGACGAGGGCGTGGCGGACGTAGCCCATCAAGAACTCGTCCGGCCCCAGCCCGCCGACCACGACGCGGATGCCGCGTTCGGCGATCGCCCGGTAGGCCATGTGCTCGGAGAAGGTGGACGCGTTGCCCATCGGGTAGTCCAGCGCGTGCATGATCTCGGGCAGCGTGCGGGTGAAGTCCTGGACTGTCGGCTCGATGACGATCAGCTCGGCGCCGATGTCGCGGGCGACGACAGCCGCGGTCGCGGACTCGTCCAGGCGGTCCTGGCCGGGATAGCGGACCGTGACGCAGAGCCGGGGCCGCATCAGGTAGGCCAGCACCGAGGAGTCCAGCCCGCCCGACAGCAGCAGCGCGAAGTCCGATCCGGGTGCCCGCATCGGGATCCGGTCGGCCAGCAGGGTCGAGAACCGGGCGAGCGCGGTGCTGTAGTCGCCCTGCCAGGGCTCCAAGCCCTCCAGTCGCCACCAGGTCTGCTGAGCGAGCGAGCCGGTGGCAACGTCGAAGGCCAGCAGCCCGGCCGGCGGGAGGAGCTGGATGCCCTGGAACGGGGTGTCGACGCCGGTCGGCGTCTCGATGCTGAGCATTTCCGGGCGGACGACCAGCGGCGCGGTGCCGTAGCCGGTCAGAGTGGTGACCTCGGAGGCGAACGCGAGGCGCCCGCCGTCCAGGCGCCAGTAGAGGGGCTTCTCGCCGAGCCGGTCCCGGGCCAGAAACAGCCGGCCCTCACGTGGATCGTAGGCGGCCAGGGCGAACATGCCGTCGAAGGCGCCCAGGCAACCGGGGCCGAGCTTGGCCCAGGCCCGCAGGACCAGGTGGGCATCGGTCTCGCCGGGCTCCAGGCCGATGCCCCAGGCGGCGGCAACCTGCCGGTAGTTGTAGATCTCGCCGTTGAAGGTGAGGACGATGCCGCTGACCGGGTCCGGGTAGGGGCCGGGATCGGCGGCGGTGTCGACGATCAGCAGGGTGTTCATGGACAGCACCGCCCGGCCGTCGGCCGAGGTGAGGTGCCGAGTGCCGTCCGGTCCGCGGTGGTGCTGAGCGAGCCCCATCGCGGCGACGGTGGTCTGGTGGCGGACGGCGTCGGCGCCGGCCAGTCCTGCGATTCCGCACATCTGGTTGTCACCCCCGAGCGTGAATCGGTGGTGGCCCCGCCGGGAGGTCGGTCCCAGGTCCCGGCGGAGGCCCGGAACACCAGGCAACCGTCTGGCGGCCGGTGCGGGCAGGGCTCGCAGGGGGGCTCACGACTTGCGAATGCGGTTCACTGCTGGCAGTGAAGGCAATACCCTCGGTGATCCGGCCTCGGTGCCGGGCGTACGACTTCTTGTGCCCAGCCGAGTACGACTCCCCGTGCCCAGGCGGGGAACGGATTGAAGGGGACGCTGTGGCGTCGACCACCCGCCGGACCAAGCCGCCGAACGACGCGCTGGCCCGGATGATCGAAAAGTGCGAGGGCGCCAGCCATAACTGATCGTTTCAGAATGATCTCTGGAGTCGTCGGAGGCAGATGATGCTGGCGGCGAGTTCGAGGAGTCCTTGGTGGAGGTCGGCTCGGCGTTCGTAGCGGGTGCGCAGTCGTTTGAACTGGTGGAGCCAGGCGGTTGGGTCGGCCGCGCGGCGAGGTGCCTGCCCGTGGCAGGTCCTTTTCCGCGCGGCCTCCCGCCGAACCGGACATGACGGTTTCCCTGTCATCCGGCTCTCCAGTGATCACGGCGTGAGTGATCGGGCCGTTCGCGCTTCGTGGATGCGGTCATGGCAGGCAGTGCAGGCCACGAGGGTCTTGCGCCGCCGGTCGAGCATGACGCGCGCCCAGTCGGACGGCGGCCATCCGGCACGGGCGAGATCGGCAAGGGCTCGGACGTGATGCACCTGGACATCACCGGTGGCCCCGCAGACCTCGCATGTGTCCGCCAGGAGCCTGGTGATCAGCTCCTTCTGCGGATAGTCCACCCCGACAGGCCGACGGTCGACGACCTTCGCCGATCGCTGCTGCTGGAGAGGGATTCCACCGAACCGTGCCACCAGCGGCTGCCTGTTCTTCCGCTCGATGTGGGCCTCGAAGCAGACTCGGGGCCCGTTGGGTGTGTCGATTCTGGCCTTGTGCTTGGCGGCCATCTTCGTCACGGTCGAACGGTGCTTGGCCGCAAGGGTCTTGAGCATGGATGTCTCCATGACCCATTGCAGGCGGTGCAGCCGGAAGACGTCTCCGGCGAGCAGGTAGTACTGGACGATGCCCCGGTAGACGGCCCCGAACGTGGCGACGATCGCGTGATCGCTGCCGTTGGTCAGTTCCGTTCGCTTCGCGGGCTTGCCGCAGGCGAGGTAGGGCTCGCACTTGGCCTTGATCACGTCCCTGGGGACGCGAAGGGCGATCTGACCGTTGACCCTGCGGTAGCGGCCGGTCTTCTTCGTGTCGTTGTGCTGGGTCGTGATCTCGTAGCCGAGAAACCGCGCCGCCCGGGTTCGGGCGTGAGTGACCAGCGTCTTCTCCCGGGAGAGTTCCAGCTTGAGTTCGTCACGCAGGAATTCCGCCAGGCGATGCTTGATCTGCTCGGCCTCGGCTTTCGGTCCGGTGAATCCGAGGAGGTGGTCGTCTGCGTAGCGGACATAGCGAAGCCTGCGATATGACGGGTCGTTGGGATCCGCACTCGGCAGGCTCACCATCCGCTGACGCAGTATCCGGGCCTGGACCCGGTCACCGCGCCGGCGGGCTTTCGCCAGCAGCTTCTGCAACTCCAAATACGCCGGGTTGCGAACCCGGCGCTCTCCACGGGTGTACTCCGGGATCAGAACCTTCTCAACGAACTCGTCCAACCGGTGCAGGTATATGTTGGAAAGGATCGGGGAAGCCACTCCGCCTTGCGGCGCTCCGGAGAGCGTGGCACCCCATTTCCAGTCCTCCAGGTATCCGGCTGTCAGCATGTTGCGCACCAGCCGCAGGAACCGCTGGTCACGGATCTTCTCGCCGAGGATCGACAGCAGGACCTGGTGATCCAGGCTGCCGAAGCAGTCGGCGATGTCCCCTTCGACGAACCAGGAAGTCCCGGTCCAGGTGTGGGCCACCTCCCGCAGTGCGGTGTGGCAGCCCCGTCGGGGACGGAATCCATGAGATCGGTCGGAGAACGTCGGCTCGTAGTACGCCTCCAAGAGCAGGCGGACCACCTCCCCGACGAGCTTGTCCGACCAGGTCGGCAGCCCCAGCGGACGCGTGGTCCCGTTCTTCTTCGGGATGTGCACGCGCCTGACCGGCCGGAAGCGGTAGCGCTCGTGGCGCATCGCCTCGATGATCCGGTCGATCTTCCGCTGGGACATGCCGTCCACGGTTTCCGGCGTGGCCCCGGGCGTCATTGCGCCGTGGTTGGCGTAGATGCGACCGTAGGCCAGCAGATACAACTGCGGGTTGAACAGCTGTCGATACAGTTCGTCGCACGGCAGATGGCGCCTGCCGCGCTCACGCAGGACACCCAGCACCGTTGCGGCGCTCTGCATTTCGCATACCTCCCCATATCCGGGTGTCCGAATCACCTGGCCCCCTTCGCCCTGCGGACGGCTTTCCCGCCCTCCCCGGCCGGGCGTGACTCCGGCGACTACTACGGGGCCTCCGTCGCCATAGGACTCGCGTCCCGTAGGCGATCCCACGTTCGTCCCTGTCTGTACGTTCTAGCGCGACTTAGGCGTCCCACTCATCTCCTTGAATGTCCTCGCTGGACATCGCTCCGAACCCCGGAAGTTGCACCAGGCCAACAATCGAAACCGGTGCAGGGTCGGCGTCGGTTTCAGCTGTCTTTCCGACGGATGGGAACTTGCATCTTCTGGAGATTGGGCTTCAAACAATCCAGTCTTCGCCATATCGCACGGGCCGCCCGCTGCACCGTCCCTGGCAACTGGGCCCGGTCACCGGTTTCCTGACATGCTCTTGTCCCCTTCACCTTTCGGATCCAGGTGAGTCATCCGGCCCAGGAACCTCCTTCCGAGTTCCTCCCGGCTGAGCCGGGGATACAAACAGAGCGCCTCGTGGCGCACAAGGTCCGCTCGACGACCCAGCGGGTGCGACCGAGCCCGGACCCGTGGGCGACGCCGCGGCGCGCGATCAGGGGCTTGATGCCTCGCTTCCACAGGAGGCGGCGGTACTTGTCGAAGTCGTAGCCGCGGTCGGCAAACAGCCGCCGGGGCCTGTTGCGAGGTCTTCCGCGCAGGCCCCGGATGCGGGGTATCGCGTCCAGGAGCGGGATCAACTGCGTGACGTCGTGTCGGTTTCCGCCGGTCACCGACACGGCCAGCGGGGTGCCGTGGCGGTCCACGATCACATGATGCTTTGAACCCGGCCGTCCTCGGTCGACGGGCGAGGGGCCAACGTGATCCCCCCTTTGAGCGCCCTGATGTGGGAGCCGTCGATCGCGCAATCGTCCATGTCCAGGCCGCCGTTGGCCCGAAGCTCAGCCAGCAGGGCCTCGTGCAGCTGTGGCCAGACGCCGGCCTCGGTCCAGTCCCGCAGGCGACGCCAGGCAGTCACTCCTGAGCAGCCCACGGCGTCCGCGGGAACGTCGCGCCAGGCGACACCGGTTCGCAGCACGTACATCACACCCGCAAGCGCCGCCCGGTCCGGAACGCGCAGTCGCCCGGGATAGCGCCGACGCCGCGCGGGAGCGGGTGGCAGCAGCGGAGCCACACGCTCCCACAGACCGTCCGGAACAAGATCAGCACGCACCCGCACACCCTGCCGACCAAGATCGCCTGAGCGCAAGACCTTGAGCCCAAGTCATTCTGAAACGATCAGTAAGTCGCTGGCCCATCGTGTGAACCAGCTGGCCCATGTGGCCGGGCTGACCACGACGTACACGCATACCTCGGTCGCGAACTGGTGCCGCCGGGGCATGGTCCCCGACTGGCCGGTGCCCAAGCTGTTGGCCCAGGCGATCGGCGAACGGCTCGGCAGGTCCGTGCAGTTGGCGGAGATCGGTATGGCGGATGCGCAGACACCGGACGCCGCGGCGGGGTTGGATTTCCCGCGAGACCCCGCCGACGCCGTGCGCGTCGCCACTTCGTTCTGGAGTTCCGTGAACCGCCGCGACTTCCTCGCCGGATCCGGGTTCGCCGTTGCCTCGTTCACGACGCCGGTGACCCGGTGGCTGGTGAGCCCGGCCGATGACTCCTCCGCCCATCGTGGCAGCGGCCGGGTCGGCGCCGTCGACCTTGCCGAACTGCGGGAGGCGGCCGACGACGCCCGGCGGTGGGACTCGAAGTACGGCGGCGGGAACTGGAAGGCGAACTCGGTGACGGCGTGCCGGCAGGAGCGGGCGGTGCCGCTGCTGAACGGGTCGTTCGGCGACGAGGTGGGCCGTGAGCTGTTCTCGGTCACCGCGGAGCTGTCCCGCCTGGCAGGCTGGACCGCCTTCGACGTCGGTCAGCACGAGGTCGCCCAGCGACACTTCATCCAGGCACTCCGCCTTGCCCGGGCCGGCGGTGACGTGCAGCTCGGCTGCTATGTGCTCACCACGATGGCGATGCAGACCCTGCTGCGGGGCTTCGCCAGTGAGGCCGTCGACATGACCCAGGGCGCCTTCGAGCGGGCCAAGGGCCAGGCCGCCCCCAGGGTCCTGGCGTTCACCAAGCTCATCGAGGCGCGGGCCCATGCCCGCGACAACGACGCCAGGGCGGCCTCGGCCGCGCTGACCGCCTCCGAGAGCCTGCTCGGCCGGGCCCGCGACGGCGGCGAGGAACCGGCGTGGATCGACTTCTATCACCACGCCCGGCTCTCCGCCGACGCTGCCGAGGTGTTCCGCGACCTGCGGAAGCCGAAGGAGGCGCTCGTCTGGAACGCGCAGGCCGCGGCCATGCGACCGGGCGTGTTCACCCGCTCGGTGGGCATGCGCCTGGCGATCGTGGGGACCGCTCACCTCCAGGGCGGCGATCTCGACCAGGGGCTGCGACTCGGTCACCAGGCCGTCGACATCCTCGCCCGCGTCCAGTCCAGCCGGGCCCTGGACTACGTCCGCGAGTTCAACGCCGCCCTCACCCCCTGGCGCCGCGAGACGGCCGTCCGCGACTTCGTCCACCGGACCCGGCACGAACTCGGCGTCGCCGCGTGACCCGCACCTGCCGTGCTCAGGACAGGTGCGGGGACCGGCGGGGCAGCGCCCTCACCTTCGCGGCGTCCGCGTCGCGGCCCGAGAGCGCGGCGTTCTCCAACGCGAGCGGATCGAGGGCGTTCGCGCAGGTCTGGAGCCGTGCCTCCGGCTGTTGACAGTGGGCCTGGAGGGCGGCGTGCCCCTCCTTGGGTTCCTCGAACGCGTCGGCGGAGCGGACGTGGGACGACCTCCTCGCCTCGGCCTTCGCGGTCTCGGCCTGGAAATGGTCCTTCTGGTCGGAGTGCTGGTGGGGCAGGTGCCAGCGCTTGACGTTCGCCTCGACGGCCAGCCGGCTGACGTCGTGGTCCGGAAGTCGGGCGGGTGCCACCCCCGCCCGTCGCCCCGTGCCGCGGTGCCCGGACGCGGGGTCCGATCGCGGAGCCGCCTCGCGGTGTCCGCCCGGGGCGTGACGCGGATCACGCCCCGGGGAAAACCTGCAGGCCCGGCCGGGCGTCTAGCAGGTGTGAAACGGGTTGGGGCGGCAGCGCCGCAGGAACTGGACGAGGAACACCTCCTGAGGCGGGTGGCCCGGGGAGACCGGGCCGCCTTCGAGGAGCTGTACCGGCGCACGTCGCCGTGGCTGGCGGTGCGCCTGAACCGGCGCTGCGCCGACCAGCAGATCGTCGCCGAGGTCATGCAGGAGACGTACCTCGCGGTGTGGCGGGCGGCGGGCTCGTTCGCCGGGGGCCGGACCGGCGGTACGGCGGTCGGGTGGCTGTGGACGATCGCCGCCCGCCGCCTCGTCGACGCGTTCCGGCGCAGGGCCCACCACGCGGAGCCGCCGGCCGCCGCCGCCCCGCACCCCGTGGCGCCCGCCGCCGAGGAGGAGGCACTGGTGGCGACCGTCGGCGGGGACGTCGGGGACGCACTGCGGCGCCTCGCGCCGGAGCTCAGGGACGTCCTGCAGGCGATGGTGCTCGACGGACTGTCCGTCCGGGAGACCGCCGTGCTGCTCGGACTGCCCGAAGGAACGGTCAAGACCCGTGCCCGCCGGGCCCGGATCGCGATGCGGGAGGCACTGGCATGAACGTGGAACACGCGTCGGCACGGCTCATCGACGGGTACGCCCGCGGTGGCACGGACCTCGCCGCGGACGAGGTGTGGGCCCTGGAGGCCCATCTGGAGGGCTGCCGGCCCTGCCGCGACCGGCTGTCGGCCGCCGTCGCGGCCGGGGCGCCCGCCCTGGCGGCGCTGACCGAGGCCGTCTGGTCCGACCTCGAACGGCAGCTGGCCGCGGCCGCCCCGGCACCGGCGCGCCGTCGCCGGAGGGTGTGGCGGTCGGCGCGCCCGGCGGTGTGGGCGCCGCCCGCCGCCCTGCCGTGGCCGGCCATGCTCCTGGCCGTGACGCTGCTCGCGCTGCTGCCGGACCTGGTGGGCGCCGGACCCGGCCGGGTGTCCGTGCTGCTGCTGCTCGCCCCGGTCCTGCCGGTGTGCGGGGTGGCGGCCTCCTGGTCGCGCGGCCTGGACCCGGCGTACGAGCTGACGGCCTCCACACCGAGGGCGGGACTCCAGCTGGTGCTGCGGCGCACCGCCTCCGTGCTCGCCGTGGTGGTCCCCGCCTTGCTGGTGGGGGGATGGGTGACGGGGGTGACGGCCGTGCAGTGGCTGCTGCCCTGCCTGGCCTTCACCTCGATGACGCTGGCGCTCGGCGGGGTGATCGGCGTGACCCGCGCCGCCGTCGTCCTGGTGGCGGCATGGGCCGGGGTGGTGGCGGCGCCGACGCTGGCCACCAGCCGTACGGCCTTCGCCCTGCAGACGGGTGGTCTGCCGGTGTGGGGGCTGCTCCTCGTGCTCGGGGTCGCCGTCGTGGTCGTCCGCCGGGGTGCCTACACCGTGCTGGGAGCCCACCGCTGAGCCCCTCCGCATCCCGCCGAACCCCCCGCGTCGAGCCGCCCACCCCCGACCGCCGTCCCCCGACCGCCGGACCCCGGCCGCCCCGTCGACCCGCGTCCCCCGTCCCCCGTCCCCCGTCCCCCGAAAGAACAGGAACGCACGATGCCCGCAGTGAGCAGGGCCGACATCGCCCCCACGGCCTACGCCTGGGAGATCCGGGCGACCGGACTGAAGGTCAGGGTCGGCAGGAAGAGGATGGCCGTCGACGGACTGGACCTGTCGCTGGGCACCGGCGTCCACGGTCTCCTGGGCCCCAACGGAGCGGGCAAGACCACCCTGATCCGGGCCCTGGCCACCGTCCTGCGCCCCGCCGGGGGTGAGCTGGAGCTGCTCGGGGAGTCCGTGGGCGGGCTGGGCGAGCACCGCGCGCTGCGCCGCCGGATCGGCTACCTCCCCCAGGAGTTCGGCTACTACAGGCGTTTCACCGTGCGCGAGTTCGTCGAGTACATGGCCTGGCTGAAGGAGGTGCCCACCGCGGACATCCCCGGGGCGGTGCAGCGCGCCGTCGAGCGGGTCGGCCTGGCGGACCGGGCCGACGAGCGGATGAAGGCGCTGTCGGGCGGGATGGTGCGGCGGGTCGGCATCGCGCAGGCCATCGTCAACGACCCGGCCCTGCTGCTGCTGGACGAGCCGACGGTCGGCCTGGACCCGGCGCAGCGGCTGCGCTTCCGGGGACTCCTCCAGGAGCTGGGGACGGACACCTGCGTGGTCGTCTCGACCCACCTGGTGGAGGACGTCGCCGCCGCCTGCACCGACGTGGTGCTCTTCGCCGAGGGGAGGCTGGTCTTCCAGGGCACCCCGGACGAGCTGGCCGCGGCGGGCGGTCCGGAACACGTGGGGGACAGCCCGCTGGAGCGCGGCTACTCGGCGCTGCTGGTCGACCCCGTCCGGACGAGGGGGGCCTGGTGAACCCGAACCCCGGCCGGACGAACCTCCGCGTCCTGCGCATCGAGCTGCGGCGGTCCGTCGCCCCGTGGGCCGGCGTCCTCGTCCTGGTGTCGGCGCTCGCGTTCCTGCACCTCGTCCCCGGCGCCTGGTGGAAGGGGCCGGCGCTGTGGACGGCGCAGTGGACCTCGATGGCCCTGTGGACCAGGTTCCTGCTGGTCTTCCTGTGGCCGCTCGCGGTGGGCCTCGGGGCGCTCCAGGGGCTGCGCGACTCCCGTTCGAGGATGTCCGAACTGCTGAGCAGCACGCCGCGTCCGGCCCGGCACCGCGCGGCGGCCCTCGCGGGTACGACGGCCTTCGCCCTGGTGTCGGCCTTCGCGCTGGTCGTCCTCGTGGGCGCGGTGCGGGTGCTCGCCGGCGGCGCCGCGTACGCCCACCTGGGCTGGCTCCCGATCTCGCTGGTGGGGGCGCTCGCGCTGGCCGCCGGGGCGGTCCTGGGCATGGGGGTGGCGCGGGCCCTGCCGTCCGTCCTCACCCCGCCCGCCCTGGCCGTGGGCGCCTTCCTGTTCGTCACCCTCCTGCGGCGGACCACGGACGCCGAGGTGCCGACCTCCGGCGCGCCGAACCGTCTCGCGCTGCTGTCGCCCCTGGTGGCGGAGGTGCGCCAGCCGCTCCTCACGCTCTCCGCCCCCGTGCACGCCGGGCAGACGTTCTGGCTGCTCGGGGCGGCCGCGACGGGTCTGGCGCTGCTGGCCGCCGCCACCCGGCGGGGGCGGGTGCTCGCCCTCACCCCGCTCCTGGCGGGCGGGGCCGCTGCCCTGCTCCTGCTCCCGGCCGGACCCCGCGACACGTACGTCGTCGACCGGGCCGCGGCGGCGCAGGTGTGCGACGGCCCGGTGTGCGTGACGACCGCCGAGCGGGCGCGGCTCGGCGATCTGGCGGGGCGCGGTGCCGAGGTGCTGCGCCTGCTGCGCGGCGCCCTGGGCGACCAGGCGCCCACGGGGATCCGCGAGACAACCCTCCTGCGGGGGCTCCTCGATCCGGCGGAGCGGTCGGACGACGCGCTGCTCCTCGACTTCGGCGACGCGGCGATCGGTGAGGCCGGGGGAGGGGAACTGACCCGGGCGCTGGTCGCCCAGGGCGTGGTCCCGTTGTGCAACGCCCGCAGCGGCGTCGAGAGCGGCTCGCTGGAGGAGGCCGTCGCACAGAGCATCGCGGCCGCCTGGGTCCTCGGGGACCTCCGGCAGCTCGAAGGGACCATGCACGGCGCCAAGGACTGGGCGGACGAGGCCCGCCCGGTGTGGGAGCAGCTCATCGCGTTGCCGCAGCCGGAGCAGCGGCGGCGGATCGGTGCCCTGCACGCCGCGGCCGTCTCCTGTTCGGGCGGCCTGCTCACCGAGCTGACGGGCGGTGCGTCCCGGTGAGGTGGCTGACGCTGTACGCGCGCTCGCGGCAGGTGCCCGCCTCGCTGGCCGCGGTGCTGGCCGGCGCGGCCGCGGTGGCGGCGCTCGCCGGGATCGGCGGCGGGGGGACGGCGGATCCGCGGCTGTCCACGCTCGTCCTCGCCGCGGGGGCGGCGGCGGTCTCGGTCGGACTCGGCGGGCAGGACCTCGCGCTGGACCGGACGGCCGCGATCCGCTGGGTACCGCGCAGGGCGGCGCACGTGCTGCTCTGCGGGGTGCTCGTCGCCGCCGTCCTCTGGGCGGTGCGGGCGGTGGGCGGCGAGCCGGCCTCCCCCGCCTTCGTCGTGCGCAACAGCGCGGGGCTGATGGGGCTGGTCGCCGTCGGGGCGGCCTGGTGCGGGCAGCGGTACGCGTGGACCCCGCTCTTCGCCTGGCTGCCGTTCGCCTTCGCCGCCCCGGCCGCGACGGGCACGACGGGTGGGACGGGTGTGGCGACGCAGGTGCTGACCTGGATGCTGCAGCCGCCCGGCACGCCGGCCGCCACCTGGACGGCCGGGCTCCTCGCCGTCGCGGGCACCGCCGTCTACGCCACCGGCGGCCCGAGGCGCTAGGTCGGCCCCCGTCCCTTGTCCGCCCCCTCCCACCGATCCCCTCCCACCGATCCCTCCGACCGACCCCCTGGCGCCGAACCTCTGACGCCCGAGCCGGGGCGAGCCGGGGCGGGGAGGGGAGGGGAGGGGAGGGGCGGGGGCGGACGACGGCGGGCGGCGTCTGGAAGAGTGCGGATCATGAAACTTCGCTGCGCCGTACTCGACGACTTCCAAGGGGTGGCCACCAGTCTCGCCGACTGGTCGCCGGTCGCGGACCGGGTGGAGGTGGTCGCGTTCCGGGAGCACTTCGGCTCCGAGGACGAACTCGTGCGCGCCGTGGCCGACTTCGACATCATCGTGACGCTGCGGGAGCGGGTGGCGTTCCCGGCGGAGCTGTTCGGCCGGCTTCCCCGGCTGCGGCTGCTGGTGGCCTCGGGCATGCGGAACTCGGTGATCGACCACGAGGCGGCCCGCGCGCACGGCGTGACCGTCTGCGGGACGGCGAGTTCCTCGACGCCGCCGGTCGAGCTGACCTGGGCGCTGCTCCTCGGGCTGGCGCGCGGGCTGGTGGAGGAGAGCACGGCGCTGCGCGGCGGCGGGCCGTGGCAGAGCACGGTGGGGGCCGATCTGGCGGGCCGCAGGCTGGGGCTGCTGGGGCTGGGGAGGATCGGTGCGCGGGTGGCCCGGGTGGGGCTCGCGTTCGAGATGGACGTGGTGGCGTGGAGCCGCAACCTGACGGAGGAGCGGGCGGCGGGGGTGGGCGTGCGGCGGGCCGGGTCGATGGAGGAACTGCTGAGCGGGAGCGACTTCGTCTCCGTCCACCTGGCGCTCGGGGACCGCACCCGGGGGCTGCTCGGCGCGCCCGAGCTGGCGCTGCTGAAGCCGACCGCGTACCTGGTCAACACCTCGCGGGCGGCCATCGTGGACCAGGGGGCGCTGCTCGCGGCGCTCGCCGGGGGGCGGTTCGCGGGTGCGGCGGTGGACGTCTTCGACCAGGAGCCGCTGCCCGCCGGCCACCCGGTGCGGACGGCTCCCCGGCTGCTGGCGACGCCGCACCTGGGGTACGTGTCGCAGGACAACTACCGCCGGTACTACGGCGATGCGGTGGAGGACATCGCGGCGTTCCTGGCCGGTGCGCCGGTCCGGGTGCTGGGCTGAGCCTCCGGCGGGCGCACGGCCGCGGCCACGGCCACGGCCACGGGTACGGGTACGGCCACGGCCACGGGTACGGCCCGCCACCCCCCGGGGGAAGGGTGACGGGCCGTACGTCCGGCGAGGCGGGGATCAGCCGACGGAGACGGCGCTCCAGGCGGCTGCGACCGCCTTGTACTCGGTGCCGGTGGCGCCGTAGAGGTCCCTGGCGGCGTTCAGGGAGGCGGTGCGGGCGCCCTTGTAGTCGGTGGTGGACGTCATGTAGACGGTCAGCGCGCGGTACCAGATCTTGGCGACCTTCTGGTTGCCGATGCCGGTCACGGTGGACCCGTTGCAGGTCGGGCTGTTGTAGGAGACGCCGTTGACGGTGCGGGCGCCGCTGCCCTCGCTGGCGAGGAAGAACCAGTGGTTGCCGACGCCCGAGGAGTTGTGGACGTCGAGCTGCCCGACCTTCCTCGTCCAGCAGTCGGCCGAGCCGCCGTCCAGTGACGGCTTGTCGAAGCGGCGCAGCCACGGCGGGGTGGACTGGTCGCTGAACAGGTAGTCCGGCTTGTCGACGGGGTTGTCGGCGTACCACTCGACCATGGTGCCGAAGATGTCGGAGGTCGACTCGTTGAGGCCGCCGGACTCGCCGCTGTAGCGGAGGTTGGCGGTGGCGCTGGTGACGCCGTGGGTCATCTCGTGGCCCATGGTGTCGAGGTCGACCTGCTCGGGGTCGACGTTGCCGTCGCCGTCGCCGGTCATCATGCAGAAGCAGGTGTCGGACCACTGGGCGTTGTCCCACCTGGTGCCGACGTGGACGAAGACGGTGGCGCCCTTGCCGTCGTTCTTGATGCCGCTGCGGTTGAAGACGTTCTTGTAGTAGTCGTACGTCCAGGCGGTGTTGGCGTGGGCGTCGACGGCGGCGGTGGCGCGGTCGGTGGAGAACTTCCTCCCGTCGCCCCAGACGTTGTCGGCGTCGGTGAAGAGGGTGCCCGAGGTCGGGGTGAGCGAGCCGGCGCCGGCGTTGTGCGCGTCCCTGGTGGTGTGGTGGCGCACCGGGTCGATCAGGGCGTAGCCGCCGGACTGCGGGGTGGTGTCGATGGTGACGTCGCCGGTGTACTCGGAGTGGCCGAGGCCGGCGGCCTGGTGCTCGGAGTCGTAGGACTCGATCTGCTCGCCGCTGCGGGCGTCGGTGACGACGACGCGGCCCGCGGGCTGGCCGTGGTCGCCGGTGCCCTGGACGGTGGTGCGCCAGGCGAGGCGCGGGGTGCCGTCGGCGGCCCAGACGACCAGCTCGGGGGAGCTGGTGGCGTCGCTGACGCCGGGAGCGGCTTCGAGTGCGCGGCCGGCGGTGAGCTGGGCGGGGACCTTGGGGACGATCGAGCTCACGGCGGCGTCGTGGGCGGCGGCGCGGGAGGAGTCCTTGAGGCGGCCGCGGGCGTCCTGGTGCACCACCAGGTCGCCGCCGACGACGGGCAGGCCGAGGTAGGTGCGGTCGAAGCGCACGTGCCGGCTGCCGTCGGCGTCCAGCACGACGTCCTTCACGACCAGGTCCTGGCCGTCGCCGTAGCCGAAGACCGCGGCGTTGCGGGTGACGTTGGAGCGGGCCTGGGCGATCGCCGCGTCGCGGTCGGAGGGGGACGCGGCGGAGGCGGTGCCGGCCGTGAAGGTGGCGGCGAGGAGGGCGGCGGTGGCCGCTATGGCTCCGGCCGCGAGGGGGCGGCGGGAAGAGGAGGTGGGGCTCACTCTGACTCCAGTCGGGGTAGCTGCAGGGAAGGAGCTGCCCCGAGATTGACGGTGGACCGTCAGGGTGAGCTAGAGAAGGCGTCATTTCTTGACCAAGTCGTGGCCTGTACTGATCAAAATCGATCGGTTGTGAACTCCTCCTCTACGATCCCGCCATGACAACCCCCCAGGATCACCGAACTGTGGAGTACGTCTGGCGTGGTCCCTTCACCGACCACGAGCTGGACGCCCTGCACGCCGCGGCCTTCACCGGCCCCGTCGGTCCCACCGGCCCCGGGAGCCCCGCGGCGGCCGCCACCCCCTGGCGCGCCCGGCTGGAGCGCCACAGCGCCGGGTGGGTCTGCGCCCGGCCCGCACCCGACGGCCCGCTGCTCGGCTTCGTCAACGTGCTCTGGGACGGCGGCGTCCACGCCTTCCTCCTCGACACCGCCGTCGACCCGGGGGCCCACCGCCTCGGGATCGGCACCCGGCTGGTCGCCGCGGCCGCCGAGGGCGCCCGCGCGGCCGGCTGCGACTGGCTCCACGTCGACTTCGAACCGCACCTGCGCCCCTACTACTTCGGCGCCTGCGGCTTCCGGCCCACCGACGCGGGGCTCCTCGCCCTCTGAGCACCGGGCGGGCCCGGCGCGGCCGGTGGGTGCACCCGGCGCGCCCGCCGGGCCGCCGCGCTCCCCGGGGCCGCCGCCCACCCGCCCGCACCACCCGCCGCACCACCCTCCCCGACCCGTCGCCACCGCCCCCGCGCAGGCCGTACCCTCGCGGAATGGACGGATGGGTGGGGGCCTGGACCGGCGGGCGGCGGGCCGTGCACGTGGGCAACGTCGCCGACTTCAACGCACAGTTCCTCGACGGTCGGATGGACCGGGAGCAGCGGGAGCGGCGGCTGCAACAGGCCCACCACTACGCGGGGATGGCGACCTGCTACAGCCCCGAACCGGCGGTGCTGGTGCTCCCCGCGGAGGTCGAGCGGGACTGGATCGACTGGCTGGCCCGCGAGTTGGAGTGGGGCCCGGTCGAACTGCACAGCGGAGTCGCGCAGCGGGAGACGATCGCCCGGGCGCTGGAACGGCGGCCCGCGCTGGCGGCGCGGATCGCGGACGGCGGCGGTCCGGCACTCTTCTGGGGCCGGACCCCGGCACAGGGCGAGGGGCCGGAGCTGGCCGCGGTGCGCCGCTACGAGTCGAAGGCGGCCGCACACGAACTGTTCACCGGACTCGCCCCCGACCACCCGGGCGTGCGGGTACCCCGCCAGGAGCACGCGGACGGTCCGCGCCGGGCCGCGCGCCGGCTGGCGTTCCGGGCGGCCCGGGGGCTGACCACGGTGGTGAAGAGCCCGCACGGGGTGGGCGGGTACGGGACGGTGGTGGTCACGCCGCAGGAGGTGTTCGCGGCCGGCGGGGCGCGGGCCCTGCTCCGCCGGCTGGAGCGGGACGAGGTGCTGCCGCCCGCCGGCGGCCTGCTGCTGGAGGAGTACGTGGACGGCGGACCGGCGGGCTCCGGCCGGCTGCGCGACCTCACCTTCGACGCGGTGATCGGCGAGGACGGCCGGGTGCACCCGGTGGGCGTCGGTGAGATGGCCGTGGACGGCACCCGGTACCAGGGGGTGACGGTCGGTCCGGGCGTGGTGCCGCCGGGAGCGGCGGCCACCGTGGAGCGGTTCGGGCTGGCCGTGGGCGAGCGGCTGGCCGCGGCGGGCCACCGGGGCTGGTTCGACGTGGACTTCGTGACCGACCGGGAGCGGCGGCCCGCCCCGACCGAGGTGAACCTGCGGCTCACCGGACCGGCCGTCGCGTTCGTGCTGCGGCAGCGGCTGGACCGGGTGCGCGGGCCGGGCCACCTCGTCCGCACCCTGGACGCGATGCCGCTGGGCGCCCGGCTCTCCCAGGAGGCGCTGTACCGGCACCTGGACCGGCTGCGCCCGCAGTGCGCCCGGCTCGGCGCGACCGTCCTGCCGCTGATCGTGACGGCCGGGTACGAGCCGGAGCCGACCGTCGGCCTGGCGCTCGCCGCGCACAGCACCGAGGCGCTGGACGCGGCGGAGGCACTGCTCGGCGCGGGCCACCACGCGCTGGGCCGGATGTTCGAGGCCCTGCGCTGAGCCACCCGCACGGCGGCCCGGGCCCCGCACCCGCCCGGCGCCGTACCCGCTCCGGGCCCCGAACCTACCGCCGGCCGGCCGTTCACCCGCCGCCGGCCGACGGGCGGACCGTCACCTCGGCTTCGTCGGGCTCGGACGCCGCCAGGCCAGGAACCGGACCACCACGGCGGCCGAGACCATCAGCGCGACGTTGAAGAGGTAGACCAGCAGCGACTGCCGGGGCCAGTCGGTCGGCGCGCTGGTCCGGTACGTGTTGTCCTGCGGCCACCAGGAGGCCAGCAGCCAGAACACCGCCAGGTACGCGGGCACCGACAGCCACGCCGGCCGCTCCAGCCGGGCGAGCACCACCGGACCCGCGAAGAGCCAGGCCATGCCGAGGCCGAACGATCCCCACTCGAAGACGTACAGCACCCGGAAGTACGTGGCGTACGGCCCCGGGACGGCGGAGACGTCCGTGGAGCCCGGCCAGATCAGGTCGGTCAGCACCCACGCCAGCACCGCGAACGGCAGCGCCGCGGCCAGCCAGCCGCAGCCGGTCGCGCCGTCGTGCCCGGCCGCGGCCCGCAGCCGGGCACCGCCCTTGCCGCCCGAGCCCTTCCGCGCGACGGTGCGCCGGGGCGCGGTGTGGTCGGCGGGGGCGGGCAGCGGCAGCGCGCCGTGGTCGAGCTTCCCGGCCCGCGTGCGCGGCAGCTCGGGCAGCGGCACCACGGCCGCCGGAGCGTCGCCCTCGGAGAACTCGGCGGCGAGCCGGGCGTTCAGGTAGGCGGAGAGCGACCACCCGTCGGTGTCGGGGGCCCCGGGCTCGGTCACCGCGTAGGCCACCCGCTCCCGCCGGGTGGGCGAGACCTGGACCGTGGTGACCACCGCCTCCCGCACCCCGGGATGCGCGCGCAGCAGGGCCTCGACGCGGTTCGCCGCCACCACCCCGCGCACGACGGTGTAGGCCAGGGCCTCCGCAGCCTCCATGGACGCGGCCGGCGCGGTGGGCCTGGCGAGGCCCGGCGTCCCGAGGGCGGTCGAGGCGCGGGCGACGAACTCCAGGACCCCGCCGGGCCCGAGGCGGCCGTAGTCACCGGTGCGCAGGACCCTGCCGTCCGGGTCGTAGACGGCCCGGACGAACCGTTGCGCGGTCTCGGCCGCCCGGTTGAGGTAGCCGCGGCCGAGCCCCGGGCCGGCGAGCGCGATCTCGCCGACCGTCCCGGGCGGGGCGGGGAAGCCGTCCGTGCCGAGGACGTGGACCCTGACGCCCGGGAAGGGCACGCCGACCAGCGAGAGCCGTTCGCCGTCCGGCACGTCGTTCGCGTCCGGCGGCTCGTACCAGGTGCTGTCGACGGCGGCCTCGGCCAGCCCGTACACGTTGATCACCCGGGTCTCCGGGCCCAGCAGCCGCTTCAGGGCGAGGTGTTCGTCCAGCCAGAACTTCTCGGCGCCGACGGTGAGCACCCGCACGCCGGGCAGCCGGGAGCCGCTCGCGGCACGCGCCCGGGCCCGGGCGGCGGCGACCGCGCCGACCGCACCGCCGTCCGGGTGGCCGCTCGCGCCGCCGGGCTCCCCGTCGGCCACGGCGAGGTGGGCCGCGAGGCGGCGCGCGTTGCGGACGTTCAGCTCCAGCACGGTGATCCGCTCGTCGGCGACGAGCGCCGGCAGGTCGGTGATCTCGGCGCTGCGGTCCAGGGTGTGGTTGCGCGGGGCGACGACGAGCGTGGCGCCGGAGCAGAGCGCGCGGATCCAGTCGGCGGTGAAGACGTCGAACTCCAGGCTCGCCGTCGTCAGGATCCGGTCGGCGGGGGAGAGTCCGTACACCTCGCACCACCCGTGGTGCAGGGCCAGCAGGTTGCGGTGCTCGACCAGCACGCAGCGCGGCTCGCCGGTGGTGCCCGAGGTGGTGAACACCACCGCCGGATCCTCCGGTCCGACGCCCTCCGTGCGCGGCAGGGCGGGCAGTCCGGCGATCCCGGCGGCCGCCGAGTCCACGCAGACCACGGTGCGCGCGCCCGCGTCGGAGAGCCGCAGGCGGTGGCTCTCCTCGGTGACGACGAGCACCGGGTCGGTCTCGGCCAGCACGTGCCGCAGCAGCGGGTCGGGCGCGCTCGGTTCGAGCGGCACGTACGCGGCGCCGGTCTTCAGCACGGCGAGCAGCGCGACGTACACCTCGGTGCCGCGGCCGAACGCGACGGCGGCGCGCCGGCCGGGGGTGAGGCCCAGGCCGGCCAGGTGGCGGGCCAGCCGGTCGGCCCGGGCGTCGAGCTCCGCGTAGCCGAGCTCCCGCCCGGCGCACCGGACGGCCACCGCGTCGGGCGTCCGCCGCGCGTGCTCCTCGAACCGTCCGTGCAGCGTCCCGGCCCGCCCCGAACCGGTCTCCACCGGTTCGTTCGTCCCTGCCATGACCACGCCCCCTCCACCGTGCGGATCCTGCCTCGCGGGACGGCTCGGCCGGCCCGCGCGGTTCCCCGATCCTCCTGCCAACTGCCGCTCTGCAACAGGGGCGTGCGGAAGGTGACCGGTGTCCACCGCTCGGACGCCCCGGCCGTCCCCGGGCCGACGGTTGTACTCTGCACGCGGACGGTCGGCGCCGCGCCCGCCCGGTTCGGCGCCGTGCCCGAGACCCTGCCCGGCACCCACCCCCGGAGGCCCGCCGCCATGAGCACGCCCGATCCTTCCTTCGCCGGCCCGCTGCTGCGCACCCGCGGCGTCGACGTCGTACGCGACGGGCGTCACCTGCTGCGCGGGATCGACCTGGAGATCCGCCCGGGCCAGCACTGGGCGCTGCTCGGCCCCAACGGCGCCGGCAAGTCGACACTGCTCGCCCTGCTCGGCGCGGTCTCCCACCCCACCCGGGGCGAGGTGGACGTGCTCGGCCGCCGGCTGGGCCGGGTCGACGTCCGCGAGCTGCGCGCCCACCTCGGCCACGTCAACCCGCGGCACCCGCTCCGCTCGCCGCTGACCGTGCGCGAGGTGGTGCTCACCGGCCTGACCAACACCATCGAGCCGGACCTGCACCGCAAGCCGGTCCCGGAGGAGCTCGACCGTGCCGAGCGCCTGATCGACACCCTGGGCATGGCGGCCGCGGCGGAGTCGCCGTGGACCACGCTCTCCCAGGGCGAGCGGGGGCGGGCGCTGATCGCCCGTGCCCTGATGCCCAGCCCGCGCCTGCTGCTGCTCGACGAGCCGGCCACCGGGCTGGACCTGACCGCCCGCGAGCTGCTGCTGGACAGCCTGGACCTGCTGCGCCACCAGCACCCGGACCTGGCGAGCGTGCTGGTGACGCACCACCTGGAGGAGCTGCCGGAGTCGACCACGCACGCGCTGCTGCTGCGCGAGGGGGAGACGGTCGCCGCGGGTCCGGTCGACGAGGCGATGACCACCGAGCTGGTGAGTGCGACCTTCGGCCACCCGATCCGGATCAGTCGGCACGAGGGCCGCTGGACCGCCCGCGCCGCCGCCCGCCGGGCTCCCGGGCGCTGAGCGGGGCCACCGTCCCGTCCGGTCCCGGCCGTCCGCCCGCTCCGCTCTCGTCCGTCCGGTGCCCCCACCCCCTCCGCCCGGGGTGGGGGCACCGTCGGCTGCGGGCGTGCCACCCGGGGCACGCGCCCCCTGCCCGCTTCGGCGCGCCGGTGAGCGAGCCGTCCGCGAGCCCCGATGGCCGAAAATGATCGTCCTACCGGCCGGTAGTCCGTGCCGCAACCACTCCCACCTGCATCGACGACCTTGCCTAAGCTTTACCGTCGCGGGAATGGACGGCGAAATCCGATATCCATAAGGTATGCCTAAGCTAAGTGGGCGGGGGGCCGACAGTGCCTTTCCCCGTCCACGCTCAGCCCTGCCCTCATTCGCCCCGCCCTGACCGCTGGAGCTTGCATGTCCGCCCGTCGTTCCACCGCAGCCATGCTGCTCACCCTCGCTGTGGCGAGCGCCGCGTTGGCCGGCTGCTCGCAGAAGAAGGACGACAAGGCCTCCTCCGACGCCGTCAAGGTCAATGCCACCGACACCGCCTGCGAGGTCTCGAAGACCACGTTCCCGGCCGGTCACGTCGTCCTGGACATCGCCAACAAGGGTTCGAAGACCACCGAGGTCTACGTCTACGCCGAGGGCGACAAGATCGTCACCGAGCGGGAGAACATCGGCCCGGGGACGAAGGCGAGCATCACCGCCGAGATCAAGGCCGGTTCGTACGAGATCGCCTGCAAGCCGGGGATGGTCGGTGACGGCATCCGCCAGAAGATCACCGTCACCGGCGGGGAGGGTTCCGCGGCGGCGGCCGACCCGCGTCTGACGGCCGCGGTCGGCGCCTACCGCACGTACGCGCAGGAGCAGGCGGACGCCACGATCCCGGCCGTCGAGGCGTTCGCCGCCGCGGTCAAGGGCGGGGACGTGGAGAAGGCCAAGTCGCTGTTCGCGCCCTCGCGGACCGGCTGGGAGCGCACCGAGCCGGTGGCGGAGAGCTTCGGCGACGTGGACCCGAAGACCGACACCCGCGAGGACGGCCTGGAGCCGGGCCAGGAGTGGACGGGCTGGCACCGCCTGGAGAAGTCGCTGTGGGCGGATGGGAAGATCGGCGACGAGGAGAAGAGGCTCGCCGACCAGCTGGTCGCGGACCTGAAGGACTGGCAGAAGAAGATCCCCGAGGCGGAGATCACCGCGACCGGCATGGCCAACGGCGCCAAGGAGCTCCTCGACGAGGTCGCCACCGGGAAGGTCACCGGTGAGGAGGACCGCTACAGCCACACCGACCTCGCGGACTTCGCCGCGAACGTCGAGGGCGCGAAGAAGGCGTACGAGCTGCTGAAGCCGGTCGCCGCGGAGAAGGACGCCGAGCTGGCGAAGACCCTGGACGCCGAGTTCACCGCGCTGGAGGGCCTGCTGGCCAAGTACAAGCAGGCCGACGCCTCGTACACCTCCTACGACAAGGTCACCGAAGCCGAGCGCAAGACCTTCTCCGACGCGGTCAACGCACTGGCCGAGCCGCTGTCCAAGCTCGCCGCCGCGGTCTCCCCGAAGTAGACCGACCCGAGGTAGGTCTTCTCGAAGTAGACCTCCCCGAAGTAGGTCGTCGCCCCGTCGGTGCGGTCGGCGGGCCCCACCGGGCCGCCGACCGCACCGGCGGGGCCCGCCCACCGCACCACCCCGTACCACCCGGTTCCAGTACAGAGAAGGGCCTGTCGCCGATGGACGCCGAGCAGGAACAGCAGGACGCCGCCTCGGACGTGGCCGCGGACGTGGCCTCGGATGTGGCCTCGGATGTGGCCTTGGATGTGGCCGGTGTTGGTGGGGGTGGGTTCAGTCGTCGTGTGGTGATCGGGTGGGCGGGTGCGGGTGTCGCGCTGGGTGCGGCGGGTGTCGGTTCGGTGGCGGCCGCGACCCGCCGGGACGACCCCGTCCCGGGTGCGCCCGCCGCGGTGGGTGGGGACGTCCCCTTCTACGGGGAGCACCAGTCGGGGATCGCGACCCCGGTCCAGGACCGTCTGCACTTCGCGGCGTTCGACGTCTCCGCGTCCGCGACGCGTGAGTCGCTGGCGCGGATGCTGAAGGAGTGGACGAGGGCCGCGGCCGCGATGACGGGCGGGCGCGAGGTGGGCAGCGGTGCGGCGAGCGGTCTGCCCGAGGCGCCGCCCGACGACACCGGTGAGGCGTTGGGCCTGCCCGCGTCCCGGCTGACGCTGACCATCGGTTTCGGCCCGACCCTGTTCGACAAGGACGGCACGGACCGTTTCGGCCTGAAGGCGAAGCGCCCCGAGGCGCTGATCGACCTGCCCCGTTTCAAGGGCGACAACCTCGACCCGCAGCGCAGCGGCGGGGACCTGTGTGTGCAGGCGTGCGCGGACGATCCGCAGGTCGCGGTCCACGCGATCCGCAACCTGGCCCGGATCGGGATGGGGACGGTCAACATCCGCTGGTCGCAGCTGGGGTTCGGCAAGACGTCCTCCACGACGCCCGACGCCCAGACGCCGCGCAACATGATGGGTTTCAAGGACGGTACCCGCAACATCGCGGGTAGCGACACCGCCCGGCTGGCGCGGGACGTGTGGGTGGCGCCGGGTGAGGGTCCGGAGTGGATGACCGGTGGCTCCTATCTCGTCGCGCGTCGGATCCGGATGCACGTCGAGACGTGGGACCGGACGTCGCTGAAGGAGCAGGAGGACGTGTTCGGCCGTACCAAGGGCGAGGGCGCGGCCTACGGCAGGACCCGGGAGCACGACGACCCGGACCTCGCCGCGATGCCCGCGGACGCGCATGTGCGCCTGGCCCACCCGGACTCCAACGGCGGGCGGATGATCCTGCGCCGCGGGTTCTCCTTCACCGACGGCACCGACGGCCTGGGCCGCCTGGACGCGGGCCTGTTCTTCCTGGCCTACCAGCGCGACAGCCGCACCGGTTTCGTCCCGCTCCAGCAGCGTCTGGCCGCGTCCGACGCGCTCAACGAGTACATCCAGCACGTCGGTTCGGCGCACTTCGCCTGCCCGGCGGGTATCCGCAAGCCCGGCGAGTGGTGGGGCCAGGCCCTGTTCGGCTGACCTCCCGACCCCCTGCCGCGAACCCCCCTGAGGAGGTGCCGTGTTCGGCAACTACCTGATCGGCCTGCGCGAGGGCCTGGAAGCCAGCCTCGTCGTCTGCATCCTGATCGCCTACCTGGTCAAGACCGGCCGCCGGGACCGGCTCCCGCCCGTGTGGGCCGGCGTCGGCGCCGCCGTCGCGCTGTCGATGGCGTTCGGCGCGGTGCTGCAGTACGGCTCCACCCAGCTCACCTTCGAGGCCCAGGAGGCACTCGGCGGGACGCTGTCGGTCATCGCGGTGGGCCTGGTCACCTGGATGGTGTTCTGGATGCGCCGCACCGCCCGGCACCTGAAGGCCGAACTCCACGGGAAGCTGGACGCCGCGGTCGCCATGGGCACGGTCGCGCTCGTGGTCACCTCCTTCCTCGCGGTCGGCCGCGAGGGCCTGGAGACCGCGCTGTTCATCTGGTCCGCGGTCCAGGCCACCGACGACGGCTACAACCCGATCATCGGCGCCGCCCTGGGCCTGGCCACCGCGATGGTGCTGGGCTGGCTGTTCTACCGCGGCGCCCTGAAGATCAACCTCGCCCGGTTCTTCACCTGGACCGGCGCCATGCTCGTCGTCGTCGCCGCGGGCGTCCTCGCCTACGGCGTCCACGACCTCCAGGAAGCCGGCTGGCTGCCCGGCCTGCACGACCGGGCCTTCGACATCAGCACCACCATCCCCAAGGACAGCTGGTACGGCACCCTCCTCAAGGGCGTCTTCAACTTCCAACCCGACCCCACCACACTCCAACTCACCGTCTGGGCCGCCTACCTCGCCCCGACCCTCGCCGCCTTCTACGGCCTCTTCGGCAACCGCCCCGCCAAACCCGCCAAACCCGCCACCCCGACCCCCTGAGACCGCCGACCCGACCCGTCTGAAGCGGTCGACCCGACCGCCAGAGCGAAGAGTTCAGGCCTCACCGCACCACCTGGAGCCCCGACCGGCAGCACGCCGGACGGGGCTCCGCGCATGACACGGGCGACCCGGACAGGCGGTGTGCTGACGCCC